>DASZLF010000082.1:0-57245 GCA_035552555.1 Occallatibacter sp.
TGTTCCCGCCGGGTCTTCTTCGAGTAGCGTTGAAACTCCGCCTGATGGGCCAACGTCATCTGCCGCATGCGTGATCAATCTCCTCACTCCACATTACCCGCTGTAGTTGTGGACTGGGGAGTTCTTCAGAGGTTCCCTAAATGTAGTCGAGCCAATCAGGGCGCTTCCTGAG
Source organism: Occallatibacter sp. (assembly GCA_035552555.1). Classification (GTDB taxonomy): domain Bacteria; phylum Acidobacteriota; class Terriglobia; order Terriglobales; family Acidobacteriaceae; genus Telmatobacter. The sequence goes on from DASZLF010000082.1 coordinate 173, forward strand.
CACAACTGAATGCCACCTCCAGTTGCCAGGGTGATAGGACTGTTCATGGTTTGAACACGGAGGGCGACAACTGGACTGGCAGCTCCGCTGCCTATCGCGCCGATCTGCTGAACAGTGGAGAGCGTGGTTGGGTAGTTGTGGTAAATGGTTCCGCCGCCCGATGCAGCGAGAGCTCCGTTGGCCTGTGAAAGCGACCATATGGATGTCACATATTGGTCATTGTTGATGGCGGGAATGGTGGCGTTGGCACAAACGATGTTTCCGCCCGAGCTGGTGGTACAACCATTGGCGGGCAGCGCGGCGTTGGCGGTGGCTTGCGCTGCTGTGGCGGCGGAGCGGGCGGTGGCGTCGTTGGCTTGGCCGGTGAGGGCGCCTTGCTGGGAGGTGGTCTGGACACTGGCGTCAGCGAAGGCGAGGCCTGCGGAGGGGACGGTGGTGGCGGTGCCGCAGGATTGGCCGGCGTTGGATAAATAGCCGGAGTTATCGATCTGCAGGCAGTTGTGTCCGCTCGGCGCGGCGAGGCCGGGGAGCTTGATGGAGGTGGGATTGAGGAAGGCGGCGGCGAGCGAGGAGGAGGAGCCGGAGTAAATGTCGGTTTCGGCGCCGGCGCCGGATTCGTAGTTGAGGCGGATATGGCCGGAGGAGTTAGCGGCGTTGATGTAAGTGTCGCCGGAGTTGGTGGATTGATAGGCCTTGAAGCTGTCTAATCCGCCTATGGCAGAGTTAATCGCCCAGTTATTGCTGGCATCTTTGACGAGATACCATTGGCTGGCGCCGTTGAAATCTTTGTAAGTGAATGCCCCTTTCTGGCTGGCGGTCAGGCCGGGCCAGAGGTAGTAATCCACTTCGCTGTCGGCATTGTTGCGGACGGTCAGGGTGCCGGTGGACTGGGTGACTCCGCCCACCTGCAAAGTTCCGGTGAAGTTGGCGTTGCCGGATTTGTCGACGGTGGCGACGGTGGAGCTGGAGGGGCCGCCGGAGCCGATGACTACGCCGCCGGTGCCGGCATTGGAGGAGCCATTGAGGAGGATGGCGCCGGCGCCCGCGGAGTTGAGGACGGTCTGGTTATTGGTGCTGGACTGGCCGGGATTGTATTGGCCGATGGAGAGGCGGTAGACATTGTTGAGCTCGTCGAGGACCTGGTAGAACTGCGCGCCGGCGGAGGCGTCGCTGAGGCCGGTGGTCCAGCGGTAGCCGGAGTCGGTCTGGTAGCGATTGAGCAGGCCGCGCTCGTTGCCGGAGCCGATGCCGAGGCGGAAGTGGTTGGTGAGGGTGGCGTCCTGCTGCGAGCCGTACCAGTCGCCGGAGATGCCGTTGAAGCTGCGGTGGAAGGTGTCGAGGAAGGAGTTGCGAGTGCCGTTATCGACCAGCTTGCCGGTGAACATGGTGCCGCCGGTGATCCAGTTGTTGTAGGAGGAGCCGGAGTCGGCCTGAATTTGCGTAGTGGAGTTTTCATTGCGCAGCCCGATCAGGGTGTTGTTCTGTGCGCTGGGGCCGAGATGGAGGGCGGTGGCGCAGTTTTCCACGTCGCCGCCAGTGAAGGTGTTGCCGTCGCCGGAGAGGAGATTGATGCCGGTGGTTCCGGCGATGGGATTGCCGCTGGAGGTGGGGCAGTCGATGTGGAGGCGGAGGAAGGTGGAGGCGTTGAGCCAGTCGGTAGCGGAGGGGTTGGAGACCTGGTGGCCGATGGCGTTGACGGCGGTGAGGAAGCCGGAGATTTGCAGGTCCTGGAAGGTGCCTCCGGTGTAGTTGCCGGTGCCGTCGAGGGTGAGGGCGGTCTGGTTGGAGTTGCCGAGGAGGTAGAGCGAGGAGAGGGAGGCTTCCTGGGTGCGGTAGAGGGCGATGGCCTGGGCGGTGGGGGAGGGGGAGGGGGTGGTGTTGAGGACGAGGTTGTCGAGGTGGAAGCCGTTGGTGTCGGCGGCGTAGGTCTTATCGCCGATCTGGAGCAGGGCGGAGGAGCCGGAATAAAGGAAGACGGTTCCGCCCTGGGAGCCGGATGCGGCGGAAGTTCCGCGGGACGCGCAGCCGTGGAGGGTGATGTTGCGGACACCGGCGGGAACGACGATGGAGGCGGCGGATGCGATGGTGGAGCAGGGGAGATAGACGGTGACGTTGGGGATGGCAATGTTGAGGTTGGCGGCCATGGTGAGGGCGCCGGGGAAGTTGCGGGCGTCGCACGCGCCGCCGTAGGTGGGATCGAGGCGGTTGATGCAGGATTGGAGTTTGGCTCCGAAGTCAGCGCCGGGGGCCTGGTCAGCCTGGAAGACAGCGCCGATCTGGGTGGCGGTGACGGGACCATGGAGGACGCCGCCGCCGATGGGGAGGGTTTGCGCGAACTGGGCGTCGACGTAGCGCTTGTTGGCGGCCTGGGTGGGAACGCTGGGGTCCCCGGAGAGGTAGAGGGGGCCGGTGAGGTTGCCGCCGGAGGAGGAGAGGAGGCTCTGGGTGAGCTCCTGAACGGACTGGTCGACGTAGGCCTTGGAGACGGCCTGCACGGCCTGGGCGGCGGGCATGACCCGGGCGCGGACCTGGGCGAGCGAGGCGGAGGCGGCGGCGGGGACAACCCAATACTCGGTGGAGGTGGAGCCGTCGGCGAGGTGGTAAATGGCGGTGTAATAAAGGCCGGCGGGCGAGGCGCCGATGTTGGGGGCGAGGTTAACTGAGACGAAGCCGTCGAGGCCGATGGTGGTGTTGGAGTGTCCGGCGGCGATGGCCTGGCCGGCGGCAGTGGTGAAGGCGGGCCAGGAGAGCTGGAGGGAGCCGGAGGCGGGGGCTCCGCCGGCCATGTAGACGGTGCCCTGGACGGTGGTGGTGGTGAAGGACTGGGCGCCGGCGGAGAGGGCGATCGCGGCGATGGCGAAGATGAGTGCCGTGTTGACGGTGCGGTGGAGACGCATGAGAACTCCTGGTGCGATTTGGGTGACGCGGGGTAGCTTGTAGCTGTAGCTTTTAGCTATTAGCTATTAGCTACTGGCTACTGGCTGATAACTTCTGGTTAGTTGTTTGTTGATTGGTTATGTGGGCTTCGACGCCTATCCTACGCGCGATGAAGTTGTGCGTAGGATGGGGCACCCAGTCATTTGGATCATGGATGGCCCGCCCACCCTGTCGCCAGAAAAAAGGCGACAAGGTGGGGCACGGGCGGTTTCCTTAGCTGTTAGCTGGTTGGCTAGCAGCTAGCAGCTAAAAGCTAATAGCTAAGAGCTAGGGCTTCTAACTGCCGGCTGGAGCAGGCGGCGAGTTCTTGCCGTCGGTGAGTTGCTGCGGCTCGGGGAGGCAAAGGGTTTCCCCGGGCGCGGTGAGTTGCAGCGGCACCTGGGCTTCGAGAGCCCATTTTTCCGCCATGGTGAGGACGCGCTGGAAGACGGCGGGGTCCTCCATGGATTCCGCGCCCTCGGCCAGCCTTACCAGCAGGCTGGCGGCGGTGGCGTTGCCCTTGACGGTGGCTTCGAACAGCGCCGTGGCCATCCCAGGAGCGTTATCGATGATGGTTTGGTTGGCTGCCGCGCTTAGCAGCACGGGGCCCTGGTTGCGTTTTTTTCTAGGTTTCCAATGATTGCTTTGAGTCCGGTACATTGTTTTCCCTTTCCGGACCCTTCGCGGTGGATGATTGCGGGCAAAAAAAAGCCGGCGATCAACGCCGGGTGATGAAGACCTGACTTCTCCGAGTGCGGAGGGCGGGTCCCCGGACCGCCGGGGTAGGTTGCCGCCCACGCGGGACGCAGGCGCGCGACCCCGCTTGCGGCTGGTTGCGCCGGAGAGGGATGGTGAGCTGGTCCTGGTTGGAGACCGCATCCGGGGGACCTTTAATTGCCGGCGACCAAGTCGGCCGCGGCACAATGCGCGCGAACTTCCGCGAAGGTTGTCCGAATGAAATTGGCGGGGAGTGACGTCCACTTCCCAGTGCTTTTTCCGTCTGTTTTTCTATCTGATTAAAAGCATACCTGAATGCGTTATTAAACCGGCAAGTTTTTGAGAAATATTTTTCGTTTAGTTTCAGTAGTTTACATACGTTTTCCACAGGGAGGGGGCTTGACAAGATTTCCACAGGTGCACCGGAAATGGTGCAAATGCAGGGACCGAGGGAACAAGGGACCAAGGGACCCTGGGGAACAAAGGACCAAGGGAACAAGAAACGCAAAACAGGTCAGCTTTCAGACTTGGTCCCTTTGTCCCCCACTTTAGGTCCCTTGTTCCCTCGGTTCCTTGGTCCCTGCTTTTCCGTTCCCTCGGTCCCTCGGTCCCTGTCTTCCGCTATCCTTGGCAGGTGAGAAAAGCTGATCGACAACATCCTGTCCTTCTGGTGCATGGGGGGGCGTGGGCGATTCCGGCGGGCGACGCGGCGGCGCATGAGCGCGGGGTGCGGCGGGCGCTGGAGGCGGGTTGGGACGTGCTGCGGCGCGGAGGGCCGGCGCTGGATGCGGTGGTGGCCGCAGTGACGGCTCTGGAGGATGACGAGACGTTCGACGCCGGGCGGGGGAGCTTTTTGACCAGCGACGGGCGGGTGCAACTCGATGCGTTGCTGATGGATGGGGGGCGGATGAAGGCCGGCGGGGTGGCGTGCGTGGAGCGGCTGCGCAACCCCATCCAGGCGGCGCGGCTGGTATTGGAGGAGAGCCCGCATGTGTATTTTGTGGGCGCGGGGGCGGAGGAGTTTGCGGTGCGGCACGGGATGGAATTGATTGACAACCGGGAGCTGGTGCTGGAGCGGGAGAGGGCACGGCTGGCGACGGCCAAGGTGAGGGAGCGGGCGGGGCTGGCGGACGATACGTTTTCAGGGCATGCGGACGATAAGGGGCCGGAGACGGCGGTGGAGCAGGGACCGAGGGACCAAGGGAACGAGGGACTGGGGACTGAGGGACTAGGGACTGAGGGACTAGGGACTGGAACCGGAAAGCCGGAGATGGAATCGCACGATACGGTGGGGGCCGTGGCGCTGGATTTGGCGGGGAATCTGGCGGCGGGGACTTCTACCGGGGGGACCCTGAACAAGGCGCCGGGACGGGTGGGGGATTCTTCGCTGATCGGGTGCGGATGCTATGCGGATAACTTGTCGGCGGCGGTGAGCCTGACGGGATGGGGCGAGCCGATTATGAAGCTGGTGCTGGGGAAATGGGCCACGGACCGGGTGGCGGCGGGGGCGGCTCCGGAGATGGCGGCGCGGGAGGCGATCTCGTATCTATATAACCGGCTGGGCGGGCACGGGGGCATCATTCTGCTGGGGCCCGATGGGCGGTTTGGGCTGGCGCATAATACGCCGGCGATGGCCTGGGGGAGGGCTTCGGCGGGTGGGATGGAGACGGGGCTGGAGAGCGGGTTGTAGCTTGTTGTGGCTAGCTTTTAGCTTCTAGCTTCTAGCTTCTAGCTACGGGCTACCGGCTATCCGCTAGTGGGCACGGACCGAGCTGATGGCTGAGAGCTGATGGCTGAGAGCTGATGGCTGAGACGATGAAACTATGTCGAGATTGATATTGGCTTCGGCTTCGCCGCGGCGGCGGGAGTTGCTGGCGCAGGCGGGGTTCGTGTTTGAGGTGCGGGCGGCGCACATTCCCGAGGAGCCGCGGGCGGGTGAGGATCCGATTGCCTATGTGACGCGGCTGGCGCGGGAGAAGGCGGAGGCGGTGTTTCGGGAGCAGGGGATGCGGTCCGAGGTCCCCAAAAGCGAGGGACCTGGGGCGCCCAGTGAGGAATCCGTGGTGGAATCCAATCTGGAGCATCCCTCCCCGGTCCCCAAAGGCGAGGGACCGGGGGCACCCCCCGAACGAGAGAACGAAAAAACCAGGGACCGAGGGACCAAGGGAACTAGGGACCAGGGGAACGAGGGACCAGGGGACCCTCTCCTCGGCGGGATCGTGGTGCTGGGGGCGGATACTACAGTGACGCTGGATCGGCACATCCTGGAAAAGCCGCGGGATGCGGAGGATGCGAAGCGGATGCTGCGGATGCTGTCGGGGCGGACGCATCGGGTGATTACCGGGGTGGCGGTGGTGAGCGAGGATCGGACGGAGGTGGCGGCGGAGGTTACGGCGGTGCGGTTTCTTACCTTGAGCGAGGAGGAGATTGCGGCGTATGTGGCCAGCGGAGAGCCGATGGATAAGGCGGGGGCGTACGGCATTCAAGGGCTGGCGGCGAAGTGGATTCCGCGCATCGAGGGGTGCTACTTCAACGTGGTGGGGCTGCCGCTGGCGCTGGTGGGGCAAATGCTGAAAGACAGGGAGTAGGGATTAGAAAGACAGGGACCGAGGGAACGGAAAGGACAGGGAGTAGGGAGCGGGATTAGGGCGGGGATTTCGATACTTTTTGATTGTGGAGGGTGATTTGGCAGTAGAATCGCTGCAATAACTCTTATTGCCTGAAAAAAGGAAATCTCCATGCGGTTTGGCTTCGTAATGCGCGTAAGCGCGTCCACATCCTGGTCCTGTCCCTTGCTGATTCGTCTGGTCCTGGTGGTCGCCTGCCTTGGCTCCAGTTATGTGCTGCGGGCGCAGTTCCAGGAACCCACCAAAGAAGAGCTGCAAATGACTGCGGACCCCAAAGCGCCGGGGGCGTCGGCAGTGTATCTGTATCGCGAAGAAACCTCAGACGATCTGAAGCATTTTCACACCTATTACGAGCGGGTGAAAGTGTTGACGGAAAAGGGCAAGGAACTGGCGACGGTGCGGATTCCGTATGAGCGGGGGAATTTCAAGGTCACCGACATTCACGGGCGGACGATTCACTCCGATGGGACGGTGATTCCGCTGACTGCCAAGCCGTCGGACCTGGTGGACGTGAAGACCGCGGGCTATCAGCGGAACACTATGGTGTTTACGCTCCCCAGCGTGGAGGTGGGCAGCATTCTGGAATACCGGCTGGAGCTGCGCTATGACGATGACATTGTGTCGTCGCCGAACTGGGAGGTGCAGCAGCCGTATTTTGTGCACAAGGCGCATTACTTCTTCAGCCCGTCGCACAGCGGGTATATCAGCAACAGTCAAGGCGATTATTTGGACAAGATCATGTATTCGCTGATCGGGCCCAGGGACGACAAGGTGATCCGGGACGCACAGGGGCGCTACACCTACGACGTGACCGATGTGCCGCCGATTCCGGACGAAGACTGGATGCCGCCGCTGAACAGCGTGAATTGGCATGTGCAGTTCTACTACACGCGTTACAGCTCGGGGCCGGAGTTCTGGAAGGCGGAGGGCAAGCGTTGGGCGAAGGAGTCGGACAAGTTTGCCAATCCGACGAGCACGTTGCGGGATGCGGTGGCGCAGATGGTGTCGGCCAGCGACACGGAGGAGCAGAAGGCGCGCAAGATTTATGACGCGGTGCTGAAGCTGGACAACACGGATTTCGGGCGGCAGAAGTCCCAGGCGGAGAAGAAGAAGGAGAAGATCAAGGAGATCAAGGAAGCGGAAGGGGTGTTTAAGGAGAAGAGCGGGACGGGGGACGAGATGGCGCTGTTATATGTGGCGCTGGCGCGGGCGGCGGGGCTGCAGGCGTGGCCCATGGAGGTGGTGGACCGCAACCGGGCGATCTTCGATCCCAACTTTCTCTACATATACCAACTGGACGACTACATCGCGATTGTGAAGATCGGAGACAAGGAGATTTTTGTCGATCCGGGGCAGAAGATGTGTCCGTTTGGGCTGCTGCACTGGAAGCACACGGTGGCGGGGGGATTGCGGGATTCGGCCAGCGGGCCGGGGTATGGAATGACGCCGGGGCTGATGTATACGCAGTCGGCGCTGCAGCGGGCGGCGGATTTGACGGTAGGAGCCGACGGCAGCGTGAAGGGATCGCTGCGCATTGTGATGACCGGCGAAGAAGCGCTGCGCTGGCGGCAGTTGAGCCTGAGGAGCGACGCGGACGAGGTGAAGAAGCAGTTCAATGAGTCGATCCGCGGTTTGCTGCCGGATGGGGTGGAGGCGGACTTCGATCATTTTCTGGCGCTGGACGACTACAACTCGAACCTGCTGGCGATGGTGAAGGTGAGCGGGAGCCTGGGGACGGCGACGGGCAAGCGATTCTTTTTGCCGGGGCTGTTTTTCGAGTCGCACGCCAAGCATCCGTTTGTGGCGGTGGACAAGCGGATGATTCCGGTGGACGTGAAGTACCCCAAGGTGGAAGAAGACGATGTGACTTATCATCTGCCGGAGGGCTACGCGGTGGAGAGCGCGCCGCAGGGAAACAACGTGGCGTGGCCGAATCATGCGCTGCTGAAGGTGAGCGCGAAAACCACCGCGGACGGGGTGGAGGTACAGCGGAAGATGGCGTACAACTTCACCCTTCTGGACCCCAAGGACTATGGCGAGCTGCACGATTTTTATGTGAAGGTGGCGACGGCGGATCAGCAGCCGCTGGTGCTGACGCGGGGAACGGCAAAGGCGGCGGGGCAGTGAGGCAGTTCATAGTTCACAGTTCATAGCCGGTAGCCTGTAGCCGGTAGCCAGGGATAGAAGCTTGGCACTACGGGTTACGGGCTACGAGCTTCAGGCTGCGAGCTACTAGCTACGGGCTACCGGCTGGTGCGAGGGTTTTGGGGGGCGACGATGAGTGTTTTGCGGTCCAGGGCGGCGGGGGCTTTGGTGGCGGCGCTGGCGGTGGGGGCGTGCGCGACGGGTTGGGCGAGCTGGTTTTCCAAGGGGCTGCCGGTGCCGGACTGGGGTGTGGAGGCGGCCAAGACCAGGACTCCGGAATATGCCAAGGACGCTTCGGCGGTGATTCTCTATGACGAATACGTGGAGACCATCGACGGGCAGGGGCGGGCGGTGGAGCGGGAGCGGGAGGCGATTCGCATCCTGAAGCCGCAGGGGCGCGGGAACACCTGTGAAGTGAGCTACGACGTCGACGAGAAGATCAACTACTTCAGGGTGTGGACGATCGCGGCGGACGAGAAGACGTACCAGGCGCAGGACACGGATTTTGTGGAGGAGGGGGACACGGATGTTCCCATCATGCTGTCCACTACCAAGTCGCGGGTGGCGCATCCTCCGGCGGTGGATGTGGGGGCGACGGTCATCTGCGAGTCGGAAGAGCAGATGAAGCCATATATCCAGGAGAAAGTGTGGGCATTTCAGAGCGGGATTCCGGTGGTGTTTCAGGCTCTGGAAGTGGATCTGCCGCAGGGGCGGGCGCACGCCGACGCGTGGCACCAGCATGATGCTGTGAAGCCGGTAGAGGTGGCGCCGAACCACTGGCGGTGGGAGATCCGGGATATGCCGGCGCTGAATCTGCGGGATATTCCGTCAACGCCGGAGTGGATGGCGCTGGCGGCGCGAGCCACCGTGCAGTGGGGCGATGCGGCGTTGGCGGAGCGGGACCAGCAGTGGCGGGCGCTGGGCGAGTGGGTGACGAAGCTGGAGGCGAACCGGCCCGATCCTTCGCCGGAGATTACGGCCAAGGTGAATGCGCTGCTTGCGGGCGCGCCGGATTTTTATACCAAGCTGAGCCGCATCACGGAATCGATCCAGAAGGACGTGCGCTACTTTACTGTGGCGCGGGGGATCGGCGGGTTGCAGGCGAATCACGCGGCAGACATCTTCCGCAACCGTTACGGGGATTGCAAGGATAAGACGACGCTGCTGATTTCAATGCTGCAGGTGGCGGGAATTCATGCTTTTTATGTTCCGGTGGATCACCGGCGCGGAGTGGTGGACCCGGACGATCCTTCGCTGATGGGCGACCACATGATCACGGCGATCGAGATTCCGGCGGGGTTGCTGGACCCGCGTTTGCAGGCGCTGGTGCTGGGAAGGGACGGAAAGCGCTATTTGATCTTCGATCCCACCGATGAGCGGACGCCGGTGGGCAACCTGCCGTCGAACGAGCAGGGCGGTTATGGGCTGCTGGCGGCGGGCGGATCGAGCCAGGTGATTGCGCTGCCGATTCTGGGGCCGGACGAGAATGGCACGGTGGAGACGGGACAGTTCACGCTGGCGGCGGATGGGTCGCTGAGCGGGACGCTGGACGCGTCGCACTCGGGGCCGAAGGGCGCGGACTGGCGTTGGGTTCTGAAGTACACGGACGAGAAGGAGCGGCGGGAATATCTGGAGACGAGGATTGCGCACGATCTTCCGGGGGTGGCGCTGACGTCGTTCCAGTTTGTGCAGACGCCGGAACTGGACAAGCCGCTGGAGTTTCACTGCAAGCTGACGGCCAGCCAGTATGCGCACCAGGCGGGTCCGCTGCTGCTGGTGCGGCCGCGGGTGATGGGGACGTTTTCGCTGCCGTTCGACGACAAGCCGCGCAAGCTTCCCATCGATCTGGACGCGACGGGGCACTGGCACGACAGCTACGACATTACGCTGCCGGCGGGCTACGTGGTGGATGAGACGCCGGATCCGGTCGAGGTGGATGCCGGGTTCGCGAGTTACCGGTCGAGCATTACGGCCAAGGGGAACCAACTGCACTACGAGCGCGACTACGTGGTGAAGCAGGTGGAGATTCCCGCGGACAAGGCGGATGCGTTTCGCAAGCTGGAGAACGCGATTCTGATGGACGAGAAGGGGACGGCGGTGTTGAAGAAGCAGTGAAGCAGGGACCGAGGGACCAAGGGACCAAGGGATCAGGGATCAGTTTTCAGTGGTCATGGGCCGCTTCCGGTGATTTGCCGGGAGCGGTTTTTGGTTTGGGGGTATGACGAAGGCGATTCTGCATCACTTGGGGCGGCTGGGTCATCTACGGGGGAGTTGAGACCGCGGCTTTGGCGTTCTCCCCCGGGGACCTCTTCACGCATGTTGCAGCGCGATCGAGCAGGTTACGGACTTTTTGCTTTCCGCAGGGGCTGAAGCCCGGAATCTTTTTTCTTGGGCTTTTACGGCATGACTGAAGTCATGCCCTGATACAAAGCAGGAAAGCTGCGAACGGCGAACTGTGAACTACGAACTGTGAACTGTGAACTGACCACTGACCACTGTGAACTGAGGACTATTGAATGGCTCATCCGTTGTTTTCGCCGCTGGAGTTGCGGTCGGTGACTTTGTCGAATCGCATTGGGGTTTCGCCGATGTGCCAGTACTCGTCGGTCGACGGGTTTGCGACGGATTGGCACCTGGTGCACCTGGGCAGCCGCGCGGTGGGAGGAGCGGGGCTGGTGATGGTGGAGGCTTCGGCGGTGACGGCGGAGGGGCGAATCACGCCGGCGGACCTGGGCATCTGGAAGGACGAGCACATTGTCAAGCTTGAGTGCATTGCCACGTTTGTGCAGTCGCAGGGAGCGCGGGCGGGAATTCAGTTGGCGCACGCGGGGCGCAAGGCGAGCATGACGCCGCCGTTTCACGGGGAGCGGCTGGTGACCCCGGCGGAGGGTGGATGGACGCCGGTGGCGCCGAGCGCGGTGGCGTTCAGTGAGAAGTATGCGACGCCGCGAGAGTTGGACCAGGCGGGAATCGATGCGGTAGTGGAGGCGTTTGGCGCGGCGGCGGGACGTGCGCGGCGGGCGGGCTTCGATGTGCTGGAGATTCACTCGGCGCACGGGTATCTGCTGCACGAGTTCTTGTCGCCGCTGTCGAACCTGCGCACCGATGCGTATGGCGGGAGCCTGGAAAATCGCGCGCGGCTGCTGCTGCAGGTGACGGACGCGGTGCGGGAGGCGTGGCCGCGGGAGTTGCCGCTGCTGGTGCGGATTTCCGCCACCGACTGGGTGGAAGGCGGCTGGCACATTGACGATTCGGTGGAGCTGGCGCGGATGCTGAAGGAGCACGGGGTGGATCTGATCGATTGCTCGTCAGGCGGGAACGTGGCGAATGCAAAGATTCCGGTGGCGCCGGGATACCAGGCTCCGTTTGCGGGGCGCATCCGGCGAGAAGCGGGGATTGCGACGGCCGCAGTGGGAATGATTACGGAGCCGGCGCAGGCCAACCGGATTGTGGAGGAGGGCGAGGCCGACATGGTGTTCATGGCGCGTGAGATGCTGCGGGATCCGTATTTTGCGGTGCACGCGGCGGCGGCGTTGAACGAGACGGCGAGCTGGCCGGAACAGTATTTGCGCGCGGCGCCGCATCAAGCAACGGCGCGCGTGGGCCTGGCAGGCAGGGAGCAGGGAATAGGGAGTAGGGAGTAGAAAAGCAGGGACGGAGGGACCAAGGGACCGGCTCCTAGCTACTAGCTATTAGCTCTTAGCTTTTAGCTCTTGGCTAACGGCTAATGGCTGTGAACTGTGAACTGAAAACTGTGAACTGTTCTGCTGCTTTTTTGCTTCACAAATGGTGCAATCGTTGGCCTATACTGCGAAATGAGGGCGCGGATCGCGGATCGAGGCGGTCGGCGTTTGGTTGATTGATGGCTTCCCAGGCTTCTCGAAAACGTGCGGCGGATGCGCCGGTGATTCCCGACCGGCTCTATTTCAAAATTGGAGATGTGGCGCGGATCTGCGGCGTGGAGACGTATGTGCTGCGGTTCTGGGAGACGCAGTTTCCGCAACTGAAGCCCAATAAGAGCGGCACGGGGCAGCGTCTCTATCGGCGTCGCGACGTGGAGCTGGCGGTGGAGATTCAGCGACTGGTGCACAAGGAAGGCTACACCATCGCCGGCGCGCGGCATGCGCTGGAGGGCGGGGTGCGGCGAGCTGCGGTGCCAGTTGATGCGAAGAACGAGTTGCGGGCTGCGGAGATGCCGGCGCAGCGGCCGGATGCGGCGCGGCCGGATGCGGCGAGGTTGGATGCGGCAAAGGCGGCGATCGGGCAGGCGCGGGTGGAGTTGCGGGAGATTGCATCGCTGCTGACGGAGGCGCAGCCTTCGGCGAGGCGGGAGCGGGCAAAGGTGATCAAGGTCAGGGCGGATTCGGAGAGTTTGTTTCCGATGTAGCTGGTAGCTCGTAGCCGGTAGCTTGTAGCCCGTAGCTCGCTGCTCGTAGTGCCAAGCGTCTATCTCCAGTGTGGTGTCCCGTAAATAACTCAACAAAAATGCTGTCATCCTGAGCGGAGTTTGGCCGGTTTTTGGGCCAAACGGAGTCGAAGGACCTGCATTTGGGCCGCTGAAGGATGCAACCAATTTGTGAGACACCACACTAGCTACCGGCTACAGGCTACCGGCTACTGGCTACAGGCTGTGAACTGCGAACGGCTACTGTCCCGATGCGGAGGACAGATGGCTGTCTGCCTGGGCGATCTGCTCGTAGCTTACGCGCAGATACTTGTGCGGATTCACGGGGACCATGTGCACGCGGACTTCGTAGTGGAGGTGGGGGCCGGTGGAGCGGCCGGACTGGCCGACGTAGCCGATGACCTGACCGCGGGTGACGCGCTGGCCGGGGATGACCGCCATTTCCGAGAGATGGCCGTAGACGGTGAGAACGTTGTGGCCGTGGTCGAGGGTAATTTCGCGGCCGTAGCCGGCGCCCATGTTGGCGCTGCTGACCAGGCCGTCGGCAGTGGCGCGCACCGGGGTGCCGTAAGGCGCGGCGATGTCGATGCCGGAGTGGAAGGCGCCTTCTCCGTTGATGGGATCCTGGCGTTCACCGAAGCCGGAAGTCACGCGGCCTTCCAGAGGCCAGAGCGAGGGGGCGTCGGCAAACTGGGTCCAATCGCCGCTGAAGGAGGAGGAGAGGCCGCCTTCGAGGGCGCGCGAAACGCGGCCGCTCATGGCCTGGTTGCGCAGCGCATAGAAGGTGTCGAGGGTGGCCTTGACGTTCTGCTGTCCGTCGTCGGCGAGGGCCAGGGTTTCCGGCGTGGGAGCCGTGGCGGACTTGTCCGGCGCGGCGTGGGCAGCAGTCATGCGGTTCTGGCGCATGCCGTAGAGCGCGGTGACTTCACTGGCGATGGCGCCGAGCGAGGCTACCTGCACATCGCGATCGTGGGCAATCTGCGCCATCTGCTGGTAATTGCGGCGCAGGGTCTCGCGCTCCTGGCGAACCTGGTTGAAGCTTTCGGTCTTGAGCAGCATGCGCGTGTAAGAACCGGCGAGCCCCACGATGGTGAAGGCGCCGATGAGCGCAGCGGCAACGAATCCGTATGCGTAGTGCAGGGGCAGCGGGATCTTGCGGACCCGCCCGTCTTCATCCCTGGCTACAAAAAGAATGTAATAGCGCTTGCGTAGCATGAATGAACTCTCTTCAGCCGCACTCCGCGAAGGCTTCGCTGCGGCCTGGATCGCAATTCGCCGTTACGACAAAAAGCAGGTTGTGGGCCAAATTGGCCGTAAAAAATGAGAACACCCGCGCCCATGGGGCGGCGTAGTCTGGATTGTTTGCTCAGGCTATCAACCGGGGGAGGGGCGGGTCAACCGAATTGCAGGAAATCGTTTGTTTTCTTTTATGCCGGCGAACAAAACAGAAAGCTGCGCGGATGGTCCGAACCTCACGATCCATCCTACTGCAGCGGAACGGCCGCATCCTCCTATTCCTGAAAGATTTGGATGCAGGCGATGAGGCGGTGGACTTTGCGGGCGCGGCGTGGACGCCCGCAGGACAGCCGGTTTGGACACCGGTGGTACTGTCTGGCGGTACGAATTGCTCAGCGCTGGAGCAGGTCGATGGGTTGGTTGAAGTCGGTGGCGCGGATATGGCGGGCCAGGGATGGGTGCTGGCGCTCGAGGGCTAAATACATTTCCCAGGCTACTCGGCGATAGCTGAAGTGGCCGGCGGGGGCGGAGCGAAGTTCGGAGATGTATTGGGCCTCGGCGAAGTCCATTTTGAAGAGGCAGCGGACGCGGGTGGCGAGGGGCAGGAGGTAGAGGGCGGATTGGGCGGGTTCGGGCGAGGAGCCGCCGGCGATGCGTGCGGCGGCGGCGTGGGCGGATTCGACGGTGTGCTGGTAGTCGGCGAGGATGCCGGCTTCGGCCAGGCCGGCGGCATCCCCCGATTCGGGAGTCTCGTAGCCGTGGATGGATGTGAAGCCCTGCTTGATCTGGATGCAGCGGCGATGGCGGTGCATGTCGCGGAATCCGCCGATGTCCATGAGCATGTCAAAGCGCAGGGCGGCGCCGGCACGGAAGGGGCGGAGGACTTCGTCGTGGCGGCTGCGGTGACGCAGGCCCAGCTCGACGATTTCGTTGATGCGGGAATCGGGCAGGCCGGCGACGATGTCGCGGACCTGGCGGTAGGGGTGGTCGCAGGCCCAGTAAATGAGGGTGGCGGCTAGCTCGACTTCGAGGGATTCGGTGCGTTCGACCAGGTCGACGACGGGGGCGGGGGCGATGGGAATGCCGCGGAGGAGTTGGCGCGCGGCTTGTTCCAGCAGGGTGCGGGTTTCGATGAGGTAAAGGTTGGGTTCGGCGTATTTGACCAGGGTGGGGGCGGTGCGAACTTCGCGGGTGAGGAGGTTGGCGGCCTGTGCGGCGAGGCTTGCCTCAGGGGCTAAAGCCCCATCTTCCTTTCCTGACGCTTTCGGCACGACTGAAGTCGTGCCCCTACGCGCTTCATCAGCCGATGTTTCGCCTAGCCCGGCGCCTTGGGGTACGGCGGAAGCCGCCGCGGGAACCGCAGCCTCGGCCTCGGCTAGTTCCTGGACGAAAGCGGCGCCAGCAGCGCCATTTACGTTCCAGGCGGGGCCGGTGGCGGCGTCGCGGAGTTTGCGGCCCAGTTCGCGCACCTCGGCCACGGGGTGGGAGAGCAGCCGCGAGACCTGGGTTTCGAGGGTGCGGGCGTTGACGATCTGCCCGAGCGACGTATTGGTGGCCAGGGGAAGCAGATAGCGTGCCACGTCGAATGCGCGGGCCTTGAGGGTGCGCTCGTAGGCCTCGGGCTTCATGGAGTCAGGGCGGGCGACGCGCTGGCGGAGAGCGTCGAGGACGGCGGCGGTGGTGCGCTGGTAGGCGCTGAACAGGCCTTCGGCGGTTTCGATGTAGAGGCTGCGGGATGCGGGGTCCTGGCCGAAGTCGGGAAGATACCAGCCTGATTTCATGAAGTTCTGGTAGCGGGTGGAGCGTTCCTGCCCGTCCCAGCGCTGTTCGTCGACGAGGACGATGGCGGCGAGGAGGCTGAGGCGCTCGACCGCGAAGGCGACGTGGGCCAGGTCGGCGATGGAGCGGTGGCCGTACTGGAAGTAGAAGGTGTTGAGAAATTGTTCGGCGCGCTGAGCGCTTATCTCGGCAAGCGACTCGCGCATCGAAAGAGATGACCGCGAGTATTTGGCCATGGCATAGGCCAGGACTTCAGGATCGGCGCCGTGAACGGCGTAGACATCGGTTTGATTGTGGGCGCCGGCGGGAAGGAAAGATTCACTGGACATGGCAGAGTGCTCGCGACCAGAATACGTCATGGAGGGGTGAAGCCGCCGGGTGCATGCCGGCGCGGCGTTGCACGGGTAGATAACCCCTTCATGCAACCACATTTTGGAGTTTTGGGCCATGCGGGAGTTTCAGGTAAGAACGTCGCATCGTCCGCGTCCACTGCCATCCGGCCGATGGGTGATGACGCAGCGATGGAACGACCTGCTGTTTGCCCACTGGCCGGTGCCCGCCACGGTGGTGGCGCCGCTGCTGCCGGAAGGCCTGCAGGTGGACACCCACCAGGGGTCGGCGTGGCTGGGCGTGGTGCCTTTCTGGATGGATCGGATCAAATTTCGCGGGGTGCCGCAGCTTCCGGGAGCGCGGACGTTTCCCGAGCTGAACCTGCGCACGTATGTTCGCGACCCGCAAACGGGAACGCCGGGGGTCTATTTTCTTTCGCTGGATGCGGGCAACCTGATGGCGGTGTTTTTTGCACGCGCGTTTTACCACCTGCCGTATCACTGGGCGGACATGCACATCGACCAGGTGACGGAGCGGGAGTTCAAGTTTGCGAGCCGGCGGCGGATGGCGAGCCGGACGATTATTTTTGAAGCGAAGTACCGCGGGCTGGGGCCCACGCGGCGGCTGGCGGAGAGCCGGCCGGGAAGCCTGGAATACTTTCTCACCGAGCGCTATTGCCTGTATACGCGGGGGCGCGACGGGGAGCCGATGCGCGCCAATGTCCACCATGTGCCGTGGCCGCTGGAAGAGGCGGAGGCGGAGATCGAGCGCAACGATCTGGCGGCGGCAGTGGGGATCCAACTGCCCAATTTGCCCCCGGTGCTGCACTACTCGCGGCGGCTGGCGGTGTATGTGTGGCAGCTCGAACGGGTTCGCGCAGCGCACGGGGCGCGGCGTGTTCCCGCGGCGGCGGTGCCGTCTACGTGATGGCTGCTGCCGCAGCAGCCGGGGCGCTCCGCATTTGCGCGCTGCAGCACCTTCGCACCCAGCCATAGAAGTCCTGCAATCGCCATCGCAACGGCGGGGCTCTGTCCCGTGCGCGCCGCAGTGGCTGAGGAACAGGGCGGCAATGCCGTAAGCTATGCCAATGGGTCAAGTGAAGGGGGAGGAACGGAACGCCTCGCGGGTGCGTGGGGAGCTTCTGCGCTGGTATGAGGCGAACCGGCGGGACTTGCCCTGGCGGCGGAGCAATGACCCCTACGCGATCTGGGTTTCAGAGATCATGCTGCAGCAGACGCGGGTGGCGGCAGTGGTGGAGCGCTACGAGGCGTTTCTGGGGCGGTTTCCCACCATCGTTTCGCTGGCGCTGGCGCCGGAGCAGGAGGTGCTGGCGCAGTGGAGTGGGCTGGGCTACTATCGGCGGGCGCGAATGCTGCACAAGGCAGCGCAATTTTTGGCCGAGCATCGGCAGGGGAATCTGCCGCGAAAGTTGGAGGAGCTGCGCAAGCTGCCGGGGATTGGACCGTATACCGCGGCGGCGATTGCGAGCATTGCGCACGGGGAGCTCGCGGCGGTGGTGGACGGGAACGTGGAACGGGTGGTGTGCCGGCTGGCCGGCTGGGAAGCTGCCGGATCGCGGAGCCGAGCGGGGCTGCGGCGCGATGTGGAGGAGCTGGCGGGGCAGCTTTTGGATCCGCGGCGGCCCGGCGACTTTAACCAGGCCATGATGGAGTTGGGGGCGACGGTGTGCCTGCCGCGCAATCCGCAGTGCCTGGCGTGTCCGCTGGCGGAGCCGTGCAAGACGCGCGGGGAGCACAAGACGGCGCCGCGGGCGAAAATGCTGAGCCGGGAAGTCGGTTATGCGCTGAGCGTGCGGAGTCAGCATGGCGGGGAGCGCTGCGAGGTGTTGCTGGAACAGCGGCCCGCAACGATGACGGTGATGCCGGGGCTGTGGGAGCTTCCGGCGTTGCGCGAAGCAGCGGTGCCGCCGCAGCATCTGCGCATGACGGTTCGGCACGCGATCATGCAGGTGAACTACTACGTGCGCATCCGCACGGTGAGCGAAGACGAGGTGGAGGAGTTGACGCTGGAGGGCGGGATGCGGCAGTGGGTGGCGCTGGAGCAGTTGGCGGAGATGGCTCTGACGGGGTTGGCGCGCAAGGTGCTAACGCGGGCGCATCTGCTAGGGCTGTCGCCGCGGCGCAACGCGACGGATGCGGTTTTGGAGGCGTGACGCGGACGGACATGAGCGGCAGTGCGAGGGACACCGCGGATATCATGGTTCGATCAACACGATGGGACCTGGGCC
The DNA here is from genome assembly GCA_035552555.1 of Occallatibacter sp. GTDB lineage: Bacteria > Acidobacteriota > Terriglobia > Terriglobales > Acidobacteriaceae > Telmatobacter. The sequence continues at coordinate 18,576 of DASZLF010000082.1, forward strand.
ACTCGCCTTCGTAGCCTTGGAAGGAGCTAAATGATCTCAAATATCATCTCCGGAGTGATTGGATTCTGTTTCGGAGTTTTTGTTCAAGCCGGGGGTGGCATTCTTGCAGGAGTGTTCCACTTCACACCTTGGCTGACTTTATGGTGGGGCATTGGCATAACCGTCTACACGATAGTCAAGGACTACTGGCTCAAGGGAGGAAAGGGGTTTGGTTACCAGCCCCACTGGGTACAGGCTATCCTCCTGACCATACCGTGGGGGATTGCGCTGCACACAGGAATCAACTACGCAGTTTACTTCGTTCTGCATTGGACGATTCACCTAGTTCGGGGATAAGGACAGGAATCGATTGTCGACTGACCAACCAATTCTTCATAAGAGGAAACCTGTCATGCATTTCAGGGATATGTGCTTGATGCTGGCTGCGGGCGTGGTGCTCGGGGCTCCGCTGCGCGCGCAACAGTCTGCGGTTCCGGCCATTCCGGGACTGCCCCCGGCGGCACGGACGGCGGCGGATTCGATTGACGCGGAGAAGATCCGCGCGCACGTGCGGTTTTTGTCGCTGGATCTGCTGGAAGGGCGCGGGCCAGGGAAGCGCGGCGCGGAGTTGGCCGCCGAGTACATTGCCACGGAGTTCGCGCTGGAGGGATTGCAACCAGCGGGCGATGATGGCACCTTCTTTCAAAAAGTGCCGCTGATGGCGGTGCACACCGTGGAGGACAAGACGAAGTTCTCCTTCGTTCCCAAAAATGGGCAGGCGGTGGAGTTGCAGTACGGCTCCGAGATTGTGGGCAAGGACCAGACAGGGCAGTCGATTGCCGACATCGATGCGCCGATCGTGTTTGTGGGATACGGCATCGACGCGCCGGAGTACCACTGGAACGACTATGCCGGCGTGGACCTGAAGGGCAAGGTGGCGCTGGTGATTGTGAACGAGCCGCCATCGAGCGATGAGAAGTTCTTCAAAGGCAAGGCGCTTACCTATTACGGCCGCTGGACCTACAAATATGAAGAGGCGGCGCGGCGAGGCGCGGTGGGCGTGCTGATTATTCATCGCACCGACCTGGCGAGCTATGGATGGGACGTGGTGAAGAACTCGCAGGCTACTGAGAAGAGCTATCTGCAGGGCGATCCCGATGCGACGCTGCGCGCGGCGGCATGGATCCAGCATGACGTGGCGCAGAAGCTGTTCACGCTGGCGGGCCTGGGCAACGTGGACGAGGAGATCGAAAAGGCGGGCAAGCCGGGCTTTCATGCGGTGGAGTTGCCGGTGCGGCTCAAGGGGCACATGGAGAGCCAGGTGCGGCGCTATGTCTCCAGCAACGTGGTGGGACGCGTAGCAGGGAAGGCTTCAGGCGAAAATGCCGTGCTTTACACGGCGCATTACGATCACCTGGGCATCGATCCCGAAGCAACGGGCGACAACATCTACAACGGCGCGGCGGACAATGGAACGGGATGCGGCATCCTGCTGGAGATGGCGCGGGCGTTTGCGCAATCGCAGGAGAAGCCCGCGCACGATGTGTATTTTGCCTCGGTGACGGCGGAGGAGCAGGGGCTGCTGGGATCGCAGTACCTGGGGATGCATCCGCCGGTGTCGGCGAAGCAGATTACGCTGGACCTGAACTACGACATGCTGCTGCCGATCGGGATTCCGCGGTCGGTGAGCCTGGGCGGCGCGGAGCGCATCGATTTCTGGCCCACGGTGGAGCGGGTAGCGAAGGCGTTCGATCTGGAACTGCTGGCGGACCCGACCCCCATGGCCGGGCACTACTATCGCAGCGATCATTTTTCGCTGGCGCGGGTGGGGATTCCGGCGTTCAGCGTGGACCAGGGCGAGTTGTTCGCTGGACACGACCAGGCGTGGGGCCATGCGCGGTTCGAGGACTATACCGCGCACCACTACCATCAGCCCTCCGACGAGTATCACGCGGATTGGGATTTCCGGGGGAATGCGAAGCTGGCGCGGTTTGGATTTGTGCTGGGGTGGCTGGCCAGCGAACAGCCGAAGGAGATTGAGTGGAAGGCAGGCGACGAGTTTGAGGCGGCGCGGAAGAAGAGCGAGGGGGGAACGCAGAAGTAGCCGCGGCGGAACAGGCACATCGTTGATGTGTCAGTAGTAGTCGGCGCAACTGAGGTAATAGCCGCAATGAGTGCAGACCAGCTTGCAGCGATGCCCGGTGAGTCGATGGCCGCAGGTGGGGCAGATCTGGCAGTGGTGGTCGACGGCTTCCGGGTTGGCTGGGCAGGCGTCGAGCGCGGAGGAATTCTCGGCTGCAAAAGCAGGATCGAAAGCGGCGGGAAGCTGCGGCAGCATGGGTGAGAGGTTAGCATAGAAGAGAGGGCTCTGAGGCCGCGAAGGCTCGCGGCGAGTGCCTGAAGCATCATCCCCGGGCAGGAAACCCCTGCGCGCCGCTCCAATGCTTCCCCGGGGCAGGCGCATGGACCGGGCGTCCACCACGACGACAACCCCCACCAAGGAGGAATGGAATGGCAAGCAAGGCAAGTGCGGTCTGGACGGGATCACTGAAGGAAGGCAAGGGCACGATTTCGACGGCGACGGGCGTGCTGAATAATGCGAACTACTCGTTTGCGACGCGGTTTGAGGGCGCCACCTCGGGGACCACGCCCGAGGAGCTGATTGCGGCGGCGCACGCGAGCTGTTTTTCCATGGCGCTGGGCGCGCAGTTGGGCGGCGCGGGGCTGACGCCGGAAAAGATCGAAACCCATGCGGCGGTCACGCTGGCCAAGACCGACGGCGGATTCGCGGTGACGAAGATCGCGCTCACCACCACGGCGAAGGTCCCCGGCGCGACCCAGGAGCAGTTTGACAAGGCCGCGGGCGATGCCAAGACGGGGTGCCCGATTTCCAAGCTGTTCGCGAATAACACGCAGATCGAGCTGGACGCGAAGCTGGTTTAAGCGAAGTCGGATGCGGAGGCCGGGGGAGACTCCGGCTTCGGCGTTCCCACTGACGCAGCAGGGGTTCCGCCCGCGCTAAAGTTGACACACCGCAGTCGATTTGCGAGACTTGGAGATACTGCCGGTCTGGGCAAATTCTGCCTGACTGTACCCGTGCCGAAGTGGCGGAATTGGCAGACGCGCGTGGTTCAGGTCCACGTACTCGCAAGGGTGTGGGGGTTCGAGTCCCTTCTTCGGCACCAATCCTTTTTCACCGCCTTGGTGTCCATCATGGCGTCAGCCAAATCACAATATCGTGTCCATTGCGGTGTGCACCAACGCTCCGATCCGGGTTTAAGGTTCTCTCGGACTATCCGGCGAAAGATGTCGGCAGTATATAGGTGTCTACTACAGCTGACCACGTTGCGACACAGAAGAGAGCCATGAGCCAGGAGTTCCATCGCGCATCGTCAGTTTCCGAGATTGGAATCACAGGTCTTTAGCAACATTCGCTCACCTGTGCCGCCGCGGTTCAGAGACTCGTCGATCATTTTCAGGCAGAACGGGCATAGAGGTTTCAGCCATTTCCAATCTTCAGTTCTCTCTGAAGGAGCGTCCGCGGCGACGCATGCCCGGAGCAGAACAAGTGCCAATCCCATCTCCGCTCCCGGACGCATCGCCTCCAAATGGAACATTTCGCGGTAGACCTCATTCTTCAATCGATTCATCCGTCTGAATCGCGAGTTGCTCGTTCGCCGCGTCATTCTGCCAATCCCTTGCATGCCTCGTCCCGGGCAATCGCCTGAACCAGCCAGGAGTATTTACCGAGGTTTCGCTGGGATATCCGATGGAATCCGGCAGCAAGCAATTCCGCCTCCGCACTGGACGCGCTTAGACGGTGTTCGAGGGGCGGCCCATGCTCTGGCTCAACATCGGGCCTCCAATCGAGAATGGCAATGCACCCCAGCTTCTTCAGAATTCGCTTCGCTTCCAGCAGCACCGCAGTGCGATCGTCGAACTCGTGCCAGACATTCGCGAGAAGGACCACATCGCAGGTGGCGCTGGACAAGCAGGTTGCGTCTGCCTCAGCGTGAACAAGCTCGATGTTCGATATCCGGGACGAATCCAGTTTCTCTTGCAGACGCGCCAGCATTCCGCTTTGCGCGTCGACGGCAAAGACCTGTCCGCGGGCGCCCACAGCCTGTGCGAGAGGCAGTGAAAAGTAGCCCGTCCCCGCGCCTACATCGGCAACCGTTTCGCCCGGTTGCACATGGAGAGCGCTAAGGACTTCAGCCGGCGGCAACCAGGTGATTCGCTCCGGCACGTCGAGCCGGTGAGCGAGAAATGCATTGAATCGCTTTTCAGGCATACACCACTCACCTTGACGCGCAGCTTGCGTCCTTCAGGCCGATGGCGCGCAGCATAACCGCCGCCGGACACCAGTTGGTGAAAGCGGACTGCATCAGGTTGAGGGCAACGAATGCCGTCAGCCAGAGCCAGTTTTTGGAAACGAAGTAAGCCAGGGTGAGCGAGATCAGCACCATGGCGCCGGCGATCAGGCGTAGTCCACGTTCAACGGTCATTGAGCCACTCCTTCATACAGTTCGGGTTCGCATGCGATTTGGGATTCACTACGTGAGTGAACCATGTAGTAGAGGATGGGAATCGTCGGCCACGAGAGAAAGGTGGAAGCGACGGCCCCGGCGATGAGCGATACGGCAAGGCCCTGGAAAATTGGATCGGTGAGGATCACGCTGGCGCCCACCACAACCGCGGCAGCGGTGAGCAACATGGGGCGAAAGCGAATAGCGCCGGCATCGATGACGGCCTCGCTGAGGGGCGCTCCCTGGCGCCGGCGCAATTCGATAAAGTCAACGAGGATGATGGAATTGCGAACGATAATGCCTGCTCCGGCGATGAAGCCGATCATCGAGGTCGCGGTAAAGAATGCTCCCAGAATCCAGTGAGCCGGCAAGATGCCCACCAGGGTGAGCGGAATGGGCGCCATGATGATCAGGGGCACGATGAACGAGCGGAACCAGCCGACGACGAGCACGTAAATAAGCAGCAGCACGGTGGCGAAGGCAAGCCCCAGGTCGCGGAAAACTTCGATGGTGATGTGCCACTCCCCGTCCCACTTCATCGAGTAGTGGTCTGTGGATTCGGGTTGAACGGCGTTGTAGCGGGCGAGCGTGTATCCGGCCGGAAGCGTCAGGCGATCGAGCGCTTTGTTCATTTTAAAAATGGCATAGACCGGACTCTCTTCGGCTCCGGCCACATCCCCGGTCACATACACCACACGGCGAAGGTTCTTGTGATAGATGCTGCGCTGAATGGTCTGGTGATCCATGGTCACGAGTTCGCGCAATGGGACCATCGAGCCATCGGCTCCCGGCAGATGAATGTTTTCGAGAGCTTGCTCTGAAGAGCGGTCTGGCCGCGCAAGTTCGACAACTGTAGCGATGGGTTCCCGCGCGGCGCCATCGTGCAGGAGGCCTACCTGCATCCCGGAGCTGGCCAGCGCGAGAGCACGCGCAACATCCGAGACCGCAATGCCTTGCTGCGCCGCTTTCACCTCATCCACGCGAATGGTTAGACGGGGCTGGGGATCCTCGACGTACCAGTCCGTGTCGACAACGCCCGGAGTTTGCTGAAAGATGGACTTGATCTGTTGCGCAACGCGGGTCTGCCCATCGAGATCGGGACCGTAGATCTCGGCCACCAGCGTTTGAATCACTGGCGGACCGGGCGGAACCTCGCTGACCTGAATGCGCGCTCCGTACTGGTTGCCGATAGCCGCCAGCAGTGGCCGCAGCCGCTTGGCGATGGTATGACTTTGATCATGCCGCTGTTTCGCCGGCATCAGGTTCACCTGAATATCGGCTTGATTGGGCATGCGGCGCATGTAGTAGTGGCGCACCAGCCCGTTGAAGTTGTAGGGCCCCGAGGTACCGGCATAGGTCTGGTAGTTGAGCACATCCGGCTGCTGTGCCAGTTCATTGCCCAGGGCCTGGACCACACGCGCCGTCTGCTCCAATGGCGTGCCGTCGGGCATGTTGACGACCACCTGCAACTCGCTCTTGTTGTCGAATGGCAGCATCTTCACGCGCACCAGGCCGAGCGGAACAAGGACAACGGAGATCAGCAAGAGTGCGATGACGCCAACAAAGAAGATAAGCCGATTGCGGCTGGAGGCGATCAGCGGCGTCATCACCTTGCGGTAGAGTCGCGTTCTCCAGTTCTCGCGCTCCGGCTCCAGAATGCGCGCGCCGCCAAGATGCTTCCCGAGGAGTCGCATTGCGGCCCACGGCGATACAACGAAAGCAACCATCAGCGAAAAGAGCATTGCCGCCGATGCGCCCACCGGAATAGGCCGCATGTATGGACCCATCAGTCCGCGCACGAAGGCCATCGGCAGCACTGCCGCGATCACTGCAAAGGTCGCCAGAATGGTCGGATTGCCCACCTCGGCGACCGCCTCGACGGTGACGTCGCTGCAGGAGCGGTTCTGGTTCTGGGGAAGACGGAAATGGCGCACCATGTTTTCGACCACGACAATGGCGTCGTCCACCAGGATGCCAATGCTGAAGATCAGCGCAAATAGCGTGACCCGGTTAATGGTGTAACCAAGGAGATAGAAGATTGCCATGGTCAGCGCAAGCGTGACCGGAATTGCCAGAAGAACTACGCCCGATTCTCGCCATCCAAGAAACAGCGCAACCAGGAATGTTACAGAGAGCGTTGCCAGCAGCAGGTGCTCCAGCAGTTCATCCGATTTCGCTTTCGCGGTCTCGCCGTAGTTGCGGGTGGTGGTCACGGTTAGATCATTGGGAATCTGCACACCCTGCATTTCGTGAACGCGCTTCAAGACGGCATTGGCAATGTCGGTTGCGTTGGTGCCTTTCCTCTTGGCCACCGTGACAGTGACCGCGGGATACTGGGTAAGCGCGCGATCGCCGCCTGCGGTGGCATGGGTGGTGCCGAAGGTTACGTAGTCAGCCGGTTCAGCCGGCCCGTCGACGATCTGATCTGCCACGTCGCGCAGATAGACAGCCCGGCCATGATCCACAGCGACTACGACGGACTCGAGATCCTTCCGGCTGCTAAACAGGTTGCCCGCATCTACCCGGATCTCGCGATTGTTTTCGGCAAAGCTGCCGGCCTGCAGCCCGGCATTTGCGGCTTGCAGCCGCCCGGCAATGGTCATGGGCGACAGGCTGTAGGCATTGAGTTTTGTGGTGCTCAGCACAACCCGCATCGTCCGCGGCAATCCGCCGATTACATTGGTCTCGGAAACATCGGAGATCTGGTTGATGTTGTGCTGGATTTCATCCCCGATCGCGCGAAGCTGATAGGCGCTGTAATGTTCGCCCCATAGGGTGAGAGACAGTATCGGAACATCGTCGATGGATCGGGCCTTGATGACAGGCTGAGAGACTCCCGGCGGCATGCGGTCGAAATTGGAATAGAGCTTGCTGTAGACCTTGATCAGCGCGTCTTCCTGTGGGGTGCCAACAAGAAAGCGAACGATCACCAGGCTTTGACCGGGGCTGGAAGTGGAATAAACGTATTCGACGCCCGAGATCTGGTGCACCAGGGTCTCGATGGGCAGGGTCAGTCGCTCTTCGACCTCGGACGGCGAAGCTCCGGGCATTGCGGTTGTAATGTCCAGCATGGGAACAAGAATCTGCGGCTCTTCTTCGCGCGGAATGACCGCAATGGCGAAGGCTCCGAGCGCCAGGGAACTGACAATAATCAGCGGCGTCAGCTTCGAATTGAGAAAAGCGCGCGCCAGCCGGCCAGCGAGTCCCAGCCCCGCCATTCCAGGATTCTGTTTCATGGCTGGACCTCAATACGCTTGCCCGCAAGATCGCGATCTGACGGATCGTCCACCAGTTTTTCACCAGACGAAATACCTGACAGGATTTCGACAAGATTCCCCTGTACAGCGCCCAGCGTTACATAGCGGAGCTGGGCGACGCCATTGCCATCGAGTACGTATGCGCACGGCAGCGAGCCACGCACAACGATGGAGGAATTCGGCGCCAGAATCGCCGGATGGGCGCCCATCGGAACCTCTGCTGTGCCGTACATGCCGGCGCGCAGTTGTTTTGAAGCAGCGAGATCGATCTTGATCAGGAAGGTATGGCTCGCCGGATCGGCGGCGGGAATAATCTGGGCAACAGTGCCGGCCGGGCTGGCAGTCGGCGCACCGTCGATGCTTACCTGAATCTTCATTCCCACGTGCACCGCGGCGATTGCCGATTCATCCAGCGTCGCCTGCAACTGCAGGGGGCCTGCACTGTCGACCTGCAGCAATGGCACGCCCGGAGCAGCCAGGGAGCCGGGGTCTGCCATGCGTGCCGTAACCACTCCAGCGAACGGCGCCCGGATGCGCGTGTATTCCAGCATGGCGCGCGCTCCGCTTGCCTGTGCTTTGGCGGAATTCCCCTGTGCCCTGAGTGCATCCACCTGCGCGGCGGAGGCCTCGGCGCGTCGCGTCACCTCATCCATTTCCTGGGGGCTCACACTCTTCTGGATTTGCAACTGCTTGTAACGTGCCAGCGTGCTTGCGGCGAGATCGGAATTTGTTTGCGCGGCAGCTTGTTGGTTATCGGCGGCCTTCACGGCTGCTTCCGCTTGCTCAGTTGATGCGCGCAGAGTTGCGTCGTCGAGAACAACGAGTGTCTGACCTGCCCTTACAAAATCCCCCTCGCGAACCATTACCTGCTGTATGCGCCCCACCAACTGTGCCGAGAGAACGGCCGTCTCATGCGCATGAAGCGTGCCCGTTGCGCGCAGATTCATGGGCGACTGTTGCAGTTGGCTTTCCACCACTCGGGCTTGCACCGTCTGTACAGTCGCAGCCTTTGCTGCCACGTCTGAGTGACAGCCGGCAACCAGCGCCGAGGCCGCAACAAGAAAACAACCAGACAGAATCAACTTCATTGCAATTCCTCCGCCGCATCGGGAGTCAGTGTCCCGGTCGCGAAAAGCAGTTGAGCATAGGCCATGGCGTTGCCGTAGACCGCGTGCCAATAACTGGTTTGGCTCTGCCGCTCGGCATCTTCGGCGCGCAACAAATCGGTAATGGTGGCCAAACCGGCGCTGTAGCGGTTGCGCAGGATGCGCAGACTCTCGGCCGATTGATCCACGGCTGCGCGCGCCGTCTCCAGCGACTGCTGTGCGGTGCCTCGCATGATGTGCGCCTGGGTCACTTGCAGCCTTATTTGCTGCTGGTAGCCGGCTAGCTGCGCGTCGACTCGCTCTTTGGCTGCGACGTCATGCGCAAGCTGTGCTCGTTTGCCGAACGGGGTGATGTCGATTGCAATTTGTACGCCCGCGACCCAGTTGCTGCCGCCTGCGCCTGCAAAGGTTGAGCGGTCCTGCTCCCAGTTGCCGTAGGCACTGACGCGCGGACCAAAGCCAGACTTCGCCCCGCTCACTGCCGCTGCTTGTGCCGACTGTGCTTGCCCGAGTGCCGCCAGGTCGGATCTGGTGCTGGCCGCGGTCTGCAATTCCTGGTCGAGCGGCGCCTGGGGAAAGTCATGCGGCTCGATGGGTTGCAGCGTGGTTTCCTGCAGATTCGGCGCGCCCATCGCCACGCGCAGTTGAGCCCAGGCCAACTCCTTGTCGCCTTGCGCGGCAATCAGTTCCTGTTTCCGCGCGGCCACATTCACCTGCGCCGACATGCGATCGGATTCCACCGCAAGCCCGGCCTTCACGTGATCGTCCACCGAACTCAATAAGGCTTCGGCCGTCTCTTCCTCATGCCGCGCGATCGCAATCTGACGTTCGGCGTAGAGCACCGACTGATACGCCTGAACCACATCGAGCGCAATCTTCTGGTTCGCAGCCTTGGCAAGAGAGCCCGCACTCTTCCGCATGAAGTCCGCGCTTTGAATTGCCTTTTGCGTTCTGAACGAATCGAAAGCCAGCCACGACCCCGAAAGACGCGAAGAAAAGTTGCCTATGGGCTGCGGCCTATTCAGCGCGTTGACAGCAAAATCTGTTTGCGTAAAGCCCTGTTGCCGCAGCTTGCTCCCGAAGACGTACACCGGATCGTCGCCGCGCGAAATGTCCTCAGTGAAGCTGAGCTGAGGCAGCAATTGCGTGCGAGCGAGGAAAGCGCCCGCTTTTGCTTCGTGCATGTCGGCGCCGGCGATTTTAGCCTCTGGGCTCGCACCCAGTGCCTGCTGGATGGCCTGGCGGAGCGTAAGCGGCTCTTGTGCTGCGGCGAGACTTCCCACGCCGATTACGAGCACCAGCCATCGAGCCGTACTCATTAGCAATCTCATTGTTGAGGCGTTCCTCTTTTTGTGCATTCATAAGAAGAAAGTCCCCGACTGCCGGATTCGTTACATGGAAACACAGTTATTTTTGAGAACGGCGGGTATTCCGTAAGTTGTGACCAGAGTTTTTATGTATACAGCAAAGAAATATATATACACGGTGTTTTTGCTGTATATTGAAAAAATGCAGACAATACCCGAACTCGGACAGGCACTCGCTCAGAGAAGGAAGCAAGTGAATTTGAAGCAAGGGCAGGTTGCCGCACTGTCGGGCCTATCCCAGCCTCTTCTCTCTCGCCTGGAGAAGGGGCAGTTATCAGAGTTTGGGTCACGCAAACTGATGGCCGTGCTGGGCGTGCTCGGGTTGGAACTGACCTTCACCGAAGTCGGAGCGGCAGGCACCCTCGATGAATTGCGGCGTGAGCGAGGTGGTTCATGAAGCTGAATGTCCACGTCCTCGACGAGCACGTCGCAGTCCTCGAACAAGTTGGCGACTTCAAAAGCGTCCTGACGTACATTCCGGAAGTCTCGGCGGAGAAGCTTGTGTCGCTGACCATGCCCGTGCGAACGGAGTCCTACGTCTGGGACGACGAACTCCACCCCATCTTCCGGATGAATCTCCCGGAGGGATACCTGCTGCAAGTCTTGCAGGAAGAGTTTGGACCGCACGTCGGCGCGAGCCCCATTGCGCTCCTCTCCGTGATTGGACGGAATATGGTGGGGAGGCTGAAAGTCGCACCGCCGGGAGCCGCACTGGACGAGCCGGTAAGACCCATTGAAGTCGCGGAGCTACTCAAAGGAGACAACTCTGAAGAGGCTTTCTCCCGGCTTGTCCGCGAACACGCGAAGAGCGGCGTATCGGGAATCCTGCCGAAATTCCTGGACGCTGAGACGCAAAAGCAGCAAGGAGCCACGCAACACAAGGGAGCGACTCTGCTGACGCACCATCACATTATCAAGGGCTCATCCGCTCGGCTTCCATATGCCACAGCCAATGAACACCTCTGTATGAAGGTTGTGACCAGAGTTATCGAAAGCGCCAAAACCGAACTCTCGCAAGATGGCAACGTTCTGCTCGTGCATCGGTTCGACGTGGACGAGAAAGGCAAGCCCTTCCGGGCAATGGAAGACTTCTGCGCTCTCCTCGGGCTTCGGCCACAGAACAAATACGAAACCACATGGGAAAGAATCGCCAAGGCGGTTCGCACCTATGTGGACGGCAAGTATCACTACGAGACATTCCAGAAGCTTACGGCGATGCTGCTGCTGACCTACGCCCTGCGCAACGCCGATTGCCACTCAAAGAATCTGGCTCTGCTCTACACATCTCGGACCGATGCACGCCTCGCTCCCGCATACGACTTCTTGACCACTTCGGTTTACGCTGGATACAGAGACAATCCCCCCGGCATCATGTTCGGCGGCAAGAAGACATGGTTGCCCGGGAAGACTCTCGCGAAGTTCATCACTGCTAACTTCGGCATTCCCGACCGCGAGCAGAAGCTAATGGTGGAGAGAATCAGTGACGCTATTGCGGACACTGCTCCCGCGGTTCGCGAGACGATGAAGGGTCTTGACGGTTTCAGGGATATCGGTAAGGGGATGCTGGCTATGTGGAGCGAGGGAGTGAACCATCTGCGGGACACTCGAATGTACGGTCTGAGCCCGTGGAAGGCGAGCGAAGCCTTCGAGGGCATCTCCGACGCGCCAAAGCTCCAGAACCCCACCACGGTCGTAGGGCGTTCTGAGCTGCTGGCTGGCGCGGGGAAGCGAAAGCGCAACTAACGTTACCAGACGCCGGATTTCGGTCTGGTTCCAAGGAAATGGGCACCTCAACTTCTCGTGGCGACTTCTTCCCCATCTCGCTGGATTCAATCGCTGCTGAAGTCGCTCGGGCCCGGCGTCATCACCGGTGCTGCGGACGACGATCCCTCGGGGATTGCCACCTACTCCGTTGCCGGCGCGCAACTGGGAACCCGGCTGCTATGGACCGCCCTGCTGACGTGGCCGATGATGGCCGCGGTGCAGACCATGTGCGCCCGAATCGGCCAGGTCACCGGGCAGGGTCTGGCCTGCAATTTCAAGAAGCGGTTTCCAAAGTGGCTTTTGTTTGCCTTCATTGCAGCTCTGCTGCTGGCCAATACCATTAACATTGCAGCCGACCTGGCGGGCATGGCGGATGCGGCAGAGATGCTTTCGGGAATCAATTCCCGCTGGTTTGTAGTGGCGTTCGCTCTTCTCATTTCATGGGCCACGGTCCGGCTGCAATATCGCCAGATTGCCAGTGTGCTCAAATGGCTGGTCCTGGTGCTGTTCGCCTATCCGGTTACCGCATTTGTGGTGGGCGCCGATTGGGGCCAGGTGCTGCACGACACCCTGGTGCCGTCGATGCCGCACAGCAGAAATGAATGGGCAACCCTGGTAGCAATTCTCGGCACCACCATCAGCCCCTACCTTTTCTTCTGGCAGGCAAGCGAGGAAATCGAAGAGGAAAAATCAGAGGGCCGGACCACGGTTGCGCTGCGCAAGGGAGCCTCAAGCGAGGAGCTCGGCTTGAGAAGCATCGATGTGGGCGTGGGCACTTTCTTTTCAAACGTCGTCATGTTCTTCATTATCCTGACCACGGCCATCACGCTTAACCGGCACGGCCTTACCCATATAGAGACCTCGCGACAGGCAGCCGAAGCCCTTCGGCCCCTTGCCGGCAACTTGGCCGCTACGCTATTCACGGTGGGCATCGTCGGCGTTGGATTTCTCGCCATTCCCACTCTAGCCGGATCAACCGCATACGCATTCGCTGAGACTCTGCGCTGGCGCCAGGGGCTGGACAAGAAACTCAGCCAGGCACGCTGGTTTTACGCCGTGATTCTGGTTTCAACCGCAGCCGGCGTGGCATTGGACTTCATCGGGGTAAATCCGGTGAAGGCGCTTTACTGGACTGCCGTGATCAACGGATTGCTGGCGCCTTTCCTGCTGGTGGCTATCCTCATCGTCGCTGGGGACAAGAAGCTGATGCACAACCAGCCTAGTTCCAGGTTGGGATGGATCGTGGTGGCCATCACCGCAGCGGCCATGTTCGCCGCAGGGGTTGCCATGTTTCTGGTTTAGGCTGAAGCCCGGGCAAAAGGAAGGGCGCGGTGATTCGCCGCGCCCTTCTCCGTGTTTCGCGCCCTTACTGCGCTTATTGAGGTGTGTACCAACGGACGTAGTCGACCAGCATGGGTCCCGGATTGGACAGGCCGCTGGTGGATCCGCCCAATGTGCCGCCGACTGCCACATTCAGGATCGCGAAGATGTTCTGGTTGAATGGCCAGGTGTCTCCCGAGGGGAGACTGCTGGGGGTGACGGTGAAGAACGGCGACGATGCGTTGTCCACGTAGAACTGCATCTCGTTCTGCGTCCACACGATTCCATAGGTATGGAACGCAGTGTCGTTGGCCTGTCCGCTGGGGAAAGTATAGCGGCCGCCGATACCATTGCCGCCTGTTTTGGCCGTGTGGATGGTAGATTGGTTAGCCCCGGGTCCGGGTCCGTTGTAGATCTGCGGCGACCACAGCTCCATGATGTCGGCCTCGCCGCAGGTTGGCCATGGAACTGTCGAGATGTTGCTGCCGAGCGTCCACCACGCCGGCCACAGGCCCTGGTTGGTGGTGTTGGGCGCCTGAATGCTCGCGACAAGAATCCCGTAAGTGAAGTTCTGCTTGCCTTCCGTATTCATGCGGCCCGAGAGCCAGGTTCCGTTGACATTTCTGGGCTGGATCACCAGATGCCCGCTCCCATCGATGTATACCGGCGCGGTTGACGTGCTGAACGTCGTTGGGCACTGCGATGGATTGTTCGGGTATCCCGGCGGCCCGCAGTAGACTTCGACTTCGCCGTTGCCCCAGCCGCCGTTGTTGCCCAGGTCAAAGTTCCAGACGGAGGTGTCGGGAGAGCCTGCGCTGCCGTTAAATTCCTGGCACCACTGGGGAGTATAGGTGACGCCGCCGACGCTGATGGAGGAGACGCCGGTGCAAGAGCCGGTGCCGCCGCCGCTGCCCGCGGTGAAGCTCATGTAGTTGATGTTCCAGCCGCCGGCATCCTGATCGAGGGTCAACGTCTGCTGGCCCGCGGGAAGGGTGACGGTGGCCGACACGTTGGTCCAGGTCTGGTAACCGCCGGTGGCGGGAACGTTGACCGAACCGCTGAGGTTAACGGCCGACGAATTGCTGAGGTGGAAAGCGCCGGTAACAGCGGTGGGAGCGGCGACGCGGAAACCGACGGTGTAAGTTCCGGCGGTGGCCACGTTCACGGTGTAGCGGAACCATTGCCCGCTGGCGGTCCAGCCGATGTCGTAGCCGCCGCCGGTGTCGGTGGTGGCCTCGATATCCACGCCGTCGGAGCGGTAGCTGTTCGCGGAGCCGTTGGTGGAACTGACGTAATAGCCCACGCCTTGTCCGCCGGTATCGTAGTTTTCAGCCTGCGCGGTGCCGGGGACAGCCGCGGGAGTTCCGCCGTAAGGGCCTTCGCCCCCGCCGGAAGACGAGCTGAAGGCGGCGTAGTTGATGTTCCAGCCGCCGTTGTCCTGGTTGATGGTCAATGTCTGCTGACCCGCGGGCAGGGTGACGGTAGCAGTGACGTTGGTCCAGGTCTGGTAGCCGCCGGTTGCGGGAACGTTGACCGAGCCGCTTAGGTTGGTTCCCGCCGAGTTGGAGATGTGGAGCCCGTCGCTGACCGCACCAGGCGCGGCCAGGCGGAAGGTGACTGTGTAAGACCCGGCGGTGGCCACGTTCACCGTGTACTTGAACCATTGGCCGGCAGCCGTCCAGCCGATGTTGTAGCCGCCGCCGGTGTCGGTGGTGGCTTCAAGATCGACGCCGTCGGAGCGGTAGCTGTTTGCTGTCCCGTTGACCGAATTGACGTGGTATCCAACGCCCGAGCCGCCCAGGTCGTAATTCTCCGCCTGCACGGTGCCGGGGATGGACGCGGGCGTTCCGCCGAACGGCCCACCGGTCGACGCGAACGACACGTAATTGATGTTCCAGCCGGGATGGTCCTGGTTCACCGTGAGCGTCTGCGTACCTGCCGGCAGGTTCACGCTGGCTGTCACGTTGGTCCAGGTTTGCCAGGCGCCGGTGGCAGGGACGTTGATGTTGCCGGAGAGGTTGGTTCCCGAGGAGTTGGAGATGTGGAGGCCGTCGGTGACGGCGCTGATGGCGGCGAGGCGGAAGGTGACTGTGTAGGTCCCGGCGCTGGCCACGTTGACGGTGTAGCGGAACCACTGGCCGGCGGCTGTCCAGCCAATGTTGTAGCCGCCGCCGGTGTCGGTGGTGGCTTCCAGGTCGACGCCGTCGGAGCGATAGCTATTCGCGGTGCCGTTGACGGACGTTACGTTATAGCCGACGCCCTGGCCGCCCGTGTCGTAGTTTTCAGCCTGCACCGTGCCGGGGATGGGGGCGGGGGTTCCGCCGTAGGGCCCTTCGGCCGCCAGCGCGGCCTGCGCGACACCGAACCACAGGGTGGCGCAAATGGCAGGAATAATTACGTAGCCTTTGATCCTCATGGTCGTCCCTCAATTCCTTTAAGTGGTTGTGGTTGGCGCAATCCGCGCCGGTTGTGCGAAGGATGGGTTCCACCCCCGAGCTATCGGGGCGCCTGCGGTCCGGGCTGGCAAGTCTGCGGAAATGCCCATGTGGCTCGCGTCAGAACCGGGCTTCGCCGGGAACCGGCTGTACCGATTCAGTGGCCGCTCCATCCCAGGTGTTGAACCTGGTTCTGGGCGGCTGCGCAGAGGCCGGCGGAGAGCAGTATGAAACCGGCCAGAACGGGGCAGATGGCGAATCCGTGCGGTCGTCTGCCCTTGGGGGAACCGCTTTGAGGCGAATAGTTGGCCCACTTCTGCGAGCCGGTAGAGACTCTAGTCACGAGAAACAAAAAGCGAAACGTTACTCTCGTTATATTCCGGTTGCCGGACGGTTAAATGAGGCGTTACATGAGTACCGGAAGAGGTCTATGATGCGGATTTGAAATCGAGAGACGTTGCTCGGCAGGTCCTGATTCACCTCAAGAAAGCCTGAACTGAACGGCTGAATGCAGTCTCAAATCGAGCGCCGGAGTGTTTGCAATGACAATTCAAGAGAGGACGGCTCACGCCGGCGGGGTGAACCAGGACCGCGTCGTCGAGGAGCGCGCGGCGTTGCAGGCGGTGCTGGCGTCCAGAGCTTTTGAGGCGACACCTCGACTGGCCAGGCTGCTGCAGTACGTCTGCGAGCGATATTTTGAAGGCGACACCGACGGGATCAAGGAGTACTCGATCGCGACGGATGTCTTCCGGAGGCCGGAGTCCTTCGACCAGGCCACGGACTCGATTGTACGGGTGGAGGTATTCCGGCTGCGCAAGAAGCTGCGCGAGTTTTATGACGGGGAAGGCGCAGATCAGCCGATTGAGATTGTGGTGGCAACGGGCCACTACCGCCCCGAGTTTATCGACCGGGCGGTGCCGGGGCGGCTGGCGCTGCGGCAGAATTCCCCTGGAGCGGCGGCGGCGGATTCGGAGACCCGGTTCACGATGGAAGAGCCATCGGAAAGTTCCGGGGCGACTGCGGCTCGCCCGGACGGCGGTCCTGCGACTAATCCCAAGCTTCGGGGGGACAAGAGCGGTTATCGATGGTGGGCTTTGCTGATCGGGGGTGCGCTGCTGGCCGTCGCCGTGGCTCTGGGGGGTACGACCGGCTGGTTCCACCGCCTGTTTCCGGCGGGCAATTCCAGTGCGGCCCAGGTTTCCACGCCGGAGCCATCGCTGCCGGCCGCCGGGCCGGAGGTGCGGATTCGATGCGGGTACTCGCGGGCGATGTTCAAGGACGACGAGGGCAACATCTGGGCCGGAGACCGGTACTTCACAGGGGGATTTGCGACCGAACTTCCCAACCAGCATATTGCCCGGACGCGGAATTCCGAGTTATATCTGACGGCCAGGTCCGGAGTCTTCTCCTACAAGATTCCGCTGGCCCGGGGAACTTATGAGTTACGGCTGCACTTTGCGGAAACCACTTACACTCCGGCGAGCACGCTGGGAGGCGGAGAAAACAGCCGGGTGTTCGGCGTCCAACTGAACGGGCGGCCACTGCTGACCCAGTTCGATATTGTGTCCGATGCGGGGCCGAATACGGCCGACGTGCGGGTGTTTCGAGATATCAGCCCGGACAAGGATGGATATCTTCATCTGGATTTCAGCGGCTCGCTGGGCCTGCCGATGGTCAATGCGATCGAGATTGTTCCGGGGCTTCCACATCGACTGCGGCCGATCCGGATGGTGGCCCAGAACAGCTTTTTTGTGGATAAGTCGGGTAACTTGTGGATGCCGGACACTTACTTCAGCAGCGGCCGGCTTGCGGCGGACAAGGTTGTCATTGGCGGCACCACGGAACCGGAACTATTTACAGGAGAGCGGTATGGTAACTTCTCCTACGCCCTTCCGGTGGACGATGGAAGTTATAAGATGACTCTCTACTTCTCAGAGAAATACTGGGGATCGGATGTTTCAAAGAAAGGCGGGGTGGGCAGCCGGGTCTTCGACATATTTTGCAACGGCTCCGCCCTGGCGCGGCGGCTGGACATTGTGAAAGAAGTAGGCGCCGGCCAGGCTTTGATCAAGGTCTACCACGGCCTGCATCCCAATGCGCAGGGCAAGCTCGTGGTGTCGTTCGTCCCCGATGTCAATTACGCCAGCGTGAATGCCGTCGAAGTGGTGCAGGAGGGGCCGTAAGCGTTGCCCGGGAGGCGCCGGAGCCCGCTGAGAGCACAACCAATGCCAGCCGCGTTCGTCAAAAAACCGCGGATGGTAAACTGGATTCATGCGGGGTAGGTTTTGGGACCGGCACTGGCGAGTCACGCTACTGGGAGCGATACTGTGCTTTCTGGCCACCGTGTTTGCCATTGAAGCCAAGCTGGCGTGGTTCAGTCCCGAGGGAAGCGCGCGGGCGCAGATAAGCGCGACGAAGCTGCAGCCGGGCGAATCTGCAAAGCTGATTGTGCAGGCGCTGGATTCTCCCTCGAATGCGACGCACCTGACGCCAGAAGCCCCTCTTCTGCTTACATTTACGATTTTGTTGCTAGCCACCTTCCGGGTGCGCCGGCCGTCTCCCGATCACCTCTCGGTGGAGACGCAATGCAGTTTTTCCCCGCCTGTTTTCTTCCGCCCTCCTCCAAGATTCTAGGTTTGCAGCAGGTGTTAGCGAGCGTTCGGCAGTTGCCGAGCGCGACGTTTTACGCAGCGTCCTGGTTCATTTCCAGCAGGCAACGAGGGATCAAGTTGCCGAAGAGCGCAGAGCGCGAGGGCCAAAAAGAGGATGCGAGTCGTATTCCAGTTCCCACTTCCGGTCCTGATCGGATCGAGCACTGGGATGCAAACGAAAGCTGATTCAGGAGCAATTTTCGATATGTACAAAAAGTTATCAAGCACTGCGGCCCGGACCACGGCGGGGTGCGCGGCTTTATGCGCGGCTCTGTTGAGCGCAGGGGGGATGTCCGCCTGCCATTCCGGGGAAGGCAACACCGCAGCCAACGCAGCATCGATTCCGGCGGCTCGGGTGGCCGTGGCGCAGCGGGGCGACATCAGCCACGTGCTCACGTTGGCGGGGCAGTTTCAGCCTTACCAGATGGTGGATGTCCACCCCAAGGTCAGTGGCTACATGCGCAAGATCAATGTGGACATTGGCGACATTGTGAAGCAAGGGGACACGCTGGCCACGCTGGAAGTGCCTGAGTTGAAGGCGCAGTTGCAGCAGACGGTATTTGAAGTGGACCAGAGCAAGGAAGAGATCACGCGGGCGCAGCACCAGATCAACCGCGCGGTGGCGCAGTATAACGCGCTGCATTCGCAATACCAGCGGCTGAAGCAGGCGTCGGAAGGACATCCGGGACTGATTGCGCAACAGGAGCTGGACAACGCGCAGGCCGGCGATCTTGCCGCCGAAGCGGAGGTGGATTCGGCGAAGTCGGCGATGGCGGCGGCGAAGCAACACATGGGCGCGGCGCAATCTGACAACCAGCGGGTACAGGCGCTGCACGATTACACCAACGTGGTGGCTCCCATTTCCGGCGTGGTGGTGTGGCGCTATGCGGATACAGGCGCGCTGATCCAGGGGGGGACGAACTCCAACAGCCAGGACCTTCCCATCGTGCGGCTTTCGCAGAGCACGCTGCTGCGGCTGCGGCTTCCGGTGCCGGAAGACGACGTGCGGTATGTGCGCGACGGCGACCAGGTGACGGTGCGCGTGGATGCGGTGAGTCGTGAGCTGACCGGCAAGGTGGTCCGCTTTACCCGCGAAGTGAATTCCGATACGCGGACCATGGAGACGGAAGTCGATGTCGACAACAGGGATCTTTCGATTTCTCCGGGGATGTATGCCAACACCATGCTGCGCCTGGCGCACGTTGACAACGTGGTCACCATTCCGGTCGAGGCGCTGGTGATCAGCGGACGAGGGCGCGTGGTTTATGCGCTCGACGACACCAATCACGTGCATGTTCGTCCCGTGCAAGTCGGGATTGAAGGGTCGAAGCTGGCCGAAATCAAGAGCGGACTTCAACTGGGCGAACGGGTGATTGTGGGCGGACAGGATAAGTACCAGGATGGCGAAGCCGTAAGTCCGGAAGTAGCGCAGGAGCCGGCGTCGGAAACCCAACAGGAGACTGGCGGCACAATCGACCTGAGGGCCGATGAACAGGCCGCCAACGAGGCTGGACCGGATGCGGCCGATGAGCATCGAGCGGGACGCCCGGCAACGCAGAAGTACGCCCGCGAGCCGAATGCAAAGCATGACGGCGGAGGTGTGCACTAATGCCGAAGTTCGCTCTCACATACCCTTTCTTCATTCTCATGATCTGCCTGGTGGTGGCGCTGGTGGGCACGTTCACCGTGTTGACCATGCCCGTGGACCTTTTCCCGCAGATCGACATGCCGGTGGTGGTGGTGGCCACGTTCTACAACGGCATGCCGCCGCAGCAGATTGAGTCTGACATTACTAACACGTTCGAGCGCTTCTTCACGCTGGCGGCGAATGTGGACCACAGCGAATCGCGTTCGCGTACCGGCGTCAGCCTCATCAAGATCTACTTCAAACCAGGCACCGATGCGAACGCAGCGCTGAGCAATATCGCCAACCTCGCGATGGCCGATCTGCGCCGCCTGCCGCGCGGCACACTGCCGCCGGTAGTGCTGGGCATGACCGCTTCGACGCAGCCGGTGTGCCTGGTTACGTTGAAAGGAAATGGGCTCAACGAGACGGAACTCAAGGATGTTGCTCAGTTCTCCGTCCGCAACCAAATCTCGAACGTGCAAGGCGCCTCCGTGCCGCTGCCCTATGGAGGCACCTACCGCCAGATTCAGATCTACGTGGACCCGCTCAAGCTGGAAGCCCACGACCTCAGCCTTAACGACGTTGTGGATTCGGTGGACTCCGCGAACCTGATCCTGCCGGCCGGCGACGTGCGCATCGGATCGAAAGACTTCAATATTTACGCGAACAGCCAGTTCCCCGACGCCAAGGCCATGAACTCCATGCCGCTCAAAACGGTGGGCAACTCCTCGGTCCTGGTCGGCGACGTGGGAAAGGCGGTTGACGCCGGCGCGCTGCAGTACAACATCGTCCGCATCGATGGGCAGCGATCGGTCGCCATACCGATTTTCAAACAGGGTGGCAGCAGCAACACCATCGCGATCGTCAACGGCATCAAGGATGCAGTCAAGAAACTCGTCGACATTCCGGAAGGCCTCAAGACCGATGTGGTGTTCGATCAATCGAGGTTCGTAAAGCTCGCGATCGGCAACGTGGTCCGCGAGGCGGGCATCGGGCTGGTGTTGACGGGCATCATGATTCTCGTCTTCCTGGGAAGTCCGCGAGCCACCGTTGCCGTATTGCTAGCCGTGCCGCTCTCAATGCTCGTCTGCCTGGTTATCGACCATTACCTGGGCGGGTCGATCAATACGATGGTGCTGGGTGGATTGGCTCTGGTGTTCTCACGACTCATCGATAACGGCGTGATCGTGCTGGAGAACATTTTCCGTCACATGGAATCGGGTGAGAGGGCGTATGTTGCGGCGCAAAAAGGCGGAGAAGAAGTGTCGATGGCTGTACTCGCCGCCACCTTCACCACGTCCATCGTGTTTTTCCCCGTGACCTTCTTTCACGGAGTCAGCAAGTACATCTTTACGCCGCTGGCGCTGGGAGTGGTTCTCTCCATCTTCGCCTCGTACTTTTTCGCCATGACGGTGGTGCCGCTTTACTGCGCAAAGTTCATCAACGTATATGACGAAGAGGGCGACCACCAGCATAAAAAGACCGGCTTCTTCGCGCGCTTCGATCACGCGTTCAATGAAAAGTTCCAGGCCATGCTGAACTGGTATGAAGGCTGGGCTTATCGAGCCATGAAGCGGCCGGTCTTCACCGCTGCCGCCATTCTGGGCGGAGTGGCGGTGATGCTACTGGTCGCGTTTCCGTTTCTCGGGCGGGCGTACTTTCCGCGGACCGATCCGGGACAGTTCATCATCAACTTGCGGATGCCCAGCGGTACTCGTCTCGAAGTCAGCAATGACTATGTGGCCAAGGTGGAAGACGTCATCCGCAGCGTCGTCAAGCCCAAAGACCTGGGCATGATCGTCTCCAATATCGGCGTCTCCCCTGGTGTCTCGTCCATCTACACACCCAACGCTTCCCAGGACACCGCATTCGTACAGACCAGCTTGCAGGAAGACCATAGCATCGGTAGCTACGAATACATGAACAGGGTGCAGCGAAAGCTGTCCCGCGATATGCCCGAACTCTCCGCTTATTACCAGGCAGGCGGTCTCGTGGATGGCGTGATCAACCAGGGTTTGCCCGCCCCCATCGATATCCAGATCAAGTCCCAGAACGTCGACAACTCCTACGAATTGGCCAAACAATTGGCGGCAAAGATCAGGACGTTTTCCAACGTCAATAACGTCTATATCCCGCAAAATAACAACTATCCCGGCCTGCAACTGAACATTGACCGTCAGCGTGCCAGCCTGGTGGGCCTCTCCACCAGGGAAGTGCTTAACGACGTGATCACGGCCCTCACCTCCAGCGGCATGGTCGCTCCCAGTTACTGGATCGATCCAAAGACCGGAAACAACTACATGGTCACGGTGCAGTACGCCAATCACTGGCTCAATAACATGTCGATGCAGGATCTTGAGAACATCCCGCTGCGCGGCAAACGTCCGCCAGGCTACGGGCCGATGCAGCAGGCGCGACAGGCCGGCGTGGTGCCCGCGGCCCTGGAGAGCAGCAGTGACTCCGGTGGCGTTGTCACCCTCGGCTCGATCGCCGAGATCCGCCAGATCAACAGCCCCACCGAGGTGGATCACACCCAGATCCGGCGCGTGATCGACGTCTACGTCTCGCCTAAGAGCGAAGCGCTGCAGGGGATCGGCAAGCAGATCGATAATCTGCTCGCCCACACTGAGCATGACAAGAACACCGTTATTGCGGTGCGCGGAGCTCTTGTCAGCATGAACGAGTCGTTCAAGGACTTCGGCTTCGGTCTCATCATTGCGGTATTGCTTGTGTATCTGATTCTGATGGCGCAGTTCAAGTCGTTTATCGATCCGTTCATCATTCTCATGGCCATTCCGCCGGGGCTGCTTGGCGTGGTCGCCATCCTTCTCCTCACCGGCAGCACGCTCAACATCATGTCGCTGATGGGAGTGATCATGATGACCGGTATTGTGGTGTCGAACAGCATTCTGATCGTGGAGTTTTCCAATGTGCTTCACCAGCAGGGTCTGCCGCTGCTTGAGGCCACGGTGCAGGCGTGCAAGGTGCGTCTGCGTCCGATCCTGATGACTTCGCTGGCCACGCTGCTGGGCATGATTCCGATGGCGGTGGGCCTTGAGGCAGGCAGCGAGCAGTACGCGCCGCTGGCGCGCGCCGTCATTGGCGGGCTGGCGCTCTCCGTAGTGGTCACCATGTTCCTGGTGCCGGCGGTGTATCTGGCGATTCACAGCCGCCGGGAGAAGAAAATGGTGGAGGCGCATGCATGAGCGGATATCGCAGATGGATCACGTTTTCCGCAGCCTGCGCGCTGATTGCATTGCCTCTCGCCGGAACGGCATGGGCGCAACGGCCTTCATTACCGGACGCTCCGCATGCGCAGCTGATGGCGCAGGCGACAGAGCCTCCACCGATGCAGCAGCCTGCACCGCAGGCGGCGGGGGGCCAGGCAACGGGCTCGCCGGCCGCCCAGCCCGCCGGCCCGAAGTTGACTCTGGCTGAAGCGGAACGCATGGCGATCCAGCACAATCCCAACATCAGCGTGGCGCATCTGCTGCAATTGGCACAGGCGCAAGTGACGCGGGAAGTGCGATCGGGCGAACTGCCGCTGGCCAACGGCGACCTTACCGCTGTTGGCGCGCATCTCAACAGCCGCATCACCGCGGGTTCGCTGAACAATCCATCGGTTTACGACCGCGCGGCCGCGGGGCTCACGGTGCGCCAGCTCATCACCGACTTCGGGCGCACCCGCAACCTGGTGCGCAACGCGCAATCGAACGCGCGGGCACAACTGGACACGGAGCGCGCGACCGTGGAGGACATCACGCTGGCGGTGGACCAGGCCTTCTACCAGGCACTGACTGCGCAGTCGGTGCTCAAGGTGGCGCAGGAGACGGTGGCCACCCGCCAGACCACGGGCGAGCAGATTGGCGCGCTGACATCGCAGAAGCTGCGCTCCACGCTGGACCTGAGCCTGGCCAACGTGCAGGTGTCGCAGGCGCAGTTGCTGGTGCTGGACGCGCAAAACTCCGCGGTGGCGGCAATGGCCGACCTGAACGCCATTCTCGGATCGGAGAGCGACCTGCAGTATGACCTGGTGGATGAAACGCCGGCGGCTCCGCAAGTTGCGCCTGCAAATGCGGAAGACCTGGTGCAGTTGGCGTTTCGCGCGCGGCCCGACCTGGCGGCGCTGAACGATCGCTGGGCGGCGGCCAGGCAGTTCGCTTCCGCGGAGCACGATCTGCAGCGGCCAACGATTTCGGCGGTCGCCGCGGCCGGCGGCGCACCGGTGCGCGCCGATCAGATTCAGTCGTCGTGGTATGGCGCGGCGGGCGCGAACGTGAGCATTCCCATTTTCAACGGCTTTGAATACACGGCGCGGGCCAAGGAAGCTGACCTGCGCGCGCAAGCGACATCGGAGCAAGTGCGCAATTTGCGCGAGGGCATTGCCCGGGATGTGCGGACGGCGGTGCTGAATGCGCAGATGGCATATCAGCGCATCGGCGTGAGCAAGCAGTTGCTGGACCAGGCGAACACAGCGCTGGAGCTGGCGCAGGCGCGCTACAAGGTTGGCCTGAGCGGCATTGTCGATTTGACCCAATCGCAATTGGCGCAAACACAGGCGGAGATCGAATTCACTAATACGCGCTATGCGTATCAGATGGCGCTGGCGGCGGTGCGCTACCAAACCGGCCAATGAATCCCACGCATTTCAGCAAGAAAGCCCGGCCGCTGAGTGGCCGGGCTTTTTGCTGGCTCACGGAAATTCCGCGAAGACTCAGTCGGGGTGATCCTCGTGGTGTTCGCCGCGCATGTGGTTCATGGCCGTTTCGTAGCCACGGCGGAAACCATCGCGATAGTCGTCGCGAAGGGAGCGATCGACGGGTGGATGGCGGAATCTCTCGTGATCGTCGGCGTCCTTGCGGCGATGGTGATCGTAGTCTCTCCGCGCGGATTCAATGCCGTCGTGAAAGCCGCGGCGCTGCACGTCGCGGAACTCGTCGGGCGGCTGATCCCACGGGCGCTCCTGGGAAATTCCGGCTAGCGGTTGCGGCGGCGCAGCAGCATGCGCTTTGGCTGTCGTCAGCCCTATGGGCGCGCCCAGTGACAGGGCGACTGCCGAGACTGCAAACCACTTCATCTTCATAGGGAATCCTCCTTGCACTGCAGATGAAAGAGATGGGGGCGAAGGACCTGGTGTTGCTTCACGGCGCGAATTCCGGGGCTGAAGAAATGGTAGGGGAGGCCGCGAAGCCCCCAGGGATCTGAAACCTGCGGTTCCCTCCTGCATCCAACGCCCATGGAATATCGCCTTCTCCCCGGCTCCGGTCTCAAAGTCTCCGCGCTCATCTGGAGCCCGCTCGGCTGGGGCCGCCTCACCGGAAAAATTCGCCGCGGGCAGCCCGCGCCGGCGCAGAGTCGCCTGCCCAAAACCGCCGCGGCGGGCCCGCCGGTCGCCGAAGACTATCTGTATAAGGTGGTCGACGCCCTCGACCAAATCGCAACGGAGACCGGCAAGACCGTTCCGCAGATCGCTCTCAACTGGCTGCTGCAGCGGCCCACCGTCTCATCGGTAATTCTCGGCGCGCGCAACGAAGGGCAGTTGCGCCAGAACCTGGGCGCCACCGGCTGGAATCTCACGCCGGCCCAGGTGGCGAAGTTAGACGAAGCCTCCGCCGTCGCTCCTGTTTACCCTTATTGGTGGCAGCGCAACTTCACTGAACGCAATCCGCCGCAGGGACAGTGAACAGTGGTCAGTGATCAGTGATCAGGTGAACAGTCCAGTGGCCAGTGAACAGTGATCAGTGCCTATGAGTTGAGGTTCGCCAAGCGCTTTTTCGTGGATTGCGCGAAACTATGATTTGATAACTCGCTACTGACCACTCGCCACCGACCATCCACTCGGCGCTGACCACTGATCACTGACCACTGACCACTGTATTCACTGCGGCGGCGGCCCCTGCCGGCGCACCGGGCCCCCGGTGGCCGGAGGCATCGTCACGTTCACCGTGGCCGCCACAAACTGGCCGTCTTTGATCGCCCCCTCCACGCGCACGTTATCCCCGACCTGAATATCGCCCAGCGTGATCGGCTCGCGGTGCTTGCGGAAGCTGGTGTTCTCGTCGGCCACAAAGGTATGCGCGGCGTGGTCCATTCCGCCCTCAACCGTCACCGTTGTATCGTTGATCGCGGTCACGCGGCCGGCCAGCCATGTCTTGCCGAAGTTGGCCTGCATCTCGCGCATTTGTTTTGCGCGTTCCGGGTCAACCTGCATCACCATCATGGCGCCCACGGATTTCCCGGCAGCGTCCACTTCGCCCCCGGCCAGGATTGCGTCGCCCACCTTGATGTCCGTGGGCTTGATTGGTTCGGCGCCAGCCCCGCCACCGCCCGCGAACCGGCGCTCGCCCTCCTGTCCCTGGCCGCCCTCGGCTCGAGCTGGCCGCGGCGGCATCTTCATCATTCGCGTATTCGCGCTGAAGTGGACGGTCCACGTCTCGCCCGACTCGTTTTTCACCGTGAAGTGATCCGCGGCAACCTCCGTCACAGTGCCCATCACGCCGCGGCCCTGTCCCATGCCGCCGACCCAGACGCGGCCGCCGCCCTGTTCCTGATTCTGTCCCTGACCTGTCGGCAATGCGCCGGGTTCCTGCCCCTGCGCAACCGCTCCTACTGCCAGCGCCAACGCCAGCACCCACCACCCACGAATTGTCATTCCGGCTCCTGACCTAGGATCGCGGCCGCGATTCCCGCCGCGCAGTCCTGAACACTTAGACGGACCGCCCGCCGCCGCGGACGACACTCCGGCATGCCGCCGCCTCGCCGCCTACTGCCGCACTGTCGAGTGCGCCGACGTGTCGGTCAGGTACACGCCTTGCGCGGCCAGCATCTGCTGGAATTCCACATTCTGCCGCAATCCGGCAAACTCCGCATCGGCCAGGATCTTCTTGGGTGTGGTGAACCCCTCGTTCAGCGCCATCCGCAAGTAGAAGATTGCCCGCTCCGTCATCCCTGCCTTCAGGCACCCCTTGGCCATGTAGAAGTTCATGGCCCCGCGATCCTGCACTGAACTCGGGTTTTCCACGCGCACGTTGCTGTTGTGGTCGAACACGCTTGGGTCGATAGCCAGTGCGTCCTGGTAGGCCTGCCAACCCTTCTTGTATTTGCGTTCCGCCAGCAGCGCCGTCCCCAGGTTCTTGCGAAACAGGGCGGAGTGCGGGTCCAGCTTCACCGCCTTGCGATAAGTGCGCTCGGCCGTCCAGTACTCCTTCTGCCCCATGTAGATGGCGCCCATGTTGTTGAACGCCACCGCGTTCTTCGGATCCAGCTTCAGCGCTTCCTGATAGCAGTGCGCCGCATCCCCGGGGTTGAACATCAACTGGTAGGCGACCCCCATCTTGTTCAGGGCGTCCACGGTTTCGGGCGAGACTTTCCTGTATTCCTCGATCGCGGCCTGGTAGCGCTGGTGCGCCATCATCGAGTCGGCAACCTGTTCCGGAGTGGGTTCAAACTGGGGGGTGGCGGCAGCGGGCGTGGCCTGCTGAATCGCCGCAGGGGGCTGGCCCACCACGACGACGGACGGCGCGGCAAGCGCGGATGCTGCCATCCACGCCATCGGCCAGCAATATTTGCGATTCCATTTCATATTCCCTCCTCGACCACGAAGGAAATCATGGCGCTCGTCGCGGGGGCGCGCGTCGGCTGATATCTGGCCCAATTAGACCACTAAATCAAGTGTTTCGGCTACTGAGATGCGGTTCCGGATGCCAGACGGCATCCAAGCGCTTTGAAATGGCCCGTTTGCGAACCAGGCTGGCAGCGGGCGAAATCCACCAAATCCCGCAGTGCGCGCCGGCGGCTGGTGTCCGCAGATCGGCGTGAGAACCTGACCTTGGACCCGCGGGTTAACCCGCCGCGAACCCTTCTGGGGTACACTCTTTTGCACAAGGGAGGCTGCACCATGAGCACGACTACCCCATCGACCGCCCCTGCGAGCCTCGCTGACCGCTTCCGCGCCACCCGCCGACGCACCCTCGCCCTCTGCGAACCCCTCACCCCCGAGGACATGATGGTTCAGTCCTGCGCCGAAGCTTCCCCCGCCAAGTGGCACCTGGCCCACACCGCCTGGTTCTTCGAGTCCTTCGTGCTCCGCGAATTCGTTCCCGGCTACCGGCCCTTCCATCCCGACTTCGTGTGGCTCTTCAACAGCTACTACCAGACCTTTGCCGCCTTCCCTGAAAAGCGCCTGCGCTCCTCGTTCTCCCGCCCCGCTCTCGACGAAATTCTCCGCTTCCGCGCCCACGTCGATCAGGCCGTCGAAAGCCTCCTCGAAGAAAGTCCCGAGCCCGAGGTGCTGCAGCGCATCGAGCTGGGAGTGAACCACGAAGAACAGCACCAGGAACTGCTGCTTACCGATATCCTGCACGCGTTCTTTACCAATCCGCTGCGGCCGGTGTACCGCGCGCCCGATGCCTCCGTTCCCCACTCCGGAGACCATGTCGCGCCGCAGCGTTTTCTCCGCTTTGAAGGCGGGCTGCACCAGGGCGGCCACGCCGGCGACAGCTTCTGCTTCGATAACGAGCTGCCCCGGCATAGCGTGTGGCTGGAGCCTTACGGCCTCGCCGAGCGCCTGGTCACCTGCGGCGAATTCGCCGAATTCATTGAGGACGGCGGCTATCGGCGGCCCGAGCTATGGCTCTCCGATGGCTGGAACGCAGTGCAGAACCACGCCTGGAATGCTCCCCTCTACTGGACCAGCGGAAGTGGCGAATGGACCGTCTTCACCCTGCGCGGCGAGCTGCCCCTCGCCCGCGTTAAGAGCAGCCCCGTGAGCCAGATCAGCTATTACGAAGCCGACGCTTACGCCCGCTGGGCCGGCCACCGGCTGCCCACCGAGTTCGAGTGGGAAGCCGCCGCGGAAGGCCGTCTCATCGCCGGCAACTTTCTCGAATCCGGCTGGCTGCTGCCCATCCCGGCAAGCGAAATGGCCGACCGCGAGCCGTCTTCGCACCCGCAGAAGGGAACCGCCCTGCTGCCCGAGAGCCCCATGTCGTTTGCCCGCCCCTGGCAGCTCTTTGGCGACTGCTGGCAATGGACTGCCTCAGCCTATCTGCCCTATCCCGGCTTTCGGCCCCTGCCCGGCTCCCTGGGCGAGTACAACGGAAAATTCATGAGCGGACAGATGGTGCTGCGCGGCGGATCGTGCGTGACCCCGGCGGCCCACATCCGCTCCAGTTATCGCAACTTCTTCTCCCCCGAAATCCGCTGGCAGTTTTCCGGAATCCGCCTGGCAACCTGGTGACTCTAATTGCTTGTAGCTGCATCCAACGGATCGAATGACGACCATCTCGCTTCCCCTCAGCAGCATAAAACTCGATGCGCCGGTGGCAGCCGCGGTCACCGAGGGCCTGTTATCACAGCCCAAGGGCCTGCCCTCGTGGCTGTTTTACGACGCCGCGGGCTCGCGCCTCTTCGATCAGATCACGGAGTTGCCCGAATACTACGTCACCCGCACCGAGCGCTCCATCCTCGCCGCCCGCGCTGAAGAGATGATTGCGTTAGCGGCCGGCGCTGACGCCCTCCACCTCGTCGAGCTCGGCGCCGGCTCCTGCGACAAGACCCGCATCCTGCTTCGTGCTGCCGTCGATCGCCAGGACACCGTCCTCTACGAGCCCGTCGACGTCTCCGCCACCGCCCTTGAAGAAGCCCGCCGGCGCATCGAGGATGAAATCTCCGGGGTGCTGGTATGTCCGCGCGTCTGCGACTACACCCACGGCTTCACGCTCGATCCGCCGCTCCACGGCCATCGCCGGCTGGTGCTCTACATCGGTTCCAGCATCGGCAATTTCGAGCCCCACCAGGCCCATCGCCTGCTAGGCAACATCCGCGCCGCCCTCGTGCCCGGCGATTCCATCCTGCTCGGCGTCGACCTGGTCAAGGACGAGGGAACCCTCCTCGACGCCTACGACGATGCCGCAGGAGTGACCGCTGAGTTCAATCGCAACATCCTCGTCCGCCTCAACCGCGAGCTCGGCGCCAACTTCGATCCCCAGGGTTTTGCCCATCGCGCCCGCTGGAACCCCTCGCATTCGCGCATCGAGATGCATCTGGAAAGCCGCATCCTGCAAATGGTGCGCATCCCCAGCCTCGATCTGCGAATCCGCTTCGCCGCCGGCGAAACCATCCACACCGAGAACAGCTACAAGTACCGCCCCGGCCAGGCCGAACGCCTGCTCGCCGCCGCCGGCTTCCAACCCGAGCACACCTGGAGCGACGAGCGCGGCTGGTTCGCAGTCTGCCTGGCGCGGGCTACATCTTGAAAACTTCGCCTGGCAAGCTGCGGAAAAACGGCAGGAATGCTCCGCTTTGTATAACAACCGGTCTCGAGATCCCGGGAGGGTTCCCGGCCACCCCGTCTGCCCCCCCGGAACCGAAACGAATCCCCCGGCGCTCCTGCGCCTCTTCAGCCCCTCCCCGAGCTTGGATCCCATTTACTAAACTGAACGGCGTTTTCGGGGAGTAATCCTCGAGATATCCCCGAAACAATGCTGGAAGAGCGTTTTGGCCTGATTTCGTCAGCCGAGAGAGCGAGATTCTCCGCTCATCATTGATTCGGCAACCGCCGTCGCCTAAACGGGGATAGTCGACCCTCGCTGCTAGCTCTTCTGTGTTGGTGGAATTCCGCCCTTTTTCAGCATGAGAGCTGCAACGCGAAAGAGATCGGGAATATCCACCCGGCCATCATCTCGGATCGAGAGTAGTCCGATCCGTTGCATCGCGTTCGCAAGGAGTTCAAGCTCTTTTCCTTCTTTAGCTGGCAAGGGAAATGGAGGAAGAAAACCACTCGCTGGGTCATTCGCCGCATCAAGAATGATCTTGATCGTGTTACTTTCTGACCATCTATCGAAGATCGCCTGAGACTCACACGGGACAATTACCCCGGCAAGCGGGGCGAGCGCCCTTTTGACCCAGCCATACTCAACTCCTAATTGGTCGACTCGTACTTTTGAGGCCTCACGGAGGCCATGACGAATACTCTCTTTGGAAATCACCTGCGCGGGAGGCGCTTGTCCGAACTTCGATGCTTCGACAAAAAGCTTAATGAAGCTTCGTGGAGTCACTTTGCCCAAACCGTCTGCCAGATGTTTATAAGGCCAATCGTAGGTACCTCCCTTTTTGTTGGTCTTGCCCATGTAAAGCCCGGCAATAAGGTTCATTACCCTCTTCTGTGCCTCACTGTCCGAGAGAAGAGCCCAGTTTCGACGCCTAGTAGAGATATCCGGCGGTATCACGATCCCAGCGCTCTCGACAAGGCTTCGGAAATTATCCACTGCATTTGGAATTTCCAGAGAATTGGCGAGTCGCCAGAACAGGAGCCCGTACAGATCGATTTGTCTCCATTCCAATTCCACCCGCCCACTCCTAAGCTTCGGCAGTTCGACAAATCGCAACGATTCGTCATTGAGTTGCTCCGGCCGAATAAAGACCTTCGCGCGAATTGAACGTCGTGCGCGCAACGTCCAAATTGCTTCGAAGAGAGCGTCCACAAGTCTAGTTGCCCGGAACCAATCTCTCGAGAGAGTGTCCAACGCGTCGAATGTCACAAGAAGTACATTGCCCTTTTTCCCAAACTCATCGTCAAGTGCTCGAATCGCCCGTTCGGCGTCCTCAGGGTCAGAATACGTCTCGATGACCTCGCGGATGGTCCGGCTCTCCTCCCGCGGTTGAAGTGCCGCGTTAGCTGCTCGTATAATCACGGCTTGCCAAAAGGTGAAGCCCTGGCTGGTCTCTTCCCCTTTCGGTACACGCGCGTCGACTATCTTCGCGGAGATCGCGTTTTCCTCTGAAAACCCGGAATACCCCGGCTTGACGATTAACTTATCGAGACCTAGATTCGGGTAGGCTTCGGCAGTAGCCGCTCGGGTTTCATCTTGGCCCAATACACCGGCCCAGAAGCTTTTGCCCGCACCGCGTGCACCAACAACAACGGGCGTATTTGGGTCGAGTGCATTGGCGTGCTGTTCCGGCGTGAAGATTTCACTCACTTTGGGACGGTGCTCGCCCGCAGCATCGTGATCGGATGGCAAATTTGCAAGCCCGGAACGGATTGCTGCGAAATCGATGGCCGTCGTCATTTATTGTTCTCCAGGTTTGCGAAGGCATCGACAATCGCCTTCGCCAAGTTCAGGAGATCGCCAAAGAATTCTGAATACTCACCCTCCAAGAGGATGTTGCGATCAGAGATCGGATCAAATATGCGGAACTGTTCGTCCTCAAGTACAGCAATTACAGGAATGGTCTCTTCTTCTTCCAAAAGGCTTTCAACAGAGTCCGAGTCATCCTCGCTCCAATCCACCTCGAATACATCGCGCAGCGATGTTGGATCGATATCCACATTTGGAACGTCGCTAGGTCGGACTAAGTACTTTGCAGCTAGATTGGACATTCGTTCGGCAAATGTCGACCGCAGCGCTGGATTCACAGGTGCCTTCGACTGGACGATGTGAAAGCGGCCCCGCCAGTCATCACCCTTCTCTCTTGGAAGGATGCCAAGATGCGCAAACAGGAGTTCATAACCAGCGTAGGTCTGGGGTTGATCCTGCCCAAACAAGAGCACTTCGGCACCCAGACCGAGGACCGCGGCGGCTGTTGTTTCATGAAGGCCTGCTCGCGCATCTATCAGGATTGCATCGTAACGAAGCGGGTCAGCGAATCTCTTGACTAGGTTTCGCATCCGTTCCGAGAAGGTCAACGACTCTCCATTTGCCGTTGGTCCTGCAAAATACGCCCGAGCCAACTTTGCTAGTACATTCATGGGGTATGAAAGGGACCGATGCCCAATTGCCGGTATCACGTCAACTCTTCCGCGACCGCCGCCCAACCAAGAATGCCCAATTATGTCGGCATAAAATTCGTCTTCGAGCGGGTTCCCTGACTCTAGTTCTACAAGGTAATCCAACAATCCAAATTCGGGTAGGGTATCATTTGGAAGCAGAAGGTTCCCTAATCCTGGCGCCTCGAGATCCATATCGATTGCGAGAACGCGGCGTCCTTTGCTTGCTAGGTCTGCCGCGACCACGCACAGCGCAGTCGATCTGCCAACGCCTCCCTTCAGACTCGAAAAGACAATACGAGCGGGAGCGCCGGCGCTAGGTTCAGGGGTTCTCAGCCAGTCTGCCCCTACGATCCTTCGGTCGACAAGATAAACGTACCCTTCAAAGAGTTTGTGGCGTACCGACAACCTTAATGCCGCCGCAAGGGATGTCAGAGTATCGTCGAACAATTCCTCAGGCGTCGCAACGGCGAATCCACCTTTATCTACATAGGCACCAAGCTCATCTTGAGCTCGCGACGCTAGTTGCGAGCGCTCTGCTGGTGTCTTCGAATCGGACAAGAGAACAAACGTGAGGCGCCCCGAAGCATCGCGAAGAAACAGGTTCTTCTCGAGGGAAGAATGACCCCATGTTTCTCGTACGAGAGCAGCGAACGCCGGGAGAGAATCGTCGAATCGAATTGCAGTTGTCACTTTCGCCCTCTCAGTCTTGCAGTAGCGAAAAGACGTTTCGTGGTCGAGAACCAGGACTCCAACTCCGCGTCGGTTGTATTTCCGGTCTCGAAATATCTGCGGTTCACATTCCAACCAGCGAATACATCACCTTTGAGAACGTCATACATGCTCGAAAAATTGGTGCGGGACCCAAGATGTTTGCGTGCGATGATGAGCAATTCCGGGAAATGGCCGTGGGGTGAATCATTTTGCGGGCGCAGATTCAATATCTTATATTTTATGGCGCACTCTGCGGCAAATCCCACAAGATGTCCCGCATTATCGATCCGCCCCGACGACCTCAAGGCCGCGGCGTCTTCGAGATGGCGGATTGCGGCACTCTCATAGTCCTCAGGCAAGTTCCGATCCCTTACTTGTCAGCGAT
Organism: Occallatibacter sp.; assembly: GCA_035552555.1. Lineage (GTDB taxonomy): Bacteria > Acidobacteriota > Terriglobia > Terriglobales > Acidobacteriaceae > Telmatobacter. The sequence goes on from DASZLF010000082.1 coordinate 52,476, forward strand.
ATAGATCGTATCATGCGAGCGGGGCGCAAAATCCTGTCGTGAGTGTTTCCCCTTCGTGATGCCCTCCCACCATACTTGGCCAACAAATGCTGGAGTGGAAACTGAATCGGCTCATTCTCGACGAGCGCTAAATCGCCGATGCACTCACCGAGCAGCGGATTACTACCCTGAAGTCGCCCAGGGTCCAGCGAACCCCCCGCAGCCTAAACTGCCAACATCGCCGACAGGCCAACCCGTTCGTCAGAGTCCCGCACCCCGCCGAGCCATCACCACAGGGTGTGACCGCCCGCACATCGCCCCCCGGCAATCCGGCGCACAATCATTTCCTGATGCTGCGTTCGTCCCAGCTTCGCACCCGCAAATTCCTCACCCGCCCCCCAGCCATCATTGTTAACCATAAAATTAACAATTTCCAAATGATTATCCACAGCCCCAGTTTTGGTGCAATCTTCTAAGTGCAATAACCGGAATCACATAGACAGATTTGGCGCGGTAATCGTGTTCACCGGATTTTCGCTTTTTGGTCCATTTCAGCCATGTTTACTAGATAATTAACACCAGGGCTCCGCTTCGAGGGAAGCCGAAAAGTTTACGGAAAAGTAAACAAGCCCGCCACCTGCTCCGCGTCCTCGGCACACCCAAGCTGAAGTCGTCTGCTACGGCCGACGGCTCAGGGCTGAAACTGAAACCTGAGGGGGGTACGCCAATCCGCAAACCGGTCTGAATGCGCGCAGCCCTACTTTGCCGCCCCCGCAACCCGCACCAGCAGGACGTCGTGCCCAGGAATCTCGATAGGCATATTGTCCTTGAGCTCCATCTCCTTGCCCGTCCACAGATTCTTCCCCTTCACCGGCCCATGCACCCCCAGCCTGGCCAGGTTCAAGTGGAACGGATGTGTGGAGTAGCGGTCGCTGCCCGCGTTCACCACCGCAATCGCCATCGCGCCGCCGGAGAGATGCTTCACCCACACATCTACCTCGCCCTCGCTGTACACGCGTGAGGCCTGCCTGCCCAGCTTGTCCTGGTCGATGGCAATCACGTCGCGGTTGGTCAGGATGTCGCGAATCTCCGGCTTCATGTGCGGCAGATCGTTGCCCGCCAATAGCGGCGCGCTCAGCATCGACCACATCGAGAAGTGCACCCGGTTTTCGCCCAGCGACAGCCGCCCGTTGCCCACCTCCAGCATGTCGGGATCGTTCCAGTGCCCGGGCCCCGCATATTTCTCCAGCCCCTCCTGCTGGCTCAGGATGGTGTACATGCTGTTCCAGTTGGGCTGAATGTCGCCGGTCGTCCGCCACAGGTTGCCGCCCAGCGCCGGAGCCCACTCCCACACCGCGTCCCACCCGTACTGACACAGCGAAAACACGATCGGCCGGCCGGTCGCCTTCAGCGCCTTGGCCATCTTGTCATAGGCCGCATGCATCAGCCGCATCTGCGCGGCCTTGTCGTTGGGCGCCTGCTTCTCCATTACCTCGGGGATATAACTGCAAAGGTCGTACTTGAGATAGTCGATGCCCCAATCGGCATACATCTTCGCGTCCTGGTCTTCGTGCCCCAGGGAGCCCTCGTAGCCCGCGCAGGTCTTCGGCCCCGGCCCGGAGTAGATGCCGATCTTCAGCCCCTTCGAGTGCACATAGTCGGCCAGCGCCTTCATGTCGGGAAACTTCTCGTTGGTATGCAACACGCCATTTTCGTCGCGCTTACCCTCCCACGTGTCGTCGATGTTGACATACACGTAGCCAGCGTCTTTCATGCCATTGGCCACAATCTGGTCGGCGGAATCGCGAATGTCCTTGTCCGTCACCTTGCCGAAAAAATAGTTCCAGCTATTCCAGCCCATGGGCGGAGTAGCGGCCACGCGCGGCGCGGCGGTTTCGGTCTTGGGCGCGGCCTTTGGCGCAGTCGACGCGGCGTGGGCTTTAAGCGTCCTGGGGGTCGTGGGCGATTGAGCCGGGAGCGCAATGGAAGCAAGCACGAAAAAGGAAAGGGAAGCAGCAGTCACGAGACGCATTGGGCAGGTTCTCCTCGAAACGATTCCTGGAAACGATTTCAGTGGGCAATGGTAAGCGGTCCGGCTGCTCCCGCGCAACGCGTCAAGCGCAACCGCCCGGCCAGCTTGCCGCCCGCCAATGTTGCGCATGGCTTGCTTATAATCGGGAACGGAATCCGTGGCTCGCTCCAGTGCGTTCGGATTGAAAGGATTCGGCATGCCGTCCTCGCGCAGAGATTTTCTCACTTGCAGCTCGCTGGCCATCGTTGGCGCGGCACTCGATGCAGTTCCGCTGCAGGCGCAATCGCCGCCGCCCAGCCAGCAAGCCACGCCCGGCGCGCCTACTGCGTTCGGCACCTCGCCCGCGGTGGGCCCTGAAGTCACCGCGGACGATTTCGCCCACGCCGAAAAGCTCGTCCAGGTGCAATTGACCGAGGCCGAGCGCGCGCAGGCCGCCGGCAACTGGCGTGTGCAGATGGCGCCCAACTACGAACTGCGCGTGGGTCCACGCAAGCTGGAACTGGAGCCGTCGCTGCAGCCGTCCACGCTGTGGAACCCCGCCATTCCAGGCCTGAAGCTCCACGAAGGCAACGGCGCCTTCGCGCGCAGCGGCGCCACCGGCAAGCCGCTGCCGGCGAGCGAGGAAGAGATCGCTTTCGCGCCCGTCACGCAACTCTCGCGCTGGATCGAAGCCAGGGCGATTACGTCCGAACGGCTGACCGGGATCTATCTGGCGCGGCTGGAGAAGTTCAATCCGAAGCTGCGCTGCGTCATCACTCTCACGCGCGACCATGCATTGCAGCAGGCGCGGCAGGCCGACAAGGAGATCGCCGCCGGCCATTATCGCGGCCCGCTGCACGGCATTCCATGGGGCGCGAAAGATTTGCTCGATACCGCCGGCATTCCCACCACCTATGGCGCCGAGCCTTACCGCGATCGCGTTCCATCGGCCGACTCAGCCGTTGTGGCGCGGCTCAACGCGGCCGGCGCGGTGCTTGTTGCCAAGCTCAGCATGGGCGCGCTGGCGCTCAATGACATCTGGTTTGGCGGGCAGACCATGAACCCGTGGCTGCTGGAAGAAGGCTCGTCGGGATCGAGCGCAGGGCCGGGCGCGGCTACGGCAGCGGGACTTGTGGGCTTTGCCGTCGGCAGCGAAACCGGCGGCAGCATCGTGAGCCCGTCGATGCGCTGCGGCGTTACCGGCCTGCGGCCCACCTACGGCCGCGTAGCGCGCACCGGAGCCATGACGCTGTGCTGGTCGCTCGACAAACTCGGCCCTATGGCGCGCAGCGTGGAAGACACCATCCTGGTGCTCAAAGCCATCTCCGGCCCCGATCCCGGCGACTTGGCCAGCGTGGCCTCCCGGCTCACGTTTGACGCCGTTGCCAGCGTCAAGGGCCTGCGCGTGGGCTATTTCCCCGGCTGGATGAAGGAAGCGCCCGCAACCGACGTGGACCGCGCCGCGCTCGAAACCGTGAAGAAAGTGGGCATGGAACTGGTGGAAGTTTCCATTCCAGACTGGCCTTACGACTCGCTCAACCTGATGCTGTTTGCTGAAGCGGCGGCGGCCTTTGACGATCTGGTCCTCACGCGCAAAATCGACCAGCTCAAGGCGCAGGTGCCGGATGCGTGGCCCAACGTCTTTCGCCAGTCGCGCTTTCTCTCTGCTGTCGATTTCGTGCAGACCGATCGCTTCCGCCGCAAGGTGGCGCAGGAGATGGCGCGCTTGATGGCGGAGGTCGATCTTCTGATCGTCCCGTCGTTGCGCGACGAAATGCTGGTGATCACCAACAACACCGGGCATCCATCGCTCACGCTGCGCGCGGGCTTTGTGGAAGTGGGCGAGGCGCGCAGCGACTGGGCGCCCGATCCGAATCATCCGCTGCCGAAGTTCAATCCGCCGCGCCGCGTGCCGCATGGAATCACGCTGATCGGGCGGTTGTTCGAGGAGGGCGTGCTGTGCCAGGCAGGTATGGCGCTCGAAGCCGCATTCAACGTCATTGGCGAACATCCGCCGGGGTTCTGATGGGAATGCGGCGGCAGGACGGCGGGTGATCTGGAAGGTGTACCGGGCCTGTGGCCTCGGATTTTCGGCGGCTTTATTGCCCCAGGCCAGCTAATTACCATAGCTAGTACGGCCTATAATCTACGCGATGGGGATATTCGGCATGGTCGCGGCGGTTGTTATTCCGGTTGCGGGACTTATTGTCACTATATTGGTGTTCGTCCTCGGTGGAAGGAGAAAGCGCATTGAGCTATCCAATGAGAATTCCGCGCGGTTTCGCGCCGCCTTTTCCGATTCCATCGCAGGCTTGAACGACTGTGAAAAAGATGCCCGCTTTATTCTGTCTAATGCGAAGATCGATCACGATACAGCCATTGAAAACTTCCGCTGGCACCTCCCTCGCAAACGTGTTGCTGAATTTAACAGGGCGGTGAATGAGTATCGGTCACTTCGCGATTCCGCCGAGCCTGCATTTCTCCAGTTCGTCCGCGCGGAAGCAACCGGGATGCCCGCCAAAGACCAGCGCCCATTTTGCATTGAACTCCTGAGAGTAATAAACAAGCTCCTCGATTTCGCCAAACCGATTCATTGAACCTCCTTAATTTCCGATTGGCAACGCTCCATGAAATACCTCTTACTGGGTATCCATTTGACTCAGGTTACCCCAACCTGTAGTGTTCGAGGTCATGGAAGAGGATTACCCGCGCACGCTTCTGGAACTGGAACGACGTTTCAGCACGGAACAAGCCTGCCGGGAGTACCTGTTCGATCTTCG
>DASZLF010000083.1:0-125606 GCA_035552555.1 Occallatibacter sp.
AAGCTCCCGCTTGCTCTTGCGACCATACTTCGCAAAACTCAATTGCGATGCCAGTGTCTGCTGAAAACGCGCCATCCGCTTCATAGTTATAGTTTAATCAACAGTGACGCGGCCTGCGGACTTGTGCAGAGATTCCCTAGAGCCTGTTATTAACTTTGCGCGAATGTCTTTACCAGATTTGCGAGCATCAGGCAGGCGAATGCGAGATAGTGTAATGCAGCCAGAGTTGTGGCCAGCCGTTCATAGTCTCTCGCCAGCCTTCTGAATCGTGCTGCCCATGCGAAACTGCGCTCGACGACCCAGCGGCGCGGCAAGAGGACGAAGCCTCGCTTGGCTTCAGTGTGTTTAACGACTTCCAACTGAACGCCGTGTTTTTCCGCGGCCTGGGCAGCGTTTTCGCCCGTGTAGCCTTGGTCGACGTAGGCCAATTCCACGTTTTCGCCGGTAATTTCCTGCACCGCCGCGGCCAGTGTCTCGACTTGCGCGCGATCCTGCTCGTCGGCGGCCGTCACGTGCAATGCCAGCAGGTGCCCCAGCGTATCTACCGCGGCATGTACCTTCGAGCCTTTGCGTCGCTTAGCTCCGTCGTAGCCGGCTCGCGAGCCCGACTCCGGCGTTGATTGCAGTGTGCGGCTGTCAAGAATCATGGCTGTCGGTTGCCCTTTCCGGCCGGCGTATTCACGCAACAAAGTGCGCAGATCCTCAACCATCGTCTCGAAACAACGGGCGTCTATCCAACGGCGCATCTGCTGATAAACCACCGGCCAGGGCGGCAGATCGTTTGGCAGCATGCGCCAGTGGCAGCCGGTCTTGGCAATGTAGCGAAGTGCGTTGAACACGGACCGCAGCGGATACTCGCGCTGCCCAGCGTCCTCGCGGCAAAGCGCCAGATAAGGCGCCACAAAGCACCATTCCTCGTCGGTCACATCTGTCTGATAGCTGCGCCGATCCCGATTCCCCATGAAACCATCGTCAGTCAGACACGGCCTAATGCCTATCCCTTTGCAAACACAGGGACAAAGTTAATAACAGGCTCTAGTCGTGCCGATAACTGCCCTGAATCGAACCCGGCTTTAGCCGCCGAGGGACGGTTTTCGACCTTTGCGACCCCATGCACGACTTTTGCCGCAGCCTGTTTAGCCCCTGAGGGATGGGTTTCTCGATGTCTCGACTTTTGCCACGGGCTGCTAGGCTGGGTGCCATCTTGCACCAGGAACGTTGCGTCAGTCCCTGTGTGCGCCGCTCCGCCACCTTGCCCTTTACGGGTTGATAATTCCCCGCGACAGCGCGTAGCGGGTCAGCTCGGCGGTGGTGCGCACTCCCAGTTCATCCATCAGGCTGTTGCGATGGAACTCCACGGTTTTAGGCGAGATATTCAGGGCGGCGGAGATCTCCTTGGTCGACTTGCCCTCTGCCACCAGTTGCAGCACCTCGCGCTGGCGTGGCGTCAGTTCGGCGCCGAACATCTCCGCCGGGTTCATCCTTGGGTCAGGCTCCGGATACTGCAGGTTTTCCCGGGAGGCGAGCGGAGTGACGTAGTACCGATCTCTCAGGGCCAGCCGAATGGCCCGCACCAGCTCCTGGGCCGCCGATTGCTTGGCCACATAGCCCTTGGCCCCGGCGCTGAAGGCGGCATGAAGATACGCGGGATCGAGCTGCTGGGTAATGAAAACGATCTTGGCCGAAGGCAGGCTCTTGCTAAGCCGGCGCGCGGCCTCAATGCCGTTCATCTCCGGCATGCCCACGTCGAGAACGATGACATCGGGTTGCAGGCGTTCGGCCTCACTCAGCAACTTCCGCCCGTCGGTAGCCGTGCCCACAATCTCAAACTCGCCGGCGAGCAGCCGCGCCAGCCCCTCGAGCATGAGGGCGTGATCGTCGGCAAGCAGGATTCGTTTAGCCATGGTTCTCCACGGGAATGTCGGCGGTAACGGTGGTTCCCTGGCCCAGTGATGATTTTACCGCGAGCGTTCCGCCTGCCAGCCGCGCGCGTTCCTGCATCGAGATCATGCCCAGACCCTTGGCCGGAGCTTCCACGTCCAGGTCGAACCCCACGCCGAAATCCATCACCCGCAATTGCAAGGTTCCGTCCTTGCCCGCCAGCACCACCTTTACCTGCGTCTTGCCGGCGTGCTTTGCCACGTTGCGCAGGGCCTCCTGCGCGATGCGATAAACGGCCGTGGCTGCTTCCGGTGACCAGTTCTCCGGAAGCTCCTGGGTCACGTAATTCACCGGCATATTCTCTCTCTTGCCGAACTCCTTCACCATGGCCTGCAATGCGGCGGAGAGCCCCAGGTCGCTGAGAATTGCGGGATGCAACCGATGCGAAATCTGCCGCACGTCGGTGTTCAACGAGTGCACCTGGGTGCGCGCCGCCTGCAGCCGGTCGAGGTCTTCCCTTGAGTTCGCGTCCCCGCGCATCTCCTGCAGCACAATTTCCAGCAGGCTTAGCCTCTGGCTGATGTCGTCGTGCAATTCGCGGGCTACGCGCTGCCGCTCTTCTTCCTGCACCGTAAACAGGTGCGCCGTCAACCCGCGGAGCTCCTCCTTGGTGCGGTTCAAGTTGCGCGCGGTCACTTCGATCTCGTCTTCCAGCGCGCGCTTCTGCCGTGCAATCAGCAACTCCGTTTCCCGGCGCACCGTAATGTCTTCAATCATCAACAACAGCACCCGGGCGCCTTCGGTGGACAGCGCCTGCGCCTTAATCAGCAGTATCTTGCGCGTGGGAATCGCGGACTGGTGCTCGAATTCGATCATGGAGCCGATGGGAGATTTCAGCAGGCCGCCCAGCTTTTCGCCTAGCCCGTCGATGCCCCATAGCTGGTTGACCAGGTCGGGAAGCGATCGCCCATCGAGGTCTATGGCCGCCATCTGCGTCATCTCGCGAAACGCGGTATTCACGGTGCGGATGGCGCAGTCCTCGCCCAGCAATACGATGGGCACCGGCACGCTTTCCACCACCGAGCTGGCGAAATCGCGCGTGTCCATCAGGTGTTGCTGGATGCGGCGAAGCTGATCGATGTCAAGCAGCACCACCACCAGGCCTTCGATCTTGTTGTCGGCGGTGCGATAAGGCCGAATGCGCATCAGGTGCCAGCGCCCCTCGCGATCCTGCACTTCCAACTCCCGCGTGCCCAGGGTGTCCAGCACCTCGCTCAGAATCGGCTCGATATTTTCGAGGCTCAACTGCAGCCGGATCTCGCTGATGGCGCGGCCAATATCGGTGGCGCGTACGTTCAGCAGCTTCTGCATCGGCGGCGTGAATTGCCGGATGTGCAGATCGTTGGTGAGCATCAGCAGCGGAATGTTCACGCTGTTCAGCAGGTTCGTCAGGTCGTTCCCGGTCTGAGTCAGCACATTGTTGCGCTGCTGCAGCTCGTCGTTGACCGTCTGCAGTTCCTCGTTGGCGCTTTGCAACTCCTTCTTGGTGGTCTCCAGTTCCTCGTTGGTGCTCTGCAGCTCCTCGTTGGCCGACTGAATCTCTTCGTTGGCCGAAACCAGTTCCTGGTTGCGCGCGTCGCGCTCTTCAATCAGAGACTGCAGATGGAATCGCGTCGAGGCCAGTTCGTGGCGCAGTTGCCCGATCAGGCGATCCTTCTCATCCTGGGTGACCAGAGGTTCCAAGGGCTGTTCGGCGTTCGACGATTTCGCAAGCTGGGGAATGGCTTCAAAAAGAACCAGGAAGCTGCGCGGCCTGGCGGCGGCGCTGGTGATGGGCAGAACCTCGATGCGGATCTGCACTTCGCCTTCCTCATCCTCTCCCGGAATGGTCGCCGTGGCATACGCGGGCACGTTTTCATAGATGGCCCGCCGCGCCGCGGTTCGGGTCTCGTTCACCAGGCCCTCGTTGAGCACTCGCATCAGACTCCAGCTCACCGCCCCCTGCGGGATATCCATGTACTTGGATGCTCCGCCCCGCGCCTGCAACACGTTCATGCGGTCGTCGATGATCAGTCCCGGCGGCCCAAAGCGCGCCAGCACGATGCGATCCGCTGCGCGCTGCAACTCCAGTTCCGGCCACACATTGCCGTCCGCCTGCGTCCGCTGCAGGCGCCCCATCCCCCCGCCATGAGACATGGCGTAGCTGCGGGGCAGCTCCAGGCTATAGGGCAGGCTCGCGCCCGTCTTCATGTAGATCTTGTGCTTGCGATCGATGGTGCTGAACACCTCGCCGTAGTCGCGCAGGCCTTCCGACATGCCCAGCAGCATGAATCCCCCGGGCTCCAGCGCGTAATGAAACGTGAGCATCACCTGGCGCTGCAGCACCTGGTTGAAATAGATCATCACGTTGCGGCAGCTCAGCACATCGATATGCGAGAATGGCGGATCGTTGCACAGGTTCTGCCGCGCAAAAATGCAGCAGTCGCGCACCCGCTTTGAAACTTGATACCCGCGGTCCACCTTCACGAAGTAGCGGCGCAGGCGCTCCGGCGACACTTCCGTTGCGATGGTCTCCGGATACACCGCGATCCGCGCAATCTCGATCGATTGCTCGCTGGCGTCGGTCCCGAAAATCTGCACCGGCGTATCCAGGGAGAATTCCGACAGGTATTCCAGAATGTTGATGGCCAGCGAATAGGCCTCTTCCCCCGTCGAGCAGCCGGCGCACCACACGCGAACCGGCTTCTCTGCCCGATCCTGCAGAAGCGCCGGCAGCACCATGGCGCGCAGCGACTGCCAGAAGGAAGTGTCGCGGAAGAAGCGCGTGACATTGATGAGCACGTCTTCCTGCAGGATTTGCACTTCGTTGCCGTGCGCCTGCAGAAAACGCAAATAGCTCGACAGGTGATCCATGTGCAGCAGGAGCATGCGGCGCGCAATGCGCCGGCGGATGGTTTCCGGCTTATACAGGCGCAGGTCCAGCCCCGACATCCCGCGAAGCATCTGCAGTATTCTCTGGTACGACTGCTCGTCGTCCGGAGCGATCGTCCCCTGCTCCAGGGAACGCACGTCAGGGCGCGTAAACTGCAGCGCAAGCCGGCCCAGCTCCAGCGCAATCTCGCCGGGCGGAATCACCATGTCCACGTGGTCCGAAGCGATCGAACTCCGCGGCATGCCGCTCTGCACGGCCGAATCCGGGCTCTGCACCAGGAGAATCCCGCCCTCGCCCTTGATCGCCTTCAGCCCCAGCGCCCCATCGCCATCGGCCCCGGAGAGAATCACCCCAATGGCATGATTCTTCTGATCCGCCGCCAGCGAATGGAAGAACTTATCGATCGTCTTCGGGAACCGCTCGGTCGCCGAAGGAGGCTCCACCCGAAGAACGCCTTCGCGGATGGTCAGCGACTGGTTGGGAAGCAGCACGTAAACATGGTTCGGCAGCGGACGCTGGCCGTCCTCGATGGAAACCACCGGCATCTGCGTGTAGCGCTCGATAATTTCCGAGAGAAAGCTCTTCTGCGAGGGAGCCAGGTGGGTCACCAGGACGAACGACATCCCAGTCTCGGGATCGAGCGTTTCAAGAATCTCCCTGAACGCCTGCAGGCCGCCCGCCGAAGCTCCAAAACCGACCACCGGATAAGGAAGAGCCGGCGGCTGCGGCTCGGGTTCGGCGCCTTCAATCGACAGCGCCATCCCTCCCGGCTGCGCCTTGGCATGGTGGCCATTGCCGCCGTTTGGTCCCTCGTCCATAGCACTGGGGCCCAGTAAATCGTCGCCGCCGTCCTGCGGCTCCCGGATCGCCCCCACGGGAAGAGAACCGCCGTCGGCTGGCTGATCTTCCGTCCCAGGGATTTCGGTTTCTTCCCGCGAGATTTCGTCTTCCAGTCCGTCGTCTGCCATACCGCCCCCACCACGTACCGGCCCGCCAATTAGATACTTAGGATATACCTCTCCGAGGTCGCGCAACCACCTATTGGCGACGACGCCGTTCCATGTCATCTATTGCGGGGAAAGCGGCCGCGGAAAGCCGCAGCTCTCGGCCGGCGCGGGGAGCCTTACGCGGCGACTTCGCGCAGGGATAAGACTCTATTCCGGTGTTATTTGGCGTGCAGATTTACACCGTTTCCGCAGCCCGCATTTTGCGCCGCTGTTTCCACGCCAGTACCGGCCGCGCAAGCAGCAGCAGGGCAATCGCCACCGTAAACGGCAACGGCAGCAGAACCCCGGTCTTTACCTGCCACCAATAATGGATCGCTCCGCAGATGGCAGCCACGTAAACCAGCTTATGCAGGCGGCTCCAGCGCTTGCCGCCCAGCTTGCGAATGGACCAGTTCGTCGACGTGATCGCCAGCGGAATCAGCAGCAGGTAGGCAGCCACTCCCATGGTGATGAAGCGGCGCTTGGCGATGTCATCCATCATCGCCTGCACGCTGAAATTGGAGTACAAGGCCACATACGTGAGCATGTGAACCGTCGCATAAAAGAAGGCGAACAGCCCCAGCAGCCGCCGGAACCGGATCATCCAACCGAGCCGCGGCGACAACCTCCGCACCGGCGTGATGCCCAGCGTTATGGTGAGCAGCATGAGCGTGGTATAGCCGGTCGTCAGGGCGATGTGTGCGGTAGGGTCCGCCCCCAGCCCATGCGGTGTCAGCGCTCCGCGGACCAGCAGCGCCATGGGCCACAGGCACGCAACCCACACCGCCGTTTTCAAAATAATCAGATACGATCGCTTCATTGCCGGCTCACCGGTGACTGCGAACTGTGAACTATGATCTGTGAACTGGGAACTGTCTCTCAGTAGTTCTTGCGCAGGTCCATTCCGTTATACAGCCCCGCCACCTGCTCGCCATAGCCATTGAACATCAGCGTGGTGCGGCGCTGCGCATAAAAGGGCAGCCCGATCCGCCGCTCCGTCTTCTGGCTCCAGCGCGGATGATCCACATTAGGATTCACGTTGGAGTAAAACCCGTATTCCTGCGCACTCTGGTCGTTCCACGTGGTCGGCGGCTGCTTGGCTAGAAAGCGCACCGTCACAATCGACTTGGCCGACTTGAAGCCGTATTTCCACGGCACCACGATACGCACCGGCGCGCCATCCTGGTTCGGCAGCACATCTCCGTACAGTCCAAACGTGAGCAGCGTCAGCGGGTTCATGGCCTCGTCCATACGCAGCCCCTCGGAATACGGCCAGAAGATGGTGCTCTCCGAAGTCCACTTCTCCACGTGCTTGTCATAGTAGGAGAGAAACTGCACATACTTCGCATCGCCCAGCGGCTCGCATTGCTTGATGAATTCCGAAAGCGAGTAGCCAACCCACGGAATCACCATGCTCCACGCCTCCACGCAGCGATGGCGATATACGCGGTCTTCCAACGGGCGCATCTTGAGCAGCGTGTCGATATCGACCGTCTTTGGCTTCTTCACCAGCCCTTCCACGCGCACCGTCCAGGGCCGCGTAGGCAGCGCCCCGGCGTTCTCCGCGGGCTGGTCCTTCTCCACACCGAACTCATAGAAGTTGTTGTAATGCGTTATGTCCTGAAGGCTGGTCAACTGCTCGCCGGTCGTGGTCAACGGGCTTTTCACCGTCTGCAGCTTGCTATCGGCATATGCGCGAATGCCTGGCGAGATCAGTTGCGCGATACGGTCCGCGCCCAGCGCCGCTGCAGCCACGGTGACGCCGCCCGCCGCCGCGCCGCGAAGAAAGCGCCGGCGGCTTAAGTACTGAAAGTAGTCGTCACGGGGCGTGATCTCCCGGGAGGGAATATCAGGTGATTTACCGATGAGCATGGAAGGACCTCGCGCGGGAAATTGTCGCTTGCGATAATTAGACACCCTGGGCGGCCCGCAAGTTACAAGTGAAGCTGGTAGCAGGCGCCACAATGCTCCCGGTTGGTTGCGAAAGGGGCAATACAGACTATGAGGAGGAGGATGATTTATGCAGTGCGGGAAAAGACCCGGGCTTCGAGGCGAGACAGCCGGCTCTCATGGTCTTTGCGGACCTCGTCTTCGATGCGGTCGAAGCGCGTTTCCAATCGCCCCAGCCGCTCGTTCACGCTGGCGAATCCAGCTTTCATCTCCGAGCGCAGGTCATCGATACGCTGGCCTAAGTTGCTCTCCAGACTATGAATAGCGCGATTGTTGAGCATCGTCGTTCCCAGCCACACCACCAGGATCGAGATCATCGGCAAACCAATCGCGAGATAAAGCTGGACATTCGTCATCGCTTCCCAATTGTAGCGTGCTGAAAGCATGAAACAAAGCGCATTCGCTCGAAGCTCCTCACTCCATACCGGCATGCTCCCCAAACGGCCATTCCCCCAGCCCCCGTGCGCGCACCAGATAAATCGCCGTCCCCGAAACTCCGATCCCCGCCGCCACAGCCAGCCCGCCCAGCGCATGCGGCCGGTTTACAAGGACAAAGACAAACCCCGCCATCGCAGCCAGCGGCGGCAGCGGATAGAGCGGAATCCGAAACGGCCGCTCCAGTTCCGGCCGCTGCACCCGCAGCAGCATCACTCCGATCTGCTGCAGGAAAAACTGCAGCAGGATTCGCGTCACCACCAGCATCGTGATCACCTGCGTCAGCGAGAAGAAGCAAAAGCACGCGGCCACCATCCCCAGCGCCACCAGCGAGCGATGAGGAATATGGTGCTTCGGATGAACCGCGGCCAGAAATCGAAAGTAGTTCCCTTCCCGTGCCGCCGCATACGGCACGCGCGAGTAGCCCAGCAGCAGCGAAAACACCGAAGCCAGCGCGGTCCACACCACCAGCGCGGACATCGCCCAGCCGGCCCACGTCCCGAATGCCGCCTGCGCCATTTCCGCCACCAACCTCTGATGCGCCGCCGCCCCGGTTGCGCCCGCGGCCTCGCCTACCGTCGGCAACGCCGCCAAATTCATGGCCAGGTACATCGCCGCCACCAGCAGCACCGAAATTAAAATCGCGCGCGGAATCGTCCGCTCAGGCCGCCGCACCTCGCTCCCCAGGAACGTGATGTTGTAGTAGCCCCAATAGCAGTACGTGGCCAGCAGCGTACCCTCCGCCAGCCCGCGAGCCGCGTGGATCACGGGCTGCGCAGCGCCCGCGTGCAACCCACCGATCGCCGCGCCATGGGCAAACCCCGCCGAGATCACCCCGGCAATCGCCGTCAGCACGCCCGCAAACAGAATCCACGCCAGCCGCGTCACCGCCCTGAGATTGCGATACAGCAGCGCCGTTACCAGCAAACACGCGCCCGCTGCGGAAAAGTTCGCATAATGCAGCGCCGGCAACGCGGAAAACGGCGCTCCCTCCAGCCCCGGCCAGAACCACGCCAGAAAGCTCGACAGCCCGATGCACCCCGAAGCGATCGACAGAGGCGCGGAAAAACTAAGCTGCCACACGAAGAGAAAGCTGAGCCAGTTGCCCGCGCGCTCCGGCCCGTAAATCTCGCGCAGAAACGCATACGAGCCGCCGGCGCGCGGAAACGCGGCTCCCAGTTCCGCCCACACCAGCCCGTCGGCAACCGCAATCGCCGCGCCCAGCAGCCACGCCCACACGCTCAGGCGATATCCCGCCGCCGCAATCACAAGCGGCAGCGTAATGAACGGCCCCACGCCAATCATCTCCAGCATGTTGAACAGCACCGCCGAGCGCAGTCCGATGCGGCGCTCGAGATGCGCGGTGCCGTGCGAAGGTGACGAGGCCGCAATCATAGGCAGACTGGCTCCAGGCTCGCTGAAAATAGCCTGTCGAAGGACGCTTTGTAACAGGGCACGACTTCAGTCGTGTCTTCATGGGCCTTCGACCCACCCAAGTGGATGAAAACGCTCACTCCAACCCCTTAGTGAAAACAAATGACATAGCAAGCGTTTTCGACCGTGCCGACCGCGCTTGACAAGAATGATCCGGGCTTTACAGGCTGCGGAAAAACTCATTCGATCGATTGCTTTGTATCAGGGCACGACTTCAGTCGTGCCGATCGCGCTTGACAAGAATGATCCGGGCTTTAGCCCCTGCGGGCTTTCCCCTGAGAATCGGCTCTGATTTCGACTCTTTCCGCAGCCGGTTTAGCTTCTGCGGGAACGGGATTCCTCATCTGTTGATTCAAGCTGAAACTTCATCTTGGGTTGCGAACGCCCCCATGCCATTCCGCTCCCATCCCCGCCCCAACGCTCCACGGATTGTACACTGACGGCAGTTATGTTCATGAGCGAGAGAGTCAAGCGCGCAGCGGTGCCGGCGGTTTCCTTTGGCCTTTTCACAATCCTTCTTCTTGCCATCGCAATCCCGCGCGCCGCGTTCGCGCAGGCGCCGGACCCCTCAACGGTTTCCTTCAGCGAACCCGGTTCCATCGCCCTCTCGCTGGCGGAAGATCGCGGCGAGAATGCGCTGGAGCAGGCCGTGCGCCGGCTCAAGACCACCGCCAGCCTGATGATGATCGTCGCCCACCCCGACGATGAAGACAGCCCGCTGCTCACCTATCTGAGCCGCGGCCTGGGCGCGCGCGCCATTCTCTATACGTTGAACCGCGGCGAAGGCGGACAGAACGTCATGACCGGCGACACCTACGACGCGCTCGGCCTCATCCGCACCAATGAACTGCTCAAGGCCGATGAATTCTACGGCGCAAAACAACTCTGGGGAACCGAAGTAGATTTTGGTTTTTCCAAGACCCAGGAAGAATCCTTCGCCCGCTGGGGCCACGATCGCGTGCTCTACGATGCGGTCCTCGCCGTCCGCCGCGAGCGCCCCCAGGTCATCGTCTCCACGTTCGTCGGCGCGGTCAGCGACGGCCACGGCCAGCACCAGGTCTCCGGCGAAATCGCGCAGGAAGTTTTCAAAGCCGCCGGCGACCCAAAGGTATTTCCCGAGCAACTGCGCCCCGGCAAAGACGGAACGCCCGGTCTCCAACCCTGGCAGCCCCTGGCCGTCTACAGCATGGTGCCCTTCGCCCCCATCACCAGCAAAGGCATGTTCGACTACGCCACCGGCAAATGGGCTCCGGCCAGATTCCGCAACTACGTTACCGGCGAGGTGATCGAAGGCGCGCTCTCCACCGATGTGACGATCCCGGTGGGTGATCGCGACCCCCTGCTGGGCCGAAGCTACACCCAGATTGCCCGCGAAGGCTGGGGCGAACAGAAATCGCAGAACGGTGGCGCGAACCCCACGCTCAGCGGACCGGGCACCGCGCGCTATCATCTCTGGGCCGTAGCCCCGGTCGCCGAGAACACCGCGCGCAGCTCTGAAGCAAGCGATCTGTTCCACAACCGCAAGGTCGGCATCGACACCAGCATCAAGGCGCTCGCTCGCCTCGCCGGCTCCAACGCTCCCGCCTGGCTGACCTCGGGCCTCGACCAGATCGAATCCGGCATCGACCGGTTTAGCGCGGAGCGGCGCGGCAAATCACCGCTCGAATCCGCGCACCTGCTGGCGCCCACCTACGGGAAATCGCTTGAACTTCGCCTGCGGGTGAATTCCGATGCGACTCTGAGCCCCGCAGCGAAGGCCGGCCTGTTGCTCGAACTCGATTCCAAGATCGCCGATTTCCAATGCGCCCTGAAGGAACTGCTGGGCCTGGACCTGGTCGCCTTTCGCACCAGCGACGCCCGCGTGCAGGGCGGCGGATTCCGCGGCAAGTCCGCGGAGGAAGCGCCGCAAAGCGTCTCCCCCGGCGAGGAGTTCAACGTTCGAATTCACACCGCGGCCGCCTCCCCTGAGGTTCACCTGGCGAAGACCGGCTTTGAGGATGCGGAGGGCGCATCCTGGCAGCAGGGAGACGCACTCAGCACCGTGGGGACGCCGCCGTTCGCGGATTCGATCTTCAAGCTGAAGGCGCCTGAAACCGCACTTCCGACAAAACCCTTCTTCACCCGTCCCAACACCGAGCAGCCCTACTACGACATCTCCAACCCCGCCTGGCGCGAGCGTTCCTTCGCTCCCTGGCCGCTCAGCGCATGGGCCGAGTTCACCTTCGACGGCTTTCCCATCCGCCTCAGCGAAGTGGTGCAAGCCCTGCAGCGCATCACTGGACGGGGCGGCTTTTATGAGCCGCTGGTCGTCACCCCCGCCATCGGAGTAAGCGTCTCTCCCCAGGCGCGAATCCTGCCCCTCGATGGCAGCGCGTTGCCGGTCAGGATCACGGTTCACACCCAGGGCGCGGCGGAGGGCGTTGTCACCCTCAAGCTTCCCCAGGGCTGGCGCTCAGAACCCGCCCAGGCGCGCTTCCAACGCACCGGCGCGGGCGATACCGAGCCCATGCTCTTCTCCGTCACCCAAGCCAATCCTGCGCACAGCAGCATCGCCCCCGCCGGGCAGGATCGCGCGTACGATCTCCAGGCCGTCGCCCATTTCGGCGGAAAAGATTATTCCAGCGGCTGGCGCAGCGTCGGTTATCCGGGTCTTCGCAGCTACAACACGGTTCGGGACGCAGTGTTAAAGACGCGCCGAGTCGACGTGAAGCTCGCGCCCGGGTTGCGTATCGGGTACGTCATGGGTCCCGGCGACCTGGTGCCCGAAGCCATCGAGGCCATGGGCGTCACCCCCCATCTGCTCTCCCCCGAGGAGCTATCCTCCGCCGACCTCTCCGCCTGGAATGTGATCTTGATCGGGATTCGCGCCTATTCCACCCGCCCTGAGTTGGCCGCCGCACAACCTCGCCTCGACGATTTCGTCCGCAACGGCGGCACGCTCATCGTTCAATACCAGAGCGGCAACTTTCCTGCCCCGTTGCCGCTGTCCATGGGCCGCACTGCTGAGCGCGTCGTCGACGAGGAGGCGCCCGTGAACCTCCTCAACACCTCCAACCCCTTGCTCACCTTCCCCAACACCATCACTCCGGCCGATTTCAACGGCTGGGTCGAGGAGCGCGGCCACTCGTTCCTCAGCACCTGGGACCCGGGCTACACGCCACTGACCGAAACCGCTGACGCCGGACAGGACCCGCAGCGCGGCGGTTTGCTGGTGACGCATTTCGGCAAAGGCGTCTACATTTACGTCGCCTATGCTCTCTATCGTCAGCTTCCGGAACTGGTGCCCGGGGCCTATCGAATCCTCGCCAATCTGCTCAGCGCCGGCGCAGCTCCACCGGCAAACGCCGGCCGCGAGTAGTTCGCTCGATTCGCGGCTCATCCCAACATTTCGCACCGCGCGGCCAGCTGTCCGCGCGGCAATTGTGAACAACAGGTAAATTGCCGTCCCACGCGCCTCTTACTGCAGCTAAACTGTTTCTTTGCATTCTCCTCCTCCCCGTTAAAACTCTGTGAATTCGTCACATATTCATCAAAGTTTGCGAACCTTTGATTCGGAGCCGGGATCACTCCGCCGGGGGCGGCGTTGAAACCGGGGCCCAGATCTGCCGATGCTTCGGACACCCCGCGTCATTGTGCTTGTCCGGACACCGAAATCATTGCGCCATTGCACCATCGAGCGCATTCACCATGGAAACAATCTTTGAGGGAGAAGAGAGGCCCAATGAACTCACGTCTGAAAGCGGCTGCCGCACTCGTCCTGTCAGCCTGTGTTGCCGGTTCGTATTCCCACGCGAGCGAATCGACACCGCCCGCCAAGAAACACCCGGTCCACAGAAGGGCCGAACAGCCCAAAGGCCCCACCGTCGAGGAGCAGATCCAATCTCTGCGCCAGGACCTGGAGACCCAGATCAACGCCCTTAAATCGGACCTCGCGGAGAAGGACGCACAACTGAAGCAGGCACAGCAACAGGCAGCCGATGCTCAAGCTGCGGCCGTCAAGGCACAGGAGGCCGCGGCCAGCGAGCAGCAGGCCGTCACTCAAAACCAGTCGGCCGTGACCACGCTGCAATCCACCGTCACCGATCTGAAGGCGAATTCCTCTTCGATGGCCATCACCATCTCCGACGAAACCGCCAAGGTCAAGAAAGCAATGGAGAGTCCCGACACGCTTCACTTCAAGGGCATCACGCTGTCACCCACGGGCAGCTTCATCGCGGCCGAAACAGTATGGCGTCAGGGAGCCACGGGCGGCGATATCAACACCGCATTCACCGGGGTCCCGCTGGATAACTCCGACAACGCCAAGCAAAGCGAGTTCCAGGCCGCGGGCCGTCAGTCGCGCCTCGCCCTGAAGGCGATCGGCAAGACCGACCATATGACCATGACCGCGTACTACGAAATGGATTGGCTCGGCACCGGCATCACGTCCAACAACAACCAGTCCAACAGCTACGTTCTCCGTCAGCGCCAGTTATGGGCCGATGCCAAATTGAACAACGGTTGGGACTTCTCCGCAGGCCAGGGTTGGTCGCTCGCAACCGAAACTACGCAAGGACTTACCCGCGGAAGTGAAATTCTTCCCGCCTCCATTGACCCGCAGTACGTAGCCGGCTTCGTCTGGACTCGCCAGTACAGTGCTCGCGTCGCCAAGAACCTGGGCAAGATGGCTTTCATGGGTATTTCGGCGGAAGGTGCCGAAACCCTCAACCCCGCGGGCGCGAACCTTCCCTCCAACCTGCTGATCGGCTCGGCCGGCGCAGGCGGTGGCCTGTACAACTCCACGGCCAACTACTCCTTCAACATGACTCCCGACTTCGTGGCCAAGCTCGCTCTTGAGCCGGGATGGGGCCATTGGGAACTCCTCGGAATCGGCCGGAGTTTCCGTGACCGCATCTACCCGACCGCGGCCGGTGCAACCCCCTTCAACAACACCGTCTGGGGCGGCGGCGTGGGCGGCGGATTCCGGGCTCCGCTCGCAAGCAAGAAGGTCTCGATTGGCCTGAAAGGTCTGTGGGGCCAGGGCGTCGGCCGCTACGGCTCTTCGACCATTGCCGACATCACTCTCCGTCCCAACGGCACCATCTCCCCGCTGCATGGCTTCTCTGCCCTCAGCACTCTCGAATTCAACCCCACGCCGCGCTTGATGGCATACCTGAATTACAGCGGCGACTACATCGGACGTGACTGGACGGTCGACCCGGTGTCCGGAAAGAACGTCGGTTACGGCACCTATGACGCCGATATGTCCGGCTGCACCGTCGAGGTTCCTCCGGCCGGCGCCAACACCGGCGGTTTTAACCCCAGCAATCCGGCGGGATGCAAAGGCAACAACAAGGACGTGCAGGAATTCACAGCCGGCTACTGGTACGACCTGTCCAAGAATGCAAAGGGTCGTTTGCGTTACGGTCTGCAGTACAGCCGCTTCGAGCGCGACCTGTGGTCCGGCAAGGGCGGCACGACGAACCCGTCTAACGGCGCAAAGGGTGTCGACAACATGTTCTGGACGTCCTTCCGCTACTACCTGCCGTAGTCTCTGTTCGGCATCAACAGCAAGGGCAGCCCGAACCTGGGCTGCCCTTCTCACTTTCCGACCCTGGAGCTTACAGCGAAGTACCGCCGGTCTGAAGTACCGCCGGTCTCCAGATGACTGTCGTGGGGATCTCCAGATCCCCACCCGGGCCCCACCCAGACCTTCGCCGCCCGGCAGAATCCAGCGCCGCAGTGTCGCCCCAACCACCGGCATCCGTTCCGTCGTTATGGTATGCGCGGCTCGCCCGTGGACAGAAATTCCACTCCGCCCAGCGCATCTCCCGACGCCAGCACATCGCGCAGCCGCTCCGGGTTGGCCCCGCTCTTGGCTTCTGCGGCTCGCAGAATCCGCAGCGCCGAAGCCGGCGTGGTCTCCGCCGGAAGCCGGAAAATCCACGGCACATTTGTGGATGTGAGCGCCTTGTCGCTGCTCAACGCAATCACCGATACGAATGTCTTCAACGCAAGTTGCTCGGCCAGGTGCGCCGCGTCGCGATCCAGCGCCACGATTGCCAGCGCGTGTTCGTCCATCAGCGTGTGCACCAATTGCGTTGAAGCCGCGCCCCAGTTCTGATCGCTGGCCACCGGCAAAAGCTTCCATGCCGCTCCTCCGTCAGCGCCGCCAAATTCCGCCTTCACCTCCGGCGACTGCGCAACCTCGCTGGCGTGCGGACCGAAAAGAACAATCCGCATCTCGCCGCCGGGCACATCTGCCCTGTGCGGTCCCAGATAGCGGACCCCGTCTTCTCCCACCCGCGCGTAAGGCGCCACCGGTCCCGGCGACCCGCCCGCCTGCGATGCCGCCGGCGCTTTCTCCATTGACGCCGGCCGGTACGCGATCGTCCCGTTGTGCACCGTGCCCAGGAACATCGGCGCTACGTTCTTCTGGTTGGGATCGAACACCATGTGCCCGGTCACGCCGTCCCACGTCTCAATATCCGCCAGCGCGTCGTGAATGCGCGCGCGATTCAGTCCCGCCTTGCAGATAGAATCCAGCAGCGCGTTCATTGCATCGTAAGCCAGCGCCGCAAACTGCTCCGGCTGCTCGTGAAAGCGCGCCTCGAATCGCTCTTGGAACGCAATCCACTGCGGATCCTTGCGCGCCGCATCGTATGGAAACACCGCTTCGAATCCCTCCGCCGCCTCGCCGGCATTCGCCAGAAGCTCCGGCCCCAGCGTGCGATACGAGCCGAATACCCGCTGCTTCATTCCCAGCGCGCGCATCTGTTTCAGAATGTTCGCCGCGGGAATCTCATCCGTCCACAGCACGATGGCATCCGCGCGCGAGCTCTGAATCACCCTGAGCTGCCGGGTGAAATCGGTGTCCCCCGGCAGGAATTTCTGCTCAATCACCACCGGATGGCCGAGCCGTCGCGAAGCATCGCGGAGCTTGGGCACCCCGAACCGCCCGTACCGATTGTTCACGCGCAGAATCGCCACGCGCTTCAGGCCCAGTTCGGTGAAGATTCGCCGCGCCAGCGTGTAGCTCTGCACCCGATCGTCCTGCAGATCGGTGAAGAACCACGGAATGTAAGTCTCGGGAATCGTGGGATCGGTCGATGCCGAATTGACGATCGGTATCTCCGCGCGCAGGGCCACGCGCAGCGCAATGTGCGTCGACTCCGAGCTGATCGATCCGAAGATCGCCCAGTCCTGATCGTCGTACACCATCTTCACCGCTTCATTCGATGGCGAGCCCCAGATCGTCGGATCGGTCGAACGATCCTCCCCGTAAACCGTGTTCGCCTGCCAGTTGTCGTAGTCGTTATGCAGCATCAGCCGAAACGGCTTGCCTCCGTAACCACCCCGCGCGTTCGCCTCTTCCACCGCCAACTGCGCACCATGCAGCATGCGATTTCCGAAGATTTCGTCCGGCGTGTGCTCGATCGGACCGAAGAATCCGATCCGCACTTCCGTCAAGTTGCCCGGCTCCGGAAGATCCCTCCCTGCGCCGGAATAGATATTGGGATGGGTGTAATTGAAGTCATACGGCGCGGCGAATTTGGCATACGGGCTCATGTCCCCCGGCTCGCCCGCGTAAGGAGCCACGGCGCGGTCGCGAGGCGGACCCGGAGGATGCGCGCCGCATTCGCACACATGCGCGCCCTGCGCTCCCAGGCATGCCGCGCCAAATGCGCCCCATACCCACGCTGCGGCCAACAACCATCCCTTGCGATTCACTTGCTTACTCCTAGCTCGAGGCCGCCTTATTGGTGAGGAACATGGCGATCGCCTCGATCTCGATCAGCAGATCGGGCCGGCAAAGATGCGCTTCGATTCCCGTGGACGCCGGCAGCGGATCGAGCCCCTGCTCCGCAAAAAACCTGGTGCGTTCTTCGTTGAACGCTTCGTAATCGCGATCGATGTCGCGCAGGTAGCACGTGGTGCGCACGATGTCGTGCCACGTGCACCCTTCGCTCTCCAGCAATCCTGTGATGTTTTGATAGGTGCGCCGCAACTGCGCGCGGAAGTCGCCCGCGTGCACCGTCTGCCCGCTCTCATCGATCGATGCCGTCCCGGAGATGAGCAGTATCGTCACTCCGTTCAGGTCGAGGCGCATCCCGCGCGAAAACGAGCTCGGCTTGGCGTACGCGTAAGCTTCGTTCAGCACGCCGTGATTGGTAATCGCCCGCTTTTCGATCGGCGCGTGCGCAATGGTCTCAAACATTTCAGCGAATGTGCTCATGTTCCTCTGCTCCTTGTAAATGTTGGCGAATCCCGTGGCTTAAACCCTTGGCTGTGGCAACCCAGATGTCATCTCCCTGCACATCGAGTCCCAGTATGAAGTTGTGCGCAGGCGCAGTCGTCACCGGCACCTTCGTCACCGTCCCCTGCGCATCGCGCACCGTCATCTCCGGCTTGCCATCCGTGAGCGAGGGCCGATACACCGCCCAGTTCACGCCGTCGTAGTAAGCCAGTCCCTTGTCCGTGCCGAACCACGCATGCTGCGCGTCCAGGCCCTTCACGAAGTTGGTGAAATTAGAGGGAAGCCCGCTGTCTTTGGTCAGGAAATTGTGCCAGTAGCGCCCGTCATACCGGCTATCTCCGAAATATGTGGCCGCCCAGACGATGTTGTCCACATAACTCACCGACGTCACGATCTCGTGAATTAACCCCTGATCTTTGAACAGCACCATCTCGTTTTCGCCGTCGGGATCCTCATACTTGTCCCACCGGCCTGTTTTCTGGTCGTACTCCAGCAGCCCGCTGCCCCACACCGCGAAGTAGACCTTGGTCGCCGTTGCGTTCACCCCGTAAACCCAGATCTCCACCATCGGCGTGTTGCGCTCGTTATAGAGCGACCACTGCCCGGTCTTCAGGTCGAGCCGGCACGCGCCCGCGGCCGTGGCCACCCACACGTTCTCGCCCTCCACTGACACGCCGTAGACCACATCGTTGCTCAGTCCCGAGTTCAACTGCGTGAACGTATCGATGCGGCCTCCAGAGATGCGGCTTAATCCGCCCATGGTCCCCGCCCACACATCGCCCGTGCGTTTGTCCAGGGCCAGAGACAAGACCGCGCGGTGCGCCAGACCATCGGCCGTGCTATAGGTCTTCCACGTGTTGTGCTCATACACAGCGAGACCGTTCTCCGTTCCCGCCCAGATGCGAGAGCCATCCACCAGCACCGAGAACACATGATTGTCCGGTAGCCCGTTCGCCGTGGTGAAGTTCTCAAACCGGAACCGAGGCGCAGCACGCAACGCCGCCGTTCCCGCATCCGCTGCATGAGCCGCGCCAATCTTCTTGGCCGGCGGTCCGGCCCATACCAGCGACGCGGCGAACACAAAACACATCCATGCGCTGAGCTTCTTCATCGCGTCCTCAAATACTCAATCAGGTCGTTTAACTCGTCCTTCGTCAGATCATTGGTGCGCCCGTGCCGGTCCTCCGGATTGAATAACGTCCAGATTTCTTCCATCGTCTTTGCCGAGCCATCATGCAGGTATGGCGCGGTCAGCGCCACGTTCATCAACTGCGGCGTATCCAGCAGGCCCGAGTTATCGGTCGCCTTCTTCGTTCCCACATCAAACGATTTCTGGTTCGTCCCCTTTTTCCCGCTGTGGCAATAGGAGCAGCGGTTCGTTTCCGCAATCGGCTTGCCGAACTTATCGGTTGCACGATTGAAGATCGCTTTCCCGCGCTCCTGCGCCGGGCTCACCTCGCCGTAGGCCAAGCGCCATCGATTGGGCCGCAGCGGAATGCTCCGCACATACACCACCAGATCCGTCAACGTCAGGTCGTCGTAAGTCTCCGATCGCCAGAAATACTTTTCCGTGCGCGGCCCGCATTCCGTGGGCAGGTTCGGATTGCCGCCGTTCCACTTATACGGCTCCGTTCCCCGTATATCCTCGAGCAGCCGGTTGTCCACAATGTCGCGCCCGAATCCGTCCGGCTCCAGATCCCACGTAAGCCCATCGAATGTGGAATCGATGTGGCAGTTCGCGCATCCGATTTGCCCCTGAAAGGAATACCGTGCCGTATAAAACGTCTGCTCCCCGTGGCGAAGCACGTTGATCACTTTCGGTCCATCGAGCGCAATCGTCTGCGTCACCCGGTTGGTGCGCGTATCGATCACGCTGAGGGTGTCATCCAGCCGGTTCGCCACCAGCAGCTTGCTGCCGTCGCGTGTGAACGCAACCCCGCGCGGATCGTGCCCCACCGCAACGCGCGTGATCACGTACTGAGCGCTGGCCGCCAAATCCGTTGCATTCGATCCCGGATGCAGCCGCGCAAACTTCAGCAGCCGCGCAACATCGATCACGGTGACCAGTTCCGACCCTTCGCTGGTCACGTACAGCCTCGTTTTATCCGCGCTGATCGCCACCCCGAAGGGCCGCACCGCGTAACGCTCCAGTTCATCCAGCGGCACTTCCACCGGCTGGCCAACGTCCGCGCCAAACAGCGTCAGCGTATCCGCAAACGCCCCGCTGTGTTCCAGGTGCGCCAGCGGCACCAGGTTCTTGGGATGTAATTGAGCCAACACGCCCAGCCGCCCATCGCGCGAAAACGCAATATGAAATCCATGCGCAATGTTGCTCAGAGGAATCCGATCCACCACCACCGCGCGCGCTGGATCAATCACCGTGATCTCCGACTTCGGCGCGCTGCGATTGCCTTCCAGCGTCGACCCACGCGTCGGATTGGGATAGACATGCGTCACGTAGAGCCGCACTCCATCCGGCGAACGCGTGATATAACTCGCGCCGCGTCCTGCAATCAGCCGCTTCTCCTCCGCGCCCGTCTCCGGATCGAGAACCGCCACGTCGTTCGAAATCCGGTTGGCGACGAATAAATGCCTGCCGTCCCGGCCCTCGACCACGTTCGATGGCTCCGCGCCCACTGCCCACGTCGCCACCACCTCCAGGGTCCGCGTATCGATGACCGAGAGTGTGTCGTCCCAGGTGTTGGCCACGAACAGGCGGTTTCCATCCGGCGAGAACGAAAAGCCGCGCGGCAAATGACCCACGGCGATCTTCTTGATCTCCTTGTAAGTCGCCGCATCCAGGACGCGCACCTCGTCGCTTCCCTGGCAAAGCACGTACAGGCGCCAGCCATCCGCCGAAAACAGCATCTCCACCGGCGACGCGTAGGTGAGGATCTCGCCGCTTCGCGAGATCACCGATGCGGCCACGCGCGTGTTCCCGCCGGCGCAGACAGCAATCGCAACCAGCGCCAACGCCGCGCCAAAAGCAGCGGCTGCGATGGCGCCCGTCAATCGGCTGCGCATCCGCTTCACTTCGGCTCCTCCACCGTGAGCACGCGATCCACGGCGAGCTTTTCCAGTGTCTGCTCAGCCCCGCTCGGCCAATGCACCACCAGCTTGTCCACGGCCGTTGCCGCGCCCAGGCCAAAGTGCAGCCGCGCGTCATCCTGCGACAGATAGCCCGAACCCGCCACGCGCTCCGCGGTCCATCGCTTGCTCCCCGAAAACACCTCCACTCTGGCGCCGATGCCGTCGCGATTGCTCTTCGTTCCCTTCAGCTTCACCGCAATCCAATGCCCCGTGTCCGCGGAAATATTGTGCAGCAGGGTCCCCCGCGCGCCCAGGTTCACCACAAATGCATCCACCTTGCCGTCGTTGTCGTAGTCTGCAAAACACGCACCGCGCGCGGTAGTGCGCACGCTCAGCACCGGGCCGGCGTCGCGCGAAACATCTTCGAAGCGCCCTCCGCCCAGCCCCCGGAAAAGCGTGTGCTCCTGCGGAATCAGGTGAATGAGGCCGCCGTGAAAGATGAGGATGTCCAGAATTCCATCGTTGTCGAAGTCGTAAACGCCGGTCCCCCAGCTCACATATTGCGCATTGGTTTGCGACACTCCGTTCGCGGCTCCCATATCCTCGAACCCCGCTTTGCCGGCGTTGCGCAGGTATCGGTTGTAATGGCCGTCCGTGACCCACAGATCAAACGAGCCGCGGCCTTCGAAATCCGCAAACACCGGCCCCATCGACGAAGTCGATTCGCCATTCTGTCCGAATGCGGTGCCGGTGTCGTTGGCAATCTCTTCGAAGGTTCCATCGTGCTTGTTATGAAAAAGAAAGTTCTCCGTGCGGTCGTTGGCAACGTAAATGTCGTCCCATCCGTCGCCATCGAAATCCGCCGCGGTCACTCCCATGGTGCGCCCCACGTACGCACCGATGCCCGACTTCTCCGAAACATCCGTGAACGTGCCGTCGCAGTTGTTGTGATACAGCTTGTTGGTCTCGCCTTCGTAATCGAGCGGCCCCGGATAGTTGTCCGCCGCATAGTACGCGCGATACTTCGGATCGAACTTCACATAGCGCCCGACAAATAAATCGACGCATCCATCCTTGTCGTAATCGAGCCACGTGGACGAAATGGCCCATCCATCCACTTTGATCCCGGCCTTTGCCGTCACGTCGGTGAAGTGTCCGTTGCCGTCGTTGTGATAGAGGATGGTCTTGCCGTAACCGGTCACCAGCAGATCGACAAAGCCGTCGTTGTCATAGTCCGCCGCGGTCACGGCGACCGAATACAGATCGGGATCCAGTCCCGATTTCCGCGTCACATCCGTGAAGTGACCGTTGCCGTCATTGCGATAAAGATGGTTGTGCGGTAACGGATTCGGCTTCTCCTTCAGCGGATACGGATGCATCGAATCATCCAGCGGCCGGCCATTCACCACGTACAGCGACGGTAGCCCGGAATTGTTGTAGTCGATCCAGATGCAACCCGCTCCGGTGCCTTCCAGCAGCGAGCCAAGCTGCCGCGATCCAAAACTGTGCGTAAACTCGATGCCAGCCTTATCGCTCGCATCTTCAAATTGAATCGCCGCTCGGTGCGCGGCCTCTGCAGGCTTATTGTCGGCAGCCGCCTTAGCCTGCGCAGCGGCCCATTGCGTGCCGGCCAGCAACACCACTCCGATGGTAAGAACAATTCTCATCTCGATGAACTTTCCGCGACGCTTTGTTTGCCCGCGCCCGTCAAATCGACCGGCGTGGTGGTGCGCAGCAGCACCGCCGGCACGCGATTCTCCGCGGCCCGCTCCGGCCCGGTGTGGCAACCCACGCAGATACGCTGCTCGCCCTTGGCGCACCAGAACCATCCCTGCTCCTGCCGCAGGACAGTCCCCTTTTCATCCAGGAGCGAGAAGCGAATCGGCCGGTCACCGGGCGCCTTCACAAAAAAAGAGCCGTCCGCTTCCACTGGAGCGCTGCCCAGCACCATCGCGTTCCCGTTGGCATCCTGAGTTTCCAGCCGCACCATTCGCGGACCCGTCTTCAATCTCCCCTCGCGCGACTCGCGCGCATCCAGCGCCAGCAGGTTCGCAGTATCCCAGTCGTGCAAACCCGAAGGATGGCGATGTGGACGGTTACGCGGCGCCACCACCACCGGCTCAACCAGGTCCTGTCCGGGCCGTGACAACAACGTCCGCAGCATCGGCTCTCCGGGCTTCCACAGCTTCAGCGCGTATTGCGTTTCCTCTCCAGCGCGCTCGCTCACCAGCCACGCCCCGGAAGCCATCTCCGCGATCCCACCCGCATACTCCCCGCGCGGCGCGGCTATATGCGCCTCAGTCGCCAGCGGCGAAGTGAAGCGCGCCAGCGCCGCTCCGTGCGTGAACACCACATCGCCGGAAGCCAGTTGCCGCCCTCCCCAGCGCGCCGAGCCGTGATCGCAACGGTACGACTCCACTCCCGAGCCATCGGAGTACACCAGATACAATTCCGGCGTCTTTCCAACTCCCAGGGGAAATCCGGATTCAAAAAGGATGCGCCCATCGGCCAGCACATCGGCAGGCATCGCGCTTGCATTTAGATTGCCCAGCCGGATCGCATCGGAACCATCCAGCGACGCGTTCTCCAACTGGAACCCATGCGCCGTATGCCGCGCGTACACCGCTCGATTGCCTGGCAAATAAAGCGGCCGCACCACGTCGGACTCTCCGCCCATGACCTTGCGCACGGAACCATCGGCCAGCGTAAGCTCCCACACCGCCCAGCGATCGCCGGCGTCCTTGATGCCCGCGAACAGCACCTTTGTTCCGTCGAACGAGACATTCGCATCCGCGCTCGCCGCGAATCCCTCCACCAGCGGCTCGGCATGACCGTCCTTCAGCAGCAGCAATCGCGCGCCGCGAGGGAATCGTTCGTCTCCGCGCAAGCCGGCCAGTGCATCGTATGCCGGAGCCTCGGTTACAATCACGGCCGCATCCAAGCTCCGAGGCGCTGGAGCGTCGAATCCGCAGAACAGCAGCACCATCGCGGCCACCGGCAGCGCACCCGCCAACATTGCGCGCACCCACCTCATCCCACGGCCTCCATCACCGGCGCACCCAGAGCCGGGTGCGCGGGGATACAACTCTGCCTCAGCGCAATGTAAGGAGCGAGCGAATCCATCATCTCGTCAAATTCAACGAACCCCAGCGTCTGCTCGGCATCGCTCCACGCCTTATCGGGATTGGGGTGCACTTCCACCAGCAATCCATCGGCGCCCGCGGCCACCGCGGTCCGCGCCAGCGCCGGAACCAGCTCGCGATTCCCCGCCGCATGGCTCGGGTCCGCTATCACCGGGAGATGCGAAACCTGCTTCAGCAGCGCGATCGCCGCCACATCGAAGGTGTTGCGCATCGCCGTCTCAAATGTCCGTATGCCGCGCTCGCACAGGATTATGTTCGGATTTCCGTTGTCGAGAAGGATTTGCGCGGAACGCAGAAAATCCGCAATCGTCGCCATCATGCCGCGCTTCAGCAGCACCGGCCGCCCTGACCGCCCAGCTTCTTCCAGCAGCGAATAATTCTCCATGTTGCGCGTGCCGATCTGCAGAATGTCGGCGTACTCGGCAACCAGGGCCACGTCGCACTCCGACATCACCTCGGTCACGATCGCCAACCCGCTCTCCTCGCGTGCATGCGCCAGCATCTTCAGCCCTTCCAGGCCAAGACCCTGAAATGCGTAAGGAGAGCTGCGCGGCTTGAATGCGCCTCCGCGAAGGATGCGTGCGCCCGCGCGGCGCACATGGTGGGCGGTGGCGATCAGCTGAAACTCGGTTTCCACCGAGCACGGCCCAGCCATGGTGATGAACTCATCGCCGCCAATTTCCAAATCCAGCACCGGAACGATCGTCTGCTCGCACCGCGCGCTCTTCAGAACATCGGGAGATTCGCAAAAACGTTCGTGCCAGCTAGCCCGCACGCCGCCCGCTCCATTCTGGGGAAGCCTCAGGCTACTCCGTGCGTCCACTGCGCGCCTCCACCCAAAGATTGAGGTGCGGAAGCCGCTCGCCCCCGCACCAGCCTCTCTGGTTCTAACCGCGCAACTAACGCTTGTCTGTGACCAATGAACTTGACGAAAATTTCAGCAAATGCGCGCCATGGGCGGCGGGCGGTATCCGAACGCCGCATCCACAACCGCCGCAACCCCCAGCGCAATCTCATCCTCGAACGGCCGAGCCGCAATCTGCACCCCGATCGGCAAGCCCTCCGCAGACTGTCCCACCGGCGCCACCGCCGCCGGCGCGGCCAGCGCATTGAACCATTGCGTGTACCGCACCGCATCCAGGTACTCGACACTCACGCCATCAACCGGCCATGATCTTTCTCCGTGCCGAAACGCGGGAATGCTCGCCGCCGCGCATAGCAACACAGGATAGTCGCGCATCTCTTCGAGCATCTTCGAGCGGAGAACGTCCAGCTCCGCCCATGCATTCAATAGTTCCGTCGACGTCAGCGGTCCGGCCTTTTCCGCAATTTCGAGGAACTCGCGGAAAATCGGACTGAGTTGCGCATGTTTGCCGCGAATCGTCGGCTCGTAAAACATGGCGCCGCATTGCACAAAGAATGTCCACCACAGTTTTCGCAGCGGCTCCAGCGAGCGCGGCCGGAACGGCTCCACGCGAAAACCCGCCTCGCGCAACGCCTGCGCCGCAGCCTGCACCGCTGCGCGCGTCTCCGCAGTCACCGGCACAATTCCATCGTCTTCAAAATAGCCGATGGCTTGCGCGCGCAGTTCTTCCATGCTGTGCTTGCGCAGCGCCAGCGGCGGACTCGCCGGGTCCTCCGCATCCTGCCCCGACAACACATTGAACATAAGCGACACATCCTGCATGGTTCGCGCCATCGGCCCAATGGCGCCCAGAATCGCAAACGGCCCCACGCAGGCCGGCAGATGCCCTCGTCCCGGAATGCGTCCCGGCGTGGGCTTGAGCGAGCAGATGCCGGTGAAGTGCGCAGGCACACGCACCGAGCCGCCGCTGTCGGAGCCCAACCCCGCGGCCG
The DNA here is from genome assembly GCA_035552555.1 of Occallatibacter sp. GTDB lineage: Bacteria > Acidobacteriota > Terriglobia > Terriglobales > Acidobacteriaceae > Telmatobacter. Next base: position 25,885 of record DASZLF010000083.1, read on the forward strand.
ACAATCCCGCCGCAATCGCCGCCGATTCTCCTCCGCTCGATCCCCCAGGCGACCTGTCCAAATCCCACGGGTTGCGCACTCTTCCGTGCAGCAGGTTGGCCGTCTCGTAGGCCATCAGGAACTCAGGGCAGTTGGTGGTGCCAAGAATCAATGCGCCGGCCGCGCGCAACCGCTCCACCACTACGGCGTCTTCGCCAGCCACATCGCCTTGGTTCAGCAAGCTCCCAATCTCGCAGCGATATCCCGCCGTGGCAATCGAAGATTTCACCGTCACCGGAAGCCCATGCAGCGGGCCTCGCGGGTCACTCGCAGCATCCATCGCGCTGGCCTGCGTCCGCACCCGCTCAGCGTCGAAATCGGCAAACACATTTAACTCGGGATTGAGACGCGCGATCTGCCCGATGTGCGCTTCCGCCAGCTCCCTTACTGAAATCTCGCCCGCGCCAAGCATTTCGAGTTGCCTCGTCGCGGGCAACAGCACCACATCGCTCATGGGTGCGCCTGCTTTTCGCCTGCGCACACCACGCTCGCCCCGCTGCAGGTTGCCGTATCCTCGCGCGGAGTGGAAGGCAGATCGTGATACTCGAATCGATAGGAGCGCACCGGCTCTCCGGAATCGAATCGATCGTTCCAGTTCAACTGGTACGCCAAAGAGCCCGCGTCGTCGGGAAATTTCTCCGAATCCGGGTACGGATACCGGCTCATCCCATGGAACGGCAACTGCGCCACCGTAAACGGCGAAGCGTCCCACCAATCCATGTCCTTCACAAATCCATTTGCGTAAAAGAAATAATCGCGCTTCCAGTGCGGAGGCAACGCCGGCAGCTTCGTCGCGTCAAACTCCGCCGCAATCTCTTCGCCGCTGCCGAAGATCGCATATCGATCGTCAACTCCCTTCATCAGTTCCGTCACATCGCCCACGCGCGTGTAGTTTCCTCGCTCATGCTGATACGGCCCGGTCAGGCTCACCCGATCGTAGTCGTAATCCAGATCCCCGGGGCTGGCGCCCTCCAACTGCTTTGGATACCCGCGGAAGTGCAGAGTCGCCATCGTCAACGGCGCTTCCGCTGTCCGCGCCTGCGCGTCCACACTCTGATCCACCAGCACCTGGTCCCAGAAAAGTTCCAGGTTGGTCATCAGCCGAATGCGCCGCGCACCCGCCGGCAGCTTGCCCGTGAGGTCCACGACAATGGTGCGCTCCAGTCCCGCCGGAAATCCCGCCTCGCCCGTAATCGCCCGCCAGCTTCCGTCCGCCATCTGCGCCTCGACGTAGGGCGCAATCGGCTTTATCCCCGCCTGCCACGCGCCATACAGCGACGTCGCGCTGAAGTAATTCACATAGCCGGTCATCAGCAGCCGCAACGGCGCATTTGCTTTCACCTCGCCAAGGTCCAGGGTCAGCGCGTGCAGGTTGGCAAACCCATCGTAAGGAGTCTCCGTGAATCCGCTGGCAAACCGGTGATCCCTCCGGCTCAGCGTGTCCAGCACATCGCGCCCCTCGCCGTCCCATGCACCGGCCGGCAGATGCGCGCCCTCCGACGCCACCACCCGCCCCGATGCAAACGGCGGATCGTCAAGAAACTTCTCGTCCGGATTCACTTCCACATTCTCGGGATGATCCACCGCCACCAGACGCAACTGGTCGATGTAGTTCACCTCTTCCATCGGCTCGATGAAGCGCACGCTCAGCTTGCCATCCACCGGCACAAGCTGCCCGCCGTCCACCTTGATCCACTCATCGGGATGCGGAATATTCCGCCGCGCCGGCGTGAACCAGTGTCCCACCACCGCGGCCCCAATCACATCCGTCACCATCTTGTACTTGTGGCCATCCCAAGCGAAGAGAACCGGGCACGAGCTTCCTCGCCGGTCCGCTTCCTTCATCGCAATCACCCCATGGCCGTGGTTGAGCGCCGGCAGATCGATCTCATCCTGCAGCACGCCCGTGGGCCACAAAATGCGCAGCAGATCGATACCCGCCGCATCGCCCAGTCCCGCAAGAATCTGCGGCGGCCCCTGCGTCTGGTATCCAACAGCTCCCGCCAGCTCCCACTTCTGCCAGTGACCGCTGGCAAAGATCTCCACCTTCACGCCCAGCGCCGTTTTGTTATCCGCAAACCCGCTCAGGTCCAGGCGCACTGAGTGATTCTTGTTTCCGCCTACATTGCGCAGCAGCACCGGCGGCGCATCCACTTGCGTCACAATCAAATCCGGCGCGCCATCACCATCCACATCGGCGGCAATCAACCCGCGCGGCGCGGTCAGCTTCATGGCATCGAGCCCCAGAGCCTTGCTCACATCCTCAAACGTGCCATCGCCTCGATTGCGGAAGACTTTCACGCGGGGCCCGGCCGTCGTTTCCAAAATCGCCGCCAGGTCAATCCACCCATCGTTGTCGATATCAATGGGCGTCACGCCCCATCCGCGCAGCGCACCCTCCAGCGGCAACTCCACGCGCTCGAACCGCCGGCCCACATGGTTCGGGCCCTCCACGTTTCGCCACAGCGTCAACCCCGGCGCGCCCGCATGCGTCACCGCGATATCCATCCATCCGTCTTTATCGAAGTCCAGCACCGCCATGCCTTCCGTCGCCGGCAGCTTCTCGTCATATAAAGGTTGCGTCGGATACTTCCCCTCGCGCGGATTAACAAAGAGCACCGGCGCAGCTCCGTCTCCCGTCGTCGCGATATCCACTGCGCGATCATTGTTGAAGTCGGTGAGAATCGCTGCCACGGTCTTCCCGCTGCCGCCCAAGCCCGTAGGCTCGGTCCACTCCGTAAACGTCTTGTTCCCGTTGTTCCGCCACAACACATTCGGCGCATCGCCGGTCTTCAAACCCGACCCCGTCACGAACAGGTCAAGATCGCCATCGTGATCGAAATCGATAAACGTGATCCCGGCTGGCTTGTTGCGGGCCACGATGCCGGATGCGGCAGTGACATCCTCAAACTTGCCTTTGCCCAGATTGCGAAAGAGGAGAATGCGGTCGTCGAGCGCAACGGCCAGATCGTTGAGTCCGTCGCCGTCAAAATCTCCCACCGCGCATGCCACGGCGTTGCCCGAGGCGCCAAGACCGTAGTCGTCAGCATAAAGCCCGACAGAGCTCCCGTCTGCCTTCCGATGGATCACGCCGATAGCCCGAGTACCGGACTGCATCGTCACCAGATCCATATTCCCGTCGCCCGTGACGTCCAGCATGCATGCGCCGCCGCTCTCTTTCCAAGATCCCACTCCGGATGAAGGCATGCGGCTGTTCAGTTCCTGCAGCAGTGGGTTCAGGATCTCCGCCACCAGCTTCACCGGAATCATCGCCTTCCGTCCGGCCTCGCGCTCCTCGATCGCGGTCACCGTCGAATAGCGCCCTTGCTCCCCATAGGCCAGGCCAATCGCCGCCGACACTTTGGTGCTGGTCAAATGCTGAAAGCGCTTGAAGTGCTCCCGCGCGTCCTGCGTGTTGCCCGACCGCTGCAGCGCCCGCGCCAGCGCAAATTCCGACGAGGCGTGCAGCGGATTCACTGCCAGCGCCTTCTCAAAAACCGCAATCGCCTCGGGATATTGCTTCAGCTCCGCGTAGCACACGCCCTCGAAGTAATACGAGTCCACGTCCTGCGGATCGAGCTTCACCGCCTCCTGAAAGCTCTTCAGCCCAGGTTCCAGCTCATTCCCCGCGTGCTGCGCCAGCCCCAGGTTGTACCACGCCTGCGCGCTTTTCGGGTCCAGCGCAATCGCCTTCTCCAGCGAAGCCTTCGCCGCATCCAGCTTCTGCAGCGTCATCTCCGCAATGCCTTCGTTGGTCGCCGCCTGGGCCAATTTCGGATCCGCTTTCATCGCCTCCGCAAAACTCTCCGCGGCCTTCTCCGTGAACTGCTGCCCCATCTGCGCCACGCCGCGATTGTTCAGCTTCACCGCTTCCCCATAGGGCCCCGTCTGCGCGCCGGCTGACGCCATCCCCAGCACCATCCCCGCCACTGCCGCCAATCCACTCCGACGCATCGATAACCTTCGCACGCTCAATCTGGCTCCGTTCACTCAGGCTTCTATCACGCAATGAATTCAGTGTATGCGAGCCACTTCACCGGGTTCCACCGGACGTTCCGGCATCCGCCCAATCAATAAAAGTTCGCTTCCATCTATACTTGTGGTGTGATTAAGCTGGTGGGCAGTCTCGATTGGCGAAGCTTCCTGGCCCGGCCCCGGTTGCCATCCCCCTCGCTCGAAGCGCTCGACTCCCTCTATCAGCAATCCATCCTCATCACCGGAGCCGGCGGATCCATCGGCTCCGCGCTCGCCAAACGCCTCGCCGCACTCGGCCCTCCTTCGCTTCTGCTGCTCGATGCCTCCGAGAGCCGCCTCTACAAACTGCGCCAGGCATGGGACTCCGGCAGTGTCCCCGGAGCCATGACTCCCATCCTCGGCAACATCTCCGACCGCACTCTGCTCGATGAAGTCTTCACCACCCATTGCCCGCGCATCGTCTATCACACCGCGGCCTACAAGCACGTCGCCCTCATGGAGGAGCAGCCGCTCGCGGCCATCGCCAACAATGTCTTCGGCACCCTGACTCTTACCCGCGCAGCCGCCGTCAGCGGTTCGCGCCTGGTCCTGCTCTCCACCGATAAGGCTGTCGAGCCGTCCTCCATCATGGGCGCCACCAAACGCCTCTCCGAGTCCATTGTGCTCGCCGCCGGCGGCGCCGTCCTTCGCCTCGGCAACGTGCTCGCCTCTCGCGACAGCGTTACTGAAACCTTCGCCCTGCAGATCGCCATGGGCCACCCACTCACCATCACCGACCCCGCCGCGCGCCGCTATTTCCTGACCCTCGACGAAGCCGTCAACATGATGCTCATTGCCGCCGCCGAACCCGCTCCGGCCCTGCTGGTTCCCGAGATCGCCGCTCCCACGTTCATCACCGACCTCGCCCACTTCATGGCCCACGCCCTCGCTCCGCACAGCAACGTGGAACTCGACTTCTCCACCCCCCGTCCCGGCGAGAAAGACCCCGATTGCCTCTGGTCGGCCTCTGAATCGCCTCGTCCCGCATCCCAGCCGGGCCTGCTCTCCCTTCAATTCCCCGCCATTGACCGCGAAAAGCTTGAGGCTTCGCTCACCGCGCTGCGACTCGCCGTCGACGCCCGCGACCTCAGCGCCGCCCTCACCCATCTTTGCGATTTGGTGCCCGACTACATTCCCTCACATACCGTGCTCGCCGCCTCCCATCACCGTGTCTCCTCATGAGCACTGTCCGTATTTTCGACTGAGCGGAGTAACAACACTGTCATCCTGAGCAGGTCGCGGCTTTTTGCGACCTGCGCAGTCGAAGGATCCGCGGTCGCTCTTCGCCCGCACCACCACCAAAGCACCGTGCCCCATCTTCGCGCCTTTTTTCTGGCGCGAGGGTGGGCTTGGCGAGCGTTCCAACCTCATCCACTCCGCCTCCTCGACCGACCGTGCGGCGCCCCATCCACCTCGCGCGCCGGTTACTCGCGCGGAGAGTCTGGGCAGCGCCGTTGCCCTCTCACAGAGAATTCATGAGTTTTTCGCATTGCGAAATTCGTGTACCCGCGCCGTAACTCCATATCATTCCCCTGCACAATCGATTTAGCGCGCTACTTATTGCAACACTTGCAATATCAATCGTTTCTTGCTACATTAAGAACTGTCAGTTACTTCCCTAGATTAGAAAACACTACGCTCGACAGACGGGCAACTGCATTGAAATTGCATGCACCTCATCGCAACCTCGGTGAGTGTCCGCTCAACATCTTCACGGCCTTCGGGCCAATGGTTTTTGACGGGCCCTCTGCAATTTCGAACGGAAAGCAACTCGCTGCAAGAGAATCGCATCAAGAACAAATGGGCAAACAACGCTGAATCAACCTGACTAGGTTTCAGAGCTGGGAAACGCAACGCTCGTCGCTTCCCAAAACTGGCTTTCCGGCTGATCGAATCTCATGTCGATCCTAAGATTCCGTGGCCCGGCGGGCGACTTCCGCAGTGTGTATCCCTCAACTGAAAGCCCTATTCAGGATGAAGAGCAGGTGTATATGGTTGTCAAAGCGCAAAGCAAGGGCCGGGGTCTCTCCGGAATTCACGTCGGCTTGGATAATGTCCGCCGTTACTTCCCCAGGGACGTCTCGACGATCGAGTTAGAGTTGGATCATCTCCGGATCCAGTGTGGACTGGCTCCTGACTTCTGGCAGGGGCAGCCTGAAATCTACGACCCGCGACTCTGCGCGTGGCTGGAAACCAAACACATGCACGCGAGCCGCAATCGCACTCCCGTTCCGCTGGCCATGATCCCGGCGGGCAAAAACGCTTTTCGCCTCCAGCCCGTTTCCGTGGATGCTCACGACCGCCCCCGGGTTCACACCCGCTCGGCCGCCTGAGCCCCTCTAACCTGCTTTCCTGCCGGAAGTAACGCGGTGTTCGAGCGCGTGAGCTTCCGGCATTCGTGCGTTTGGACGCTAAAACGCTTGAGTACCCCCCTCGACCTGCCTGCACTTCTCTGCCAAGCCGAATTGGTAAACTCGGGAGGAATGAACATCTCCCAGCTCCAGAAGGCCGTGGAACGGTTCTTTGCCGCCGGCCCTGCCGCCATCGGCGACCCCACGGCGCTCAACATCTTCGACGAATTCCGCCTCGCCCTCGAGCGCGGCGAAATCCGATCCGCTTCTCCTGATCCCGCGGCCCCCACCGGCTGGACCGTCAATGTCTGGGTGAAGCAGGGCATCCTGCTGGGATTTCGCCTCGGCGTGCTGCAAGATTTTTCCGCCGGCGCATTCTCCTTCGTGGACAAAAGCACATTTCCCGCGCGCCGCCTCGGCGTCAACGACGGCGTTCGCGTGGTCCCCGGCGGGTCGTCTGTTCGCACCGGCGCTTACGTCGCCCGCGGAGTGGTCTGCATGCCGCCCATGTACATCAACGCCGGCGCCTTCGTCGACGAAGGCACCATGGTCGATTCCCATGCCCTTGTCGGCTCCTGCGCGCAGATCGGCAAGCGGGTACACCTCAGCGCCGCGGCCCAGATCGGCGGCGTTCTCGAGCCGGTGAACGCCAGCCCCGTCATCATCGAAGACGACGTCCTCATCGGCGGCAACTGCGGCGTCTACGAAGGCGCCATCGTACGCTCCGGCGCGGTGCTCGCGGCCGGCTCCATCCTCACCCGCGGCACCCCGGTCTACGACCTGGTCAAAGGAGAAATCCTCCGCGCAAACGACGACTCGCCGCTGATCATCCCCAAAAATGCCGTGGTCGTTCCGGGCTCCCGTGCAGTCAGCAAAGGCAAAGGAAAAGACTGGGGCCTCAGCCTCTACTGTCCCGTCATCGTCAAGTACCGCGACGACAAAACCAACCACAGCACCGCGCTCGAAGACCTGCTGCGATGATTCGCTTCGGCGTCCTCGGCCCCGGCCGCGCTGCCGCCCGCTTCGCCCAGGGCCTTTCCGCCGTTCCCGCCGCGGTTCTCACCGCCGTATGGGGACGCAACCCGGAACGCGCCCAAGCCTACGCCGCGCGTTTCGCCGTTCCCCGCGTTGCCGCAACCCTGCCCGATCTGCTCGCCCTCGATATCGACGCCGTCTATGTCGCCACCCACCCCGACACCCACCGCGAGTTATCCATCGCCGCACTCGCCGCCGGCAAACACGTCCTCTGCGAAAAGCCTTCCGCGCTCAACCTGCGCCAACTCGAAGGAATCCTCGCCGCCACGCACCGCTACGATCGCCTCTTCATGGAAGCCATGAAGCCGCCGTTCTTCCCGCTCTATCGCAAGCTGCGCGCGCATCTCGCCGCCGATCCCATCGGCCCCATCGGCTTCGTCCGCGCCGGCCATTGCGACTCCACCCTCGCCCCCGACTACCCGCTCCACTTCGCCGAGCTCGGCGGAGGCGGCATCCTCGGCATCGGACCCTACGAAGCTTTCCTGGCCCTCGACTGGCTCGGCCCCCTGCGGCGCGTCCAGACCATGGGCCGCCTCGGTCCCGCCGGCCCCGACGGTTCCGGCAGCGTCGACAACTTCGCCATCTTCCAGACCGAGCACGAACGCGGCATGGCGCAGCTGCACACCGGACTCGATCTTCTCAGCCGCGGCGACGCCCTGCTGTGCGGCCCGCGCGGCTACGTGCTGTTACACGCCAACTGGTGGAATCCCGCCCGCGCCACCGTGCATTACGCCGACCGCCGCGAAGTCCTCCTCGACGAGCCATTCGCTCACGGCGGCTTCAATTACGAAACCGAGCACTTCTGCGGGCTCATTCGCCAGGGCCTCCGCGAAAGCCCCGAAATCCCCCACCAGCTTTCGCTAGGCATGGCGCGCCTGCTTGAACAAGCCCGCACCGCGCTCGGCGTCCGCTTCCCCGGCGAATAGTCCCGCTGCGCCCTACAGAATTCCATAGAATCGCCCCGATGCTACTTTCTTTCAGTTGTCCACCGACTGCGACTGCCCGACCAAAAGCCGCCGCCAACTTGCCAACTTGCTATGCCGCGAAGCGGCGCCAACTTGCCAAAAAGGAAAACTGCGACTCCTTCCGCAACCTCTAAAGCCCGGATCTCTATTATCAAAAGTTTGCGGCACGTCGAAACGTTTGCGGCACGTCGAAAACGCTCGCTATGTCATTTTTTTTCAAAGAGATTGGGGTGGGGCGTTTTCAGCCACTCGGGGGCGTCCCTACGGCCAGAGCACGATGTGCCCGGCGCAGGCTTCGCCCGCGCGCTCCACCAGCGTCTCAGCGAGTTCAAACCCGTGGCGGGCGAAGTACCACGCCGCCCCATGCACGCGTTCCTGCAACTGCCCCCCGGGAAAAAGCGCGTTGTGGATAGCCTGCGCGTGCTTGCCGAGCGAGGCTTCCTTCTGCATCTGGAAGTCGGCGGCCAGGCGCCGCAGACGGTCCATCTGGTAGCGAACCTTGCTCGCTGCCGCGTCGGCCGATCGACCGAGGCCCTCGTCCATGGCATGCATCCACTCCAGCAGCGCGGTAAGCTCTCCGTCGAGAGAATTCCCCGCCGCCGCGAGCTTGCGCTTGCCTTCAATCGGCAATGCGCGTGCGCCCAGAAGCTGGGCAAGCCCATCCTGCGTTTCCTTGAAAACGCGCTCCAGGCTGAGTTCGTGGCGCCGCAGCAGTTCGGCTATGTCCGGCTCGATGACGGAGGCCGACAGGCGCGGCTGCACCGGCGTCATGCGGCCGAGGATCTGATCGAACAGAACCTGCGATTGGGCGAAGTAGGCGATCTCCGCGGGGCCGCCGATGGTGAGCGAGGTCGACAGCAGGTAATCCTGGAAAACCGGCCGCAGCAGAGCCGAAGGCGAGACGCGCTCAGGCTCGGACTCGAGAATGCCGACGAGGTCGGCGCTCGAATAGCGATCGTGCCCCGCCTGCCACAGGCCAGCCGGCTCTTCGGCGGATTGCGGAACACGCTTGAGCGCAATGCGCGCGCCCGTCTCCTGGTCGAGAAGGAACAGCAGGCTTGACTGATCGGCGACGACCACCTGTGCGTGATAACCGGCCGCGGCGAGCTCGCGATTCCGCTCCAGCAGCCTGGCATGGAATTCATCGGACCGATGGATCGCTTCCCGCAGCACCGGCGCGCCCAGGCGATGAACATTGCGGCTCGAGGCGTCCAGGATCAGCAGCCCCTGCGCGGCAAACACACGGGCATAGAACGCGGCGAACGCCTGGGCGAAGGTGCGGCCGGGCTTGTAGGCGTCGGTGAGTGCGTCCAGTGCTTCAGAGGGGCCGATGAGTTGGCCGGCCTGCTCCAGCAGCGGCTCTATAGGACCGTCGAGCAGGATGCCGCCGACCGGCGCCGCGGCCTCCGGTGCGGGGTCGTAGACCAGCTTGCGCAGTTCGCGGCGCACGGGGAAACTCACATGATTGATTTCGGCGAAATCATGATCCTCGCTGGCCAGCCAGAAGATGGCCACATGCTCATGCCCGGCAGCGGTGGCCTGGCGCGCGCGGGCCAGCGCCGTAGCTGCCTTGAACGGCGTGAACAATGGGCCGCCGAACAGACCCACCTGCTGCCCCGTGAGCACCGTGCCCGCGCCGCGCCGCAGAGCTTCAATCGGCCAAGCCGCACCGGATGAGGAATTCTGCTCCGCCAGCACATCCACGATGGCCGTCCAGTGCGATGGAACCGCCGGCCGCTGCTGCCACGCGGAATGGGAAGACTGCAGCCCATAGAATCGCTGCGCGTTCGCCTCCCCCGCGCAGAAATCGACAAAGAGCCGGCTCAGGCCCGGAGAAACGGTGATGGGATGACAGTCGGCGGTCGGCAACGGAATCACTTTCGGTCAGAATGGTCTGGAACGCTCCAACACATCTGAGCGTTCCCAGCAGCCTGGGCGTTCCCAGCTTTACGGCGGAACGGCTGTGTTAAGGATGCCATGCGCAGCCGGTTCGATGCAGGAACGCTCGCATTCCGCTTCCGCAGCGGGCTGGGACGGTCCCACGGCTAACCTGCGTATACTCGACTTGATCGCAACCGAGGAGAAACCGCCCGAAATGCCGAAGACCAACAAGGCAGCCGCCAAATCCTCTCTCCCAAAGAAATCCGCCAAAGCGCAAAAGAGCAAGGCTAAGCCCGCCAAAACCAAGCTCCGCAAGAAGAAACATCTGCCCACCCAGGCGCCCGAGCTGGCGGAGAAGGCGCAGATCGTCAGTTCGCAAGTCGTTTATGAAGGCCCGCTGTTCCGCGTCACCAAGGACACCATCATCGAGCCCGGCGGCAAAAAGAATGTGCGCGACGTGGTGCGCCACAACGGCAGCGTAGTCATCGTGGCCATCGACTCCTCCAAAAGCAAAAAGGATCCCTGGATCGTGATGGAGCGCCAGTATCGCCACGCCGCCAACCAGTTTCTGTGGGAATTGCCGGCGGGAAAGATCGATCCCGGTGAAGATCCGGTGGCAGGCGCGCAGCGCGAACTCGAAGAGGAGACCGGTTATCGTGCCAAAAAATGGAAGCCGCTGGTCGAGTACTTCGCCAGCCCAGGGTTCCTCGGCGAATCCATGAAGGTGTTTATCGCCGAGGGCCTGGTCCCTGGCGCCGCCAGCCCCGAAGACGACGAGGACATTGAAATCCGCCTGGTCAAGCTCTCTGAAATCCTCAAGATGATCCGCAAAGGCGCCATCCTCGACGGCAAAACCCTCTCCTGCGTGCTCCTCATCGACTTCCTGCAAAGAAAAAAGTAGAAAAGCAGGGACCGAGGGACCAAGGGATCAGGGACCGGAAAAGGAGGGTTCAGGGATCAGAAACGCGACGCCCAATGCCTGTTCCCTGCTCGCTACTCCCCATTCCTACTCCCTATTCCCTACTCCCTGTCTCTCCCGTCCCACCTTATGAACGCCGATTCTGCCTTCCAAAAAACCTTTCCCCCCAATTTCACGTCATAGAGAGGTAGCGACGCGGCGATTCCCCATCCTCACCCATTTTTCGCCCGTAGCGTACTTCTCACGATGCAAGGAAGGCGGGGGCCTGTGGCTCAGTACAAAGGGAAGGTCAAGTGGTTCAACAACGCCAAAGGCTACGGATTCATCGGACGTGAAGACGGACCAGATGTATTCGTTCACTACTCTGCGATTCAACTGGACGGCTATAAAACCCTGAAGGAGGGCGACGATGTGGAGTTCGACGTCGTTCAGGGTCAGAAAGGTCCTCAGGCCGATGCGGTCATCCGCCTGAGAGACAACGCCGCCCACAACACCGCAGCCTGAATTCAGCCTGATTCCGAGGCGTAAGACAACGCCGCCGCCCGGTGGCCGCGACGGGTGCGCCTACTACTCCGGATCAGGCTCCTGGGAAGAAACAAGCCGCGAACCTGCGAACCTGCGAACTTGCCATGTCCGCGAAGCGGACGCCAACCGGCCAAATCACCAGACCGCCGTTTCATATACCGCGAGTCCGCATCGCCGGTGGAGGGCTCATCTCCAACCGGCACACCGCACGCCTCGCCTTGCCACAGACTCGCCCCCGAACCTCGATTCCCCCTCCGCATTCCTTCTCAATCGAGTCCTACGCCGCCACGATTCCCTCCTATACTGATCAGCGGAGAACCTGCGCGAATGGATAACCTCACCATGGCGCGGCTGCTCGAGCAGACCGCCGACCTGATGGAAATTGACGGCGCCGACAGCTTCCGCATCCGCAGCTATCGCCGTGCCGCCGAGGCCGTCGAGCAAACCACCGTCGACCTGGTCGCCGCCTGCGATGACATGGCCAAACTGCTTGAAATCCCGGGCATCGGCAAAAGCATGGCCGCCAACCTGCAGGCCATCGCCTGCACCGGCACCATGCCCCTGCGCGACCAGCTGCTGGCAAAATACGGTTCGACCATACTCGAACTGATGAGGCTCCCCGGCCTCGGCCCCAAATCCATCGCCCTCTTCTGGTCCGCCGCGCAAATCAACTCCATCGATCAACTCGCAGCCGCCATTGACGCCGGCAAGCTGGCTGAGCTGCCTCGCATGGGCCAGAAGCAGCTCGAAAAAATCAAGAAAGGCATCGACGACTACCGCCGCAGCGCCGGCCGCTTTCGCATCGATCAGGCCGAGGACGCCGCCCTGCGCCTCACTGCGTACCTGCTTGCCTTTCCCGGCCCACCCAGCCCAGGCATTGAGCGCGTCACCCCCGCCGGCTCTCTTCGTCGCGGCCGCGAAACCGCCGGCGACCTCGACCTCCTCGTCACCGGCCCCGCCTGCCAGCCCCACCAGACCTCCGCCGCGGTCGATTACGTCGCCGCCTATCCTGGAATCGCCGACCTCATCGTGAAAGGTGAAAACAAGGTGAGCTTTCATCTCGCCGGCGGCATGCAGGTCGACGTCCGCCTGCTCCCCACCGCCAGCTACGGCGCCGCCCTGCAATACTTCACCGGCTCCAAGGCGCACAACGTCACCCTCCGCCAGCGCGCGCTCAAAATGGGCTACACCCTCAGCGAGTGGTCCCTCGCCCGCCTGGATGACAACTCCGTCGTCGCCGCCGCCACCGAAGAAGAGATCTACTCCGCCCTCAACATGGACTGGATGCCGCCCGAGTTGCGCGAAAATCTCGGCGAAATCGAAGCCGCCGCCAACCACGCCCTGCCCCGCCTGATCGAAGAGCGCGACCTCCGCGGCGACGTCCACATGCACACCCACGCCACCGACGGCCGCAACTCCATCCGCGAAATGGCCGAAGCCGCCATCGCCTGCGGCTATGCCTACATCGCCATCACCGACCACTCCAAGGCCCTGGCCATGACCAACGGCCTCGACGAGGCGCGCGCCCTCGAGCATATCCAGCGCATCCGCGAGGTCGAGCGCGAAATGGAAGGCCGCATCCGCATCTTCACCGGCATTGAGGTGGACATCCTCGCCGACGGCGCCCTCGACCTCGACGACGAAGTGCTCGCCCAGATGGACGTGGTCATCGCCAGCGTCCACTCGCGCTTCGATCAGAGCCGCGAAGAAACTACCGCCCGCGTGCTGCGCGCCATCGAGAATCCCAACGTCCGCATCCTCGGCCACCCCACCGGCCGCCTCATCCTCCGCCGCGAGCCCTTCGCCCTCGATACCGCCGCCGTCTTCCGCCGCGCCGCCGAACTCGGCGTGGCTATGGAGCACAACGCCGCCCCCGAGCGCCTCGACCTTTGCGATCGCGACCTGCGCCTCGCCAAAGAACTCGGCTGCAAAATCGTCATCAACACCGACGCCCACGACACCCGCACCCTGGGCAAGATGTCCTACGGCATTCGCCAGCTTCGTCGCGCCTGGCTCGAGCCGAAGGACGTCCTCAACACCCTCGCCCCCGAAGAATTCCTCGCCGCCCTGCGCCCGAGATTGCAGCGCGCATGAGCGCCATCGCGATCAACCTCACTCGCCGCTGCGCCCCGACCCTCGGATGCATCCTGCTCCTGGCCTTTGCCCTTGCCAACGCTCAACAGTTGGACCAGGCGGCCCTCGTACGCCGGATCGATGCCGCCAACCAGGCTCGTTACGACCGCGTGATGGGCTTCACCGATACTGAGCACTACGCGGTGTTTCGCAGAAAGGATGAATCCCATCCGGCGGCGGAAATGACGGTTCACATGACCTACCGCAAGGGCGCCGGCAAGACCTACAAAATCCTTGCGCAGTCCGGCTCGCCGGCGATTCTCAGGTTTGGCCTGCGCCCTCTGCTCGAAAACGAGAAAGCCATCAACGATCCCGCCAAGGTGGCGGACTCCTGGTTTACCTCGGCGGACTATGACATGCAAGTGAGGCCCGAAGCAGTCCGCATGCTGAAGGGGCGAACCTGCGTGGGTATAGTGATCAAGCCGCGGCGGAAGGCTCCCAACATGATTGACGGGATGCTGTGGGTCTATCCGGTGGATGGCGCGATCATGGAGGTGGAGGGGATCGCGTCGAAGAGCCCATCGGTGTTTGCGCGGACCACGAAGATGATGCGGCTCTACGCGATAATGGACGGGTACGCGATGGCCATCCACGCGCGGGCCGAATCGCACAATGCGATCTTCGGACGCACGGTGGTCACCATCGACTACTCCGATTACCATCTCGAGCTGCGTCCCCAACAGTAACCGCGGTGGGACGTTCGCCGATTTTCGAGCGCAACGCCGCCGTTATGCGTCATGCTGTTCGAGGATTATTTCTTCGTTGCTCCTGCCGAGCATTCATCCGAGCAGGTTTTGGGAAAGACCATGTCCAGGTTGGGGATGCTGCTGAGCGTAATCCTGCTCTTCTCCGCGCCGGCGGGCGCCCAGCCCCAGCCACGCCCGAAATCGATCCCACCCATCGAGCCTCTTCTGCGCAGCAATGAGCCGCGGCTTATCGCTCTCGGCGCATGGGAGGTCATCAGGCGCCCGGACGATTCCCAGATCAACCTGCTCGTCGACCTGGCCGAGCGCTGGGATCCCGCGCAGCGCCATCGCCGGGAAAACAACGATGCGTACGACGCCATGACCGTGGTGCTGGACGCGCTGATTCAGCGCAAAGCCACGCCCTCGCCCGCGGCAGCGCTGGCGGTTGCCCATGCGTTCCCTGACCAGGCGCTGATTCTCGCCTCGCGGCTGCGGCCGGAGGATGCCGAGCCCATCCTGCTGCAGTGGTACCAGGAAGGGCACGGACTCAACCGCGCGCGTTTCGAGCGCGACGGCGAGAGCCGGCTCTTGCTGAGTCGCGTCGCCGCCATGTTCCTCGCGCGCGACTACCCCGATCTGGTCGCCGCCAGCCTGCTGGCCGACACCCGCGCCGAACTCGCTGTTTCCGTCACCGACCCCGGCTCCGCGGGCGTCGACCGATGCTTCTTCGAATGCGACCCTCCGCCGCCCTGCAGGCGGGAAACCGTCGACGAAGGGCAAAACGGCTGGCCACCGGTGTTTACCTATTCCCTTGAAGAAAACGATCCCTTTATCGAGCGCCGCAGCGGAATGCTGATCTATGCCGGCGCAGACACGATCACGTGGCGCCGCGTGCCGGCGGAAGTTTACCAGGACGACTGCTTCATTCCCCGACCGCTGACGCCAGTCACGCGCTATCGCCTGCTGGCTGACATGCTTCACGTGCGCACGACCGCCATTCCTTGGGCGCCGCAAATGAATCTAACGCTTCCCTGGACCGCCGACCAGCGATTTCTGCAAGATCTCGCGGAACAGGTCGGCGCCGAAGAGGCGCGTCTGCGCTCGACCGTGCAGGCGTTCTTCGACAAAGGCCTGCTAACCAGGAGCCAGTTGGCGACCATCCGGCCGCGGCTGTCCGTCGTGCTTTTTGACGACCGGCAGTCCCAAGTGCCCGTGCGAACACCCCTTCCCATTCTGACGGTTCAGGACGCGCGCACCGTGTGCCGCCTGGCGCGCCTGCCTTAGCATTTCCGCGGAACCTCGATTCTCACGTTATGGCCGAATGCCGCGACTTGCCGCTAACCCGAAAGCCGGAACAACTGTGGACCGCGACCTGGGCATCGGAGGACTACGTCGGGCTGGTTGTGCGCTTCTGCAGCCCGGCACAACAGGAGGAACTTCGATGGCGAAGCACCCTGGATCTCGCAACTCGGAATCCCGCGCAAGCTCCCGGCCAGAGGACCGCGGTAACATGTCGTCCACCAGCACCCGGATGAAGGGCGGCCAGCAGTCCGGTGAAAGCAGCGGAATGGGCTCTTCCCCCACCCCCGAGCGCGGCAAGCAGACCAGCCAGACCGGCAGCCAGCACACCAACGCCGGCAACACCGGCTTCGGCAGCGGTCAGATCTCCCCTCAAACCCACAACTCGCCCCGCACCGGAAAATCCTCCGGGCCCAAAACCTCCCGGCGAAGCTCCAGCGGATCGGACCGGAAGATGTAAGTGACAGCGCCGGGGACCTCCACCGGCAACCGATAAACCCACCACGCGAACCCACGCCCAGGCACGCCGGCGTGGGTTCGCTTTTTTCGTCACCAAAGCGCATGCCCTCCTCAGCCGCCTGACCCCCGATTGAGGATTTGGTCGCCGAACCTACCACAATGCGGCTATCATGATTCTCGTTATGAGTCTGCTGCAGCAGGGTCCCTCCGACATCGACGATGCCGCCCGCGGCGAAGAAATCACCAAAGGTTCCGGCCATCTCGTCATAGCCACGGTGATTGCCACCATCGTTGTGATGGTGGTCATCGCCATCTACGTCATCACGGGGCAGAAACCGCCCGCCTCGGCCGGCGAGGTCACCCGCGTGGTGGCTCACACCATGCACCGCGAATCCTCGGGGCTCGATGCCAGCGGGGCGCCCGTGCCCAAAGAAGCTTTCGACCAGGTGCTGGTGTTCACTCACGTCAAGCTCCACAACCAGAGCAAAGATCCGCTGTTCCTGCGCCAGGTGCTCACCAACGTCACCCTCGATGACGGCGTTCACACCAGTTACGCCGCCACGCCCAATGATTATGAGCGCCTGTTCCAGGCCTATCCTGACCTCGCCTCCCTGCACGGCCGCTCCCTCACTACCGACGCGACCATCCCCGCGGGCCAGTGGCTCGAAGGCGACTTCGTCTCTTCCTTCCGCATGCCCAAGGCGCAATGGGACGCGCGCAAGGGCCTGGATTACAACATCAGCTTCCGCTACCTGCCCGATCTAAAGCTCGCGCCCAGCGGCCCGGTTACCGACCAGTAGTGTTGGCCCGCACTCCCACCTGCAGAAAAGGCTTCTCCCAATCGGGAGAAGCCTTTTCTGTTTAAGTTTCGAAAGCCTCAGAAGATGCTACTGCCCCACAGGCGGTGGCACCGGCGCGCCCTTCGGCGTCGACAAATACCCCGCCACCTGGTTCTTGCCGTTGATCGAATTCACCACAATCTCGTACAGAGCCGGTTCCTTGCCGCTGTAAAACTGCAGCGGCTCGTTCACATTGCGGTCCTTTTTCTCATACTTCCTGTCGTCCGCGTAGACGATCAGCGTGAAGCGGTTCTTCTTGGCGTCGGTCTTTTTCAGTTCCAGGCTGACCGTGCCCACCGGCTTCCTTTGGTTCTTGTCCAGCGTGAACTCGTAATAACTGCGATCGCCTTTGTGCTTCAGCACTTCCAGCTCGTCGTGATTGCGTGCAATCAGGCTCGCGTGTCCGCCCAGGTCGCCCTTCATCGAGGTCAATTGAGCCAGCGCGCCGGCCAGGTCGGTCTGGGTCTTGCCCAGGTCGTTTCTCACCCCGCCCACGTCCGTCTTCACTGTGGAAACATCGGTGGCCACCGCGGTTACCTGCTGCGCGGTCTGCTTCTGCGCCGTTTCCAGCCGCCGGGTTTCGGCGTCCTCCCGGGCAATAATCTGCTGCGCTCGCGAGTCCAACTGCTTCTGCGTCAGCCCCAGCGACTTGCCCAGTTCATCGGCCGTTACCCGCAGCCGGGCATCGGTCTCGCGCAATCCGGCCGCCAGCTGCACGTTGCGCTGCCTGGTCTCCGACAATTCCTGTTGCTGTGCCGCCAGCCTGCCGCTCAGGCTCCACGCCCAGATTAGCGATCCAACCGCACACAACAACGCAATAGCTATGGCCGCAAGCAGCGCGCCGGAATAGCTCCTGGGGGCATTTTCCACTTCACTCATGATTTGCTTTAATCTCCTTGGCGGCCCTTCAATTTGCAAGCCGCTCGGCTGCGGGCGTCTTCTGTCCCATTAGACGTCCATTCCAGGGCTTTCTCACCGGAACTCCCTCATGGTACGCGCCGCCACCCCATACTTCAGGCTACCTCCGCCGCGCTGCACTGGGAATCTACTCATTATAGAGAGAAAATCGGGCGTGCCGAAAATCCGCGGCCTCCCTCCGCCACTGCCGCACCCGCCACAATCTGCCCCGCCGCCGTGACAACCATCGAACCGCTACGTTATAAAGAAGTTTGCTCCACTTTTGGCGACCGGCTCGTCCGCGCTGCCCGGAATTGCCGCCTATGGCCTTCTTTCACCATCCAAGAACAAGGGAGAACTTCAGCTATTATGTCCACTGCGGTCGCGGGTAAGGGTCTGGAAGGTATTGTTGCGGCGAACTCCGGAGTCTGTTGGATCGACGGAGAAGCCGGCGTATTGGCCTATCGTGGCATCGATATCCACGAGCTGGCCGAGTACTCCACCTTCGAGGAGACCACCTATCTGCTGTGGAACGGCATGCTCCCCAACGAGCTGGCGCTGCGCGAATTTCAGCAGCAGTTGGCCCTCGCCCGCGTTCTCGACCAGCGCATGATCGAGATGCTCAAGAGCTTTCCCACCTCCGCCACGCCGATGGAAGTGCTCCGCACCGCGGTTTCCGCCCTCAGCTTCTACGACGCCGACGAGAAAGACAATTCCCACGACGCCAACGTGCGCAAGGCCTACAATCTCACCGCGCAGATTGCCATGCTGGTGGCCATCTACGACCGCATCCGCAAGCGCAAGGAGATTGTTCCTCCCGATCGCGCGCTCTCCCACGCAGCCAATTTTCTCTGGATGCTGAATGGCGTAAAGCCTTCCGAGACAGCCACCCGCACCCTCGACATCGCCTTGATTCTGCACGCCGACCACGAGCTGAACGCATCCACCTTTGCCGCCCGCGTCATCGCCGCTACTCTTTCCGATATTCACTCCGCCGTCACCGGCGCCC
Organism: Occallatibacter sp.; assembly: GCA_035552555.1. GTDB lineage: Bacteria > Acidobacteriota > Terriglobia > Terriglobales > Acidobacteriaceae > Telmatobacter. Next base: position 44,936 of record DASZLF010000083.1, read on the forward strand.
TCGGAGCGCTCAAGGGTCCGCTGCACGGCGGCGCCAACGAAGGCGTCATGCGTCTCCTCCTCACCATCGACAAGGCCGGCGCCGACCCCGTCGAGTATGTCAAAAACATGCTCGCCGCCAAGCAGAAGATCTCCGGCTTCGGCCATCGCGTCTACAAAACGGAAGATCCGCGCGCCACCCACCTCCGCCGCATGAGCGAGCAGCTCGGCAAGGATGCCGGCCAACCCAAGTGGTTCGAAATGTCCCGCGCCATCGAGCTCTACATCAATAAAGACAAAAAACTCAATGCCAACGTGGACTTCTATTCCGCATCGACCTACGCCACCCTGGGCATCGACATCGACCTCTACACCCCGATCTTCGCTCTGAGCCGCATCGCCGGATGGGCCGCCCACGTCATCGAGCAGCTCGACGACAATCGCCTCATCCGCCCCCGCGCCGAATACATCGGCCCCGAATACCCGCAGCACTGGGCCCCGCTCGAAGACCGGCCGTAACCGGCGGATATCGATGGACCCCGTCATGTTAAGCTGAGATCACGATGGCTCGCTCAGTCAAAATCTCCACGCCAATAGCTTCCCTGGAAGAGTTTGGGAAGAGTCTGGGCTTGAGCCGGGCTCGTCAGAAGTCACTTGAGTACATCGTGACTGGACGAAGCCGCGGGACAGCGACAAAAACAGCCTTCAAGAGAAGTCTGTCGACGTCCTCTTCCCCACACGCGAGAAAGTGGAAAGGCGATGGCGCGGCAGCGGCGCGTAACGGGAAGAGAAAGAGTGCGACAACCGGCAGTTAGTCCCGCGCAAGATGCTGTATTCCTGAACATCCCCTACGACTCGGGGTTTCGGACGCTTTATGTTGCTTATATAGTCGGCCTGGTCTTTCTTGAATTCAAACCGCACGCGACCTTGGGTTTGCCCGGCGGAACCAGGCGGTTGGACAAGATATTTCAGGAAATTCAGGCCTGCCCGTATTCGATCCACGACCTGTCAAGAGTCGAGGCAGACCGCACACCGCCCTTTGCGACTCCTCGTTTCAACATGCCCTTCGAACTCGGGCTCGCGGTCGGATGGGCCAAGATGAACCCTAAGAATCATATGTGGTTCATCTTTGAGTCAAAGGCGTATAGGGTTCAGAAGTCGTTAAGCGATCTGAACGGTTCGGACCCTCACATTCACGACTGCCAAGTGAAGGGTGTATTGCGTGAATTGAATAACGCCTTCGTTCGTACCCGGAACCGTCCCACGATTCCTGAAATGATGAAGGCATATCGGCTGGTAAGTCGCCGACAGTTCGAAATCGCAAAAGCTGCAGGGGCAAAGAGCCTCTTCGAAGCCAGCGCTTTTCAAGGCCTATGCTATGCGGCAAAGGTTGCGGCCGACGATGTTCGGCGGTCGGGTTAATCGGCATCGCCCCCTCGGTCCTGCCGCGCTTTCCACATGAAATAAAGTCCCCACGCCGCCACCGTGCATCCATCGCGCACCTGCCCATTCAGCATCATCTGCTCAAACTCAGCAATCGCCACATTGCGCACCAAAATATCGTGCTCTTCCTCATCCGGCTCCACTGCTGTTTGCGTCAGCCCGGTTGCCAAAAAGACATGCTGCTTCTGCCGGGTGAAGCCGTAAGCGATCCACAGCCGCCCAAGGTACGTCATGCTTGCGGCATGCAGGCCCGTCTCTTCTTTCAGTTCCCCACGCGCCAGTTCCTCGGGATTTTCAACCTCCCTCTCCCAGCCGCCCTGGGGCAACTCCACCGCGCGCTCCTGGATCGTGTAACGGAACTGCTCCACCAGCCAGATGCGGTCGCCATCGATGGGCAGAATAATCGCCGCCTCGTCCTTCTCGACCACCCCGTAAACGCCCTTCTTTCCATTCGAGCGCAGGATCTCATCTTCGCGCAGGCGCATCCATGGGTTGCGGTAGATTTCCCGGCTGGAGAGCGTGGTGATGGATGCCCCGGAAACGGGGCCGGCAGAATGCTTAAGATCTTTTTCAGTCACAGCACAAGTGTGCCACGAAAAGCGAGATCACTTATCGCGCAGCCGGTACTCCCGCAGCCGCCCCACCAGCGATGCCGGCCCGGTCACCGACAGCAGCACCTGTTCGCCCTCGTAGCTGCGGTGGTGCACCACCATTCCCGACTCAATCGCGGCCAGCACTCCGCCTTCCTGCTGCGGCACCCGCAATTCCGCATCGATCAGCGGATCGGAATGCAGCGCGCCGTCAATCGCCAACAGCAGCGCCTCCGTGCCCTCCCCGGTGCGCGCAGAAACCGGCACTCCCGCTTCGCCATCAACTCCCGCGACCGCGGTGGCGCCCTCCAGTAGCCCGCGCCGATGCTCCTCGTCCAGCAGGTCGATCTTGTTCAGCACCTCGATGCGCGGCTTCTTCAGCGCATCCAGCTCGCCCAGAACTTTTTCCACCTGCGACTTCTGCTCCTCGCCATACGTCGACGCGGCGTCGCGCACGTGCAGCAGCACTTCCGCCTGCTCCACCTCCTCCAGCGTCGCGCGAAAACTGGTCACCAGCGTGTGCGGCAGGTTGCGGATAAATCCCACCGTGTCGCTCAGCAACACCTTGCGCCGGCTGGGCAGCTCAATCGCCCGCAGCTTGGGATCGAGCGTGGCGAACATCCGCGGCGACTCCAGCACCTTCCCACCGGTCATGCGGTTGAACAGCGTGCTTTTTCCCGCGTTGGTGTAGCCCACTAGCGCCACCGTGGGCACCGGAACGGCCTCTCGCCGCTGCCGCTGCTGCCGGCGCACCCTGCGCACCGCCTCCAGGTCCAGCTTGAGCTGATCGATGCGGCGCTGAATCCGCCGCCGGTCGGTTTCCAACTGCGTTTCGCCCGGTCCGCGCGTGCCAATACCGCCTCCCAGTTGCGACATGGCCTTGCCGCGCCCGGTCAGCCGCGGCAGCATGTATTCCAACTGCGCCAGTTCCACCTGCAGTTGGCCCTCCCGGGTGCGCGCGTGACGAGCAAAAATGTCCAAAATAAGCTGAGTGCGATCCAGCACCCGGCAGGGCAGCGCGGCGTCCAGGTTGCGCAGTTGCGTAGGAGTCAGGTCGTGGTCAAAGAGCACCAGGTCGGCCTCCGTGGAGGCCGCTATTCCCGCAATCTCCTCCACCTTGCCCGCGCCGATCAGCGTGGCCGGATCGGGACGCGCCCGCCGCTGCAGCAACTCCGCGACAATCGCCGCACCGGCGCTCGAAACCAGCTCGCGAAATTCCGCCAGCGATTCTTCCGCATCCAGCGCCGTCGAGACTTGCGGCGCAGCACCGCGCAGGGGCGACAAACCGCTCAACGGCTCGTCCATATCCTCGTTCGGACGCACCGCCGCCCGCGCGCCTTCCACCCCGGCTCGCTTGATCCGGGAGCGAACCTGCAGGTCCACTCCCACCAGGATGGCGCGTTCCGGCCGGGTGCCGGTCAGCCCATTCCGGCCTGATTCAACTTCCAATCGAAACCGCTCCTCGGGCACTCTCCGCGGTCCCCGCAGGAGCCGACGAAGGCACACCCACCGGAGCCGGGCCCAGGCCCGTGTGCATCCCCGGGGCTCGGTGCTCGCCGTGCAGCACGCTCCGGTTGCTCACTACCGTGGATATGGCGTGTTTGAAGATCAATTGCTCCTGGCTGTTGTTCTCCAGAAGTACGGAATACTTGTCGAAGGACCGAATTTTGCCGGTAAGCTTTACTCCGCTTACCAGGTAAATGGTGATGGGGGTTTTGTCCTTCCGAACTGTATTCAGGAAAGTGTCCTGAATATTTTGTGCCGGCTTGGTTTCCATAATGCCGATCTCCTGTTTCCTCTTCGGGTTGGATGGTGCGCGAGTCCCTTTGTGTGCCGACAATTCGGCGGGGGCGGCTTCCAAATCCGGATACCGTCGTGCTTCCCGCAATGTGATCACTCTATAAGGAATCTCCGCCGGTTTCAACTGCACCCTTCCCCACCACCCCAAAGTAACGGCACCTCCACTCCCCGTCTCGCCGATTGCCCTGTACCGCTCCGGCTCCCCGCTCGTCAGAAGCCGCATGCCCGATGCCTTAAAATCAACCCAGCATGAAATGTCCTTATTGCGGGTTCGCCCAGGATCGTGTGGTCGACTCGCGCGAAAGCAAGGAGGCCGACTCCATCCGCCGCCGCCGCGAGTGCGAGCGCTGCAACCGCCGCTTCACCACCTACGAGCGCATCGACGAAATCCCCTACATGGTGGTGAAAAAAGACGGCCGGCGAGAGCGCTTCGACCGCCAGAAAATCCTCAGCGGCCTGCTCCGCGCCTGCGAAAAGCGCCCCGTCTCATCGACCCAATTGGAAGAGGTAGTCGATGCTACCGAGCAGTTCGTGATGGATGCGCAGGAGCGCGAACGCTCGACACGCGAGATCGGCGAACTGATCATGAGCCACCTCAAGGGCCTCGACACCGTCGCCTACATCCGCTTCGCCAGCGTGTACCGGGACTTCAAAGACGTCCGCGAATTCAAGGAAGAGCTGGAAGGACTGCTGGAAGGGAATCGCTCAAGCAAGACGAAGAAATAGCTTTCGAATCGGCCAAGGACAAAAACCTCAAGAGGGTCGACATGAAAAAGTTTATCTTCCTTGTTCTTTCCGCCATTAGTGGCACGGCCGCGGCGATCACTATTTGGATTGTGGCTTTGGCCCTTGGCGACCATCACCCCATTTTGCTGGGGATTTTGACCGGCGGAGCTAGGTCAATGTTTCGGTGGGATCTGCTCGGACTATTGCTCGTGCTTTACACACTGTTTATGTTCATTTCTCGCAAGGTTCGAAGCTCTCGGGCCGCTCGCACGCGGTGGTTGGTCGCGTTCCTCTTCGCGTTCTTGACCTGTACTTATCTATCTTTCTACAAAGTCTATGTTGATCGATTTGTAGCGGACGCGGCAGTTCCCCCTCGCGCACACGAGAGAATGCCGGCACTGTAATCAGCATCAAAATGATGCTATTATCTGCACAGGGAGTTCCATGCGCACCACCATCGCACTCGACGACGAACTGATCAAGCAGGCCGAGCAGTACACCGGCATCAAGGAGAAGGCTGCTCTGGTCCGCGAGGCCCTCCACCAGTTGGTCCAGCGAGAGGCGGCCCGCAGGCTGGCCGCGCTGGGCGGGACCATGCCCGACCTGAAGCCCATCCCGCGCCGAAGGATGCCGCGAAAGTGACTCCGGCAGGCGCGCCCATCCTGATCGACACCAACATCTGGACGCGCCATTTCAAGTGCGAAAACAAGGACGTTTCGGCGTTGCTGGATGCGGGTAGGGCGGTCACGCATCCCTATATCGTCGCGGAACTGGCTCTCGGTGGTCTCCGCGATCGAGCGATGACGCTCGCGTCTCTGGAGTTCCTTCCCGAGCTGCCGGTAGCCGAACTCCATGAAGTCCGTCAACTCATCGAAGTGCAAAAGCTCTATACACTCGGCATCGGCTTTGTCGATGCCCACCTCATCGCATCGCTCATCATCGTCGAAAACCCAACCGGGCTGTGGACGGACGATGATAGCCTCCGGCGAGTCGCTGAAAATCTAGGTTTTCCAGCAACGCCCCCATTCGCCATCTGAAGGACCCGGAGCCGGCACGCGATACCCTAGAAACAAGAGGCTAGAAGCCAGCGGCTATGCCCGAAACCTGGACTCACAACTACGGCGCGCCTCTTTACTTCTGTTAAAATGTAAAGCGAGGTGAATCAGGGATGGAAGCCACACTCAGCAGCAAGGGGCAGGCCACGATCCCCAAGGCAGTTCGGGAACGGCTGCAGATCAAACCGGGGGATCGCTTCAAGTTCTTCTTCCATCCGGACGGTGTAATCATCCTGCCCAAAATCCCAACCACTCGCCTCAAGGGCAGCGTACCCAAACCGGCGCGGCCTGTATCTCTCCAGGAAATTGACCAGGCGATCGAGGCCGGCGCCACCGCGAGATTTCGGCGAAAGAAATGATTGGTCTCGATACGAACGTCTTGCTGCGCTACCTGGCTCAAGACGATCCGGTGCAGTCTCCCAAAGCTACCGAAATTGTCGAACGCCGTTTGACTGAGGACGACCCCGGCTTTGTCAGCCTCGTTTGTATCCTCGAAGTCGCCTGGGTTCTTGCGAGCCTGTACAAACGATCGCGCGGGGAAGTTGCCAACCACGTTGAAATGCTGTTAGCGGCTGACACCCTGGAAGTTCAAAACGAGCAGGAGGTCTACCAGGCTGTGATTGCGGTCAAAAGCGGATCCGGGACTTTCGAGGACGCTTTGATTGGAGCTTTAGGCGCGTGGCGCGGATGCTCGGCGACTCTGACGTTTGACCAAAACGCCGCCAGGCGCTTGAACGGCTTTCAACTGATCTAATCCACCTTTGACTCAGGGCGGCACTCACAGGCGCTTCGACGCGTATTACGATTGAGCTTGCAACGAGTTGGTTCGTAGAGCCCAGCAATTCGCAGGTATCACGCACATGGAGGCCCTCATACGAGAAGCCGTGACACAACTCGTCCGGCGCGAAGCGGCCCGGCGTCTGGCGGCCCTCGGTGGCTCCGATGCAAACGCGACAGTGCCGCCGCGACGCAGACCGGCTTCTGATCCACCCGCCCGCAAGCTTTAGGCTAGAAGCCAGGAGCTAGAAACCAGCAGCCATGTCCGAACAGAAGACCCACAAAGTAACCCTCATCCCCGGCGACGGCATCGGCCCCGAAGTCACCGCCGCCGTCCTCCGCATCCTTGAAGCCACTGGCGTCCGTTTCGAATGGGAACGCTACGCCGCAGGCGCCGAAGCCTTCGAAATCTTCGGCGAATACATCCCCCAGGACCTCTACGATTCCATCGTGCGTAACAAAGTCGCGCTCAAGGGCCCGGTCACCACCCCCATCGGCGGCGGATTCAAGAGCATCAACGTCACCCTGCGCAAAAAGTTCGACCTCTTCGCCAACTTCCGCCCCATCAAGAACCTTCCCGGCCTTGAATCTAAGTGGCCCGGCGTGGACCTGATCATCGTGCGCGAAAACACCGAGGGCGAGTACGTCGGCCTCGAGCATGAGGTCGTTCCCGGGGTGGTCGAATCCATCAAGGTCATTACTGAAAAAGGCTCCACGCGCATCGCCAAGTTCGCCTTCGACTATGCCCGCAAGCACGGCCGCAAGAAGATCCACTCCATCCACAAGGCCAACATCATGAAGCTCTCCGACGGCCTCTTCCTGCGCTGCGCCCGCAAAATCGCCGAAGGATTCCCGGAAATCTTCTACGGCGAACACATCATCGACAACACCTGCATGCAACTGGTGATGAATCCGTACCAGTACGACACCCTGCTGCTCGAAAATCTCTACGGCGACATCGTCAGCGATCTCTGCGCCGCGTTCGTCGGCGGCCTCGGCCTGGTTCCCGGCGCCAATCTTGGCCACGACTGCGCCATCTTCGAAGCCGTGCACGGCTCCGCCCCCGACATCGCCGGCAAGGACATCGCCAACCCCACCGCACTGCTCCAGTCCGCCATCCTCATGTTGCGCTACCTCGACGAAGAAGCCGCCGCCAACAAGGTGCAGAAAGCCCTGGAAACCGTCTACTCCGAACGCAAATGCCTCACCCGCGACGTAGGCGGCAACTGCGGCACCACAAAATTCGCTGACGCCGTGCTCGCCGCCATGGCATAGAATTCGCAAATCCAACAAAGCCTCCCCGTGCCCCATCTTTGCGTCCGCCGCGGCGGATTTCTGTCGCAATGGTGGGGAGCCATCCAGGCCCGCCCGTCACCTTTCCGATGTTCTTCCGTTTGTCCCGCGTGATACTCTCCTCGTACCCTTCAGGAGAAGATCGCGCGTGGCGTTCGACTTCAGGAATCCGCCGCACAGGATTCGCCGGCCGGCCTCGGCTCTGAGCCTGGTCTTTGCACTCGCCTCGTGGACCGTCGGCGGTTGTGGGTCGGGAACCAGCACGCCCCCGCCCACCCCTCTCGTCATCACCACTGTGTCGCTGCCCGATGGCATCGTCGGAACGGCCTACAGCGTTATCCTCGCGGCAAGCGGCGGCACCGCGCCCTACACGTGGTCGCTTCAGAGTGGATCACTGCCCACGGGCCTCTCGCTGAACCCGAATACGGGAGCCATTGCGGGAAGCCCGACCGCAGTTGCCACAAAAGCGGCGCTGGCCTTCTCGGTCACGGATTCGGCCAAGTCCGCGCAAAGCACATCCGCCCCATTTACACTTACCATCGCCCGGGCGATTACGGTTTCGGTCTCGCCCGTGCGTGCCGCAGTGGAGATCAACCAGAACCTGGCGCTTACGCCTGCCTCCACCGATGCGGCTTCTGTCAACTGGACGGCGACAGGGAACGGCTGCTCCGGGACCGCGTGCGGAACCCTCTCCTCTTCCAGCAGCGCCAGTGGCTCGGTAGTCACCTACACCGCGCCAACCGCTCCCGGAATCTATACCGTGACCGCGACGCATAGTACCGACAGCTCGAAATTCGCCGCGGTTTCCGTAGCTGTAACCGACCTCTCCGGCGTTACCACGTATCACAACGATCTGGCGCGCGACGGAGCCAACACCCACGAGTACGCGCTGACCCCGGCGACCGTCACCTCGTCGACCTTCGGGAAATTGTTCTCCTGCGCAGTGGATGGAGCGGTTTATACCCAGCCCCTGTGGATGCCGAACCTGACCATCGGTTCGGCCAGGCACAATGTTGTTTTTATCGCCACCCAGCATGACAGCCTGTACGCATTCGACGCGGATTCAGCAGCAGGCTCATGCCAGCCGCTTTGGCAAGTGAACCTCATCGATGCCGCCCATGGGGCTGGCGCGGGAGAAACCATCGTCCCTTCAGCAGGGGCCAACGCACGGGTTGGGAGTGGATACGGCGACATCGCTCCGGAGGTCGGCGTGACCGGCACGCCCGTCATCGATCCCGCCACCAACACGCTCTACGTGGTCTCAAAATCCGTGATGCCCGCATCCGGCAAGTTCTTCCAGCGTTTGCATGCCGTCGACCTGGTCACCGGTAAGGAGAACTTCGCAGGGCCCGCGACCATCGCCGCCACATTCCCAGGCAGTGGAGACGGTGGCACTACCACCACGTTTCTGCCGGCCACTCAGAACCAGCGCGCAGGGCTCGCACTGGTGAATGGCATCGTGTACATCGCATGGGCCTCGCATGAGGACACCGCTCCTTACTACGGCTGGGTGATGGGCTACGATGCGCACACCCTTGCGCAGACCGGCGTATTCAACGACACGCCCGATCAAGGATGGGGAGGCATTTGGATGGGCGGCGCGGCCCCCTCCGCCGACTCCGCCGGCAACCTCTACGTGATCACCGGCAATGGCACATTCGACGCGGCGAATGCGGCTGCACCCAACCAGGACTATGGCGACTCGCTGCTCAAGCTCACCGGCGCGCTGACGGTGTCGCAGTACTTCACCCCCTCCGATCAGGCTTCCGACCAGTACAACGACAGCGACTTCGGCTCCGGCGGCACCGCCATTCTCGTCGACCTTCCCGCCAATGGCGGCAACCCCACGCACTTGATCATCGGCGGCGGAAAGGATGGAACCCTCTATCTGCTCGATCGCGACAAACTGGGTGGAAGTGGGGACGCCAATGCGTGGCAACACGCCAACCTGGGAAGCCCGATCTTCAGTACCGGAGCGTTCTGGAATTCGACCTTCTATATCGCGGGACACAGCGGCCCGGTGCACGCATTCCCACTGGATCCCTCAACCGCGCAGGTGAATCCGTCGCCTTCCTCCACGTCCGCAAATTCATTCGGATTCCCGGGTTCCACGCCGTCCATCAGCGCCACCGGCGCCGCCAACGGGATTGTATGGGCACTGGATAACGGCCAGTACTGCACCCCGCAGTCGCTGGGCTGCGGCCCCGCCGTTCTCCACGCCTACGATGCCCGCAACCTGGGAACGGAGCTCTGGAACAGCTCGCAGGGAACCAGCAACTCCGCCGGATATCCGGTTAAGTTCACAGTGCCCACCATCGCCAACGGGCGTGTGTACGTGGGAACGCGCGGCAACAATAGCGGAGGAGACGACAGCAGCACCAGCGTTCCCGGCGAGCTCGACGTCTATGGTGTGCTCCCAAACTAGTGTCCTGTCTCCAATATCCATCGCATAAATACGCTGTCATCCTGAGCGGAGTTTGGCCGGTATTTGGGCCAAACGGAGTCGAAGGACCTGCATTTGCGCCGCTGAATGATGCAACCAATTTGTGAGACGCCACACACGTTTTGCCTCACCACCCTGTTTTGAAGGGGCACGACTTGAGTCGTGCCGATCACTGCCCCAAAATCGAACCCGGCTTTAGCGAGCGGGTACGATCATTACAGGAGACTGGAGTGACCGCGCCCATGCTGAGCATCGATCCCACCCAACACGCTGCCCGCCAGGTCTACAAGCTGATGACCGGCATCATCGTGCCCCGGCCGATTGCGCTGGTGTCGACCCTGGACGCGGCCGGCGTGGCCAACGTGGCGCCTTTCAGCTTCTTCTGCGGAGTGGGGTCGGCGCCGCCCACGCTGCTGTTCTGCCCGGCGCTGCGCAGCGGCGAAGCTGAGCCGGCTCCGCGCAAAGACACCCTGCGCAATGTGGAGGATACCGGCGAGTTCGTGGTGAACGTGGTCAGCGAGGCGATTGCCGGGGCGGCCAATATCGCGGCTGCCGAGGTGCCGCCGGAGGTGGATGAGTTTGCGCTGGCGGGGCTGACGCCGCTGCCCAGCCAAGTGGTGCGGCCGCCGCGGGTGGCGGAATCTCCGGCGCAGATGGAGTGCAAGCTGCTGCAGGTGATTTACACCAGCCGCAACCCGGGCGGAGGCGTGATTGTGCTCGGCGAGATTGTGCGCTTTCACCTGCGCGAGGAGTTGGTGGAGGATTTCCGGGTCGATCCCGCCGGGCTGGACGCGGTGGGACGAATGGCCGGGAATACGTGGGTGCGGACGCGCGATCGAATTGAGTTGATCCGGCCGAAGTGAAGCGAAAATCAGTGGCGTTTGCGGTATTGCCCGCGGCGCGAAGGCAGCGTATCCACATCTTCCGGAGAGTCCCACCGGTTCACCTGGGGTGATTTCACCGGACGGGCCATGTCCTGTTCACGCTCTGCTGGTTCCACGTTGAGGCGGGGAGGGATGATCTCCGGGCGCGCCACCACCACTGCAGGCGCGGGGGCATTCGGTTCCTCGACAAAGCCCGCCGGAGTGTCGGGCTGGGCAAAGACAGCGCGTTCCGGCAGACGCTCGACGCGCGGCGCCTCGGACTCCGGATGGATCTTCCGGAATTCCGCTTCCATGTGCAGATTCTTGATTCCCAGGGTGGTGAGCAGGTTGCGCAGTCCGCCGAGGCGGGAAGCGGCGCTGTAGGGGAGTTCTTCGGGATCGGCTTCGCTGGCGAAAGCCGGCGATTCCGGCGCCAGAGTGGTTTCGAGTTCGGAGGCGCGGGGCGCGGAGAATGCGGGCGGCGCGGGAAATTCCCTGACCGGTTGGCTGACTGAGTCGCTGCGCCGCTCCGGCAGGGGTTCGGCGGAGGGCACTTTGAAAAAATCTTCGAGTCGGTCAGAAAGCCCGGCGGGCGTTTCGCGAGCAGGCTGCGGGGCGGAGCCGGGCTGCGGCGCGGGAGGCGCGAAGTTGTGAAGAAACTCGGCGGCAGCGGCGAGGTCGGGCGGCGAAAATGCAGGCCGAGCGTCGGCCTGGCTGGCGACGGGACGGACCGGTTCCCGGCCACGCATGGGACGGGACACGAAGCCCGGCAGGCGCGCTTCGCTGCGCTCGGGTTGCGCAGCAGCGGCGCTGGCCACCTCGGAGCGCTTGCGCAGAATTTCGGGAAGCGGCGATTCGTCGACGGGCCCGGTGACAGGAGCCGGCGTGGATTGGACTGCGGACTCGGCGACCGGAGCCGCAGAGGACTGGGCGGCGGGCGCATAGGCCGGTTCCGATTGGAACTGGGCGGCAGGCTGAGGTGATTTGCCTGGCGCGGCGATCACGGTTTCAGCCGACGGATCGGCAACCGCGCGGACGTAAGGAGTATTGGCCGGCTGCCGCGGAGTCGCGGTATCAACGCGTGCGGTTTCCGCGCCAGCGGACTCCTCGATGGGGTGCTTAATTCCCTTGCGCAAGAAATCCGGATCGTCGTCGACCGGCTCGGAGACTCTGTTCCACAGCCGATCGAGAGAAGAAGGTTTGCGCGGCGTCTCCGGCTCGCGCTCCAGCGGATTTTCGGTCTTCAGGGTCGAGTGGTCGAAGCCGCGGGCTTGCGCGCGAAGATGTTTTTCGACCGCGCGCACCGACTGGCGGAAGCCGGGGTTTGCCTTGTCGAGAACGATGCGGTTGAGCACGAATCCCACGGAAGAGACTTCCAGGCGCTGCAGGGTGCGGGCTACTTCGCGCAGTTGGACCTTGGTGGTGATGCCGGACTCGATGACCACGATGGCGGAGTCGACAAAGCGAGCCAGGTACTCGGTTTCGCCGGAGACCAGCAAGGGCGCGCTGTCAGTGACCACGATGGTGTCGTCGCCGGCTTCCTGGGTCATCTGCTGCAGCAGGGCGGTAGAGCGGGTTCCGCGCGGCGCGTGCACCATGCCCGTGCCGGGGCGAGGCGTGCCTTCCGCGCGAGGCGGCGGTGCGCCCACGGCGTCCACCAGAACCGTTTCCCGGCCCATCGCCTCAAGCATGCTGCTGACGCGCGTGGATACCGTGGTAACGCCGGCGCCGGGGGCCACTCCGGTAAAAATGCAACTGTTCAACGTTCCCTGCTGGTGAGCGTGTTCCACAGCCGCGGCCAGGCGCAGCATGTACTCATCGGCCACGCCCGAGCCGACCTCGTAGAGGTCCGGCAGCAGCGCCATGGGTGCGAAGCCAAGCACCCGTTCCACGTCGCAGGCGATGTAGACGCGGGGATCGAGGTTGTGCGCCACAAGAGCGCCGCCGATGGCGAACACCAGACCGGCGAGGACAACGATGAATGCGTTGCGCAGCACCTTGGAGCGCGCAGCGGTCAGCGGAGGCATGGCTGCCGCGGAGAGATAGACCGCGCCGGGCGCATTGTTCTCCATGGTCAGGTTGCGGAATTGTTCATCCACAACGGTGAAGCGGTTCTGCAGGCGCTGGACGTCGGTGGCCAGTTCCGCGGAACGCTGCAAGCGCGGCGTGGCGCTGCCTGCGGCTCCGGTGAGCTGCGCCAGTTGCCCGTTGAGCCGGGATTCCACCGACGAAGTGGTCTCCAAATCATTCTTCAGGCGCTGCTCGAGCTGGACGCCGGCCTTGCTGCGCAGTTCGCGAGTCATGGTCTCCAGCGAGCTGTTGATCTTGGCCAACTCATCCGCGTCCTGCTTGTACTGCGGATGGTTAGGGGTCAAGTTGGCCATTTGAGAGATCAGGTCGGAGCGGCGCTTGTTGAGCGCGGTCTTCAAGCTGCCCATGCCGGGATCGGCGGACACCAGCTCATCCGCCTGCGCGTCCAGCGCAACGGTGGAGGTTCCTCTGGCCATGGCCGTCAGCTTGGCCGCGGCCTCGTCGTTGGCGGTGCGCGCCTTCACCAGCTCCGCGCGAACCTGGGCAATCTGATCGTCGAAGGGATCCGGCGTGGCGGCTCCCACTGCGGCCACGCCAAGCTTTTTGCTCAGATCTTCCTGCTCGGTGCGGTCACTGGCCAGTTCCTTCACAATGCGGTCGCGTTCTTCGCGCAATAACTCGATGCGCTGCGGATCGCCGGCGCGCAACTCGCGCGTGGCGCTTTCAATGTAGCTGTTGGCCACGGCGTTGGCCATGTCCGCCGCTTCTTCGGCGCTGCCCGCCGTGGCCACAATGGAAATCTTGTAGCCCGCGCCGACGCGGGTGGCTTCGATGTTGCTGCCAAGGCGATCGGCGGCGGCCTGTTCGCTCTCGTCTGTCCCGCGCCATCCGGGCATCTTCTTCACCGCGGCGGCCAGCACGTCAGGGCGGGTCACGTTGTGAATCTGCTCCTGGATGTAGGACTCGTAGGTATTGGCGTCGTAAGGCCACTGCTGCGCGGTGCCGCTTTCCAGCATGCGGGACGGCGACGGCTTCACGTAGGCCAGGCTCTTCGCCTTGTAGGTGCTCCAGCGCCGCGCCGTGTACCCCGCGGAAAGCAGCAACGCGATGAGAAACACCCCCACCGCCAGGCGGCGGTGCATCTGCAGGCTGCGCAAAAAATCGAAGTGGAAGAACACCTGGTCAGGATGAGCGGCAGGCATGCGCTGGATGGGGCCGTTCTGCCCGCCGGGCAGGCCCATCCGCGGATCGTCTGGATATCCCCCACCCTCCCGGAGGCTGGCTTCCCGCAGGTTTCTCATAGTGCCCCGTTCACGGCGGCAAGGGTCGCCAGCGTAGCGAGCGGATTGAGCTTTTCCAGGAGGTAGGTGGCGCGATAGAAGCCGCTCTCCGGAACGAAAATCACTTCGCCCGGCTTGAGCGTGACTTCGAGCGTTTTGGTGGGGTTCAGCAGATCTTTGAACGCAATCGAGCGCGAGGTTCCGGTTTTGGGGTCGATGATCTGGATGTGTGGCTTGCCGCCGGCTTTTTCCGTGAGGCCGCCGGCCATGGCCAGCACGCCGACCAATGTGGTGTTGGTGTCCAGCTCCACTGCGCCGGGATGATTTACCTCGCCGAGCACGGAAACAAAACGCTCCGACGGATCGGGCACGTAGACCACGTCGTCGCGACGCAGGCGCAGGTCGGCGAGCGGGTTGCCGGACTCGACAAGCTGGCGAAGCTGCACCCACATCACCTGGTCGCTGCCGCGATAGATGGCGCACTGGTCGGGAATCTGGGGGCGCTTCAGGGGTCCCACGAGGGGCAGGCCGCCGCGTGTAATCGCTTCCAGCAGCGTGGGGTTACCGTCGAACACCATGGGACCGGGATGATCGACCGCACCCAGCACCAGCACCCGGTTGGCGGTGTACCTGGTGACTGTCACCAGCACGCTGAGATTGGCATAGAACGGCGTGAGGGCGGTTTCAATCTTTTTGGCGGCCTCGCTGCGGCTCGCCCCGGCCAGCATCACTTCGCCGGCCAGCGGCAGGGTGATCCGCCCATCGGGTCCAACGATCAGCTTGGCCTGCAACTCCGGGCGGCCGGTGAAGTCGATCTGGATTTCATCGCCCTTGCCCAGTTGGTATTCCTCGTCGGCGGCCGGTTCAAACTTGCGCAGCGCTTCCAGCGGGTTGGGCTTGAGTTGAGGGGTGGGTAGCTCGTCGGATGGTTCCGCTGCGGCCTGCGACGCGGGCGCGGAGGGGCTCGCCGGCGGAGCCTGTGCGTGGCCCGTGGCAATGGTAAAAATGCCCGCAAGGCAAATGCACGGGCCCGAGATGGTCAAAAACCGGTTCATGTTTCCGCTATCCGATGCAGCCTGCCGCCATTCCCCGATGAATTCAATGATGCAGCGGCTCGTCCTGCACACGCCGGAACAAAAGGGGACGGTCTTGTCGCCAAACGGGGTCCGGGTCTTTTGCCCGGCTTCCCGTACGTCCGCTCCGCATCCGGTGTTGCCGCGCAGACCGGACACGAAGAGGTCGAGCCGGTACGGTGCGCGCCGGAGAGAGCAGCGCCATCCTGTCCACAGTACGCATCCGCTGTCCAAAGCTAAATCCCACAAACAGGGTGCAACCGCACCCCCCTGTTGGTAACCATGAAGTAACTTGCGTCGGGGTCCATTGGAGATAAATGGCTGAACCAGGTGTATTTAAGTTTGCCGGTGCGATTTGGAAGCCTTCCCAGATTGGGACCGAGGTTCAATTCCGGATCACCGCCCCGCGGCGTAACATCGGGCGGCGTTAAAAACCAGAGGACTGCCCGCGCCCCCGTCGGAACCGCCCATGACGCGGATGTAGCAGGTTCGCGCGGGGTTTCCGTAAGAATGACCCGCGGGTCCCGGACCTCCGGTCACGTCGGGGCCAGTGGCGGGAAAGGGCAACCGTCCCCACCATGCGGGCTTTCCCGACAGGTAAAACGACGGCGGCAGAACGTGGCTCATCTCCGGTTTCCAGTCCGTGCTTCCGCCAACGTTGTTGAAGTTGCCGTGGACCAGGTCGGTGGCCGAGGTTCCCGCGGCGTGGCACGGAGGAACGCCTCCGCCGCAGCCATTTCCCGCGCCGTCGTCGTTCGCGCTTCCATAGCCAAAGGAAAAGCCGACGGCGGCTTCGTACGCGCGATGCGCCGGGTATTCGACGCTGGGAACCTGCGGCACCGGCAGCGAATAGCCGCGCAGCGACTGCATCTGCTGGCTTCCAATCACGTTGCCGAGAAAGTTGTTGCGACTGGTGAGGTGAGAAAGCTGCACCGCGCGCGCGGCCTGGAATCCGTAATGGCCGCTGGAGCAGTCGACCGGCCCCCGCCCATGCAGAGGAGCGCAGACCCGGTTGGAGCCCACCACCCAGTTGCGGAACGCGGTGGTCTCGCTGGAACTTCCCCACACCGAATCGGCGTAGATTTCGGTGAGCACGTTGCCCTCGAGCAGGTTGAACTGGGGATGCGCGCCGTGATAATCGACGCCGCCGATCACCACGTTGGCAGCTTCGCTGTCAAACTCGCCCATCATGTAGTTGTAGGCGATGACGTTTCCGGCTGCACCCCACTCCAGCATCACCGACGCGTGGTTGCGCTCCAGGATGTTGTTTTCCACCAGGGTGGCGCTGGTCTTGAGCGCCAGGTCGATGTCGGAGTCGTGGGCTCCGGGCAGGTGAACAAATGCGTTGGAGAAGTAGCTGTCGCGCACCTCGTCGCGATAACCCCAGAGCACCGCAACATGATCGCCGTCGGTGTAGTTAGATTCCACGCCGCGCAGCCAGCAATAGGCACACATGTCGAGGCGGAAATTGACGCCGTAGCCGGTGTTGTTGGCGCGCACCTGCAGGTCTTCCACGCCTGCATAGGTGGCCGACATATCGAACGGCACGGCCACGGCGTCATGGGTGTAAGCGGCGTAGAGCGCCGGCGTAATGGAGACGCTGTTGCCGGTGACCGCGGTGATGGCGACGATCTGTCCGCGGGCCATTCCGCCGTCTCTGGTCCATCCGCCGTCGCACCAGTTGCAGTTGCCACCGGTGCCGGCGGAGGTGACGTAAGCGGGATCGTTGCGCTCGGCAATGGCCAGGTACTGGCCGGGCCGTATGCCCTCCGCGGAGACTAGCTCGATCTGGCTCGATCCCCCGCTCGCGCCCCCGCGAATCACCCGCGGGCGATACGCAACGCTGCCCGATCCCAGGGCAATCACGGCTTCCCCGGAGCCGGTGGCGTTGAGGATGGTTCGATCCGCGCCCGCGCCGCGCAGAGTCACGTTCGACGGCACTTGAATGGCGCCGGAAATCGCGTAGGTGCCAGCCTGTAGATAGACCGTCTGCCCACTGGCACAAGACCTCAGCGCCGCGTTGATGCGGGCAAGAGTGGCCGTGGGAGTAAGGGTGGCGCAGAGGACCGGGCGTGCGGGAATGTCGCCGGCCCCGGCCGCCGGCCAGTCGATCGCCTGGCTGGGTGCGAGAAACGGCTTCCACGACTGGGATAGCACGCACCAGGGGCCGCACAGCGGAACCAGTAGCAGGAGTGCAAGCATCCCGACGATTTTTCGCGTTCTCATGCGCTGTCTCATGTCGAACGAGCGACGGGCGCAGCGCTCCGGCTCAACGATATCCCCGGTCGATGCCGCGCTCTCGGTCGAGCCACAGCCCGATTTTGCCGCGTTCGGGCCACTGGTGGAGCAACTGGCGAATGAAGTTCTGCTGGTTTGAAGGGACATCGTAATAGTAGCTCCAGGCTGGGAGGTCCGCGGCGGGGGCCGACGATCCGGCGGGCTTGGGGAAATAGGCAATCCGGGTCAGCTCGGTGACGGGACTGGTTTCCGGCTCCGGCTCGTCGACCAGGCGAGCGCAGATGGCGGCGGGCAGGTTGCGGCCACGGCCCAGCGGCAGCGAACAGGGCTGGGTGCAGCGCGGGTTCATCTCGATGAGGTAAGCGGCCCCGGTGGCGCGCTCGACCATGAAATCGAGGCCAAAGAATCCTGACAAGCGAAGGCGGCGCGCGATGCGTTCGGCGGCCAGCATCATTTCCTCGCCCTCAACCACTTCAATCACGCTGGCGGGGCCTCGTTCGCCGTTGGTGGTGACCGCCTCGACGCTGATGCCGGCAAGAATCTTTCCTTCCCAGCAGGCGACCGCGCAGTTAGCAGGACGGCCATCCACCCAGGCTTGCGCAATCAGCGTGGGCCGCGCGTTTTTCCAGTCATGCACGGTGTTGCCGCGATCGCGATTCAGCGCCAGTTCTTTGAGCAGCCAGGGCGTTCCGCGTCTGCTGCGCAGGGCGAGCCAGGCCTGGCGAAGCTCCGCTGCGGTGTGGGCCACCAGGACACCGCAGCCGCCCCAGGTTCCGTCGGCTTTCACCACCAGCGGCAGCCCCAGGGCTTCGGCCGCGGGCAGGTCGCTTTGGTCGCGGAGCGCGATGGTTTCCGGGATGCGAATGCCTTCTTCCCGCGCCAGTTTCAGAAGCGGGTAGCGATTGGCGACCACGGGAAAGCTCTCCGCAGGCCCCAGAGAACGCTCGATGCAGTTCGCGATCCAGTGTTTTCCCTGGGCGCGCGCCTGCCCGTGCAGCCGATGCAGATGCATCACTCCGCGATCGCAGGTGGGCAGAATCAGGTCGGGACGAAATTCCTCAATGGCCGACTCCAGCGACGCCAGAGGCTTGAATCCGTCGTAGCGAAATCGCCGATGAATCGACGAGACGGTATGCGCCGGGTGGCCTTCCGGGGGACACAGTATCCCCACTTCGCAACCCATTTCGGCAAACACCATTCCGATGCGCACGCCGACCGCCCAACGCTTGCTGTCGGTAAGGAGGACGCGAAGCCCGAAGCCCAGTTGCGCGTATTGCGTGGGCGCCGCGATTCGATCGGCTTTCATTGTGCTCATACTGCAACCGGCTGAGCTTCTCCCACGACGCAATCGACGAGGGCGAAGTACTCTTCCTGTTTGACGTTCCAGTTGTTGCCGGCAATGAACTCGGAGCAGTTCCTGCGCAGCGCCGCCAGGCGCTCCGGCTGCTCCATGAGATGAAGAATTTTTGCCGCCATTTCGGCAGCATCGCCGGAGGTAAAGAACTCCACCAGTCGATCGTTGAAATAAAACTCATCGATGCGCGTGCGCGAGGCGAGCACCGGCACGCCCATCGCCATGAACTCCATGATCTTGGTGCTGAATGCGATGTCGCCGAAGCCTTCCTTGCGCTTGGGCACGACGCCGAGGTCGATGCGCGCCATGATTTCGGCCACCTGCTCGAGGGGCACGAGGCCGGTGAGGGTCACGCGATCTTCAAGATTTCGTTCGGCGATGAGGCGCCGCAGATTTTCCCGCTCGGGCCCATCCCCGATGATGAGGAAACGCAGGCCGGGAGCCTGTTCGCGCAGCAGGGCGACGGCTTCCACCGCGACGTCCACGCCCTGGTGGCGGCTCAGCGTTCCGGGGTAACAAATCACGAACTCCTCGCTGGTGCGCATACGCGATGCGGCGCGATGAAAGATGCGCGTATCGGGATAGTTCAGGATCACGGTGCACTTTTCCGGACGCACCGAGCGACGCTGCAGCACCGCTTCCTGCACCATGTGATTCACCACGATCACGTGATCCACATAGGCGATGGCGACCTTCTCCATCAAGGCCAGCAGGCGAAACAGCAACGACCGCTCGCCGATTTGGAATTTGCTGGCGTAGAACTCGGGAGTGATCTCGTGCATGTCCAGCAGAACGCGCGCGCCGCGCAACCGGGGACCAAGAGTGGCGAACACCTCGAAGTCCGGCAGGTTGTGCACGTGGATCAGGTCGTAGCGCGCGCGAAACTGCTTACGGAAGAGAAACCAGGCGGAACGGAAAAAGAAGAGGAGCAATTTGAGCAGGTAACTAAGGGGGCCTTTTTCGTCGCGCACGCGGCTCTGCAGGCGGAACACGCGCACGCCCTGGATCACTTCGAAAGCTGGTTGGCCTTCGTGACCCACGGCGATCGCGTCCACCTCGTCTCCGCGGCGCACCAGCGCTTCGGCATAACGCCGCACGCGATTGTCCGCGTCGTAGAACGAGTAGGCCAGCATGCAGATTTTCATGGCCGGTCAGTGTCCGGCGGGATCGCGTAGCCGTTGCGCACGCAAACACCCGGATTTCCCCTTCCTCGAGGAGAGCAGAGGGGGGCTTGGGATTCAATTCCACCTAAGAAGCCGCTCCTCCCCCAGAGGTGGTATCCGCAGTGGCCAAAACGGGACGACGCCGTCCGCGAAGCTCGCGCAGCAGGGTAACCATGGTGCGCAGGGGCGCCGGGCCGCGATGCAGCAAGACCACGGCCGTAATGTAGAGTGCGCCGAACAGCGCGCTGGTGCACGCGATGCGCAGCGCGGCGCCGCCGGCTCCGAGCGCCTGGGCCAGGGTGGCGACGCGCGCCAACAGGAACCACGTGGCCACCCCCGCCGCCAGGGCCGCCACAATATAGCGCCAGATGGCGCGAATGACCGGTGCCACGCCGAAGCCGATCGGCCGTCCGGCGTACCAGATGGCGGGCAGCGTGAGCACCCAGAACGAAACGCACCACGCCACCGCGATGCCCTGCGGTCCCCATGGCAATCCGGCAAAAAACAGCGAGCAGGTGATGACCCACTCGAAGATGCCCCAGCGCAGCCAGCGGTCAGCGTGGCCCAGCGAGACGTGAATCCATCCGTGGATGCCGTTGACCATCATGATGCCGATGGCGGGCGCGAAGAAAGTGAAGATCCAACCCGCGGTTCCCCACTTGGGCCCCAGCAGGATGCGGATCAGGTCTTTGCCGATCAGCGTAAAATCCCCGGCCAGGCCCATGCCGATGAATGCCAGCATGCCCATGGCCCCCAGCACGTAGCGAAGATAGACGGCGCGGTCCTCGCGCACGCGGCTCAGTGCGGAGACCGCCACGTTGGCGTTGGCTGAGACCAGTTGCGTGAGCGAGAGTGTGAACAGGTCGTAGGCCTTTTTGTAATAGCCCAGCGGGTTGGCTCCAAAGCGCCAGCCCACCAGCAGGTTATCGAAGTTGCGCACGAAATAATTCACGCTGTAGCGCACCGTGATGTGGCCTGCGAACCCCAGCGTTTCGCGCGTACCCGAGCGGCGGCGCGGCGGGCCCGGAATCCAGGGGCAGAGGATCCACACGCCGATGGCGGTGCTGAGGGCCAACGCAACCTGCCCTATAACGAGCGCCCAGAAGCCCCATCCCGCGATGCCGAAGGCGATGGATACGATCACGCCAACGGCGCGGGCCACGATGTCATTGCGGGCCAGGGCGGGAAAACGCATGGCGCGCCGCAGCAACGCCGCATGCACCACCGGCAGACAGGTGAGCAGGATGGTAGCCGACATGCCCACGGTCACGCGGGCCACGGTGGCCTCGCTGTAGAACCGCGACAACAGCGGAGCGGCCGCGACAAATCCCCCCGAGAGCAACACCGCCGCGGCAACATTCACCCAGAAGAGATTGCTCGCCAGCTTTTCCGTCATCTCCTTGCACTGCAGCATGGAATCGATGAAGCCGTTGCTGGTGGCGTTGGAGAGCAGAAGGCTGAAAGTGGTGACCATGGCCACCAGGCCGAAATCGCGCGGAGAAAGCAGCCGGCCGAGAACCACCGTCGCCACCACCTGGATGGCCAGCGACATCACGCCGGAAAAGATATTCATGCCGGCGCCGCGCACTGCCAGGCTGCGCAGCGCGCTTCCTCCACGAGGCACCGATGGCGCAAACGCCCCGCTGGCGTCGAACGGCTTCAAACCTGCTCCTTGTGCATGGCATTCATTCTTGCAGACGCATCATGCCTGTCATCCGGCCAAAAGCCCGTGCCCCATCTTTGCGTCTTTTTCCTGGCGCTCGGGCGGCAGACCACAAGGCCCTCTCTCTATGAGCAACTTCCGCTTTCAGCGCGACGCCTTCCCCCGGTTCACTGCAAAATGCGAACTGCCGCGCGCGTCTGCGTCGATCCCAGCACCACCGGCGCCACGGCCTCCGCCTGGGGCGCGGGCACCGCCGGCATGGTCATCGCCGCCAGCAGAAATCCAAACCAATCCGGGCTCATCATGCGGAAACCCGCCTCAGTGAATGCAAATACCACACCCGCGGTGAGAAACGCGATGCGGAACCTTCCGGCCTGCGGGTCTTTGCGATAAAGCGCCAGGGAGCTGCGGTATCCATAAACAATGAGCAGGCCCAGCAGGGCGAGCCCGATCCAGCCCAGGTTCAGGTAAAGCTCAAGATAGCCGTTGTGCGCCTGCTGAATGCCGACCTGGCTCAACGACCAGACCGACTGCATGCGGTTGCCCATCCAGAAGCTCTCAAATCCGGAGCCGATAAGCGGATTAATATGCTGCGCCAGCACCGCCTGCCAGATTTTGGTGCGCCCGGTTAGCGTCGGATTTCGGCCCAACTCCTGCAGCAGGCTGCCTCCGGTGTCGAGAAACAGCGCGAACCCGGCGCCCGCAATCACCGTTACAACCGTGGCGATGAGCGCCTGAGGCTTGCGGCGAACCCACTTCCACGTCGAGGCCACCATCACCGATCCCGCCAGCACAAACGACGACAGCGAGGTCATGGAATCAGCTCGCACCACCAGGCCGATGGCCAGCAGCAGGCTGATGCCATGCGCGATCAAATGCTGTCTGCGATGGGGCAGCGCGCGGTCCTGGTGGGCGCCGATCCACGACCACAGCGAGCTCAGGCCGCAGGCCATGCACAGCACTCCCAGCAGATTTTTGAAGGTGGCTACGCCGGTGTACATCGTGACGTGATCGGTGGGATCGTAACTAACGCCCAGCGAAGGATAGTAGAGGATAAACAGCACCGAAAGCGGCAGGAGCACGAAAGCGGTGCGCTTGTACATGCGCTTGATGGCCATCTCCGGATCGACATCGGTGAGCACCAGCAGTACCATCACCAGGTCGCCGACGGCCTTGATCCAGCGCTTGAATGCGACCATCGGATCATCCGACCACGCCATGCTCAGCGCGCAATAGAAAAAATAGAGAATGACCGGCAGGTTCGCCAGCAAAAACTGTTTTACCCGGGACGCCCGCCGGTTAAGCACCAGAATGCCCACGACAATCAGCAATCCGTAGACGGTGGCATCCAGCGGGCTTCCTTCCGTGAATCGGTCCACGTAATCGGTGCCGCGATTGGGATTGAGCCAGAACGACACCGGCCGCGAACACACCAGGCCGAACCAGATCACGGGAATCCACAAGGCCCACGAGGTGCGCGCGCCCGCCTCTCGATCGAGGCGGAAGAGCCAGGCGATCAACGCGATGGTGAGGATGGTGGCAATCAGGGTCATGGCGCGTCAACAAAAAGCCGGTGAATGTGCTCCAGCGTGATCAGCCGGTGAATCGCAGGGGTGTAGTTGCCGGCCCCGCTCACATGGCGTTCCACCATCGTTCGCACCTGGGCGGGTTCGAGATAAGGGCGCGAGAGGGTTCGCGGGTCCAGCAGTATTTCACGCACGTAAGGCGCCAGCGCGTTGCGATACCACAGCGAAAAGTGAGTAAATTTGTGAATGCCGACGAAGGTCTTTTCCAGCTTTCTTCCCAGCAGGGCGCGATCGAGGCCCGGCACCCAGCGCGGGTCGGCGTGCTCGCAGGCGTACTCCGCGCGCATGGTAGCGCAATTCCACAATCGCGTGGCGGCCGAGACCACCGGGCCTCCCCGCCCCGCGTAACCCAGGTCGGTGCGAATCCTGCCCAGCGCGGGATCGCCGTCGCGGATCATCTGCACGCGCACGTCTCCGTCGGCAAAATGATGCGCGGGCGCGCGATACACGGTTCGCATCAGCTCGTTGTCAAGGAACGGACTGCGCACCTCCACCTGCGAGGCCTCCAGCGCTGCGAGACCGTAAAAAAACCAGGAAATCTGCCGGTTCGCCGCGTCGGTCAGCGTGTTGCCGGCAAAGACGCGCCCGTGGGTCTCCGCGGCCATTTCCACCATCTGCAGAAACTCCGAGTGGAATACTCCGTCGTCCGGCATCGTGGGACGAAAAACCATCCGGCGGCGCAGGATTTCGTCGCCATAGTTGCCGGTGAGGCGAATGGGCGCAACCTGGCGCGCAATCTCATTCACGTACAAATCGGGCGCATGGTGGACGCCGGTGCATCCGTCGGTCAGGTAGACGGTGCGTTCCGCGTAATGCGCGAAGCGCGAAAGAAAATCCGGCCCCACCGCAATCACTTGATGAGTCTGGCCGCACACCTCGGCCACATGCCGGGCAATCTTTACATCGCGGCTCTCGCGATTTGCGCCGCCAAACGTAAAGCAAGGCAGAGATTGGGGTGCGGGCTTGTGCCACGCCAGGATCATGCGCGTGTCCAGCCCGCCGGTCAACGAAAGCGCGATCTGCCCGCCGCCGTTGAAATAATGCGGCAGGTTGCGCGCGAACACTTCGCGCAAATCGCGGTAATAGCTGTGCGTGTCAGCCTGGCCCTGGGATTCCCACTCCGCCGGCGAAAAATAACTTCCCTGCTCTGCCAGCTCGCCCCCGCGGAAGACCCACGCCGCGGCCCACGGCAGAATCCGGATTCCCTTGAACAGCGTGCGATCTTCGAGAACGCAGCCGCAACTGACATACTCGCCCAGGCCGCGCTCATCCAGCACGCGCAACTCCGGCCGCACTGCCAGCAGCGCCTTGACTTCCGCTGCAAAGTAAAATCCGTCGTTCGCCTGGTGATAGTAAATCCTGCGCGAGGCATAGCGGTCGTTGAACAGCGTAGCCGCGCCGGCGCGGCGATCTACCAGCAGCCCCTGAAACTGTCCGTTCAACGCGGCGAAAAACGCGGGATCTTCCTCCGCCGAATGCACCAGGTGCGCGCTTCTTCCCGAACCCACCTTGTGACCGAGCTCCTTCAGCCGCTGCACCGCCGCGGATTCGGAGTACTCCTCGCCGGAAAACACCAGGACCTTGTCGCCAGTCTCGCTGCGCTGCGGATTTGCCGTTCCGGCGGCATCCTCGCGCTCCGCCCAGCCGGCGTAAACGCCCATGCCCTCGTCCATCCACGTCCCAGTGACGTAGAACGGCTCATGGCGCATCGATGCGACCATCCTGGCCAGTTCTTCCGCTGCTTGCTGGCGCGGCTTCCTCGTGATGATTCCCGCAATGCCTGGCATATACCTATAAGGCGATCTGCGCGCCCGTCTTCGCGCCGGAATTCCTGCGTTTATACCATTTCGCGCGCAGTTCCCTGAGCTTTTCGCTCACCGGCTCGGGAATGCGATCGACAAGCCGATTCTGAAATCCCAGCAGCAGGGCGGCTGATCCCCACGCCGTGAGAGGAACGTAATAGCGCGGCAGGTTCACGCGCTGAAAACCGCTCCTCGATTTGAAGTCGCTTACGCTGTCGCGCTCGCGCTTGCCGTGGACGAACCGCCAGTACACCAGGTTGGGAATCCCGCGGTCGGCGCACGCTCGCACCGACTGCGCGATCAGCGCGTTGTTGGGCGCGGTATCGCGGTGCCGGATCATGGAAAGGATATTCATCATTCCCGCCTGCACCCCCGAGGGATCCACCACCAGCTTGACGAAGCCGATCAACTCGTCGGCCAGGTACGCGCCGATGAAGATGCTCCTGTCGAGAAAGGTCGCTTCCTCGCGGTACACGGTTTCGAAGGCCTTGCCGTAATGCGGAAACGGCCTGCCCTGCCGGATGGGAGTTTCGTTGTAGATCTGGTGGATGCCGCGCACTAATTCATCACTGAACGGCACCTCGCGCAACACCACGCCCTTTTTGGCGGCTTGCTTGGCCTTGTTGCGCGCAATACTGACGATCTGCTTGTCCCACCAGTGCTGGTAGGTGGTAATGGGAATCACCGCGAGGTTGTCCCACTCCATGCGGTACGGGTAGTGCGGCGCCGTGTCCACTACGCTCTGCGTAAACGTGAAGATGTCCGGCCGCTTCGGCAAGTTCCGCAGGGCATGGATCATCGGCGCCGGATCGCTCAGGTAGCGATAGAGCTCGGACTCGAGCCGCGCAATGCGAAGCCTTCCTCCGGTAATCCTGATCTCCTCGTCCTCGACTTGCATCCGATCCTTCACGCCCGTCGCCTCGTGTTCTCTATTTTGTTCTGGCGATTCAATCGCTCACATACTCTTCGCGAATCGGCCTGATCCGCATCAGGAACAGCAGCTTGCCCGCGTGATCGCAAAGCTTCACCAGCAGGGTCATGAAGCGATGCTGTCCTGCGATCAGCGCAAACGGCAGTCCCAGTGTGTACAACGGCGCCGCGATCAGAGATTTCAAAATGCTCCTGGCGCCGCAATCGGGTTGCATGGCCGCATAGGCTCCGTGCATCAAAGACTTGCGCACAAAGTACATCCGCTTCCACCGCTCGGGGGGAAGCTCTTCAAACACTACCGCATCCGCCGACCACACAAACGAACGGCCCGCGTCGATCCTGCGGCGGAAAAAATCGTGATCCTCGCCGGCCTTGAATTCCACCCGGAAAGGCGGCTCATCGCCGGCAAACACTTCGCGCCGCGCCAGCACATTGCCCGTCCGGGCGGTGCGCCATGCCACCCGCTTTCCCGTGGGATTCACCGCGCGATCGTAGAGGCTGCTTCGTCGCAGCCATGCCGGAGCATCGTCGTTCAAATAGCGCCGAACCGGCCCCAGCACCCCATCCACGCCATATTCGCGGCAGGTCTGCAGCAGATTCAGCAGCCAATCGTTCCCGGGAAATTCATCGTCGTCGATCAGCGCGATGTAATCGCCCTCGGCGTTTTCAATCACCTTATTTCGCGCCCGCGCAATGCCCCGCTGCGGCTCCACGCAATACTTCACCGGAACCGAGAGGCGCGGCCGCATCTCTTCCACCGCAGCCTCGCCGGAGCGCGCTTCATCGTTATCTGCAACTACGATGGAGAACGTGAACTCTCCCCCGGTGTCCTGGCTGCCCAAATCCTGCAGCAGGCGCCTCAGCGGCTGCGGCCGTTTGTAAGTGCAGATGCAGACGCAGATGTGCGGAGCGGCAGCTAGTTCCCGCAATGCGGCGTTGCTTGCGGGCCGCCGCGCGCGTTCTTCGATTCCGACCAAATCGTTCGCATGCAGCGTGTATCCGCGGCGCACCTCGCAGCCCAGCTCGCGCAAGCCATCCTCCATGAGCAACCGGTACTCGGCGTCTCTTTCCGGATGGACTTCGATCTCCACGTTCGCGTGATGCGCCAGCTCCAGAATCCTGCGCAGCCGATCGGGCTCGGGCGGCTGCACGTTGAAAAGATAATCCGCAATGCGATGCCGCCGCGCCAGCCGCCGGTCCTGCATGCGCCGATAGAGCCGGTTCAGCCAGCTCTTTTCTCCGGGTGCGAAGGTGAAGTTCCGGCGCACCATGGTTCCCTCGGGCAGCAGCTTCTGCCACTGCACGTTGGCGCAGAGATGCGCGTGATGGTGCCCGTCAATGCGCTGCGGCGGCGCGCCATAGAGCCGCGCGAACTCCTCCAACTGCGCCTTGACGACATATTCAAACGAGCCCGCAAGCAGTGGATGAAGCATCGTTCCGGAAAATCTGCTGCCGCGCAGAAAGCGCGCAAGTTTGCCCTGCGCCTCCACCAGCCGCGCGGGAACATGGTTGGCCGTGAACCCCTGCGTCAGGTTCAAATGCAATCCCGCGTCTACATGGTGCTCGAGCGCCACTCGCGCGGCGCGCTCGGAATCCTCCATGAACACCATGGCGCTGGTGGACGACACCGAACCGTGCAGAATGCAATCCAGGATGCGATCGGTGGCCGCGGCGTTTGCGCCCCAATCATCCGCGTTCACAATCACCGAGGCGCGCGGGGCCGTGACCCTGGCCGGCGCGGCAGGCTCGCACACTCCGGCCTCCGCCCCCGTAGAGCGATGGGGAGTCTCCGCCGCGTTGTGAACCTCACGATCCATGCGCCTCCACTGCTGTTGGGCTCTCATCCGGCGGCCTGCGTCCGTGGCCCCGGTGTCCCCTCGGCGGGCCGTTCCTCTATCGTTCTGTGCCGCAAAAATCTGGTAAGGCTCTGCATCTGCTCGCGCCGGCGAAACGCCCTCAGATCCCGTGGAACCGGCCGCTCCGCCCCGCATACGGCGGCCCACCCATAGCCCGCCAGAATCGCCATCCCGCGCAGCAAAATCGGCCGCTTGGTCATTTGATACAGGCCGCGGAATATCTCCCACAACGGATGATTGCCGATGGCCCAGTCGCGTTTGCCCAGCACGAACCTGGTCTGGATGGGGCCGTTTTCCGCGGTGCCGATCACGCGCTGATGCAGCGCGATCTTTTCCGTGAACGTCCGCGTCTTCCACCCCTTGCTCCGCGCGGTGAGCGTGGCAATGGTGTCAATGGCCCCGCCCTTCGACAGCACGTATCCGCCGATCTCCTCAAAACACTCTCGCCGGAACATCTGGCACGCGCCCGAAACGTGATCGGTGCTCACGAAGCGGTAGTCGTACATTTCGTCGGTGGTGTCCTTATAAGGAGTGCCCACCACCCCGAGCTTTGCATCGCCCGCCAGTTTTTCAAGCAGAAATGCGAAGTAGTCGGTCTCGAACGTGATGTCGCCATCGAGGCTCACCAGCACGGTGTAGGGAAGACCTTCCATCTTCCCCACTCCGGCTCTCACCGCCAGCGCTTTCCCGGCAAAGTGGCGCTCGCTGCGCTCCGGCGTACGCACCAGTTCCATCCACGGATGCAGCGCCGCGTACCGGCTCACAATGTCATCGGTGCCGTCAGTGGATCCGTCGCTGACGATGGCCCACTTGAGCGGCTTCGCAGTCTGCGCCACCACCGCCTGGATGGTCGACTCGATGAACCGCGCCTCGTTGCGCGCCGGAGTCACCAGCACATAGGCCGGCAGCGCAACGGGTTCGCGATGAGTCGCAGTCATGGCACCACCTACACCCTTCCTGCGGCTGCCAGCGGAGCGGCAACCAACTCCTCGCGCGCCGCCGCACGCTGCGCAAGGTACGCCCGAATTTCCGCGGCCACGCGCGCCTGTTGCGCCGCCGTAAGCTGGGGAAACATGGGCAGCGACACAATCTCCAGCGCCGCGCGCTCGGTTACCGGGAACGCCTGTTCGCCGTAACTCCTGTGCGCATACGCCTTCTGCCGGTGCAGCGGAATGGGATAGTGAATGCCGGTCCCGATGCCCGCCTGTTTCAAATGCTCCATCAGCGCCTCGCGCTCCTGCACCCGCACCACGTAGAGATGAACCACGCCCCGCCAACCCTGCGGCTCAAGCGGCAGCACCACGGCAGGCTCGCCCCCCAGCAGCCGGTTGTACTCCGCGGCGTGCTCCCTGCGCTGCGCATTCCATGTTTCCAGGCGCGGCAGCTTGGCATTGAGAAACGCGCATTGAATCGAATCCAGCCGCCCGTTGTAGCCTTCCACGTCGTGGTAATACTTCTTGGCCTGGCCGTGATCGCGCAGTTGCCGGATCTTGCGCGCCACCTCGGCGTCGTCGGTGGTCGCCGCGCCGCCTTCGCCCAGCGCGCCCAGGTTCTTGCCCGGATAAAAGCTGAATGCCGCGGCGCGCCCCATCGAGCCCGCACGCATCCACGCATTGTGCCGGGCGGAAAAATACTCCGCGCCATGGGCCTGGCAGGCGTCTTCCACCACCATCAGTCCGAACTTGTCGGCCAGGCGCAGAATCGCGTCCATATCCGCCATTTGCCCGTAGAGATGCACCGGCACAATGGCCGTAACCGGGCGCCCGCTGCGCAGGCTGATGAGCCTCCCCGCGGCATCGCGCGCGCACTGCGCGGTGAGATACGTCTCCAGCGACTTCGGCGACAGGTTATACGTGGCATCGTCCACGTCGACAAACTCCGGCAGCGCGCCGGCCTGCGAAATGGCTTCGGTGGTGGCGATGAAGGTGTTGGGCACGGTGACCACTACGTCGCCCGGCTCCACTCCGCATGCCATCAAGGCAAAGCGCAAGGCATCTGTGCCGCTGTTCACCGCAATCGCTTCGCCGGTGCGGCAGAACGCGGCAAACGCTTTTTCAAATTCCACTACCGGCGATCCACCCACGTAACATGCGCTGCGCAGGCAGTCGCGAAACGCCGCCACCAGCTCCTGTTCCATCTCCACATGCGGCGTAACCAAATCAAGAAACGGGATGGGCGCTGGCCTTGCGTCGTCCACCGGCGGCTGCAGCAGCCGCGTTACGCGCGCCGGATTTCCTGCTACGATCGCATGCGCCGGAACGTCCCTGGTGACCACGCTGCCCGCACCGACAATCGCTCCCTCTCCCACCGTCACGTTCGACAGAATGGTGGCCCCGGAGCCGATCGATGCGCCCTTGCGGATGCGCGTGTGCTCCACCTTCCAGTCTGCCTCGGTCTGCAGCGAGCCGTCGCCGTTAGTGGCCCTCGGATAGCGGTCGTTGATGAACATCACCCCGTGGCCGATGAAGACATCGTCCTCGATCTCCACGCCTTCGCAGATAAAAGTGTGGCTGGAAATCTTGCAGTGGCTTCCCACCGAGGCGTTCTTCTGGATCTCGACAAACGCGCCGATTTTGGTGCCTTCGCCCACGCTGCAGCCGTAGAGATTGATGAACTTCGCCAGCCGCACATCCTTGCCCAGCCGCACATCGTCCGCAATGCAGTTATAGGAGGTCATAGTTCCACCAGGGCTCCTCTCTTGAGCAGCGATTCGCTGGCCGCCTCCAGCATCTTCACGATCCGCAGGCCGGCCCGGCCGTCGTTGAACGGATCCTTCCCCGTGGTGATGCAGTCCACAAAATATGTCAACTCCTGCTGCAGCGCCTCCACCTGTTCCAGGCGCGGAGCGTGCATGTCTCCGGAGCGATAGTTCACCAGCAGCTTGTACACGCCTTCCTGGGTTGTGGTCTTCACGCCGCGGTCGTAGACCCGTATTTTTTCATCGGCCACCAGGTCGTTCCACACCACCATGCGCTTTTCCCCGCCGATAAGGGTCATGCGCACCTTTACCGGCGACAGCCAGTTGACGTTGATGTGGGCGATGGTCTTTCCCGGGTAATACAGCGTCATGTAGGCCACGTCTTCATAGTCGTTCAGGTGCTTCTCGCCGGTGGCCACAATGGCCTCGGGCTTCTCGCCGATCAGGTAGTCGACGATCGAGAGGTCGTGCGGCGCAAGGTCCCAGAGCACGTTCACATCGTGCTGCAGCAGCCCCAGGTTTACCCGCGTCGAGTCGTAGTAGTAGAGCTTTCCCAGCGCCCCCTCGTTCACCAGCTCGCAAATCTTTTTCACCGCGCCGGTGAACAGGAAGGTGTGATCCACCATGATTTTCAGGTTGCGCTTTTCCGCCAGCTCCACCAGTTCCTCGCCCTGGCCTGAGTTAAGAGTGAACGGCTTTTCCACGAACACATGCTTGCCATTGAGCAAGGCGGCCTTGGTGAGTTCGTAGTGCGTCCACACCGGCGACACGATGGCCACCGCGTCGATTTTGGTCGAGGTCAGAACCTCGTTGGGATCGCCACTGATGTGCAGCGACGGGTAGCTCTTCTGCGCGCGCTTTCGCGCCGACGCATCCACGTCCGCGATCGTAATCACCTGCGAACCTTCGAGCATCGCAAGGTTTCTTACGACATTCGGTCCCCAGTATCCGTAACCAATCACCCCAAAGTTCACTTCGTCCCACCGTTCTCAGAACTTGCCCACGCGCAGTATATGCTGCGATCAAATTGCCGAAGAGTATTGAGCAGGGCTCCCATCGCGCCGCGAGGAGCGGAGGTCACGACCACGCAGGGAGGAGATTCAATAGGCGCCTGCGCCGCGGATCACCGCCAGGGGCGTGCGCAAGAGAATCCAGAAATCCAGCCCCAGCGACCACGAGGTCGCATAGCGCAAGTCCAGGCGCACCATGTCGTCAAATTTCACCAGGCTGCGTCCCGTTACCTGCCACAACCCGGTGATGCCCGGCTTGGCTTCCAGAATCCGCCGCCGGTGCCAGGTCTGATACGCGGCCAGCTCATAAGGAATCGCAGGCCGCGGCCCCACCAGCGACATCTCGCCCATAAATACGTTCATGATCTGCGGCAGCTCATCCAGGCTGGTGCGCCGCAGAAACCCTCCCAGCGGCGTGATCCGCCGGTCGTTGGTCAGCTTGTAAACGCCCTCGGGTGCGCCGTTCACCGCCTTCCGCTCCGCCTGGTCGGCAATCAGCTTGGTCACGTACTCCCTGTGCACGTTGTGATCGTTATTCACATACATCGAGCGGAATTTCAGCACCGTGAACAGCTTTCCGTATTGCCCCACCCGCTGCTGCCTGAACAGCACCGGGCCCGTCGACGTCAGCTTGATGGCAATGGCGATAGCCATAAGCAGCGGAGAAAGCAGCAGCAGACCTAATCCGCTGGCCAGCGCATCGATGCTTCTCTTCAGTGTCAGCAGCGACCGCTTGCGGCGCGTGGGATTCATCAGATCGGGATAGAGGGCGACATTGGTCGGTCCATCGCCCTTCTCGTTCTGATCCCATTCATCGGGGAAGAAGTGGAACGAGAGGCTCACCTGGCTGAACTGGTCAAAGGTCAATTCATGGCGCAGCAGGCTGCTCACGCGGGTCAGGATGGTGGTCAGGATAAGGCTTTTGTCGGTGATCATCAGGCCGGTGAACATCACCCCGATCACGGTGTGCTCCTTATACCAGCCGATCACATCCGTCTCGCGACTGCAGGCGCGCAGCACACTCAACATTCCTTCCAATACTCTTCGGGTTTCCCGGGATTCGGGCTGGTCGCCCAACTCCACCTGCATCAACAGGAACGGTTCCTTGGAGCGCTCACTCCGCTTCCGCTCCACGGCAATCATTCGCTTGAAGAAACTCTCCGTGAGAATTTCCCGCGGATCTCCCGCCAGCGGCTCTTGCACCGGGTTGTTGCGGTTGGGAAAGCTTTCAACGCGCAGTGATCTCACAACCATTTCTCCATGGTTCTTGCATGCATCCCGCGGCTGCACCCCAGTCCGGTTCGACCGTGGCGCAGACCCGGACCCAGCGTTTCCCCGAACCAGTATCCCGTCTTCCGCGACGCATCCTGCGCTGCGCAAGCCGGGACACTCCCCCTCCGGTGAAACGGCGGGATCCCACCGCATCCAGCGGTCCGATAATGCCGTTAATCTGCGACGATCATAGGCCCACCCGCAGCACCCATCAATGACCCGTTCGTGCTAAACCGGGGACAAAAATATGCAGTTACTAGGGTTACCAGAGGAGGTTACTCACGCGATCTGAACGCCCAGCGCGATTGCACCAGGAAATTTGCGCAATATTCCCACTCGAGGCCAAAGCGGGGTCCGCGATCCGACTGGGATCGCGCAGGCATCCATTGTTGCAACAACTAAATTTTCCTGCCATGCTGGAACCAGTATGATTTTCCCGCGCCCTGCTACGCGGTTCCGGCACGTTCCGGGCATCCCCCACCGCGCGCGCATCGCTCCCGGCTCATCCACCGGCGCCGTCCCGGCCTGGATATCGAAAGGACTTAATCATGAAGCCTATCGCAGTCGCAGTCGCCCTGCTCGCCGTCTCCGCGCCTCTGGCCATGGCACAAACTTCTACCTGGACCCTCGACCCCAACCACAGCGAAGTCGATTTCACCGCCAGGCACATGAGCCTCTCTAACGTCCACGGACGCATCGGCAACCTCAAGGGCTCCATCACCCTCAACGATGCCGACATCACCAAGTCTTCGGTTTCAGTGACCATTGACACCACCACCATCGATACCGGCGTGCAGATGCGGGACAACGACCTCAAAAGCGACCACTTTTTCGATGTAGCCAAGTTCCCCACCGCCACCTTCACCAGCACCAGCGTCAGCGGCAGCGGCGGACATCTTACCGTCAATGGCAACCTCACCCTGCACGGCGTCACCCATCCTGTAACCCTTGACGTGCAAGGCCCCTCCGGCCCCCTTCCCGGCATGGACCACAAGCAGCACGCCGGCTACAGCGCCACCACCACCCTGAGCCGCAAGGATTTCGGCATCGGCGCCACCTACCCGGATTCTGTGGTGAGCGATGCCATCCAGCTCACCATCGACCTCGACGCCGCCAAGCAGTAGCGGCTATCGGAGTTCCCGTGCCCAGCCTGAAAAACGAAATCGCCCAGCAGCGCCCCTTCTCCGGCCGTGCCGAAGAGGCGCTGCTCAACCTGCTGCGCACCGCCGATTGCCTGCAGCGCGCCACCCAGCACACCACCCGCCGCTGGCGCATCACCGCCACCCAGTACAACGTGCTGCGCATCCTCCGCGGCGCCCACCCCCAGGGGCTGCCCTGCTCCGCCATCGGACAGCGCATGATCACCGCCGATCCCGACGTCACCCGGCTGGTGGGCCGGCTCAAGGCGCTCCACCTGGTTCGCCAGCAGAGAGACAAACGCGACAAGCGCGTGCTCTCCACCTACATCTCCGAAGAAGGGCTGGCCCTGCTCGAGAAGATGGACGAAACCGTCTCCCAGTTCCCCACCGCGATGCTGGGGCACATGGGCGACGACGACCTCGCCACCCTCATTCACCTGTTGGAGCAGGCCCGCAGCCGCTGCGACGACCGCCATCCACCCACCTGCGAAGGCAAAACGCTTAGGGGAGGCCAGACCGCGTAGGGGCGCGACTTTAGTCGCGCCGTATGTGGCCCAAAAAGAATGTGGGCTTTAGCTCCTGCGGGCTTTGCGCCTGAAAATCGTCCTCGACATCGACTTTTTCCGCAGCCTGATCAGCCTGAGGGATGGTTTTCATCTTTGTTCAGCAGCAAAAACGCGACCCCGAAGGATCGCGTTTTCCAATGCCTGAAAACCCCGGTGATTCTACCGCCGCGCCAGCCGCTGCTCCAGCAGTTCTTCGTCGGCGTCGGACTGGATGATCTTGTTATGCAGGCAATACAGCGCCAACTCCAGCCGATCGCTCACTCCCAGCTTGTCGTAGATCTTCCTTAGATAATTTTTGATCACCTGCTCCGTGGTGCCCAACTGGAACGCGATCTCCTTGTTGCGCTTGCCCTGGGTGATGCAGGTAATGATCGCCATCTCCTTAGGCGAAAGGCGCGGCTGAATCTTGGGGCTGACCAGCGCTGCAGCCTGCGCCCGATAGGCCTCAATCACCCAGTTCACCGACTGATTGTCGATCCAGGTTTCGCCCGCCGCAATCCGCCGCACGCAGCGCACCAGCAGGTCCGGCGAAATGGACCGCGAGATGATGCCGCGCACTCCGCGCCGGTACATCTCCACCGTGTGATTCTCTTCGCTGGCCATGGACTGCACGATCAGCTTGACCTCCGGCGCGGCGCGAAGCAACTCGACGACCACATTGGCGTTGCCGGCCAGCAACGCGCCTTCCAGCAGAACCACGTCGGTTGGAAAGCGCTCGATGGCCGCCCTCAGGTTCTCAAGGGAGTCAGCCTGGGCCACCACCCGAAGGTCGTCCTCAAGGGCGAAAATCTTGCGGATCCCCACACGATAAATGGCCTGCGAATCCGCAAGGATGATGCGAATGGTGCCAGGCTTTACCGGCCCGTCGAGCGGTTCGACTTCGGGAGAGTCTTCAAGAAAATCCATAAATGACTGGGGCCCTGCCTGGCTGAAATGTTATTGCTCCACGAATTGATAATCGTCAATCGTGGCGGCGACGTGGGATTGTGCTTGGCTCTGCGAGCAGCGTACCACACGTCCACAGCAGTCTACCAGCACATCGTGCGGGGTGCCTAAAACCGCCCCCGGCATGCGCAGCGAGAAGGCGATCCGGTCACCCACCCGCAAAGGACTGCTCATTTCAAACAGGACCCCGCTGGCCGATACGTTACGGGTCAGCGCGGTGTGTTTCCGCCGGTGCGAATGCACCAGAACTGGAAGGGTCAGGGGGAATCGAACCGCGCAGCGCACTTCCTGCCCAGACGTCGCCGACGCAGACGCCATCGATCCAGGCGCAGGCGCCACCGAGAGCGCGCTGCTGGAGACTACGGTAAGGCCCGGTTTGGAAATTTCAGGCATAGACCACGATCCACGGCCCAGCGGGGAGGAAGGGAATAGGGACACTGTACCGGAGATCGCCGACAAAGCATAGGCACTGAAGTTTGGAGAATAGTAACCTGCATCGCTAATCCCTAATCCCTATTCCCTGATCCCTAATCATGGTCAGCTCCCCTCCCAGATCCCTCCGCCGCGGCGGACGAGAGACCGCCTCTAAAAAAGGGCTGCTGAAAAATATTTTCATCGATTTTTGAGCTGTTTTCACGCTTTGCCTGAGGGGCTGCGTCTGCCGAACTGCCTCTTTGGGAGTCCCCGGCGGAGAGATGCGACGCAGGCTTTGGTCCCGCACAAGTTGCTGATTCGGAGGTGCTTCCCTGCTCTTCCCTGACGATTCGACTGAGCGCGATGGAGTGTTTGCCGGGATCGATCAAGGCGCGGATTCGAGCCTTGCAGGGTGCCAGAACTCCGCACATTTTTGCGCAAAATGTTGCGCTTCAGCGTCACCTTTGGGGTGAAATGTTGCAGGAATCGCGCACATTTTTTCTGGAAAGTGACGGAATTTGTTCACTCCTGGTTCAAAAATGTGCGGGCTGATGATAACAGATTGGGGCGAGTGTTGCCGGAATTCGGTACTGTCTGAAATCTGCGTTGACTCCCAAAGCCACGAAAACTGCTTGTTTTACGGAAAGAGGCGCGCAATGAGAGCATTTGAGAATTATGCAAGCATCAAATCGCTGGTTACCGTCTCACCAGACGGGCTAGAGAGCATGGACGCTGGTAGGAGTAACCCTGTCCGGACAGATAGCTTTGGGACTCGCAGCGGATCGTTTCTACGGTTCAATCAATCATTGGCTAAATTCCAAAGGAGGATGGTTTATGGAACACGCTAGGCCAATCCTGTTGTGGATATTGGACCATCCTCTTGTGTGGTTGGTAATCATGTTTGGCGGAATGGCTCTACTGGAGTTTTCAGTACGCTTTTATCGCTTGCTACAACTTGCGCCAGCCGGGATGCCGTTGCCGATTCCGCCCACAAAAGCAGTTTTGAAACCATCGCGGCTAAACCATAATGTTCAATTTGCTGGGTTCAAAAGAATTCAAATTGACAAAGATTTTCCAGATTTGGCCATGGCGACTCTATGCTTTGAAAACGTCTTAATCCCAGACGAATCAATCGCAGATTTTCACTTTGCACGATTACAGGTAACTTACAGCGACCTCAACACAGGAGGCGTTATTGCCGAAACATTTATGGTCAGGTGGCATGAGTCGCCAGCCGCTCCAATTGACATTTGTGCGGGCAGAAAGTGTTGCGCCATAATTGCCTCCTGTATCGGCAGTAAATGGGCCACAGATGCACTAATTGATACGCCGATTAACCCCGCTTTGGAGTACGGCTTTGGTGGATCGGAATATAAACACGAGAGTGTTCCGTTACCGCTTGGTCGCATCAAAGTCAAAGCAACCTTGATTGGTACACGCAACCTATCCATTTCGCTAATTCAAGGAACCCTTACATTAGGGGAAGATGGGAACGCCTCTTTTGTGGAAACAAGTTCCTGATCCATCTATTTGGTCGCTGTAAAGCTTGATAACCAATATGAACCGACTTCATGGTACGACTCCATAAAATCCTTTTGCTTATTCCACCCTTCCCATGCTGGAATGACGCCCATGTTGGTTGCATCGTGATAATCGACGTACCAATTTTTAAGCCACTCTAAATCCATTTTCCCGACCGGAGAAGACGCTGTTAAGAGCCAGTAAGGCTGGCCGGGAATGGGAGTTGTGCATCCAGCCGCGCCCACGCTGCACATAAATACATAAACCCCATTTTTACTTTGCATTACGATACGCTTCGCCCTATTTTCTTCTTTCACGCTCACAAGGCGCACCACTTCATTTGCAGGGGAAGTGGTTTGGGCAATCGTGCTCGCTGAGAACGCAAGTAACGCCAAAGCAACAAAGCGATTCATGGATCGTTCTCCTAAACCTATTTTAGGCAATCAATTCCGCGATGGTCCAGATGTGGTTTTCGATCCCCGCTTCCATGCAGGGCGTTACGCGCAGACTCGAATGGACGCGGCACCAGTTGTAGTACGCAAACCAGAGCGCATACGCGGCTTCGAGATTATCCCATTTCTTTGAAAATCCATTGGTTAGCCGCGTCATGCGGCGCATTCCCATGCGGATGCTGAGGTTCTGGCGCTCGATATGGCTCGTGCAGATGCGGTTCCGTTTCGGTAATCCCATGATGGGCACTGGCACCGCCTCCACAACGTCGCCAGGGCTGTACCGCTGCTCACCCTCACGCGGCGCTGAATAGATTTTTACAAGCTGAGCAAAATCCACGATCCCCTTGAGATACAACTTGACGGCGCTGATATACGGCTTGAATCCATCCGTGCTCAGTTGGTAACGGCTGTCGGAAGTGCCATAGCGCAGTTTGCCGATAAATGCATCCGTGGAACGCTGATCCCGCCTCCCAAGGTGCCACGCGAGAATCAGTTTGCTATGCCGTTCGATCCCGATAAAGCAGTATGCATCCCCAATTCCCAGCACATCCTTTTCATCGTCTCGCCTGTGGCCTTCTTTCTTCTGGACGAATCCCCAAATCTCATCCGCCTGCACGTCCGTGACGGGGAGATTGACAATCTTGGAAATCATAAGCGTCTTGCACCGCTCACCGGCCTTTACCAGCAGGCTCATAATCGTGTTTCGGTCCATGCCGCTGATTCGTTCCGTGCTGCGGATTGAGTTGCCTTCCAGCAGGAGTTGGAGAGCGAGCACGGCGCGATCCTGAGAGATATACATGCTGTCCAGCGTCCGCGCGTGGGCTTCCGTATAGGTCCGCTTGCACTTCGGGCAGCGGAACCGCCGTAGACCGTTCCTGTGCCGCCCGAACCGCTGGCAGCCGATTCCGCACGGCTCACAGACCATCATTTCGGCGGATTGGCTTTCGTTCATCATGGTTAAAGAATACAGCAAGCGGTTGTTGTTTGTCAACGCACATTTTCGTGCAGGATTGGGGCGAACGGTTTAGCTGTTCGCCCCCCCCCCGCAGGGGGCGCGTCCAATGGTGGGCCGCGCGGTCGTATTGTGCTTACGTTTGTCATTCCTCCATGCTGGCAGGCACCTATGGCAGAGACGCAAGTGGCAGAGCTAAGTTTTCTACCACCAATTTTCGGGAGCAGTTAGACCGGCATGGATACTTAACTTTTTCGTTTGTCAAGTGGTAGATCGCATTTTTCTACCAGTGGTAGAGACAGATTTCTACCACTCTCTACCACTGGTAGAAGCTCAGCTTTTCGGCTTTCGCGGGATCGGGGGCTTTTTTGCGGCAAGGAATCTCTCAAAGTTTTTAGCGGTTTCCGATTCGCTTGGCAACGTTCCCTTCCGCCATTGATAGAACTGCGGCTTGTAAATCCCAGCCCTGCTGGATTCATAGATTCGCTTAGCAGACGGATTGCCCGTCGCGGCCTTGTACTCAGCAAGCAGTTTTGCGCGGTGCGCTACCTCTTTGGCGTCTTCCATTGGGCGTTTCCGTGATTGAGATTGGTCGCCGCCTTTTTGAAGTGCAGACGGAAACCAATCTTCAGGATTCTCGGAACTAGTCACCTGGAGATTCCCTTTTTTAATCCTTCTTTCAACGACGTAATCCCACGCCGTCTTAATCAACTCATCAAGAAACTGCTGATCTCCCTCGTAGGCTAGCAGGGCGTTGCTCTCATCTCGCTTTTCAAATTGGCCTTGCGGAAAACAAGCAAGCACCGATGCCGTCGCATGAGTGATTATCTCTGCCATCCATGCCCACTCAAACCCATGGACCGTCTCGAAATAATCGAGTCTGATATTCAATTCTTCAGCAACTCCACTGCGCATTATTTCCAATGCCCTTCGCACGTCCAGCGTTCGGGTGCTAGGGTAACGACATTCATTCAACCCCTTCTCCATGGTTTTCTGGATTCGTTGCACACGCCTGAGCGTAGCGATAGGTAACGGCGGCAAAGTGTTTTGAATGTCTGTCATCGCTCACAGATGTGGAGCGATAATTCTAGCGTCTAATGGGTCTATTCGGCTTGCTTTTTCGGCCTTCCCCCTGCACGGGTCTTTCGCTTGGCCGCAAGCTGGCGGAAGTATTCAGGGCCACGCTTGGCCGTCTGCGACCCTCCCTTGCGCCCCAGGACCGCAGCGGCGGGCATCTTGGCGCTGATGAGCATGTCGTCAGTCAGGGCCAGTGCGGAGCGCAAAATCTCATGGCATCGGATGGCTCTACCTTCGGGCAGATCGGTTGTGGAGAGAATCAAATCCGCTTCCGCGAGCAGGTTTTTCAGCGTACTCAGTTCCGTGCGAGTCGATACCATGCTCTGACGATACGAGCCGTAAAATCGAATTGCAAGCGGTCGCTGTTTTTCGTCAACGCACTTTTAAGACAGTACCCGGAATTCCTCACATTTTGTGTATAATAGGGTTCAGTAGAGAAGCCCGGGACGAAGGTCTCGGGCTTTTTTGTGCCCAAATTCGGGTCTGGCGATGGAAGGCGAGCGGCCGCATGGCTGTTCGCCTTTTTTGTGCCCAGAGAAGCGAAAAAGTGAATGAGTGAAGAAGTGAATGAGTGAAGAAGTGAATGAGTGAAGAAGTGAATGAGTGAAGAAGTGAATGGGTGAAGAAGTGAATGAGTGAAGAAGTGAATGAGTGAAGAAGTGAATGAGTGAAGAAGCGAACAGCAAAGGAGAACGATCATGCGAGCATTTTTACGTGAAGTAGCCGAGATGCAGATGGATAAGGACCTTCATCCCTTTTACAAAGCCCGGACAGTCGTGCCGCCTCAGGATGGCTGGCTGCGGGAGTTGCGGCACGTCGGCGGGGTTCCGCTGGAGGACATTGCGCGCCGTCTGCATACGACCCGGTTCGGCGTGATGCGGCTGGAGCGGGCGGAGAAGGCGGGCACGATTTCGCTGAAGGCGCTGAGGCGGATGGCCGGGGCGCTGGATTGCGACGTAGTCTACGCCGTGGTGCCGCGGACGAGAACTCTG
This sequence comes from Occallatibacter sp., assembly GCA_035552555.1. Lineage (GTDB taxonomy): Bacteria > Acidobacteriota > Terriglobia > Terriglobales > Acidobacteriaceae > Telmatobacter. Next base: position 85,918 of record DASZLF010000083.1, read on the forward strand.
GTCAGCCGGGCGGCGGAGATGACGGAGAGGAAGTTGTGGAAGAAGCGGATAAGGCGCAAGTTCTGAGAAACAGGGACCGAGGGACCAAGGGAACAAGGGAACAAGGAACAGGGACCGAGGGACCAAGGGAATAGGGACCACGGACTCAGAGACGGGCACCCGGCTCAGAAGTTCCTCCCCGGTCCCCAAAAGCGAGGGACCGGGGGCACCCTCATCGTGGTTGGGAAGGGTCGGCGAGACCGGGGCCACCCGCCAGGTATATGTTTTTCCCTTCCCTGAAACGGAAAAATCCGCCCGATGGCGGGCGGATTTCTGTAAGGGTATGGTGGCAGGGATGGGGGATGGATTGCTGTGCCGGGCGTCACAGGGGGACGTTCATAAGAGACAGGGAATAGGGAGTAGGGAACAGGGAGTAGAAAACGATACGGACGATAGCAATCGGGGGAATAGGTATCGTGTCCCCCTATTCCCCCCGATTCCCCCCCGATTCCCCCCGATTCCCCGCAGTCAGCACATAGGAACCCGGGCCATCCGCCCGCCTTACTCAACTGTCACCCGGACGTTCGCGCTATGCGTTGACTGTACCGAGCTGGAGGAGGCGGCGATGGTGATGCTGTAACTGGTCGGCTGAGCATGAGGAGTAAGGACCACATCAGCGCACGAAGAAAGCAGCAAAGGCAGCAGAGCGAGGAGGCAGAGAGCCAGGAAGTGGCGTGCGCGCTTCTTCTTACCGAAAGGAGGAAGGATGAGTATTGCGGCGAAGAGCATGCCGGTTGGGATTGCCGATATCCCGTTCATGGCGCCGGAAGATTTTGTCTGAGCAGTTGCTGCGATGGTGAGGCTAGCGGTCTGCACGATGCCAGCGGTCAGGTAGACGCTTTGCGGGCTGAAGGAACAGGAAAGTGTTGCCGGGAGAGAGCCGCAGCTGAGAGCAACAGTGCCGGTGAAAGCGCTGTTGGGAGTGAGCGTGACGGTGATCTGGCCCTGGGCGGAAGAGCCAAGGTTCAGAGACGAGGGAGCAACCTGGAGCGTGAAGTCGGGCGGCGGCAGCGGGGCGGGAACGCCTGGGTATTCGTAAACCCCCATGTCGATGATGGCCGAGGGAAGGCCCTTTGCGTTCTGGATGCGCGGATGTCCGAGGATGTCCTCTGAGGGGAGATCGGGCGCGTTGTTATCGCCGGCGTCGACGGCTGGAGACTGGAGCTGAAGCTGAAAGGGATTGGCGGCAGAGGTGTTGGTAGTGGCAAAAAGCGGGTCGACAGAGATGTTGCCGTCGCTGCCCATCTGCCCGGCGCAGGGGCCGCCAACAGGTGCGGCCCCGTCGCCGACTACAAGAATGTCGTTGTGGCTGAGCCGGGGAGCGACGTAGGGCGTATCAACCAGCTCCGCACAGGCAAGGGCGGGCAGCGTCCCCTCTCCTATGATGATGTTGTTATAAATAGGGATCGGGGTGGGGGCGTAAGCGGCCCCAACTTGGCTATAGCCCTGCTGATCCGCGAAATAGCTTTGGTAAAGCGACAGGTTGTCGACAACCGTGTTCTCCGCGAAGACAGAGGTGATTCCGCCAAAGGCCGGGGCATAACCGCCGAAGCGGATGGCTACGTTTTGGACGCCTACCGGGTCCCAAATCTGGGTGGAGTCGCTGACGTTGTCATATACGAGGTTCTGGATAATCACGGGTGCGACATTTCCCGACGCGCCCAAGGCGCTCTCGGTGTAGCTGTAATTGTTGGCGATAATATTGTTTTCGATCAGTGGGGCGCCTGCGTCCGCAAGCCAGATACCACCCGGGCAAAAGTAGGAGGAGTTATTGTTGATCGTGTTGCCGATAATCTGTGCCTGCTGGCCGTCGATGGGCAGGCCGGCGAGAAGGATCCCCGAACCGTTTGCAGGTATGCTCTGAGCGGGGTTGGTTTGATGGGGCAGCGAATTGTCTCCCGGAGGATCGCGGCACACTGCGTAAAACTCCCATTCCTGCAACCCGGCAGTGCCGGTGATGAGGTTTCCGGTGATGAGGGGTGAAGAGTCGAAGCCGCCGATGCCGCAGCCGGTGTTGTTCTGGATGATATTGTTCTCGATGGTGGGGGACGCGCGGTAGATTAGGATGCCTCCAGCGTCGGGTACGGCGGCGGGAACACCCCCCTGGATGGTGAAGTTGCTGAGGACCGAGCCGCGGCCCTCGCCCGAGGTAAATTTCACAACAGCACCCGGAGCCGATCCTCCTTGCAGGATCGTGGTGGCTGCAGAAGCACCCTCGACGGTGATCGCTTTGCCGAGGAAGTCAATGTTCTCGCGGTAGGTACCGGCGGCTACCAGGATGGTGTCGCCGTTGGAGGCGGACTGGATGGCGCCCTGAATGGTGGAGACGTCTCCCGGAACATGGATCGTCGTCTGACCGGAAGCCGATGACATGGGCAGGACCATCGCCAGGAGCACAGGCGCGGCCCATGTTATCGCCTTACCGGCCCGCAACAGCCCTGAAAATGCGTTTGCAAGCCGCACAAGATTAACTCGGAGAAGAAACGGAATCATCAGCATCTGCGGGTCCGCCTCAGTTTCGCTGGTTCAGACGAAATATCCTGATTCCTGCAACCATACGCTCGATTGAGCGGCGGAGCGTCTCGCGTACAGCCAACTGCAAACGGCCCCGCCGCCATAAAACACTCGTGAGGGCTGCGGGGTGGGGGCATAATTTAGCTGCCGCAGACCAGGCCGCAGGATGAGTATGGCGGGGCGGCTGCAATCCAGCCGTGAGCGCCGTCACGCAGGGCTGTGATCTGGCCGGGCGGGGGGTTCCCATTGCGTGAATGGAAATCGAGTCGTTCTGGGTCGGGTGGCGACGGGAGCATGGTCAGCTTCCCTCCCCGGTCCCTCCGCCGCGGCGGACGAGGGACCGGGGGCACCCCGATTCTATGTTCCAATTAGCACATAGGGAACCTGGGGCAGCCGCCAATGGACCGCAACGCTGCGCGGCCCACTCATCGCGATAAAACTGCGATGAATGGCACAGTCTTTCCTCTCTGCGACCGCCAGAAAGGTGCGAACATCGGTGAGCGGGCCACCTGCACTGAAAACTGTGAACTACGAACTGCCCTTCGGATAGAACGCCGCCGAGCCGCCCACCCACTGCTGGTCGCGGTTGTGATCCACTCCCATCATCTTTCCCCGCCCCAGGCGCACCAGAGAGAGGGCCGGCCGCGGCGTCCCGCGATCCGCCCACAGATAAAGGATGCGAATCTCCGTCTGCGTCCTGCCGAACGGCGTCTCGATCGTGGGCTCGAAATGCATGCGCTGCTGCAGCAGGTAGCCCGAGCGCTGCTCCGCCGGAATGGCTTCGAGCCGCGCCTGCGCCGGATCGAACTCGATGCCCTTGCCGGCAAACGAAAACAGCGGCTTCAACAGCAATTCGCGATAGACCGCGTCCGACCCAGCCGCGGGCAATTTCACCCCCGCCGCTTCCAGCCGCTGCCGCCCATCGCCATCGAGAAAATCGTTGAGAAACACCGCCGGAGGCACCACCCGCTCATATCCGCCGCGCCGCGTGAGCCACGGCAGGGAGAACTTGCTGATGAGGAAATACCAGTTCGGATGGCCCGCCCACTCCACGTCCCAGCGCCTGGTTAGATCGAACGGCAGCTTGATATTGCGCGCGATCAGCTCATCCACAATGGCGCGGTTATAAATGCGGTGAATGGGAACCAGTTTTCCCTGCGCGTTGCGGTAGTGAAGCTTGTCGCCCTCTGGCTGCAGCGCGCGGATATCCACCACCGTAATGCCCAGCTTGCGCGCGGTGACGTTAAAATCCGGCAGCGTCTTCTGGTGCTGCGGATCGATCTCCGTCAGCACCACGTGCATGGGATCCTGTCCGCCGAGCACCGTGCGCGACAGCAACTCAACGTACCCGTCCTTGTCCAGGCCGCCCAGAAAACATCCCAGTTCCGCATCCAGCTCGTACACCTGCCGGTACATGTGGCACAGAACCGCCTGGTAGGCATAGACCGATGGGAACGCCTGGATCTCAACCAGGCGCGGAGCGAGCGCGCCGTCCGCCTCCCGCAACAGCGCAAAATCGGCGGTGAGAAAATGCGGATGCCGGCACTCTCCAGCCACCCGGTATTCCGCGGGGATTGCGCGCCGGGCCGCCTCCAGGTAAGCCGCATCCCCCATCAGGTCCCCGGCCATCTCCGCGCCCGCCTTCGCCATTCTGTCCAGCAGCGATTTCTCTACGAAGATCGGTGTCTCCGCCACCCGGAATTCCACCCTCGTCCCGCACCGCTCTTCAAGCCGAGCCAGCAGCGTGGCGTACTTTTCCGGCGAATAATTACGGTTGAATCGATTGCGCAGCTCGGGAATCACCGCACCGGCCTCCACAGAACCAGGGAGTCATTGCCGCCGGGGAGCGGTCTCAGCCTGGTTCTTCACGCCTGATTCAAGATACCCCGGCGCCTCTCCTATCCGGTTGGATCGGGCTCCGAACACGACCATTCTGGGGGCTACAGGCGCGTAAATCCCACGAGATTCGAGAGAAATGTCCGGTAAGTGCCCAAAGATTTCACAAAATGTTACCTTTGTTGTATTTATTCTCCCCCATATGGGTTACTCTTTCCGTACAAGTTTTCTTGCCAGGAGTTCGATCTATATGTCTTCCGCTTCGTTGATTGTTCGTAGCGCTGTCGTAGCTTCCGTGTTCTCTCTCGCGATCTATGCTGTCGCCAGCCCCATCCTCATTCCGCCGCCGCCCGGTCCGAACGTCGCCGCCGCGTAGTTTTCTGTGTCCCGTCCCGGGAACTGAGGTCGCTTCATCTTCGTATAGGGATACTGTTAGACTCTACCCATCCGATTTCTTTGACGAACTTCGGAATCGCCCTGACATTGGTGAGGGCCGGGAGATGACGCGTGTCCCTGATAACGGCATACTTGTATGCCGGCATACTTGCGGAAACTGCGGTTCTCGCAATCCTTTTTCAGCGGGGGATTGTGCGGCTGCTGCCGGTCTTCGGCATATACGTTGCCTGGAGCACCATCACCGACATCACGTTTATTCTCCTAAGCCAAAGATCCCCAAATCTTTATTCCAAGTTGTTCATGGTCGAGATGTCTCTCGACGCGCTCTTGCAGTTCGGAGTGCTCGTCGAGTTGGCCTGGTCGGTGCTCCGGCCTTTCCGAGCCTTATTGCCCAAGGGATACCTCATCGCCATTGCAGCTCTCATCCTGTTCGCCGGAGGCGTGATCTGGCCCATCGCCGGCATGACAGTCATGCCCGGGCTGGGCCCCCATTCGCACCGCATGATCCAGCTTCAGCAAACTTTTTCCGCTCTCCGCATCATTTCTTTTCTCACTTTGGCAGCGTTCAGCCGATTGCTCTCGATTGGCTGGGGAAATCGTGAGTTGCAGGTGGCCTCCGGCCTCGGCTTCTATTCCCTGGTCAGTCTTGGAACCGCGATCATCCAATCTCACCTGTCCTCGCTCGCGCAATACCAGATGCTGGATCGCGTCGTGAGCATCAGCTATCTTTGCTCCCTCCTCTATTGGGCCGTGAGCTTCCTCCAGAAGGAGGCACCTCGCCAGGAATTCAGCCCCCGTATGCGGAGCATTTTGCTCACCGTCTCCGGCGCCGCCCGCGCCAACCGCATGGCCATCGAAGAAATCGCCAAAACACCCAAGCCCTGACCCCTGTACCGCCGGCCCCGGCCCCTCGAAAATCGGCTGCCGCCAGCCCCGTTTTCCCCAACTTTTCACTTTTGATTACCTAAGTGCACCACCCGTTTGGGTACACCGAGCGCTCAAAAGTTCTTGAATAAGTGCAAATTGTGTGGCCTAATGGTCTGGTCATCTGTTACTAGTGAATGAACAACGTACGACAGCCGGAGATCACCAGCTGCGAAATGGTAACCATATCGGGGTTTGAGGATCGCCAATGATTCTGCTTTTGCTCGAAATCCTTGCCTTTGCTGCCATCGCGTATTACTTCGTCCGCTGGCGCGCAGGGGTGCGGCGTCGCAATCACCAGTCCTGGGAGTCGCTGCTGGCACGGCTGCGTCCCGACTGGAGCGCCCGCGAGCTCAGTGACCAGTTTCTCTGGAAAGAGGGGCTGAACGCCACTCCCGACGACGCCTGGCAGCGCATGGAAGGCCCCCGCGGACTCTGGGTCATGTACCAGAATGCTCGCGTCATGCTGGAGATGGCCGACTTTGCCGCCCGGCACGATTCCAACGTCGATCGGCTAATCATCGAAACTCTGCGCAGCGATGCCATGCAGATTCGCGTATGCGTTCTCATGGCCTTGGCGCAGTACGGCTTCACCCAGGCCAGCGAGGGCGTTCGGGTCAATGCGTTCCGCGCCGCCGCCCTTTATTCCGGCATGGCCGCCCGACTGACTGCTCTTCTTCAGGACCACGCTGCAGCCATTCTTCCCGACTTCGTGGCTGCCATGTAACAGGATTTCCTGCAAGCCCCCCTCCCCCAAGCAAAAACCCCGGCCCAGGCCGGGGTTTTTGCTGCTCCGGAACGCTCTCGCCCCTCAGCCCGCCGCCTCCGCAAGAAACGCGTTGATGCGTCCGTACTCCTCCTCGGTCAGGCGAAAATGCAGCGCCGGGGCCACTCCCTCCACCTGCTGTGCGCTGCGTCCACCCACGATCGCTGCCGTAATCCCCGGTTGGTGCAGCGTCCAAGCCACAGCCACCACGCCGGGGCCGACCTGGTGCCCGGCGCCAATCTCCCGCAGCAGTTCCACGAGTTTGAGGTTCCGGCTCAGGCGCGGCTCGTTGAACTCCACGCCGCGTTTCCGCCAGTCGTCCGCGGGCAGGCTGGCCACCCGCTCCGCCGTCATCTTGCCCGTCAGCAACCCTGAAACCATGGGCGAATAGTTGATCACCCCAATGCCGTTGGCCCGCGCAAACGGCAGGATCTCCGCCTCGATCGCCCGCCGCAGCATCGAGTAGGGCGGCTGCAGGCTGGTAATCGGCGCAATCTTCTGCGCCCGCCTCATCTGCTCCACGTTGAAGTTCGATACCCCAATCCAGCGCACCTTGCCCTCTCGCTGGAATTGCGCCAGGGCCTCCCAGCCCTCCTCGATTTCCTCTTCCGGATTGGGCCAGTGAATCTGGTATAGATCGATCGCCTCCACCCCCAGCCGCCGCAATGAGCCTTCCAGCTCTTCGCGCAGCGACTCCGCTTTCAGCGACCGCCAGATCGACCGATCCGCATGCCAGCGCATCGAGCACTTGGTAAACACCAGCGGCCGCGCGCCGCCCCAGCCCTTCAGCGCCCGCCCCACCACTTCTTCTGAATGACCGAGCCCGTAAATGGCCGCGGTGTCGATCCAGTTCACGCCCAAGTCCAGCGCCCGGTGGATGGCCGCCAGCGATTGGTCGTCGTCCTGCGGGCCCCAGGCAAACTCCCAGTTCCCACCGCCGATTGCCCAGGCGCCAAAGCCGATGGGCGTCAGTTGTAAGTCAGAATTTCCAAGAGATTTCAGTGCACTCGAAGGGATTGTATTCATATCACCACCATAGATGACAAGGAAAGCGCAAGGGCGCGAGAAGATCATCGAAGCCGGCAGGTTTGCAAGAACCTTGGGGAAATCGAAGCTCATCACATTTCCGGTGTGATGCTAAAATTGCGGTGGGAGCATCACACTTATGGTCTGATGCTGGAGGCAGCAATGAGGACTACGCTTGAAATCCGCGACGACATCCTTCGCCAGGTGAAGGAATATGCCGCGGCCCGCAATATCTCCAATGGCGATGCGGCTTCAGAGATCCTCGAGCAGGGGCTTCACGCTGAGATACCCACCAAATGGGAAAACGGCATACTGATCTTCGCACCCGGACCCGGCGCCGAGAAGTTGACCGTCGAAAAAGCATTGGCGATGAAAGATGCAATGGAAAGCGAAACTCCGTGGGAATAGCGCTGCTGGACGTGAATGCGCTGCTTGCGTTGCTCACGGAAAATCATGAATTCCACCCCCGGATTGCACAATGGTTCGCCGCAAATCAGAAATCAGGATGGGCAACCTGTCCTATCACTCAACTGGGGTTTGTACGAATTATCAGCAACCCAGCTTACGTAAGACCCGCCGCAAAGGTTGTCTCAGCTCTCACGCTGCTGAAAACTACTCTTGACTCCTCCGCGCACCATGAGTTTTGGATGGACGATTTTCCTTTGACAGACTTGAGCGTTGGGTTGAGAAATCGCGTCTCTGGTCCGAAGCAAATCGCAGATGCTTATTTGCTTGAGCTCGCAATCCGGCACAAGGGAAGACTTGTTACTTTTGACCGGCGAATTCTTCAGCTTGCCCCACAAGGCGCCGCAGAGCACAGCGCGCTGGAAATTCTGCGATGAAGCACCCTGCTACGCCGCAATCAAAAATCGCCCCTCGCGCATGATCTGCTCGGTCCCCTCATCCGATTCCAGCCAGATGTTGAACCCCAGGCCCACCACGTCGATATGCGTGCCGCTTCGCCACGGCGCGCCGGTGTGCTCGCCATAGGGATTTCCGAATGCAATGTGAATCCCGGGAAACTTCTCATCCTGCAGGATGTTTCCGATCACGCGCTGCACGCCGATGTTGGTGCCGATGGCAAACTCGCCCACCCGATCCGAGTTTTCATCGGTGTGGGTGTAGGCCCAGAAGTCCTCTTCCAGCTTTTTGTTTTCACTGGCGCAGCGCGCAATCCGGTTGCCCGCAATCTCGATGGTCAGCGGCGTCCGCTGCAGCAGCCCGTAGCGCGCGCACAGCCAGTCGCCCACCACGCCGTCCACCACGAAGGTGCCGTTCACCTCGCCCGGCGACGTAAAACACTCGCCCCCCGGCAGATTTCCCCACTTCTCGCGTGAAATGATTCCCGACGTCTTGAACCACTTGTATTGCGGATTCATGTCGGCCGTAATGTCCGTTCCCGCCGCCGTGGTGGCGCGGATTCGCTTGGCCCGGCGCACCCGCTCCAGTACTTGCTGGCTGAGCCGGTCCACCGCGTCATAGTCCGCGCGCATCCCCTCGCACATGATCTGCGCAGTGATGTTGACCATGTGCGCGTGGCGCATGTGCCGGCGATTCACCACGTCCGTCATCTGCATGCGCGAGCCCAGCTCGTTGGCCTGCACCTGCACCGCGAAGATAGACACGTCGGAGCCTTCCATGTCTGCGAGCACCGCTGCCGGCATACCGGTCAACGGGCGCGGCGCCAGGTCCTCCAGCACAAAGCCACTCCACCGGCAGCCACGCTCTTCCAACTGGCGCGCAATCGCCGCCGCAATGGTCTCCGTCGCGCGATCCGTAATCAGCGTGACTTTTTCCCCCGGCTCAATGCGCAGACAGGTGGTCACCGCCGAACGCGCTCCCGGCGTAAAGTCCGCCGGAAAATCCAGCGAAAGCAAATGTGCGGCAGTATCCATCATGCGTAAAGGGAACGTCTCCATCGGGGAAGTTCGACAGCCTGTCGATTTGGTCCAGCGAAAAGTGCGGCCTGCAAAAAGCGGCGCGGATCCCACTCGGGCGCCGATCCTCTCTAGAGTTTAAGGCTTTGCCCGCCGCCGATTGCCGGTCAGATCGATTGCTTTGTCTTTAATCGTGCCGATTGGTTTGTATCAGGGCATGACTTCAGTCGTGCCGCAAGGGCTTGATGATACATATCCGGGCTTTAGCCCCTGCGGAGAATCGGCTTCCGCAGCCTGCTTCGCGCTTCCCGGCCGCCCCGACGAGCCAAACTCGCGTCAATCCGGAGTCTGCGCGGCCGACGACTGCAGAAGCGCATCCGCCTTCTCCAGCAGCGACCGGGAACGCTCGATGCGCCGCAGCGTGCTGTTCACGCGCTGCCGCAACTCCTCCATGGAGTCCTGCGAAGCCAGCATGCGCTCGTGGCTCTCGCGCAAGCACAACATAGCAATGGAAAATTCAGAGTTTGGACGTACCATCCCAAAGAAATAAGATGCGGCGGCCCATTCGTCCGGTTGGACGCATCCGTTCCCCCTATATAAATTCTGCCGCGATTTTACACTGCGCCGCGGCGGCCCTGTCCAGCCCTAATCCAGCCCCTCGGCCGTCTCTTTCGCCATGTAATCTACTACCGCTTTCAGGTCGCCGCCGGTCTCCTCAAACACCTTCAGTTGCCGGTCCGCACCGGTGCCCGTCTGCATGATCTTGCGGATTCCATCGATGGCTTCGCGGCTCCCCAGCTCGTCCACCTCGCGGTCGATCAGCACCAGGTACTCCTCAAGCAGGTCGCGCTCCGGAATTTCCTGTTGCCGCCCGAAATCGATCAGCTTCCCATCCAACCCGTAGCGCACCGCGCGAAACTTGTTTTCCATCAGCAGCGGCCGCGCGTACTGGCGAAAATCCTGGTTGGCCTCGTGCAGCCGGCAAAGGTAAGCGGCTGTAGCCTGGATCAGCGCGGCAATGGCCACCGTCTCTTCCGCACGCAGCGGAATGTCGCAGGCGCGCACCTCCACGGTGTTGAAAAACGGATGCGGCCGGATATCCCACCAGATTTTTTTCGCATTGTCGATGCAGTTGGTCTTCACCAGCAGGTTCACATACGTCTCGAACTCGGAGTAGCTCGAAAACGAATCGGGAATTCCGGTGCGCGGAAAATTCTCGAACACCTTGGCGCGGTATCCCTTGTAGCCGGTGTTGATGCCCAGCCAGAACGGCGAATTGGTGGCCAGGGCCATGATGTGCGGCAGAAAATAGCGCATCGAGTTCATCAGCCGGATCGCCTGCTCGCGATCCTCGATGCCCACGTGCACGTGCAGCCCGAAGATGAGATTCGCGCGCGCCACCAGTTGCAGGTCCTTCACCACCTGGTGATAGCGCGGGTCGGGATAAATCTGCTGCGTGCGCCAGTCTGCAAAAGGATGCGTGGCCCCCGCCACCAGCTTGAGATTGTGCTCGGCGGCCAGCTTGATCATCTCGCGGCGCAGCTCGTACACGTCGTCGCGCGCCTCGTCGATGTTGCGGCAGATGCGCGTCCCCACCTCGATCACCGAAGTGTGCATCTCCGCTTTCACCCGCTCCTCCAGCCGCATCTTGCCCTGCGCCAGCATCTCCGTTTCGATATGCGAGCGCAGATCGCGGGTCACCGGATCGATGGTCTGGTATTCCTCTTCGATGCCAAGAGAGAACGATGGCCGCATCGGCGCTCCTCGGGAACAGCTTGCGGTGATTGTACGGGAAGCCGCAATAAGGGATCAGTGGTCAGTGGTCAGTGGTCAGGCGTAAGTGTTTTGTAACAGAGCACGGCTTCACAGCCTGCTGAAAAATGCATCCGGTGAAAAAACGCGTAAGGGCGCGACTTCAGTCGCGCCGCCGATGACGCAAATGGACCCGGGCTTTAGCCCCTGCGGGGTGTCGTCCGCCGAATCACGCGCGGTGATGAAAATCTGCGCCAATCTTTAATCCTCCGCCGCCTCCACGGCCACCGGCTCGGCTGGCTTCTTCGCCTTGCTGCTGCCCTTCTTCGCCGCCGGCTTTTTTACACCTGCCCTCTTCGCCGCCTGCCCCCCATTCAGAAACGCAGACCACCGCAACTCCAGGTGCCGCGGCGCCGCCTTCGCCTTGGCAATCGCCAGGTCCGCCACCTCGCGCACAATCCACTCGAAGTTCGCCTGGCCCACCGAGTGCAGATCCGCATCCGGCGCCGGATTCATGAAGTCGATCGCGTACGGCACCCCATTCTCCACCGCAAACTCCACTGTGTTCAGGTCGTAGCCCAGCGCGCGGCACAGCTTCAGCGCATCCCGCTCCACCCGCTGCAGCAGCTTCTTTCCGTACTCCGGCGGGTTCCGCACATACCGCTCGTGATGCGGATTGCGCGGATCGTACGGCATGATGCGCACCTTCTTCTGCCCCACCACATAGCAGCGGAAATACTCCTCAAAATCCACCGCCTTCTGGTACATCATGCACAGGTCGCGCGACTCATCGTATGCGCGAAAAAACTCCTCGCGATTGTGGATGTGGTGCACGTCGCGCCATCCGCCGCCATCCACCGGCTTCATGAATCCGTGCTCGCCCACATAGGCAAACACGCTGTCCCAGTCCAGCGGATATTCGAGGTTGCGCATCGATCGGTCGGTGGTGCCCTCAGGATGCTTCTTGTGCGGAAGAATCACCGTCGGCGGCACCGCAACCCCCAGCTTCGCAGCCAGCGTGTAGTTGAAAAACTTGTCGTCGGCCGACCACCAGAAAGGATTGTTGACGATCTCAGTTCCGTTCAGCGCGGCATGCTTCAGAAAGGCGCGATAGAACGGAATGTCGTGCGAGATGCGGTCCACAATCACCGCGTACTTCGGCGCCTTGTCCAACTGCACCGCGCCGGCCTCGACAAATTCCGCCTGGATTCCGTCGAGGTTCCGCGCGTTGATGTGTTCCACCAGCGCGCCCGGAAAGCTGTTCTCCATGCCGAACAGAACGCCGATCTTCTTCATGCCGCCCTCCACGTCCGCGGACGAAGAGCGGCGCCAGCAATCACCTGCCGCCTTCGTCTTCGCTCCCAGTGTACGGCACGTGATCAGCGTCGCATCGGACCGGCGTTCGGTGTCACTTCGTCTCCGCCTCACTCCAGTCGAAGCTGAGATTCGCAATCGCCTGATCCAGCTTTTCCACGGCAGCCGTTCTTTGCGCCTGCAGGTCTGCCGTCTGCTTGCGCATGGCCTGCAACTGGTCTTCGGCGTGGTTCAGCTCGTCCACAAATCGCCTCGCCCCGTCACTGCCTTTGAGCGCGGTCACGTTGTCGCGGTCGCGCGCTTCATCCGCCGCGGCCGTCTCCTCGGCTTTTTTTGAATCGGCAATCTTCTCGTCCAGCCCGGCCAGCGCGGCCTGCGCCTCGATCACCGGCTGCACCTGCGCCTGCGCGTCGGGAACCTGCTTGACCAGTTGCAGCAGAAACTCCCGCTGCTCGGGATGATTCTGCAGGTCCACCATGGTGTACTCCGGCCCGTGCTCGCGCACCTCCAGCTTCGCCGTGCTGTGCGGCGCAACCTGCAAACGCAGCCGGTAAAGATTCGGCGTCGACTCCGCGGCCTTGAGATCGCCGTCCAGCGTCCACCCGGTGGTCCCGGTATGCCGCGGGTGCTCGATCAGCACCGTGCGCTCCACGTCTCCGGTGTTGTTCGCCGCATACGTGGCCCCCTGCACCTGCATGAACGTCTCCAGGATCGAGCCCTTGTGGATGGCGAGATGATGAATGCGCCGCCGCAGGTTGCGATCGGACACGTTCACCTTGACCGCCTGGTCGGTGGCATAGGAGAGCAGCCGCTTCTCGCCCGGATGAATGGGATCGAGCAGGCCCTCGCCCGCGAACTCGCCGCTCTCGAAAATCGAAAAGCTGCCGGAATCGAGCGTGAGCTTCGAATTGTTTTCCAGCCACACCGCGCGCAGGGCCGAGCGATCATTCGGATTCCACAGGGTCACATGCTCCGCAGGCAGATTCTGCTGCAGGATGGGCACCATCGCCGACTCGTTCTTGTGAATCGTGACCGGCTGCGCTAAGGAATATTCGAAGAAATCATCGAAGGCGTTGGTGGAGACGTCGCCTTCCGCAATGGCGTCGGAGGGACGGTACACGCCGCCTCCCGCCGCGCCGCCTGCGCCCGGTCCATAACCATTGCCGTAGCCGGTGCCCATGCTACCGCCAGCGCCGCTCCCAACCATGGGGCCCGCGTTGACCGCCACCGACTCCGTTGCCGTCCCGTGAATGTTCATCTTCATCAACCGGTTGTTCATGAATTCCGACTGCGCCTGGGCCACGGGAGCCGGCGATGGAGCAGCAGGTGCATTCTCCGCCGCCTCATGCGTTTGCGGCGTAGTTTCTACCCCCGTGGCAATCGCAATCTCCGGCCGCCGTGTATACAGCGGCTGGCTCAGCGGCTGAATAAAACTTTGCGGCGCGCCCGCCACCAGCGACAACTGCACGTTGTCCCAGTCCGCGCCCACGGTGTTGTCCACCACCGCCCATCCCTGCACAATCGCACTGCCGCTTTCCCCCCCGCCGTCGCGCGGAAACACGATCCGGTACGTCGACTTCCACACCGGAACTTCGCTGATGTAACTCACGCGCAACTGCCGCTGCCCCTGCCCCAGCGCATCCAGCGTCAGGTGGCGCAGCCCCGTCGATCGCGCCGTGCTCAGCAGTTCCAGATACCGGTCGAGCTGCCCCTGCAGGCTCGCATCCAGCGGACGCACGCTCAGCGCCGGTGTCAATTCGATGACCCGCACCGCGCCCGATGCGGCCACCACCGTCAGGTAATACCGCTCCACCGTCGTGGTCTCGTCCGCGCCCAGTTTTTCCGTGCGCGATTCAATCGACATCAGTCGTCCCGTGATCGCGCCGCCGGGCCCGCCGGTCACCTCTACCCGCTGCCCGCGCAGCGCCTGAAACAACTCCGTCGACGTGGGATCGTCGGTCATGCCCAGCGACAGCGTCTTGAGCTGTTCCGCCAGCGGCGTGGTCGAGTTGTAATTCACCCCCGCAATCCTGCCCCCGCCCTCATCCAGCACCGTGAGCGACTGCAGCACATCGTTCAGTTGCGACGAAGTAAAGTCAATGGTCACGCGCTGATTGCCGGTCACCGCGCCGGCATGCTCAAAGTAGCCCACGCCATTTTTGTAGAGCACCACCTTGCGCACCGGCAGGTCTTTCGCCGTGGAAGGCCCGGCGGTTTGCGCCACGGCAAGCGCCGGTAGCCGCGAAGCCGCGGGGCGAGACGCATTCTGGGCAACGCACGCGCACGAAACCGCGCAGAGACAGAAAACAGCCAACGGGATTCTCATCGATCCTCCTGACCGAGTGGGAACATGAAACGGGTCTGCTATTGCGTTGGACCCCGAAACCCGCGAAAAGGTTCCCGGGAAAACGCAATCTGTCAGGAGAACGGAGCAAGAAAGGAATCTTGCAGAGAAATTGCGGACGCAATCAAGCCGGCGAAGCAGCGATGCGCTGCAACTGCGCCAGGTGGTTCAGATCGTGTCCGGCCATGGTCTCCACAATGGTCTGAAACGTCATGGTCCCGCGCTCCGGATGCGTCACAGGACGATCCGCCGCCGAGGGAAGCGCCGCCTCCAGCAGGATCAGGTTCCACTTGCGAAGAGCCGAGAACGCCGCGAACGCTTCCATCGGCTCAATGCCTCGATAGCTCTTTGCCCACTTTTCCTGGTCGAACGGCTGAATCGCCGGATCGTCTTCGGCCAGCGTCTGCCGCAGCCGAAACCCGAAAACCAGCTCGCAATCGGCAAGGTGAGCGACGATCTCGCCCGCGCTCCACTTGCCCGGCGCCGGCGCCTCGTACGCTCTCCCCGGCCCCAAGCTCTCAAGCAACGACGAAATCGCCGGCGCCGTTGCCGCCAGGATCTCCATCACCGGCCGCCCATCAAGAAACTTCTCATACGGATTCAGTGCATTCATAGCTCAACCTCCGAGAAGAAGTGAAGGAGTGAAGACAGTGAAGACAGTGAAAGAGTGAAAATGCGAACGAGTGAAGCGGTGACTTTCACTCTTTCACTGTCTTCACTGTCTTCACTCCTTCACTTCTTCACTCACTTCACAAGTATTCCTGCACCATCCTCTGCCACGTCGGCCAGTCATGCGAATTCCATGTGTCCCAGATGTACAGCTTATGGGGAATGCCCTTCTCGCTCATCACGCGATCGAGATGCTGATTCTGCCCCAGGCACTGGTCGTCCCATCCCGTCGCCAGCACATAGTTGTTGCGCCGGTAGCGATCGAAAAACCACGCATCGCCCAGCTTCGGCAGAAAATGCGTAGGCTGGTTATAGTACACGTCCTGGTCGTAGTACCCGTGCAGAAAATGCGCAATGTCGAACGCGCCCGACATTGACAGCATGCCCGTGAACACATCGGGATGGCGCAGCGCCGCGTTGGCCGCGTGATATCCGCCGAAGCTGCATCCCAGCGCCACCAGGTGCGCGTTCTGGTTCTTCTGCCGCACCAGCGGCGCCACCTCGTGAACCACGTAGTCGTCGAACTGCACATGCCGCGCGATGCGCCAGCGCGGAGGCACGTTGCGGTTGTACCAGCTCTCGCTGTCCACGGAATCGACGCAGTAAATTTGCAGTTCCCCTGCATCGATCCTCCCTCCCAGCGCGCCGATCATCCCGCGATCTTCAAACTCGTAGAAGCGCCCGCCCGATGTGGGGTACACCACCACCGGCAATCCCGCGTGTCCGAACACCAGCAGTTCCATCTCGCGCCCCAGCCGCGGCGAATGCCACTTGTGATACTCACGATTCATTGCGCGCTCCGTATTTGGAAGACTGGCATTTTCTTGATACTGTAACAGCCACGGGCCGAGACTCCGGCGCGCATCCAGTCCGGCAAAGGAAATCTGCGATTGAATCTCGAACCTCACACGGGACCGCACACGCCCCATCGCGCTCCGCCTCCCGTACCGCAGCACCCCGCGCCGCATCCTCGCCTGCGCCTGCATCGCGCCTTCCACAGCCGCTTCCTTCCCGATGATCGCGACCTCCTCGTCTATGTTCCGCCGGGCTACGATCGCCATCCCGATCGCGCCTACCCGGTTCTCTACCTGCACGACGGCCAGAATCTCTTCGATCCCGAAACCTCGTTCATCCGCGGCCGCACCTGGCAGGTGCGCGAACA
This sequence comes from Occallatibacter sp., assembly GCA_035552555.1. Taxonomy (GTDB): domain Bacteria; phylum Acidobacteriota; class Terriglobia; order Terriglobales; family Acidobacteriaceae; genus Telmatobacter. Next base: position 102,537 of record DASZLF010000083.1, read on the forward strand.
CGCCGACGCAGCCATCGAGGCCGGCGAGGTGGAACCGCTGATCATCGTGGGCATTTACAACACCGGCGACCGGCGCCTGGCCGAGTACACCCACGAGCGCGACTGGCAACGCGGAGGCGGCGACGCCAGCCTCTACGGCCGCCTGATCACCGAAGAGTTGATGCCCTTTATCGCCGCGCACTATCGCGTGCGCACCGATCGCGCGTCCACTGGCATGGGCGGCAGCTCGCTCGGCGGCCTCGTCACCCTCTACCTCGGCCTGCGTCACGCACAGCAGTTCGGCAAGCTCGCGGTGCTCTCGCCCAGCGTGTGGTGGAATCACAAAAGCATTCTCGGGTACGTGAACGAGCGCGCGCCGGAAATCTGGGAACGCCCGCGCCTCTGGCTCGACGTGGGAGAGCGCGAAGGCCGCCACACCCTGCACGACGCCGAACAGCTCGCCCGCCGGCTCAAGGCCAACGGCTGGGTGCCCGGCGAAACACTGCATTTCGAGCGCGTCCCGGAAGGAACCCACGACGAAGCAAGCTGGGCCGCGCGCGTTCGCCCCATGCTCAAATTCCTCTTCCCCGCGAAGCAGGCCTGAGTCCAGGCACGCCGGGGCGAGTCTTTTCCCCCTGAACTACAATCGAATTGTTATGGCTACTGTGACCCTTGCCACTTCCATCCAGCCGCGAGCGCCCCAGGGCGACTTCCGCAACGAGCCCTTCGTTAACTTCAAAACCCCGGATAACCACCGCGCCATGCGCGACGCCCTCGACCTGGTCGCCGGCCAGTTAGGCCGTGAATACGAGCTGATTATCGGCGGCGAGCGCTTCAAGACCGAGGGCAAAATCCGCTCCCTCAATCCCGCGCGCCCTTCGCAAATCGTCGGCATTCATCAGAAAGCCGGCGCCGACCACGCCGACCAGGCCATGCAGGCCGCCCTCGCCGCATTCGAAATCTGGTCCCGCACCAGCACCGAGCAGCGCGTCTCGCTCCTGCTCAATGCTGCTGCCATCATTCGCGAGCGCAAATTCGAGTTCTGCGCCTGGCTCACGTATGAAGTGGGCAAAAACTGGGCCGAGGCCGACGCCGACGTGGGCGAAACCATCGACTTCCTCGAGTTTTACGCCCGCGAAGCCCTCCGTCTCGCCGCCACCACCACGCCCATCCAGCTCCCCGGCGAACACGACCAGCTCCTCTACATTCCTCTAGGCGTCGGCGCCGTCATTCCCCCATGGAATTTCCCGTTTGCGATTATGGCCGGCATGACCGCGGCCTCCATCGTCACCGGCAACACCGTGATCCTCAAGCCCTCCAGCGACTCGCCCACCATCGCAGCCAAATTCGTTGAGGTCCTGGAAGAAGCGGGCATGCCCGGCGGCGTGGTCAACTTCTGCCCCGGCTCCGGCGCCACCTTCGGCAATGCCATCGTCGAACACCCCAAAACCCGCTTCATCGCCTTCACCGGCTCCAAAGCCGTCGGCCTCGACATCCACGAGAGCGCCGCAAAACAACGCCCCGGCCAGATCTGGATCAAGCGGACGATTCTGGAAATGGGCGGCAAGGACTCCATCCTGGTCTGTTCCGATGCCGACCTCGACGCCGCCGTCGATGGCGTAGTCGCGTCCGCGTTCGGGTTCAGCGGGCAGAAGTGCTCCGCCTGCTCGCGGGCCATCGTCGAAGCACCCATCTACGACATGTTCGTGGACCGCGTGCGCGAGCGCGTCGCCCAGTGGACCGTCGGCGATCCCGCGCAGAACCCCTCCATGGGCCCCGTCGTCAACAAGGGCTCTTACGATTCCATCCTTAACTACATCGAGACCGGCAAGCGCGAAGGCCGCCTCGTGGCCGGCGGCAACGCAATCGAAAACGCCGACGGCGGATACTTCCTCGAGCCCACCGTCTTCGCCGACATCGCTCCCAACGCCGCCCTCGCCCAGGAAGAAATCTTCGGTCCCGTCCTCGCCATCATCAAAGTGGAGAATTTCGAGGAGGGTCTGGCCGTCGCCAATAACACCGAATACGGCCTCACCGGCGCACTCTACACCGACGACCGCGGCCGCCTTGACGTTGCCCGCCGCGAATTCCACGTCGGCAATCTCTACTTCAACCGCAAGTGCACCGGCGCCATGGTCGGCGCGCATCCCTTCGGCGGATTCAACATGAGCGGCACCGACTCCAAAGCCGGCGGCCCCGACTACCTCTACCTCTTCACCCAGGCCAAGAGCGTAGCCGAGAAGCTGACGGCTAAACCCTCGCCGACGGGGATTTAATTCAGCCTGCTAAGACCTAATCGACATAGCCGGTGTCCAGGTCTTTTTCGAGCGTAACGCGAACCAACTGGCTTCGCGTCCGGGCGCCGGTCTTGCGGAATAATCGCTGCATGGTGGCTTTCACCGCGCTTTCCGTAATACCGTATTTGGACGCAATTTCCTTGTTGCTGAGCCCGCCAAGGATATCGCCAAGCGTTTCACGCTCGCGAAATGTAAATTCGGGGCGCGACCACTTTGCAGACTCGTCGAAGTCATGAAGACCCGATTCAACTTCCTCATCGAGCCACTTCGCACCCGCTTCTATGTCGCGCAGTCGCGTGCCCAGCATGGACATGCTGTTGGTCTTTAGAAGGATGCCTGAAACCCCCATGTGAATCAGTTGCCTTGCCGCAAGATTGTTGACGTGCGCCGTAAGAATAGCGGTCGGGCCACGGAAGCCCACCTCATTCAGCCGCCCGAGCAGATCGGTCGCGCGCTCCTGGCCAAGGTCGTAATCCAGCAGCAGCAGATCGATTGGATTGGACTGAAGCCGGCCAAGCGCATCATCGATTCCGCCGCAGTGCATCACGTCGAATCCAGCCTGCTCTGCGAGCATATGTGCGATGCTCTCGCGAACCATGGCATGATCATCCACCAGCAGCACCCGGATTGTTTCACGAGGTGGCAAGGGCTTTCTCCACGGCAGATGGCACTTCGATCACGAAATGGCCTCCTCCCGGCGCATCTACGTAACGCAGGTCACCCCCGGAATTGCGCAGGCTCTCGCGTGACACGTACAAGCCCAGCCCCGCCGAATCTGAATTGGACCGGAACGGTTGGAAGAGACGATCGGGGGCCGATACGCTTCCGCCAGTGTTCTCAAACCCTATGACAACACCATCTTCTTCCGCGCGGATATTGATTCTGAGCTGCCGCCGCTCGGCATTGGCGATGGCTCGATGTGCATTTCGGGCCAGATTCAGCATGGCCTGCACCAGAGCATGATGATCGGAACGGACCAGCGGCAGGAAACCCGAGTTCGGCCATATGAGTTGGGCATCGATCTCGGCGAACATTGGTTCGACGATGATCTTCAACTCCTGCAGCACCGAACTGAGATCGCACGTTGACTCGTCTGAACGCTCGATGAAACCGACAGCCCCGATCTTTCCCAAAGCACTCAACAAGGACCCGAGCAGTTCCATCTCTTCCAAGGATCGGGAATTGCTGGACCGAATCCTGACGTAAGCTGCCTCCGCGGCGGAAGCCAGACTCCGGACCTCATGCGCCATTCCCGCCAGCACCAGCCTCGACGCGACCAGTGTGCCATCCAGGCCGGCGTGTTGCTGGGAGCGAAGTTCCTCCGATCCGTCCCAAACCAGGATGGCGGCGCGGGGCCCATCGGCGGTCTGGTATTTGGAGAGCCACACATGAGCCAGGAACGACTCGCCATCGCTGCGCTGCCCGGTGCATTCCAACTCGGTTTTAAGACTTCGGTGACGATCCAGCGCCGCAGCCACTGGCGCCAGATAGTTTCGGATGCAGGTCCCCCTCACCGAACCCCCCGTTGTCGAACCTTCTGACCTGAGCAGGCGTTCGGCGCTGGCATTCGCCATCACCACGGTTCCCGCCTCGTCGGTGGTGAGAATGGCAATCGGGCTGGTGTCGATCAGGGCCCGCGATTCGGCCTGTGCTGCCTTGCGAAGTTCGATCTCGCGTTCGAGACGCACCACGTGCTGCGCAGCTTCGCGCCGGCTCTGGACAAGGAACGACACTGTAAGACCGGCCAATAAGAACGATACGGCAGTAAACACCAGCCTTGTCGGATAGTCCGTTCCCCAGTGAAATGGGGCAAGTGCCTCGCGAAGTTCCGAGCAGAGTATTGCCAGGACAGGGATCGGCCACCGGCGGGGCAACATCCCTGCCAGCAGCATGGGCACGATGTAGAGGAAGCCGAGGGCGACGTTCGGCACCACATACCAGTCGATGAGCGAGATCCCAATAACGAGACCACTGACAGCAAGGGCGACTTGGCGCCAGCGCTGATCAAGCGACGCGAGATACACATCGAAGCTATGCCTATCCATTGGCTGCACTGGGGAGGTGGTTGATTTGATAGCACATTATGCGCTCCGCGCAGGTTCCCTGGCAACGGATAAACCATACATAACTGAAGACTCGAACTTTCTGGTTACTCTAAGTTACTTTAGATGGTCGCGCGAGATGTACTAAAGGGTATGGCAGGCGTACCTAAAGAACCTAGACGAAAGATAACTTGCAGCTACCGCGGGCTAGTTCTACCGTTGTGCATCACCTGCGAACAGTGAAACTGCTTCCGCCCCCCCAAGAGCTTCACCTTTTCGCGGAAATTTGCGGAGGAGAGACTCACATGAAAAGGACTTTACTCGCCGGCTTGCTGCTGGCGATCGCAACCCCGATGTTTGCGACAAACTATACCGGCCAAGGCATCTCGGTGACCATGACCGGCGGCGGCGACTATGTCATCACGCAAAACCTGGTGTACAAGTTCAATTTCACGACGGCGTCGGGGTTTTTCACGAACGCGTGGGACGGAAACGCGCCTACGGTTAGCTGCTCCGGGGGAAAATGCGGTGTGACGCCGACGCCGGCAGCACCTGGTGCGCCTCTTGCGGATGCTTCGAAAGTCAGCGGCACCCAGCCGGGCAGCGCGTGCGAGACAAACGAATGCACCTTCTTCAGCGGCGGTACTCTGACAGGGCTCACGTATACCCAGACCGCCAAGGTAACCCCCGTTTCAGGAGCTATTTTCACCTTCACCTACACCTACGTCGTGACGCCAACCACGTCTTCCGTGGATCCGCTCACAGCATGGGACCTCGTGCAATCCAGCGGCGACGATGCCGTGGTGGTCCCGATCAGCGCGACCATCGCCGGTGAATCCGTCGTGGTGAATAGCACTTTCAAGTGCGTTAGCGGAGTTCCGGGTACAGCGAAATGCGGCAAGTTTTCGTTCAATCTTGGCACACCGGGATACAACTTGGCAGACAATCGGGTGTCGGGCCTTGTTGTGACAGTGACGAATGCCAGCAGCGTTGTGGTTTTCAGCCAGGGTGCCTATTCCACAGTGGAAGATGGAGTCCCCTATGGCACGTTGACGTTCCCGTATACCACGAATGCGGGCAGTAACGGTGCTACAGCCTACCTCCAAAGTGGGGATGCGTACACCATTATGCAGTCCAATGACGTGCCCGGTGGCGGCTTTGGGCCTGCCGATCTTGAAGAGGCGGTGATGGACACCGTTTCCCCCTCACTTGGCCCCGGCAGTTACACGGTGACTTTGACGGGCACAGTAAAAGGCAACAGTGCATCAGCTTCCATTCTTTTCAGCGTGAGTCAGCAACTTCATATCAGCGCTGGGGACTGCACGCCTCCGGCGAACTGAGCGCCGCAGTGAGCTCTACCCTGAAAGGACTGAAGAAGAACCCGGTCATGATCCACCAATAGGCTGACCGGCACGGTGAAGGAAAACGCGGGGTGTTGATCAGCACTTTCGCAGTCAACAGCCTGATCAACATCAATGGCGAGGGCTGCGGGGCTTTGCAGGCGGTTCATGGTTCGGCGCTCCGCATGACACGCGCTCCGCGCGCCTTCTGATGCGCTCAAGAGCGAAAACATAAATGCCGAAGGGCCAGCCGGAGCGATCCGGCTGGCCCATCGTTTTTCAGTCGAATGGTGTCAGGCCACCGCTCCCGGCGCGTTCTGTTCTTCCGCTTCCAGCTTGCTGCCCACTTCCGCAGCAGCCGCCGCCAGCACCCGGTGATGGATGGTGAACAACGCCAGCTCCAGCCGGTCGCTCACCCCCGTCTTGTCGTAAATCGATCGCAGATAGTTCTTGATCACCTGCTCGGTGGTCTTCAGCCGCATCGCGATCTCCCGGTTCTTGCATCCCTGCACGATCAGCGCCACAATGCGCATTTCCTTGGGCGTCAGCCGGTCGCGCACCCGCGTCCCCACCTGGTCTTGCTCCACCGGGTCCGCCACCACCAGTTGCGGGGGAATCCACGTATCCCCGGCCGCCACCCGGCGCACGCACTCCATCAGCGCCGGCCCCGTCACATTGCGGAATACCACCCCCCGAAATCCCTGCTGCAGATATGCCTGCGCCGTCTCAGAGTTCTCCGCAATCACGATTCCGCGGCTCCCCGCCGAATCCAGCAACCGACGGAAGTGCCCCATCTCCGGCCGCAACGACGCCGCAAACAGCACAATCGACTGCGGAAACGTGGTCACCGCGTGCAACAGCCGCTCCAGGTCAGCGCATTGCGCAATAATGCGCAAATCGTCCCCGGTGGCCAACACCTTGGCTGTCCCCGCGCGAAAAATCGCCTGGGAATCCGCCAGAATAATCTTGTTCATCGTCTGCGCCTCGCCCCCTGCGCCCTCGCAAACAGCCGTCCCAGGCCTCCCCATTCTCACCTCTGGACTCTTTCTTCGCTGCAGCTCCGGTGCTCCTGTTCCCCTTGCACCCTATCGGCGGCCCCACACCAAACGTGCGCGACTCCCGATTTTAAACACGGTTCCGGTTCGCGTTCCTTTTGCTGCGTTCCAGAACGTCCCAATTTGGCGCCAGTCAAAAGTTCGACGGTTTATCTCGATTGAGCTTACAGTTTTCCACACCCCGAAGCCAAGCAAAATGCCTCCGGGTCACTTCTCTCCTATTGACCCTTTTGGAACCCGGGCCGGATGCCTCGTCCCCAGATAGCGCTCCGCCCACCCGCGGCGGACCGGTTTCCGCCCCCGCCGCACCTTACACTAGCAGCATGGCAAGGCCCATTCTGCTCGCCGTCGATGACGACGTCAACGTGCTTGAAGCCGTGGTGCAGGACCTCCGCCGCCAGTACGGCGCCGGCTACCGCGTGGTCCGCGCCGCCGGCGGACAGCCCGCCCTCGACACCCTCGCCCAGCTCAAAACCCGCGAAGAACCCGTCGCCCTGCTGGTCAGCGACCAGCGCATGCCCGGCATGAACGGCGTCGAATTCCTCGAACGTTCGCGTGCTCTATACCCCGACGCCCGCCGCGTTCTGCTCACCGCCTACGCCGATACCGAAGCCGCCATCCAGGCCATCAACACCGCCCGCATTCACTACTACCTCAACAAGCCCTGGGATCCCCCGGAAGAAAAACTTTACCCCGTCCTCGACGACCTGCTCGAGGACTGGATCGCCGGCTACCGGCCGGCTTTCGAGGGCCTGCGCGTGATTGGGCACCGGTGGTCGGCGCGGGACCATGAGATTCGCAGCTTTCTGTCGAGCAATCATGTGCCCTACCGATGGCTCGATGTGGCGGGCGAAGACGCCGTAAAGCTGCTGGAAGAGCGCAAGATCGAGGCCGGCGAGCTGCCCGTGGTGCTGTTTCCCGATGGAACCGTGCTCAACGCGCCGGAGCCCGAGGTGCTGGCCCTGCGCGTGGGCTTGAGGTTGCAGGCCAGCCAGGACTTCTACGACCTGGTGGTAGTGGGCGCTGGGCCCGCGGGGCTGGCCGCGGCGGTGTATGGCGCGAGCGAGGGATTAAAGACCCTGGTGATCGAGCCCGAGGCGCCGGGCGGCCAGGCCGGAACTACTTCCGTGATCAAGAACTATCTCGGCTTTCCCGGAGGCATATCGGGAGCGGACATGGGCCGCCGGGCGCTGACCCAGGCCAAGGGCTTCAACGCGGAGTTTGTCACCCAGCGGGCCATCGGGCTGCGGATCGACGGGCAGTACCGCTTTGTCCAGTTCGGCGATGGGCACGAGATATCGAGCCATGTTGTTCTGCTCGCGCCGGGGGTGCAGTATCGCAAACTCAATGTTCCAGGCGCGGATCGCCTGACCGGGCGCGGAATCTATTATGGGGCGGCGCTGGCCGAGGCGGAACAGTGCAAGGACGAGGATGTGCTGGTGGTGGGAGGCGCCAACTCCGCCGGCCAGGCGGCTCTCTACTTTGCCAAAAGCGCGCACAGCGTAACGATGTTGGTGCGCGGACCGGGATTAACCGCCACAATGTCGAAATATTTGATCGATGAGATCGGTCGCACATCCAATATTGTGGTAAGGCCAGGCACCCAGGTCCTCGAAGCCCGCGGCGAGGAACATCTCGAAGCCGTGCGGCTGCGCGGACCGGAGGGCGAGACCGAGGTCGAGGCCGGATCGCTTTTTGTATTCATTGGCGCCGCTCCGCGCACCGACTGGCTGCCCGCCGAGGTGCTGCGGGATGAGAAGGGGTTTGTGCTGGCAGGGCCGGATTTGCGGGCCGACGGGAAGTTGCCCAAGGAATGGCGCGAGACCCGGGAGCCGTTCCTGCTGGAGTCGAGCGTCCCCGGCGTGTTCGTGGCCGGCGACGTGCGCCACGGATCGATAAAGCGCGTGGCCTCGGCCGTGGGCGAAGGCTCCATTGCCGTGCAGTTCGTTCACCAGTACCTCGCCGGGTTCTAGCGGGGAATGAGGTTGCCAGAGGTTGTTGCCGAGTGAAGTTGGAAACCAGTAAACCGGTGCAGATTGAAACCGTCCCCTTCGCGGATGTGGTTGAAGCCCTGCGCGTCGTGCCCGCCTTTGCCGCATCGGATTTCTCCACCCTGCGCGGCTTCGATACGGTCCAGCGAGTTCGCCTGGTAGAAGGCGCGGCAGCCGTCGAGCCCGGCCAGTCCCCGGTGTTCTACTGGGTGGTGCTCGATGGAAAGCTCCGCGGCGATCGCCCCGAGCAGGACGGCACCCTCTCCACCGTCGGCTTTGCCCACGCTGGCGAAGGCTTCGGCGAAATCCCCCTGATGCACGGCAAAACGACCGCCAGCTTCTTTCTTCGCGCGGTCGAAGATTCGCTGCTCATCCGCTTCAGCGAGGAGCAGTTCTGGAACCTGCTGGCCTGCTGCCCCCAGATTCGCAACACCGTGGTCAAGGATATGTCCGAACGCCTGCAGGCCTACCAGGTGGAAGCCCTCCATCGCGAGAAGCTGGTCACCCTGGGCACCCTCGCCGCCGGCCTCATGCACGAGTTGCACAATCCCGGCTCCGCCGCAAAACGCTCCGCCGCCCAGCTCCGCGAAAACCTTCTCCGCCTGCAGGAACTCAGCCTCCGGGTGAGCGAGCGCCCCAAAACGCGCGAGCAGCTCGATTGCATGAAGTCGCTGCTCAATCATGCCACCCACGGCTGCCACCTGGCCGCGCTCAGCAGCATCGACCAGGCCGACGCCGAGGAGAACCTCTCCCAGTGGCTCAAGGATGCCGGCGTGGCCAACGCATGGACCATCGGCCCAGCCCTGGTCGAAATGGGCTTCCAACCCGAGGAGCTGCGCTGCGCCCAGGCTTACTTTGAGGCGCCCGCCTTCTCTGACGCGCTCAACTGGCTCGGCGCACTGGTCTCCAGCGTCTCCCAGGTCTGCGCCCTCGAGGAAAGCATCGGCCGCGTCTCCGAGCTGGTGGCCGCGGTCAAAAAATTCGCCTACGACGAAAAATCCCCGGTCCGCGACCTCGATGTCCACGATTCCCTGCAGAGCACCCTCACCATCCTCGGCCACAAGCTGCGCATCAAGCAGATCAAGGTGGAAAAGCGCTTCGACGCCTCTCCCTCGATCATCGAAACCCGCGGCTCCGCCCTCAGCCAGGTGTGGACCAACCTCATTGACAACGCCGCCGACGCGTCCCCGGCCAACGGCCGCATTGAAATCGCCACCTGGACCGAGCCGGACTGGCTGGTGGTCTCGATCGGCGACCACGGCGCCGGCATTCCTCCCGACGTGCTGCCGCGCATTTTCGAGGCCTTCTTTACCACCAAGGCGCAGGGCTCCGGCACCGGCCTGGGCCTGGAAATCGTGCATCGCATTGTCACCCAGAAATTCGATGGCCGCATCGACGTGGAATCCAAGCCCGGCGACACCCGCTTCATCGTGCGCCTTCCGCGCAAAGGCGGCAACTGGGCGCAGATCGCGTCGAACTCCGCCGCACGGGCGTGAAGGCAGCTCTCAGCTTTCAGCTCTCAGCTCTCAGCACTTAGCTCTTAGCTCTTAGCTCTTAATCCTTAATCCCTAATCCCTAATCCCTAATCCCTAAGAGGTTGGACCCAATCCCAGGTCCCTCGTCCGCCGCGGCGGAGGGACCTGGGAGAGGAGTGGACCATGCTCCCGTCGCCATCCGGTCCAGAACGACTCGATTTTCAATTCACGCAATGGGGACCTGGGCCACCCGCCCGCTAGAATGAAGCGCCATACTCATCACCTCCCGGACCCCCAAAACTTTCCCCTTGCGCCGCGAATGACGTTGGAATACGATGAGGGCCATTTCGATTCCCCATTTCCAACAAGGAGTATTCAGGCGATGAAAAAGGCATACGTGACTTCACTGTTGCTTCTGGTTCTCCTCATCGGCTGTGGAGGCAGTTCAAAGAAAATCGCGGGTACGCCCGCGGGCCTTGCCGCCTCGGCCGGCGACTCCAAGGTGTCCCTAACCTGGACGGCCGTTACCGGAGCTACCTCCTACAACGTCTATTACTCCTCGACCTCCGGTGTGACCACGGCGAATGGCACCAAGGTGAGCACAAGCCAGCCAAGCACTACGATTACCGGGCTCGTCAACGGCACGACGTATTACTTCATCGTTACCGCTTTGAATTCGGCGGGGGAGTCCGGCGCTGCCGCCGCGGTATCCGCGAAACCCCTTCCTGTCGTCTCGTCCGCTCCCATCGGATTGAATGCGGTGAGCGGAGATGGCCAGGTTACATTGACCTGGACCGCCGTTTCCGGAGCTACCTCCTACAACGTCTATTACTCCACGGCCACCGGAGTTACGCCCGCGAATGGCACCAAGGCCAGCGGCATTACAGCGGCGACCACGACGATTACCGGGCTAACTAACGGCACCGCTTACTACTTCATAGTGACCGCTGTGAATTTAGGCGGCGAATCCGCTGCCTCGGCTGAAGCCAACGCCAAGCCGGTCAGTGCAGGGGGCATAAGCCTTACACCCGGAACTCCGGGTTCAAAAACGCTGGCCTTCGGCGCCACCGATTCGCTCACATTCCAGTTTGCGGCGAACGCGGTTTCGGTTCCGGCTAACGTGGACATTTCCTCGGTTAGCCAGTCCAACCTGCCCCTGCCGTTGAGCCGGTCTACGCGAGCTCACGCCGCGGCCATGCCGCAGGTGAGCGCCAGCGACACGTTCATCCTGGCATTCCAGTTGGCCATTAATCCCACCAGCATCACAACGTTCAACGTACCGGTAGGCATCAGCGGCACGGTCGATCCCGCGGTCTCCTCGACCGGAGTCACGCTGAATCTGGCTGTCCTTTCCGGCTCCGGCTCAAACCAGACCTGGGTGGATGTATCCACCTTCGTGGTGAGCGCCAACGGAGTCCTGAACCAGAATCTGGCTTCGATCAATCTGCAGGGTCTGCTCCAGCCGGGCACCTACCTGCTGTATCAGCCGGCGGCGGGCACCAGTACGTCGGTCTCCAACCTCGGGGTAGCCCTCATCGCCGATGACGGCGAGATAATGGGGGACACCAGCAATGGGCTGCAAATCGTCCACTTCTACGACAACAACGGCAATCTCCTCAGCACGCCGACCATCTCCTATCTGGATTATGCGAATCAGGGCGATCTGGACGGGCAGGCCATGACGCCGGATGGATCGCAAGGCATCATGGTGGACGGATCGAACCTGCTCAGCTTCTTCTCCGGAGTCCAGACCGGGGTTCCGTTGGCGTCCACCACCACCGTGGACATCAGCAATTACGGTGGGGACGGCGACTCGGTGGGGATCATGCCCAACGGCGATGAGGCCGTGGTTTCGGGGGATTCCAGCTCCGAGTTGCTGGTCGTCTCCGGAATCGTTTCGGGCAAGCCGGTCGCGGCCGAAACCATTGCGGTTCCAGACTACCGGGATGGCGTGGTGGTTTCCCAGGACGGAAAAGTGCTGCTGGCCCGCGGGGGAAGCGGTATGACGGTGTATTCGATTGCGGATATCACGCCGGTAGCCGGGAGCCTGGGCGGCATGGTGGCTCACAGCTACACCCAGGTCACCGACATGGCGGCCATGGGCACCAACGGGTTCACAGAGGACGGACGCGACGGCATGGCCATCAGTCCCGCTGACTCCTCGACTGCCGTGGTTGCGTTGACTGAGGCTGACACAGTGCAACTGGTTACCGGCCTGCCGGCCAATCCTGTGGCCGGGCCATCCGTGGCTCTTCAGATCGGCACCGAGCCCCTATCGGTCTCGATCAGTCCGGATGGCAAGTTCGCTGTGGTGGGCGCGAGCGTCTACGATGCTACGCTGAACCGGGATATTGGCGAGCTGTTCCTGTTCTCCGGAGTCGATACAGGGACTCTCACCCAGGTGGGAACGGCGTATCAGCCCACCTACAATCTGGGATTGGCGAGCGTCACGCTTGGCGTCGTCAGAACGCTGGGCATCACTCTCGATGGCAAGTATGTGGTTGCGGGCGACTACGACAACCGGGCCCTCGTTGTCATTCCTTTCACCGCCAGCGGCTTTGCAACGGCCCCGGCCGCCGTGCTTGGGGGTGTGGCAATTCCGTATAACGACCAACTGCTCATCCACTGATGTAAGCCTGGCTGCGTATCTTTGCGGGCCGGTCCTCCTCTTTTCGGAGAACCGGCCCGCTGCGTTGATCGCCGCTGAACGGCAGGTGGCCCGCTCATCGATGTTCGCACCATTCTGGCGGTCGCAGGGAGGAAAGACTGTGCCCCACGCTCCCTGCCTTTATAATGCGTATAGAAGGTCCAGAATCCACCTATGCTCCGTTTCCTGCAACAAGACACCAAGATGGCGAAAGCCATTTACGTCGTGATCATCGCCGCCGCCTCTGTGGGCATGGTCGTCTACCTGATCCCCGGCCTGATGAACACCGGCGTCGCCGCTCCCAACACCTACGCCGAGGTTTACCCCCACTGGTACAGCAAGATCCTTCGCTCCGGCGAGCCGATCAGCCTGCAGCGGGTGCAGCAGGTTGCGCGCCAGCAGATTCAGCAGCGGAGTCCGCAGTACATGGACAATCCGATGATCCTGAATTTCTTTACCCAGCAGGTGGGCCAGCAACTGGTGGAGCAGCAAATCCTGCTCACCGAGGCGGCCAAGCTCGGCGTCTCCGCCAGCAATGACGACGTGAGCAAGTTCCTGCATACCGGCATGATGGGCGAAACCCTCTTCCCCAACGGCAAGTACATCGGCGAAGCGGCCTACACCAACCTGGTGAACACGCGCGCCAACATGTCCGTGCCCGACTTTGAAGAGAACATCCGCCACCAGATCGTGATTCAGCGCCTGGAGGCCCTGATCACCGCCGGGGTCTCCGTGGGCGATCAGGAAGTCCGCGACAGCTATCGCAAGGACAACATCAAGATCAAGTTTGATTACGCCGTGATATCCGGCGACGACCTGCGCAAGACCATCAACCCCTCCGACACCGAGCTCCAGGCCTTCTTCCAGAAGAACGCGGCGCGCTACGCCAAGGGGGTTCCCGAAGAGCGCAAGATCACCTACTTCGCGTTCACTCCCGACCAGCTTCCCGGCGGCATTCCGCAGCCCTCGCAGCAGGAGATCCAGTCCTACTACGGCCAGCACCAGTCCGAGTACCAGGTGCCGGAGCAGGCGCGCTCCCGCCACATCCTCGTCAAAGTGGACCCCAAGGCCGACGCCAAGACCGACGCCGCGGCCAAAGCCAAGGCCGACGCCATCGCCAAGCAGTTGCAGAACGGCGGCAATTGGACCGACATCGCCAAGAAGAACTCCGACGACCCGGGCTCCAAGGACTCCGGCGGCGAGCTCGGCTTCTCCCAGAAGGGCCGCATGGTTCCCGAGTTTGACAACGCCATCTTCACCCAGAAAATTGGCGACATCAAGGTGGTGAAATCGCAGTTCGGCTACCACGTGGTGCAGGTGGAAGAGCGCCAGGGCGCCCACAGCCAGACCCTGGCCGAGGTGCAGGACACCATCAAGGCCACCCTCAGCCGCCAGATGGTTACCCAGGCCGAAGACAATTACGCCAAGCAGTTGTCGCAGGAAGCCGCCTCCAAGGGCCTGCAGGCCACCGCCGCCGCCCATCACCTCGAGGTGGTCACCACTCCGCCCGTGGGCGCCGGCGGCACCATCCCCAGCCTGCCCGACGGCTCGCAGCTCGTTGCCAAGGCGTTCGAGTCCAAGCAGGGCGATGCGCCCCAGTCCGCGCCCACCGGCGAGGGCTACGCCATCTTCCAGGTCAGCGGCGTCGTCCCCGCTCACTCGCCCACCTTCGCCGACTGGAAATCGCACGTCCTCGAAGACTTCCGCAGCGAGCAGCTTCCCGCCCTGCTGAATGCCAAGACCCAGGAGCTCGCCAACAAGGCCAAGGCTTCCGGAGACCTGGCCAAGGCCGCCAAAGATGTAGGCGCCACCGTGAAAACCAGCGACCTGGTGGGACAGAACCAGCAGGTGCCCGACTTCGGCCAGGTTGCCCAGGTCGCTCCCCAGCTCTTCGATCTCTCCGTCGGCGCCATCAGCGGACCCATCAACGCCGGGCGCACCGGGGTAGTGGTCAAGATGGACGATAAGCAGGAGCCCTCGCCGCAGGACATCCAGAAGAACTTCGACCAGACGCGCGACCAGATGCTCAAACAGCGCCAGGACGAAGCCTTCCAGATCTTCGCCTCCAACGTCGCCAACGACTACAAGAAGCACAACCTCATCCGCTACAACGCCAAGGCCCTCACGGCCGAAACCGGCGAGTAAGCGAAAGGCTCCATCGGTACAAAGGCCCGCGTCCTCGACGCGGGCCTTTTCCGTTTGCCTTCACTGGGTGCACCCTCCAACGCACAGTCTCATCGTGGGCTGGCCTGTCAGCCCTGCGCCTGTTTGCGGATCGCCTCCAGGATGCGCCGGTCTTCCTCGCTCAGCGCCGCACCTTGCAGCAGATCGGGGCGGTTGCGCATCGTCTTGCGCAACTGCTGCTCCCGCCGCCACCGGCGAATCTGCTGATGATCGCCGTTGAGCAGCACCTCCGGCGCGCGCAGCCCGTGAAACTCCGCCGGCCGCGTGTAATGCGGATAATCCAGCAGCCCGCCCGCTCCGTGCTGCGACCGCGGCACTCCCTCCTCGCCGGTGGGAATCGCCGCATCCGCCGCGCCAAAGCTCTCGAACTCCCCCGACGCCTCGTTGCCCAGCACCCCGGGAATCAGCCGCATGGCCGCATCCACCACCACCGCCGCCGCCAGTTCCCCGCCGCTCAGCACGTAGTCGCCAATGGAAAGCTCCATGTCGCAAAACAGCTCGTTGATGCGCTCGTCCACGCCCTCGTAGCGCCCGCAGATCAGGATGACGCGTTCGAGTTTCGCGAGGTCACGGGCGAGGGCTTGCGTGAAGGGGCGGCCCTGCGCGGAGAGCAGGACGACGCGCGTGCGCGGAGCTGCAGGGGAAGGCGCGCAGGGGCTAAAGCCCTGACTGCTATTATCAGCGGCTTGCGGCACGACTGAAGTCGTGCCCTGACACAAAGCCTCGTCCGGAGGTGCGGAAGACTTTGGTTCGATGCCGAGAGACGGAAGCGCCCGTGCCCCGTGTTCGCGACTTTTTTCTGTCGCGAGGGTGGGATCGCCGGCGTCTCCGTCTTCCCCCACACCAAAGCTCCGTGCCCCATCTTCGCGACTCTTTTCTGTCGCGAGGGTGGGAAACGACGAACCCACATCCCCAGACCGCTCCGCCTTAGGCCCAATCCCCAGCGACTCCAGCGCCCGCGCCAGCGGTTCCGGCTTCAGCACCATCCCTTCCCCGCCCCCGAACGGCCGATCGTCCACCGTCCGATGCCGGTCCTGGGTGAAGTTCCGCAGATCGTGCACCGCAATCGACACCAGCCCCTCGGCCTGGGCGCGGCGCACAATCCCGTGCTCGAAAAACCCCGCGAAGAATCCCGGAAAAATGGTGACGATATCGAAGCGCATACCCGTTCCATTTGATGATAGCCGCCGCATTTCCCCGGCACAGGCCAAGGCGGCGTGCTTTAATGGTGGCCATCAACCATGAGCGACTTTGAAAGCATGCTGACCCGCTGGCAATCGGCGGGCATCTTGGACGCCGGAGCAGCCGATCGCATCCGCGCCTACGAGGCGGGACAGAAAAAGCCCGCCGGCCTGCGCTGGGAAGGATTGGTCGCGCTCATCCTCGGCGGCATTCTCCTGGCCTGCGGAGTGGTTCTCTTCGTCTCCGCGCACTGGGACGATCTCGGCCCCGGCCCGCGCTTCGCCCTGGTCATGGCCATGGTGGCCGTCTTCCACATCGGCGGGGCAGCCACCCGGGAGCGCTTCCACGCCCTCTCCACCACGCTCCACGCCGTGGGCACCGTGGCCACCGGCGCGGCCATCGCCCTGGTCGGCCAGATCTTCAACATCGAGGAGCACTGGCCCGCCGCCGTCCTGCTATGGGCCATCGCCGCGCTTGCCGGCTGGGCGCTGCTGCGCGATCAGGCACAGCAGATACTCGCCCTCCTCCTGGTTCCCGTGTGGATGCTCTCTGAGCTCTTTTTCTACTCCGAGCGCCATATCGGCGAGGACGTCTACATCGGCCGCTTCCTGTTCGTCTGGGCGGTGCTGTACCTGACGTTCTTCCTGGGCTCGCAGCGCAAGGCTGTGCAGGGAATTCTCTTCGTCGCCGCCGCAATCGCAGCCGTCGCCGGAACCGTACTCCTGCTCCGCGGCTGGACCTCCTGGTACGGGATGGAGGGATTCTTTCCCTTCGGCACCCGCGTCTGGGGCTGGATCGCCATCGCGTTCGTACCGCTCATCATCGCCGCATTCAAAGGCCACAAGGGCCTCATTCCGCCCGCCGCCGCCATTGCTTTCGTGCTCGCCCTGCCGTGGTGCCAGCGTCATTGGATCCAGCACTTTGATTTTGAGGACGTGCACAACACCTACACCCGATACGGCCCCAATCTTCTGGCCCATGCCCTGGTCGCTGCTTTCGCCATCTTCCTCACCTGGTGGGGAGTGCGCCAGGCCAGCCGCGCCCTGGTCAACCTCGGGATGTTGGGGTTTGCAATCGCGGTAGGCTGGTTCTACTTCAGCGATATCTTCGACAAAATCGGCCGCTCCCTCGGACTCATCGGCCTCGGCATCCTCTTCCTGCTCGGCGGATGGGCTCTGGAAAAAATGCGCCGCCGCCTCATCACCGCCATGAACTCCGCTGCTGCACAGGAGGCCCTATGAAGATCGGCTCGATTCGCCTCTCCGGCGCCTCCATCGCCCTGCTCGTCCTGCAACTCGCGATTGTCTCTTCCATCGCCGCCAAGTATCTCTACCAACGCTGGACCTGCCCCCGCGTGTGGACCCGCACCGCGGCCTACGACCCGGAGCTGGTGATGCGCGGACGCTACCTTAGCCTGCAGCTCATGGTCGACGGCTGCGAGAGCACGCTGCCCTCGGGCAAGCAGGCGGAGTTTCCGCGCAACGCTGACGGCACCATCCGATCGCAAGTATTCACGGTGCGTGGTTCGGTCGCAGTTGTCGAGTTTCCGGCCAGGCTGGTCGTGAAGGACCATCAACTCATGGCAGTTCATGTGCGCGACGCGGAGGATCCGCATGACTCGCTGACGGTGAGCGCATGGGAAGGCACGGCCTGCGACCAGATGCGCCTCACCCAGCCCGTCAACTTCTACATCTCGGAGCACGCGCAGAGCCCGGTCCCGGTCAAGCGCGGCGACGAGCTATGGATCGAAGTCACCGTTCCGCCCAAAGGGCCGCCGCGGCCGATTCAACTCGCCCTGAAGCAAGGCGGCGCCTGGAAGCCGCTGGCGTTTCAGTAACTGCCGTCGCACCGCCGGTCTCCAAAATGATGCGTTTGATGGATTTTTTGTCCTCTTATACCCCACTGCGGGGCTAAAAATGTCCGACGGATATATAGGCAAAAACGCGTAAGGGCACGACTTCAGTCGCGCCGCAAAAGCGCCATAAAAAGGACCCGGGCTTTAGCCCCTGCGGGTCCTTCGCGTAAACGCGCCGAACTCACCCCTTCTCCGCCTCGTTCAGCTCCACCAGCCCCTCGGGCAAAGCCATCTCCACCCGCTTATTCTCCACATCCATCTTGCGCAGATAGCTCTTGGCAAACGGCACCAGCACTTCGCCCCTTGCCCCCTTGACGATCAACAGCGACACCGGCCCGGCCCCGCGCTCCACATTCTCAATCTCCCCCACCGTCCGCGGCGGATCGGCGGCAACGTCCACCAGCGCGCACCCGATCAGGTCCGCGATATACACCTCGTCCTCGGCCAGCTCGGCCCGCTCCGCGCGCGGCACCGCGACAATCCGCCCGGCGAGCGTTTCGGCCTCGGAAATCGAATCGATCCCGGCAAAATGCAGAACGATGCCGCCCTTGTGCTGCCAGTGATGCACCAGCTCCACCTGGCGCGGCGCCGCGCAGGGGCTAAAGCCCGGATCCTTTTTGGGGGTCAACTGCGGCGGGACTGAAGTCCCGCCCTTACGCGTTTCTAGTCCGCTCTTACGCGCTTCTGGTTCGCCCATAGGCGGTTCTGGTCGCGTTTCTGGTTCGCCCTTAGGCGGTTCTGGTCCGCCCTTACGCGTTTCAGTCTCGGAGGCGCTAATCAGCCAAAGCCGCTTGCGCTGGGCAAATTTTTCAGGAAAATCGGTGAGAATGTCGGCGAAGACCTCGCCCTTGCGGCCCTGCGGACGCCGGATGCGCGCCAGCCATACCCAATCCGCGGCGCTCTCGTGCCCGGTCATCCGCGCCTCCGGCCTCCCGGCCGTCTATGCCAGTTCGTCTTCTTCAAGAATATCGAGCGTATAGCGATGGCGCAGCTTCATGCTCACCGCGCCAAGGATGGTGCGCACGGAACGCGCCGTACGCCCCTGTTTGCCGATCACCTTGCCGACATCCTGGGGCGCCACGCGCAATTTCAGAACCGTGTTTTCTTCCCGATTGACGGACTGCACGTCCACCGCTGACGGCTCATCCACCAGGGCCCGCGCGATTTCGCGAACCAGTTCTTCCACTGCGACCATCTCGTGCTCGTGCTGGGTCATGTTCGTGCCCCTGACCGTCCCGTCCATACTTGGCGACATGGGTGGTGCGCTGAATACTATCAGCAAATGCCAGCCGCCGTCAGCAATTCTGTGCTGCCGCTCAGACGCGCCTTCAGGGGAAGCGCAAAACCATCAGGCCGCGGTGGGTTCCGCCGCCGGCTGGGCGGGAAACTTCTCCACCAGTTTGGCCACCCTGGAGGAAAACTGTGCCCCCACGCCGCGCCAGTAGGCGATGCGCTCGTGCTTCAGGTCCACCGAGGCGGGATTGGTCCGCGGATTGTAGGTGCCGACCACTTCAATCGACCGGCCATTGCGGGCGCGGTCCTTCTCAATGACCACCACACGGTAGTAGGGCTGCTTGCGGGCGCCAAAACGCGCCAAACGAATCATCACCACGGCGATACGGTTCCTTTCAGATTCCTGTGCTCTGTTGGTGCCTGTGGAATTCGCGACGGAGGGGCGCAGACGATGGTCGCCCGCATGCCCGCCAGCCATCCGGCCAGGTTCACATCCCGGCCGCTCGTAGACACAACACCTAAGTATCGCCGATCGCCAGCGGTTGAGGCAAGCTCGGGCGCGCTGGCTGAAAACAAACCCGCCGCGCATCTCCGCGCTCTAAATCGGCCGCGGAGTGGTATTGTGCGCGTCGGTAACGTTGTCCGGCGTGTCCGAAAACAGCTTCCCGGCTGCATAGGCGAACTTCTGGAACCGGCCGCCCACCCGTCGAAGCGCGTCCTGCGCACCGTCATTCCAGGTGATCTGCGCCTCTCCATTCACATAGGCCCAGTGGCCGTGCACGTCGCCCAGCGTCCGGTAGGCCTCGCCATTCTCCTTCAGCGTGATGTAGAAGGTGCCGCCGCTGCCGTCGCCCACCTCCCACTTGCCGAAGTAGCGTCCCCGAGGCGCCTGGTTGGGGCCGGCCGGGACAGCCTCGGCCACCGCGCTCCCCGGAAACTCCACCCGCTCTATTTCATTCAGATTGAATGTCTGCCGATGTCCATCCCGAAAGACGATCACCAGCGTGCCAGCGTTGCCCTTTGGCGAAGCGGCCCACGACGGCGCGGGCACAACGGAAACAGCAAGGAACAGCAGGCCGGCTGCAACAATGGCTTTACGCACGGGATTCTCCTTCTGCGAATTGCCTCAACGTCTTGCTGCAAACTACGCAGCCGCCCCCTCCCCGGTTCCCCGCCCGCCGATGCCCCCGCCCGCGGTCTTCGAGCTCGAGCGCAACTAATCTCCCGCATCCGGGTCTACGCTCTCAACCCCGCATCCGCCTCCATCCGGGATCTCATGCGCGCCGGTAAGACGGGAGGGAGCTGAACCGACACGGCAACGGCCCTCAATTCAGGGTCCGCGGCCGAACTGGGAGGCGGAATGAAATCCGCAGTATTGATCGTCCCGCGCGTGCTGGCGGCCGGCCTGTTGGCCATCGCCCTCCAGGGGCTGAACGCGCAGTCCACCGCGCCGGACACCGATCCGGCACCTCCGCTTTCCCCCGCGGTCCAGCTTTCCGACACGCCCCAGCCCAGCCAGCCGCAACCCATCCAGCCGCAGGGCTATCTGAAAAAGCCCACCCCCTACCACTACGCGGCGCCGCAGCCGGACCAGGGCGCAACCAAGCCCGCACCGGAGCTTACCCAGACTCCGCCCGATCCCAAGCCCCTCAAACTCCATCCCGCTCCCCGCCATCCGCAAACCAACGCCCACCTGCGGGTACTCGACAACTACCAACCTTCGCAGCCGGCGCAGACCGCGCCCAACCGCAAGTACTCACCGCCAGACGCCGGCAAGCAAAGCCAGCGCGAGTACGCCCAGGTAGACCCCGCCGCCCCCCAGCAACAGTCCGGGTACCCTCCGCAACAGGACGACCCCGCGCCGGGCAACCCCTACCCCGCCCCCGAGTACAGCCAGCCCCAGCCCGTCTATCCCGCGCCGCGCTATGCCCAACCCCAACAGAATTACGCCCGGCCGCAGCAGGACTACGCTCCGCCCCAGCCTCAACCCGACACTCAGCCTGGCGCGCAGCCAGATTACGATCAGCCCGATTACGGCTCCTCCCAGCCCGCGAACGCGCCGCAGCCCCTGAGCGCCGATCAGCTCGAACAGCTCGTCGCTCCCATCGCTCTCTATCCCGATGCGCTGCTGGCGCAGATCCTCACCGCGTCCACCTATCCGGCGCAGATCTCCGCCGCCGACCAGTGGCTGAGCCAGATGAATGGCGCCGCTCCCCAGCAGATTGCCGAAGGAGCCAACCAGCAGACCTCGTGGGACCCCAGCGTGAAGGCGCTCACCGCGTTTCCACAGGTGCTGGAAATGCTCGACGGCAACCTGCAGTGGACCACCTCCCTCGGCAACGCCTACTACAACCAGCCGCAGGATGTGATGGACACCGTGCAGGTGATGCGCCAGCGCGCGGAGCAGGCCGGGAATCTCGAGACCACTCCCCAGGAACAGGTGATCCAGCAGCCCAACGAAATCGAAGTCCAGCCGGCTAATCCGGATTACGTCTACGTGCCCAGCTATAACCCCTGGTACGCCTACGGGGAGCCCATCGCGCCCTATCCCTCGTTCGACTTCGGCAACTCGGGCCTGTACATCGGCAGCGGAATCGAATACGGCCTCGGCTTCGCTATGGATCCGTTCCTGCGTTTCCCATTCGGGATGGCGTCATGGGGATGCGACTGGCTGGGCGGCGCGATTCTCTTCGACAACGCCGCTTATTGGACCCACAGCGGCGAGATGCGCGACTGGGGATTCGCCCACGGCGGACAGCGCTGGGACGGCGGTCGAGGCTGGGGCGGACGCGGCGGTTATGGCGGCCGTAACACGCCCCGCTTCGGCGACTATCACCACCAGGGGATCCAGACGCATTCCGGCGGCGGCTTGCCACACGCCTACGGCGGACCCCAGCGGCCCATCCAGGGTCGCGGCGAACAACGCTTCGGCGGCGAGCAGGCGAACAGACGCGGCGAGCAACGCTTCGGCAATGGCCAACAACCACGGTTCGGCAATGGCGGCAACGGCTTCCGCCCGGTCGGTCCGCAGCGCCCTGAAATGCCACGCCAGCAGGCCTATGGCCGCACCCCGGAAGCCTTTGGCCGGCCTCAGCCCTATGGCGGCGGACCCCGCGGTTTTGCCGGAGGCCCGCAGCCCATTCGCCCGGAGCAATTTCGTACCCAGCCGGGTGGCCCCGGTCGCGCGCAGCCCTACGCGGCAGGACCGGGCGGTTTCGGTTCACGTCCCTCTCCTTATCGCACCCAGCCTGAGCCTTCCCGCCAGTTCTCCCAGGCCCCCCGCGGCGGAAACAGCTTTGGCTACGCCCGTCCCGGCCAGGGATACGCCGGCGGCCCGGCAAGCCACGCCGCTCCCTACCAGGGTTATCATTCCCCCCAGCCCGGCTACGGCCGCCCAGGATTTGGCGGCGGCAATCCCTACGGCGGATCGCGCGGAGGCGGCCAGTCGTTCGCCCGGCCTCCGCAATCGGGTGGATTCCATCCCTTTGGCGGCGGCCATAGCTCGCCCAGCTTCGGCGGCGGAGGCGGACACTCCTTTGGCGGAGGCAGTCATTCCTTTGGCGGAGGCGGTGGTCACTTTGGCGGAGGCGGACATTCCTTCAGCGGCGGTGGACACTCCTTCGGCGGAGGCGGACACTCCGGCGGAGGTCATTCCGGCGGCGGCCACCATCGCTAAACAAGAGGAGCGCATCGCTTGCTTCGTAACCGGGCATGACTTCCAGGCTGTTCTGAGCGTAGTCGAAGGGTGCCGCACATGCCTGTTCCGTGGCCCACCCTTCGCCGGCCGCCC
>DASZLF010000084.1:0-185525 GCA_035552555.1 Occallatibacter sp.
GCCCACGCGCCAGCTTTTCCAGCCGAAGCCGTGTTTCATCCGATAATGCAATCGCCGCCGCCACACGCATATCGAGGTCCCCTCATCTTATGAGATGACCCTCGATATATAGATGATGCTATTTATGGCGCACTACACTAGAAGCTAGCAGCTAAAAGCTAAAGGCTAAAAGCTACAAGCTACAGCTATCAGCTCGCTTTCGGCTATGATTCCTCACACATGCTTCCTCGCCGCTTCTGGCTTGCACAACTTGACGCGCCTGAGCGATCGACGCTCATTGCCACGTTCTCCGGCTGGATGCTGGACGGGATGGACGTGATGGTGTACACGTTCGTGCTGCCGGCGCTGATTGTTCTGTGGCACATTACGCGGGCGCAGGCGGGGTGGCTGGGCACGTCGGCGCTGCTGGTTTCGTCGCTGGGGGGATGGCTGGCGGGGCTGGCGGCCGATCGCTGGGGACGGGTGCGCATTCTGCAACTCACGATCGTGTGGTTTGCGGTGTTCACATTTTTGAGTGGATTCACCACGTCTTTTCAGCAACTGCTCATCGTGCGGGGGCTGCAGGGACTGGGCTTCGGGGGAGAGTGGGCGGTGGGCTCGGTGCTCATTGCCGAGCGCATCCGCGCCTCGTTTCGGGGGCGCGCGGTGGGAACGACGCAGGCCGGATGGGCGATTGGATGGGGCATTGCCGCGGTGGCCTACACGGTGTTTTTCAAACTGATGCCGGCGGCCTACGCGTGGCGCGCGATGTTCTGGATGGGGCTGCTGCCGGCGCTGCTTGCGGTTTGGGTGCAGCGCCATGTCGCGGAGCCGGAGCTTTTTTTGCGGCGCAGCGTGGATGCGCGGCAGCGGCCGGCGCATTTCCTGCTGATTTTTTCGCCGGCCCTGCTGCGGACCACGCTGCTGGCCTCGCTGGTGGCGCTAGGCGCGCAGGGCGGCTATTACGCGGTGAACACGTTTCTGCCGCTGTACCTGAATTCGCGGGGGCTATCGGTGGTGTCCACCGGCGCTTACCTGCTGGTGATCATCGCGGGCTCGTTCGCGGGCTACTTGACCAGCGCGCATCTCACGGATCGCATCGGGCGCAAGCCGTCGCTTATGATCTTTGCGGCCGGGTCGTTTGTGGCCATCGCGCTCTACACGGTGCTGCCTCTCAGCAACTTCGCAACCCTGCTGCTGGGATTTCCGCTGGGGTTTTTCCCCTCCGGCTCGTTCAGCCCCATGGGGAGTTTCTTCACGGAGTTGTTTCCCACTTCGCTGCGGGGTTCGGGCCAGGGGTTCAGCTACAACTTCGGGCGCGCATTTGGGGCGCTGTTTCCCACCCTGGTGGGAACGGTCAGCGCGCGGATGCCGCTGGGGAGCGCGATGGCCCTGTTGGCGGGCGCGGCCTATGCGCTGATGGGGTTGGCGGTCCTGCTGTTGCCGGAAACCCGCTCACGGGATCTCGAGGAAATTCAGCTTCCCGCCACCCGCTGACTGCGTTTTCCCGCTCCCCTGCATCCAACTAATGGACGACCTGTACCCGAAGTGGACCTATGTTTTCCCGACAATTGCGCAATTCATTTCGTTTCCTGGCTGTTGCCGCCCTGGCGCTGACCATTCCGGTCGCATCGGCTTTGTTTGCACAGAACCCGACAAGCCGGCCGGGGCAGGCCCAGCCAGGGCTTCCGCCGGGGGTGGAAAACCCCACGCGGCCGGAGATTCAGCCATCGCTGGACCAGGACCGCGATCCCATCCCGTCCCCCGACATCGTGGTTCCGGAGACGAGTACGAATACCCCCAGCGCTCCGGGCAAAACCGGCACTATCCAGAAGGGGGCGAACGGGGTTTACACGCTGCACGAAGATGTGGACGAAGTGCTGCTGAGCTGCGCGGTGGTGGATGACAAGGGGCGGCCGGTTCTGGACCTGAACCGCAATGACTTTCATGTCTTCGAAGATGGGGTTCCGCAGCCCACAACGTCCTTTCTGCACCAGGATTCGCCGGTATCGATGGGCATACTCATCGACAGTTCGGGCTCGATGCTCGACAAGCGCAGCGCGGTGGATGCGGCCGCGAAGAAGCTGCTGGAGGAATCGAATCCGCGCGATTTGGCATTTGTGGTGAATTTTAACGAGAAGGCATACCTGGACCAGGGATTCACCATGGATCGGGTGGCGCTCCAGCGGGGCATCGATCATTTTGACGCGCGCGGTCCCACGGCTCTTTACGACGCGGTGGCAGCGTCGGCCGACGAGCTTTCGCGTCACGCCAAGCAGCCCAAGCAGGTGCTGCTGATCATTACCGATGGCGCGGATAATGCGTCGCGGCTGGGGCTGGTAGAGGCGATCCGCCGGGTGCAGAATCTGGGCGGGCCGGTGGTGTACACCATCGGGCTGCTCTACGACGCGGAGAGCAGAGAAGCCCAGAAAGCGCACGACGATCTGGAGAACCTGTCCGCGGAAACGGGCGGAATCGCATATTTTCCCCGTTCGCTGGGCGAAGTGGACGAAATCGCGTCCCAGGTGGCGCGCGATATTCGCAACCAGTACACGGTCGGGTATCACTCCACGCGGCCGGCCAGCCTGGGCGGCTATCGCACGGTGCATGTGGAGGCGACCTCTCCGTTTCACAGGCGCCTGACGGTGCGCACGCGGCGCGGGTATTATGCCAAGCCGGGTCAGCGCACCAGCATGACCGCGCAGAAAGCGGCTCCGCAGCGCTGAGGCCCGCAGGGGCTAAAGCCCACGTCTATTTTGAGCCACCTTCGGCACGACTAAAGTCGTGCCCCTACGCGGGTTGGCTTCCCCGAAGCGTTTTCAGCTAGATGTAAAGTCATGCCCCTCCTTGCACCGCCTTCCCCGGGGTGGGTATCTTTGTCGAAGCAGCATTGCCCCACCGGGAAAGACATTCATGGATGTTCTGAGGCGGCTCTTCGAGCAGAAATTTCATGTGCCGGCCGAACAGGCGCGGCCACTCCAGGGCCAGCTTGGCGGCTCGGGGAGAGTCATTGTGCGCCTCACCGGGGGCGGGTTCAGCGCCATCGGCATCCAGTATGCAGTGCGCGAAGAGAACGTCGCTTTCTTGGAATTCACGCGACATTTTCGGCGGCATGGGTTGCCGGTGCCGGAGATCTACGGCGAGGACCTGGGGCAAGGCGCGTACTTATTAGAAGACCTGGGCGACATTACGCTGTTCGATTTTCTCCATGCGAACCGGGCAGGGGATGCGATTGCGCCACCGGCGGTGGAGGCGTATCGCAGGGTGGTGGCGGAGCTTCCGCGATTTCAAATCGAAGCCGGCCGCGACGTGAATTACAAGGTTTGTTATCCGCGCGCGAGCTTCGATCGCCAGTCTATTTCGTGGGACCTGAATTATTTCAAATACTATTTTCTGCGCCTGGCGGGAATTCCCTTCAGCGAGCAGGCGCTGGAGCACGATTTTGCGCGCCTGACGAAGTTTTTGCTGGCGGCGCCGCGGGACTATTTTCTGTATCGCGATTTTCAGTCGCGCAACGTGATGCTGCGCGAGGGGCAGCCGTATTTCCTTGACTACCAGGGCGGTCGCAAGGGGGCGCTGCAATACGACATTGCGTCGCTGCTGTTCGACGGCAAAGCCGATCTGCCGCCGGCATTGCGCCAGGAACTGCTCGACTATTATCTCGAGTGCTTGGCCGGCTACGGGGTCGACCGCAACGATTTTCTTGAGTACTACTACGCGTTTGTGTACGTGCGCATTCTGCAGGCGCTGGGCGCGTATGGTTTTCGCGGGTTTTACGAGCGCAAGGCGCATTTTCTGCAGAGCGTGCCCTATGCGCTGAAAAACCTGCGCTGGCTGGCGCACAACGTGCAGTTGCCGATTGCGCTGCCCGCGCTGATGGATGCGTTCCAGGGCATGCTGGGGTCGGAAAAGCTGCAGGGGCTGGCGTCTTCCGCCGATGTGCTGAAGGTGCGCATCTTCAGTTTTTCGTTTCATCGCGAAATGCCCACGGACGAATCGGGCAACGGTGGCGGATTCGTGTTCGATGCGCGCTGTCTTCCCAATCCGGGGCGCGAAGAACGGTTCAAGCCGCTCACCGGAAAAGACGATGCGGTGATCGACTATCTGAACCAGCAGGAGAGCGTGCACCGGTATTTCGCCAGCGCATCGTCGCTGGTGGATGCCAGCGTGGCCGCCTACCAGCGCCGCGGCTTCAAGAGCCTGATGGTTTCGTTCGGCTGCACCGGCGGGCAGCACCGGTCGGTGTTTCTTGCCGAGCAGATGGCCAAGCACCTGCGCGACCGGGACGGCGTGGAGGTGGTGGTGCGGCACATTGAGATGGAGAAGACGGGCCAATGAAGGCGATGATCCTGGCGGCGGGGCTGGGCACGCGGCTGCGCCCGCTCACCGACGATCGTCCGAAGGCGCTGGTGGAAGTGGGCGGCCGCACCATGCTGGAGATTGTGCTGGAGCGCCTGCGCGCCTTTGGAGTGCGCGAGGCGATCGTCAACGCGCATAACTTTGCGGACAGGGTGATCGACTATCTTCGCGCACATGAGAACTTCGGGATGCGGATCGAAGTTTCGCGCGAAGACGAGTTGCTGGATACAGGCGGCGGGTTGAAGAAGGCCGCGCATTTTTTTCTGGAAGGCGGTTCGCAGGAACCGTTTCTGGTGCACAACGTGGATGTGCTGAGCACCATTGACCTGCCGCGGATGATGCGGTTTCATGAGGCGGAGGGAGCGCTGGCCACGCTGGCGGTGCAGGATCGGGCGACCTCTCGCTACCTGCTCTTCGATGAAAAGGGCGAATTGTGCGGGCGGCAATCCGGACGCGGCGGGGAGCGGGAGTTGGTGAGGCCGGCAGCAGAACCGCGGCCGCTGGCGTTTGCGGGGATTCACGTGATCTCGCCGCGGCTGTTGGGATTGTTGAGCGAAGAGGGTGCGTTTTCGATCATTGCGGCGTATCTTCGCCTTGCGGCACGGGGAGAGAAGGTGGCGGGGTTTCGCGCGGATGAGTACGATTGGCGCGACCTGGGGCGGCCGGAGAATGTGCGCGAGGCGGAGCGGGAGATGGCGGCGGGGAGGTATTCGGAGCCGGGCTTTTAGCTATTAGCTATTAGCTTCTAGCTTGTAGCTGCTAACTCCTTGCTTCTTGCTTTCAGAGCTCATCGCTAAAATTCCTGAGGGTTCATTCTCCAGACGCAAAGAGAAGAGCCGCGAGCGGCTCCTCTCTTTTCCTGCCGCGCTGAGAATATCAATGCAGGTGGAAGTCGACGTCGATGACGATCTGCACGGCGACGGGGTGACCCTGGAACATGGCGGGCTTGAATTTGTACTGACGGACCGCGGCGATGGCCTTTTCGTCGAGACCCATGCCCAGGTGGCGGGTGACGCGAACGTTCTGCGGATTACCCTGCGCATCCACGATGAGCTGGAGGGCCAGGTTGCCCTGGAAGTTCGCCTGGCGGGCTTCCTCGGTAAACTCCGGTTGCACGGAGCGGATGACCTCGGGCGCGCTTACGCCTCCGCCCACGCTCATGACTCCGCCGCCGTAGCCGCCGCCGGAGCCGGGACCCGCGCCGAGGCCATGGCCCATGCCGATGCCGCCGCCGAGGCCCGAACCGAACCCCGAACCGCTACCCTTACCCTGCGAAGCCAGCGCCACCTGTTGTGAGTTCGACATCCCCAGGTTGGGAAGGCTGGGATTTTCCGGCATCTTCACCACCGTGGACGGATCGACCGCAAGCTTGGGGTGGTCGATCTTGAGAATCTGCGGAGCGGTCACGGGCATTTTGGCCACGATGCGCGGCGGATTGCCCCGGATGGGCTCGATGATCTGGTGGTTGCCGCCGCCGCCGCCGCCGCCGGCCTGGGGCGCCACGGGCACAATCTTGGGTGGCGGAGGAGGCGCGTAGAGGGTGATGTTTACCGGCGTAACCACCGCGGGCGCAACGATCGCGTTATGGGCCTTGAAGCCCAGCCAGAGCAGAGCCGAGATTGCCACCACGTGGATGACGAACGAAACCCACTTGGCCGCGGGATCGCGCTGGTAGGTGGCGCGGTCAAGCCCGGCGAAGGTAGGCACTCCCATGGCCATGGCGCCCGCCGGAGAGGGAACCAGCCGCGGCATCGGCATCTCTGCGGGGTATGCCTCGTCGATTGCGACCGCGAGACTTGAGCGATTGTAGGCTCCAGGTCCCGGCGATTTTCTGCCGGAACTCTGTACCGTGAAGCGGCCGCGTGCGGCGGGCGTGGAGTTGTACGGTCCTTGATTGCTCATACTCTGCGCTGCGAGATTTCCCGCATCCCCCTTCTTTAGGAACTATGACTGCATGGCCCGAATATTTACCGATTCGCTTACCATATCCCTTTATCGCTTCCTGTAATTTTCTGTCCCACCATCGCGGCGGTGGCGAGCCAGGGCAACAAGCTGAGCCGCGCGCCGGCGTGCAGTTCGCGCTTCCTGAGCACCCCGGCCAACTGCGATCCATAGAGCTTTGCGGACTGCGGCAGGATGGGCACGCGGAGGAAGCCGCGGGCATAAAAGACCGCTTCTCCGCCAAATCGCGCCGAATCCGTAGCCAGCGTGGGCAAGTCGATTCCCGCGCCGCGGTACTTCCTCACGTAATCGGAAACAATCGCGAGATACGTGGCGACTCCCTCCCAAATGCCGGCGTTGCCTGCTGCCGCGTACAGGTCGTTGAAATCGATGCCGTCGTTCTCTACCAGGCCGGCGCTGTCGACGATGTCGCAGAGCCGGAAATAGAAATGCCGGTACATGCGCTGCAGCGTGGAGAGCAGCAGGCGGTCGGACTTGGATACCACGCGGAAGGTGCGTCCGTCTAACCGGATGAACCGGGTGCGCCGCATTAGCGATGACGCAATGGCTACCTGCTCTCCGGTCTGTCCCAGCCGGCCCACGTGAATTTCCACGGATTCAGGCAGTCCGGGCAGGCCAAAGTTCCACTTGCACGCCAGGCGATCGCCCCAGCTTCGTGCCTGTACATGGGCGTCGAACCGCGTGCTCATTAGGTGGATGACGTCTTCGGGTCTGGCGTTGGTATACAAGTCAAGATCGCTGCCCAAATCGGGCCAATGGTCGAGAGATTTGATCACCGTGACGTCGTGGCCGCACTCTTCGAAGGTGCGGCAGATTTCGTGGAGGAAGGGGAGCGCGGTTTTGATGCGCGCCTGTTCGGCCGCCAGGGCGCTCAAGGCCCATTCGCAGCGGATGTCGTCGCCCGACTGTCTGGCCATGGCGAGGAAGACTTCCATCCCGCGCATCACCACGTGGTTGAGATTGGCCAAGGTCAACAGATCGTCGAATTGCTCGCGCGAAATCGAGCGGAGGTCGCTTTTCAGCCCTTCCATCCCCGGGGCGGAAGAGGAATCGCTGTCCTGCGGCGAGAGCAGGAGGCGGGACAGGAGAGTCATCGAATTAGGGGAAGGAAGCTGCTGCGTCATTGCGCTCATTTACGAAAGCCCTTTTAGATTATTGAGGTGACTGCGGCTGATTCGGGGTTGTATCCGGCTGGGTAACCGGGGTGCTGTTATCGCGCGGCGTGAGCTCTACCGGAGCCTGCTGGCGCTTGCGTTGCTGGCTATAGATTTCCAGAGCGCTGTCCACTTTCTGATCGCTGTCGGCGGCCACCACGATGAGGGGTTTGCCTTGCGCATAGAGCCGGGTGGCGAGGCCGACGACGGCAGTGGAATCGGTTGCGCGGCGGGACTTTCCATAGAAGTACTGGGCGGTTTCCAGATCGCCCTCGCGTTCGGCGACATAGCCGCGGTTGTTGAGCGAAAAGGCGCTGCTGGGGTCGAGCGCGTAGGCGTGCAGGAAGTCCTGGCGCGCGGATGCCCAGTCATTCTGGTTTTCCGCGTGCACGCCGCGCAGGGTGAACATCACGGCCTTGGCTTCGGCGGGATCGATGGACTGCAGCTTCTTTTCCAGGCGGCGGGCGCTTTCGCGGGCGATGCTGCTCACCGATTTGCCGCGCCAGGAGCGGTCCAGGGTGATGGCCGCCGGCTCGGAGGAGTGCAGTGCGGCGGCTTGCTGGTAATAGCGCAGCGCGCCGTCGAGGTCAGACAACGACTCGCTGGCCACGCCCAGGTTGTTGAGCGTGAACGCATTGCCCGGATCCAGCGCCAGGGCCTGCTGCAGCATGACGACTGCCTCGAAGCCCCGCTCTTGCTGGAGCAGGCGCATGGCGTCAATGTTCATCCGATTGACGCGCATGGTGCGGTCTTTCAGATCCACCAGCGCGGCCTTCATGGGCTGGCCTTTCAGGTGCCTGGCGCTGCTCACGTCGATGTTGGCGTCGCTGCCCTGCTCGGCGGCCAGGGCGTAAAACTTTTGCGCGCGATCGAGTTCGCCCTGCACTTCAGAGATATAGCCGAGGTTATTGAGCGTGAAGGGATCGGCGGAATCGTAAAGGTAGGCCCGGTAAAAGAGCGTCTCGGCCCGGTCGTACTGGTGC
The DNA here is from genome assembly GCA_035552555.1 of Occallatibacter sp. Taxonomy (GTDB): domain Bacteria; phylum Acidobacteriota; class Terriglobia; order Terriglobales; family Acidobacteriaceae; genus Telmatobacter. The sequence goes on from DASZLF010000084.1 coordinate 8,438, forward strand.
TTCTTTACCGCTTCAACGCCTTCGCGGTTGAGACGCTGCACGGGGCTGAGCCGGCTGCGGAGGGGAATCATGAGCCGATGTCCGTCGCGCGCACTCGCCTGCTGCCACCCACCCATGGCCATGAGTGCAAGTATGGCGGCCAGCGTAATGGAGATTCTGGACATTTGCTCTGCAGGTTCCCTTCTGGATGAGCCCCATGGAGGTTCTGAAATATGTGGGCACATCCAGTTAGATGCGCAAGCAACGGCGGTGTTGCTCCCAGATCGCGCAATCGGCGGCGCAGGCCACCGGGAAGGACGCGTCCTCATCCAACTACGTGTCTAACTAAATTTCTCCACCAACAAGGTGTGCCCACATGGTAAGAGTTTTGGTTCTGGCGGTGATTGGCGGCGTTGGTATGAGCCAGGGCGCGGCCGCGCCGGCGCAGACCGCGCAGGCTGCCGTTTCTTCCTCCGCACTGCACCCCAACAATGCCGCCGCGCATTCCCCGGACGTTCCGCCGCTGCCGCACGGCAAGAGCACCATTCTCGGGGGGGCAATCCGTACCGTCGATCCGGTGCGCGACCAGTTTGTGTTGAACATCTACGGCGAAAAGCCGTTGAAGATTCTCTTCGATGAGCGCACCCAGGTGTTCAAGGACGGCAAAAGGATTCCGCTGCGAGAGCTGGGGGCGGCCAACCACGCATCCGTGCAGACCACGCTGGACGGCGCCGACGTCTTCGCCATCAGCGTGCATATTCTGTCGCAGTCGCCTTCGGGGGACTACCAGGGCCGAGTGCTCAGCTATGACGCCGACAACGGAATGCTGATCCTCACCGCCGCGTCCGGGCGCCCGCCGTTCCGGGTGCTGATCTCGAATCAGACTTCGTTCCGGCGGCTGGGACAATTGGCCTTCTCCTCGGTGGCATCGAGCGCGAACGATCTTGTTCCCGGATCCCTGGTGACGGTGAAATTCGCAGCGGACAGAAAAGGGCAGGGAATTGCGCAGGAGGTTTCGGTGCTGGCGGCGCCGGGGGCGACGTTTATTTTCAGCGGCAATCTGACCGCGCTGGATCTCAGCACGGGCTCGCTGGTGGTGGTGGATCCGCGGACCAACACGAGTTACCAGATTCATTTCGATCCCAGCCGCGGGCCATCGTCGGACTTGCGCCCCGGGCAGCATGTGCGCATCTCCGCCGACTACGACGGAACCCGCTACGTGGCTACGGATATCTCGATCGAGTAACCAGCGGCCTTCGGCACGACTGAACAGGCCGCAGAAGAAGTCGACAACAGAGGGGATTTTCAGGCCCAGACGCGCAGGGGCTAAAGCCCACGCGTTTGTTAGCTGGCGCTTTCGGCATGACTGAAGTCATGCCCCTACGCGTTTTTTCCGTTCCAAGCCTTTTCCACCAAGATGTAGAACCCTACAAAGAAGCAGAATCGATTGCAAGCCAGGAGGCAGAATCGATCGCATGCCAAAAAGGCAGGATCGATTCTCATGCCAAAGGCGCAGGATCGATTTCGTTCCAAAGGGGCCGAATCGATTTCATGCCAAAGGCGCAGGATCGATTTGATGCTGAAAGGCAGAATCGATTGCATGGAAAGAGGGAGAGACTCTTGCAAGCGAAAAGGGATCGGCGGCCGAAGCCGCCGATCCCTTTTCGCTTGCCGGGAATCCACGCCGGCTTACGGCCCCATGTTTTGGGGAGCGCAGGAGGTTGTATTTAGTGGGTCGCTGTACGGCGTGGGCGGCGTAGGCGGCGTGAGCCAGGGGCTGTTGGTGAAGTCGAAGAAGTCGAGCAGGTTGGGCTGAGCGGCGTCGCGCGCCGTCAAAGGTGTCGCGTTGGGGCCGATGAAGCGAGTCTCTACGAAGCGGATGACCGCAGTGTGATCCATGGGCACGTGGGAGACGTAGTGCCTGCGCGTGAAGGGCGAGATGACGATGTTGGGAAGGCGGAAGCCGAGCTGCGCGGCAAAGCCCTGCTGGGCCGGGGCATCCCCTGGATTTGCGCCGGGATCGGTGGACTTGAGATCGCAGTGCGTGGTCGGCGTACCGCCCGGCGGCACACATGGATTGTAGCTGTCTGGGTTGACAGCGATGGATGAGATGTCAGGAATGGCGCCGAGCGAGGCGTCGGTGTTGTCGTTGGAGTGGCCGGGAATGGGCGGGACGTGATCGTAGGGACCGCCACCTTCGTCGTAGCTGAAGAAGAAGACCGAGTTCGGCCACGAAGAGCTGGACATCAGGGCGTTGATGATCTTGGACATCTGCTGCTGCCCGTTGAGGACGGGTTGTTTCGAGCCGGGATGCTCGTCATTGTTTGCGTAGCCGGCCTCAATGAAGGCGAAGCTGGGCAGCGTTCCGTTGGCCATGTCGACGTAGTATTGCGTGAGCGGCGCGATGTGATTGGGATCGATGCAGAAGGAGTTGCTGCTGTCGTCGATGGGCGGGGTGGAAGAGCCCACGGTGGGCGCTACGCACGCATTCCCGTTTGGATTGTTGTAGAGGTAATGGGTCGAGTAGCTGAGGCTGGAGAAGTCGGTTGCAGGATAACGCGAGTTGCCGGTGGTAGGGCAGTCGTCCTCAGTGGTGCAGTAGCCCTCGGTCACGGTGTAGTAGATCTTCCATGACACGTTGGGAATGTTGGCCTTGTCCAGTTCTTCAAAGATGTTGTTGATGCTGAGCTGGGGCAGGTGATCGTTGCCGGGATCCTTGGTGAGGCCCTGCGTAGTGCCGCCGGTGAAGGTGGCGATGCGGTTGTCGATGCTCTTGCTGGAGATTGGCGAGAACCAGCGGTCAGAGACGGCGAACTGCGAAGCCATGTAGTAGTAGTAGTTGAGGTAATCCTGGTCGTAGTAGCCCATGGCGCGCTGCCCGGTAACGTCGGTGTAGTCGCCGCCGCAGGTGCCGGAAGCCACGCAGTAATTGGCGTAGCCTTCGGCGGTGTGGACAAAGCCGTCCATCTTGATGGGGCGCGTGGTGAGGAAGTTATAGCGATTCACATCGCCGTAGCTGGCCAGCCAGTCGGACGAGTCGTCGTCGATGCAGGTGCTCTTGAGCTTGAAGAGCTTATACGTATCGCCCTCGTCGTCCTGGTTGCTGATGTTGGAGAGCTTGTCGTCGATGCCGTCCACTTCGTAGTCCACGCCGTCGTCGCCGACGTTATACCCTTTGGCATGGCGATAGGGATTGAGCATGCCGAAGTAGTTGTCGAAGGAGTGGTTTTCCTGCAGCATGAAAATGACGTGGGTGATGGATTGCAGGCCGGCTGCGGAAATCACCGTCACCTTGGCGGTGGCGGTGACGCTTGTGCCTCCGCCGGTTGCAGTGGCGGTGTAGGTGGTGTCGGCGGTGGGGCTTACCGATTGCGTTCCGCCCGCCGGCTGCAACGTGTAGGAGCTTCCGTCGGTGCCGGTAACGGTCACGTCGGTGGCGTTGGTCGCGGTCACGGTGAGGGTGGACGAGGCGCCCGCGGTAATGGTGGTGGGGGTCGCGGTGATGGTCACGGTGGGAGGATTGGCGCTGACCGTGACCATTGCCGTGGCGGTGATGCTTCCGCCGGCGCCGGTGGCGGTCGCGGTATACGTCGTGGTTTGAGTGGGGGTCACCGCCTGCGTTCCGCCCGCCGCTTGCAACGTGTAGGAACTGCCGTCGCTGCCGGTGACTGTGACTTGAGTGGCGTTGGCGGCGGTGACGGTGAGCGTGGACGATGCGCCGGCGGCAATGGTGGTGGGATCGGCAACAATGGTGACGGTGGGCGCGACGCCATTGACCGTCACCACCACGGTGGCGGTGGTGACGCCGCCGGTGCCGATCGCTGAGGCGGTATAGGTGGTAGTGGATTTCGGAGTCACCGCCTGGGTTCCGCCGGAGGATGACAATTGGTAGGTGGATCCATCGCTTCCGGTGACGGTGAGCTGGTTGTCGTTGGTAGCGGAGACCGTCAGCGTGGATGAGCCGCCGGGATTGACTGCCATGGGATTCGCGGTAAACGTGACCACGGGCGCCTGCGTGGATCCGCTGACGTTGAGCAGCGAACACCCGGTGAAGGAGAAAGGAAGCAAGGCAATTACACCGGCCAAGAGCGACCGGCGGATAAAGACAGGTATAGACACCTTGGACAAGTTGTTCTCCTTTGCGGCGCGATGCGTGGGCGAGGTTTTGCCCGGAGCGCCGGGACAAACGACTTTTCTTGTGCGAGTAGCTTGGAGATCGCTGTCAGACGGAATGCGTTGGCGACAAGCCGCCCGCGCAACCCGCCTATGCTTAGATGTCGGGGCGAGCACAGGCGGATGCTTCGAGGGCCGGCGACGGGGGGCTGGCGTTCGAGACCCGGCCCCACTGCAGAGCATGGTTCAATCGACACGAGCCAGGCGTCAGCGGCGATTCGGCCGATTCGCGGAGCGTGCGCCGAAGGAATCGGCGAAGTCGCGCATATCGGCGAAACTTCGCGCCGGTTCCATTCCCGCAGCGGCGTCCATGGTGTCACCGCGCTGGCTTATCAAGGCGGGCTGCAGGCGCCATTGTGGAGATGCGCCGCGGGTGCTGCGCAGGGCATCGAAACCAAAGCGAACGCGGGCGGGCAGAAGGCCGGAGTTGCGAATGGCGCGCTTGGCCTTGTTGAGGCGGAACCAGCGCAGGTAATTGTTGACCACGCTGGTCATCGTCATTTCCACGCCGGCAGCGAAGTTATGCTCCGCCATGCGGCGCTCCAGCTCCGGGGATTCGAGGATGGTGATGAGCTGATCGGCCAGATCATCCGCGTTGCCAATCTCGTAGAAGCGAATGGCCATGTCCTCATCGGCGGCCATGCCGCGGAAATCGGGAAGGTCCGCGCTCACGATGGGCACCCCGAATTCGCATGCCTGGTGCGCAGGGCCGCTGGAGCCGGTGGCGGAGTCGTAGGGCAACACCAGCACCGACGTGGTTTCGAACAGCTCGGGAATATCCTCTTCCGCGACGTATCCGCGGAACTCGATGGGGAGGTGTTTGGGCTGCGCTTCGCGAATCGACTCCCAGTATCCGGCCTTGGTGTGATGATTGGCGCCGGCCACAATCAGGCGCGCGGAGGGAATTTTCTTCAGCACCCTGGGAAAGGCTTCCATGAGCGTCTCCAGGCGCTTATACGTGCCCCAGTGGCCGATGGCGAGGATGCGAGTGTCAGGGTTTCCGCGCTTTCTGAAATCAGGAGGAGTGGCCTCGGTGGCGAATGTGCCATGGGTGCCGAGAAGCACGTTCTGCGCGCCGTATTTATTGCGCAGCGTATGGTGATAGCCGGGCAACAGGACGGAGACGGAGTTGGCCTTGAGCAGGGACTTGGTGGCCATCCTGGTGCCGGCGCGAAAGAGTCTTTCGAGCTTGACGCCGGCGGCGGCAAAGTCAACGTGCTCGAGTATGTGGTGCAGGGTGATGTGGGTATAGTATCCGGCGGCACGGACCAGGGCGGGCGCGGAGAGTCCGGCGAAGGCGGCCACGGGCCGGTCGGGCGTAGCAAAGCTGGAGAACACCAGGTTGAACCACACGATGTCCGGGTCTATCCTCCTGATCTCTTTAAGCAGGCGCACGGGATTTGTCAGGCTGCCGAATTTCCAACAGCGGACCACGTTGAATCCCGGCAGCTCTGACTGGTCGTGAATCTTGAGCGGATTGCCATGTTCATCGGTGGCGAATTCGCAGTCGGTCAATTCGTCGGAGAGGATGGTGAGTTCCACGTCGTCGTGGCGGAGCAGTTCGTGGGCGATGTGGAACGCGTATTCGTTGAGCTGGCGTCCGCTGGGGGGAAAGGTACCTACCAGGCAAATCTTCATATCGTCAAACCGCCTTAGAATATTGTGATGCCGATAAACGGCCTTAGCTGCTGGTTCTGTTTACCCGAAAAGTTAAAGAAAGTGTCGTCCTGGACTCCGCCGGCGAAACGGATGGGGTAGGCCAGGGTCAGCGGGCCGCCCTCTTCGGCGCGTTTGTGGCGGAACGGCATAGCATAAGAGATGGAAAAGCCGTTCTGGGAGTTGTCGTATGCGTGGAAACCGCGGGTGCTGGAATAAGCGCTGGAGAACTGCATGTTCCAGTTGCGTTTGAAGTTGTAATCGATTGATCCTGCAGGGCGCAGGTCCTGGGCGATGGCGGAGTTTGTGCCCACCACGCGCCAGGCGCGCAGGTCTTCGACCATGGCGCGGACGTTGAGATGTTCGCCGAAGCGGTGCTCAAGGCCGATGTAAGCGGAGGTGTAGTAATTTTGAAAATTCGCTGGCGAGAAGGTCTGCTTGTTCCTTCCCCAGCCGGTGACCATGGCGGTTCTGCCCCATGGCGATCCTACGCGAAAATCGAGTGCGCCGGTGAGTTGACTGGAACTCAGGTTGATCTCGGTGAACGGTCCCGACTCGCGGATGACGTAGCCGCTTATGGAAATCGCGTCGAAGAGCGAACTTGTTGACATGTAGGTGAAGAGACGGAAAAGGTTCTGGTTCATGGCCGCGGGCGACAGCGAATCGCGGCGGATGGTGGCCTGGATTCCGCTGTTGAACGTAATGACGCTGGTGCCCATGCGGATAGTGGGGTTAAGGCCGAAGTTCAGTGTGGAGTCGGTGGTGTTGCGGTTGACGATGGTGTTGGTGGCAGGTACCGAGATCTGCCCGCGCGCATTGCGCAACTGGAAGAATCCGCTGGCGGTGGAGAGGTGGTTCAGATGTAGGTGGAACGCATCCGTCCACTGGGTCTGCAGGGACGAGCGCGGCGGAGGAAGCAGGCTGGGAGTGCCCGGGTTAACGGCGAAACCGGCGTCCAGCTTGGAGTCGAGCACGTACACCGTGCTGTCTTCGTAGATGGGGCTCACCGACAGGTCTGACAGCATGCTGACCTTGGGATTGATCTGCCAGCCTTCCGCGCCGCTGGCCTGCAGCAGCCCCTCCTCGGCGGTCTGATCCTCCCCTTCCGCATTGGTGGCCTGGGCAAAGGATGTGAGCGCCTGGGGGCCCTGGTGCTCCTGGCGAAACACGTTTGCCTGGGCCAGCAGATACTGATAATCGGGAGCGCCGTCGGAAGTGTTATTCACCGCGGCCAATTCAGCCTTGGCCCGGGTGGTGTCGCCCACGGCGAGGTAATTATTGGCCATGCCGATGCGCACTTCCGCATCCGGCGCGCCGGCCGTTTTCGCTCGCTGCAGGTAATCCTGAGAGAGCTGGAAATCGTGTGTGCCGCGGAACACATCGGCGGCCTCAATGAACTGCCCACCCGACGCGGGGACGGTTTCTCCGGTGCCGGCTTCCATCAGGCCCAGCGCCACCTGCCGCTCGGCATCGTCGAAGCGGCCCTGGTCCGACATCATGTGCGCGAGGGCCAGGCGCACGGTGAGGCGATTGCTTTTCGGCGTCTCCAGGGCCTTGGTGAATCGATCCAGGGCCGCCTTTTGATCTCCCAGGGTGCTGAAAGCCTCGCCGGTATCCACGTATACGGTACTCTGCAGCGGTTCCTGGTAGTCGTTGTCGGGAATGGGCGCATTCTGCGCCAGGCGCTCGGCGGTGCGCGCGTTGTTCACGGTCTGATCGTGCTCGCCCAGGTTGGCGTAAGCCCGCGCCAGCATGGCGTAGACGGTGGCGTCGTCGGGCGAGGATTTGGCCGCGATTTGCAGCTCGTCAATGGCCGGGTGATATTGCCGCTCGGCGAAAAGCGTGTTGCCGAGGCCGAGGTGCAGGGCGCCATCGTCGGGAGTGAACTTGATGGCGGCGCGGTATTCGGCGGCGGCCTTGTTGAGTATGTCGAGCCGGCCGTAGGCGGTGGCGCGGATGACGTGCACATCGCGCATATCGCCCATGGCCTGCTCGGCGAGATCGGCCTGGCGGAGGGCGGCTCCCGGCTTGTGCAGGTCCAGGTCGGAATAGCCCAGACCAAGATGGGCTTCGCCGTTCTTGGGCTCGCGCTTGAGGGCAGCATCAAAATCGTCCGCCGAGGCCTTGGGCTGGTGAAGGTCGTTGAGGATGTATCCGCGATTTACATACGCGGTCACCACTTCAGGATCGCGCTCCAGTGCATCGGAGAAATCCTGGCGCGCCTGTTCCATTTGTCCGTTATGCTTGTGCACATAACCGGCGAACAGCGGAAGGTCGGGTTCCTTGGGAAACCTGGGACTATTTTCATTGGCAAGCTTCAGCAGGTCGTCCCACTTCTCCATGTGCAGCAGGTCGTATCCCAGGTAGACCACCACATCGCGATCGTGCGGCAGCACCTGGATGGCCTGTTCGCCCACTGCGGCCGACTGCTGGTAATCGCCCTTGAAGCTAAGGTAGCGCTCCCGCTCGCGCAGGATATCCGGCTCGCGATTCATGGCTTCGGTCACCCGCCCGGCCCACTCGCCGGCGAGGTTGACGTTGTGCGCCTCGGTGGCGGCGTTCATGCCTCCGGCGACGATGGCTCCATGATTGGGGGAGAGGGCATAGGCCTTGCTGTAGTTGGCCTGCGCCGCCGGGAACTGACGGCGCGACGTTTCCAGATCGCCCAGCGCGAGGTAGGGCACATAGGACGACGGGTCCACCTGAGCCAGGCGCTTGAAATAATGCTCGGCATCCTGGTTGCGGCCCGCGGCCCGCGACGCATACCCCAGGGAAATGAGCGCGAAGCGATTATTAGCATCGATGTCGAGCACGCGCTTGTAGGCTGCGATGGCATCTTCCGTGCGCCCCATCTTCATCAGGATGTCGCCGTCGAGCTGCAGGTCGTCGCGATCGTTGGCGTTGTTGGCCAGTGCCTCGTGCACATCGGCCAGCGCGCCGTCCACATTGCCCGCAGCCAACTTGATGACCGCGCGCAGACGCAGGAAAGCGCCGCTTCCCGGTCCCTGCTCATCCAGCGCGCCAATCTGCAGTTGCGCGGTTCCCAGCTCCCGGCCGGCGGCGTTGTCGTCGCCGACGGACTTGTAAAGCTGCATCAGGTCAATGTGCAGCTGGATCCCGTAGAGCGGGCCCTCGACCGGGGTGCCGGGCAGATGATTGATGGCGGCCAGGTATTCCTTGACTGCATCGTCGCTGCGATCCTGCATGCGAGCGATTTCGCCGCGCAACGCGTGCAGGCGGTAGTTGTCGGCGTCGATTCCCGCGGCCCGCTTGAGGAACGGATCGGCCTCCTCAGTGGTGCCCGCCGCAATCTGCGCCTGCGCCGCGGAGAGCTGCAGGCCGATATCCTTGGGCTCGGCGTTCGCGGCCTTGGCGTAGGTGTTCGCAGATTCGGTCATCTTGCCGTCAAGCTCATAGGTGTAGCCGAGCTCGGCCAGCACGTCGGGCCTGGGACTGCGAATCGCCTTCAGTGCGGCCACCGCGTCGTCGTACTTTCCCGTTTCGCGGTAATAGCCGGCGAGCGAGCGCTCCACGTCGGGGTTGTTGGGGTCGCGATGACGCGCCAATTCCAGGTAGTGGTCGGCCTGGTCCAAGCGTTTCATTTGCTGATACGAAACCGCCAGCAAAACTTCAGAGCGCGCATCGGGATGCAGGCGCTCGGCGCGAGTGAGCCAGTCGAGCCCGCCCTGATAATCCTTGGCGCGCATGTGCAGCTCGCCCATGAGGAGCAGGTCGTCGCGGCGGCGCGGGTCGGCGGTGAGTACTTGTTTCAGCAGGCGTTCGGCATCGGCGGGGCGCCCCACCAAGCTGTAATCCTGGGCCAGGCCCGAGGTTCCTTCGAGGGACGAAGGATTCAGGCTCAGCCCGTGCTGGTAAGCCTGCTCCGATTCCTGATACCTGCCGTTGAGGCGCGCCGCATAACCGAGGAGAAACCACAACTGCGGCTCGTTGGGAGCGACGTGAACCGCTCGCCGCGAGTAATCGAGGGCTTGTGCCTTTTGGCCGTGCTGCAGTGCGAGCTCCGCGGCGCGGGCAATGCGCGCGTTCTGGATGCCCTTTCCAAAGCCCAGAGTCTGTGCCTGATTCTGGTCTTTTTTCGCTTGCGGATTTTGCGACGCATCGGGGCCTACCTGGTAGGTCTGTGCGTTCACCGCGCAGGCTACACCAGCCAATGCCCATAGAAAGGCGATTTTCAGAAATGCAATAGGATCGTTCATCTGTCGTTTTGATTGGACCCCAGGCAACAGCGGACCCGCGTCCTATTCTTGGATTCCTTTTTGGCTCCGTCTGTTGGCTTCGAGTCTGATCTTCGCGCGGCGGGCGGCAAAGCCGCCGGTGGTTTCACTCCAAAGCAACCGCAGCACGCAATTTGCGAATCGAAGGAAATGCACGTCCACATTCATCCTTCGATGAACAGGTGGCGCCGTGCCGCCCTGGGGATGAGCACAGATGGGCGCCGCACAAGTTGTCAAAATACATCTTCGAGGGATTTCCGATTCAATTCTTCTGCTCTGTCGCGAGGCAATTGTGAAAAACTCTGAGCCGATTTCGCCGTCCCAGCGGCCGATTCCAATCAGCCTCATCCTTTTGGCGGCGCTTTCTGTCCACCTGCCGCTTCTGCTGATGAAGCTGCCGTTGAAGACGTACGACGCTAACCTGCACATCTTCTTCGCCTCCCACTATCTGCACCACTGGTTCGACCCGTGGAACACGAAGTGGTACGCAGGGTTTTCGCAGACCACCTATCCGCCGCTGCCTCAGCAGTGGGTGGCGATGTTCTCCCATCTTTTCGGACTCGATCTGGCTTACATGGCGGTACAACTGATCGCGATCCTGCTCTTAGTGGTGGGCGTCTACCGCTTCGCCTTGCTGTGGGTAAGCCCGCGCGCCGCGTCCTATGCTGCGCTGGCGAGCGTCTTTGTCGGGACCGAAAGCTTTCTCGTCTACAACGCCGGCCAGTTGGGCACCACGTCGGCTGCGCCCATCTATCTGATCGCGCTGCCCTTTGCCTACGAGTGGATCCGCTACGGGCATTGGCGCTCATTGCTCAAGGCGATCGTGCTGTTCGCTGCGGCCGCCGCTGCGCACCATGCGACGCTGCTGTTCGGATCATTCTTCTTTGCGATTCCCGTCGTGGCCCTGGCGCTTCTTGAGAAGCGCGATGGCCAAGCCACATCGAACGGCGCCATCATCGGTCGGACGTTGGCTGCCATCGTGCTCACCGTGGGTGCCGTGATCCTTGTCATTCTGCCCTTCTGGATCGCACTGATTCATTATCCGGTGACCCAGACGCCGATCCCCCATCCCAGCCGCGCCAACTATATTCTGACTCCGATCTACGGTATGAACTACTTCATCGTCCCTTACGGCGCGATGATCCTGGCGTTGCCGTTCATCTTTCTACGCGGCGCCGCAGTAACCCGCCTGCGCCCGCTGCTGCTTGGGTTCTGGGTGTGCTTCCTTATCGGGCTGGGTGGCACCACGCCGGTAGGCCGTATCCTGCTGGGCCGGGCCTTTGAAGTTCTGACGATGGAGCGGTTCACCTACTGGGCATCGCTGCTTGCGCTGCCGTTTATAGGATTGCTCGCGGTCGAGGTGATCGAACGATTCCGTCTGCGTGGCGCCGCGTTGCTCGCGACGCTTGCGGCATTGAGTTGCGCCCTCGCTGTCGGGTGGACGACATACCATCCTGCGGACGCGGAGGATTTCAAAGTGGATAGCGTCGCCTCCTGGCTGAACCGCGACGGACATGACAAGTACAGCTACATCACGCTTGGGTTCGGCAACAAGATCTCGCGCCTGGCGATGGAGACCGACGCAGTAAGTGAGGATGGCGAGTGGAATTCAGGCCGCATGCTGCCTGAGCTGACCCATTATGGAGTTGGCACACTCACGAGCGCCAAGTATGACGGGCAGGATGGGCTCGACTCGTTGCGCGCGATCCTCAACCATGCCGATCATTACGGCCTGAAGTGGGTGTTCGTCCGCGACAATTACTACGATCCGTTGCTCGCGTTCGCGGGGTGGCGTCCAGTAGACCGGCTGGAAGACAACACCATCACGGTTTGGGGCAAGGACGGAGTGCCGCCGTTCCAGCCGATGAACGCGCCGCAGATTCCGCCGCACTGGCAGGGCGTGATGTGGGGAATCTTCCCCTTCGGGAGCAGCATTCTGGCCATTCTGGTGCTGCTGATTCCGTCGAGGCGGCGGAAGGAACTGGCAGCCCGGCATCCTTATCCCGCCGAAGAAACCCTGGTGCCCGGGAGGTTGGCCTCGTGAACAACGGACGATTTCTTGCATTCATTCTTGTCCTCGCGACCATCGTGCTAATCTTCATCGGAACCAAGTGGCCGGTGAAGGCGGCGCGGGAATTCACCAGCGGCGAACACATGGGGCGCTTGTCGGACACGCCGCAGGCCGCGCTCCAGAACCTGGGCGACGCCATTCGGTCGAACGCGTGGCGAAAGGCCTACGACAGCCTGGCTAACAAGGCGCAGTTCACCGAGAACGATTTCATGCACGACGTGGTGGGAGCGTATCCCAATCTGCGTACTTATTCGCGCCTGGAGAATCTGGAGTCGCATCCGCTGCATGCAACGGACAACGAGGCGGACTATCGCGTGAAGCTGCACTGGGCCACGGTGATCGGCGATTCCGTGTCCACTCGCGATGTGCACGTGGTGCGCAACGGCGGCGCATGGCAAGTGGAGTGGCCCATCACCAAGGAGGCTCCGCTGCCTCCGCAGGTGATCCCGGTCAACTATCTTCGCTGGGACGTGATCTTTCGCGGGGCGGGCGACGACTGGGGCGCGCAGGATGTGGAGGCTCCGCACGTGCGCATTATTGACATGCATCCGGTACAGCGCGCTGAAAGCCTGGTGATCATGGGCGAACTGCTCAATGAAGACGTGGTGCCCGCGTATGTCGCCGTGAACGCAACCCTGCTGAACAAGAAGCAGCAGCAGATTGCGTCGGAAGGCAGCTTCGACATGATCTCGCACCTGCTGTTGCCCAAGGCAGTCACGCCGTTCCTGATCAAGTTTCCCGACGTGCAGTTGTCGCAGGTGGGCAGCGTGCGGATGACGCCGTTTTCCACGCTGATTCCGGCTTCGGCCGACCCGGTGATCGAAATCCAGAATGAGAAGCTGAACCCCGCGCCCGACGCCTCCCTCACCGGCGAAGTGGTGAACCAGAGCGGCGAAATTGCCAACGTCGCGCATGTGCTGGGGACGTTCTACGACCAATCGGGAAATATCGTCTGGGTGGCGGATGAGTACGTGGAACGCGCGCTTCTGCCGCAGACGCCGGTTCCGTTCAACATTCCTATTCCCGAAGATCTTGCGCGGAAGATCAGCAGCCAGCGCACCGTGGTTTCCACCTACAAGATGGGAGGCGCGGCGTGAGGCGGAGCTGGACAGCACTGCTGGCGGTGGCGGCAATGGCGGCGTGCGCGTCTGCAGCGACGGCTCAAGCCGGCGGGCTCACCGTGCCCCCGACCGTGGAAGCCGGCAGTGCGTTTTCCATCGCGAGCAGCGGCAGCGGCCAAGGCACGCTCTATATTGTCGGGCTGGGCCAGGTGATCAAGCGCGACGTGCAGTTGGGCGGGACCATCTCCATTCCCGAGGGTACCCTCTACAACGCCGGGCATTACATGGCGTTTTTGGCAGGCGGCTCCGGCGAGCCGGCGTCGTTTGACGTGATACCGGCGAAGGTGTCGGAGATCAATTTTCTGGCGCGCCCATCGCGGCTGCCGGTGAAACTGCATGACGGCATTACCGGAGCCGTCTATGTTTTCGATTCGTATAAAAACCTGATCACCACGCCGATGCCGGTGTCGTTCGATCTCAACACTCCGTCGGAAGCGGCGCAGAACCGGTCAGTGCAGACGAAGTATGGCGCGGCCTCGATCGCCATGGATTCTTCGCAAAAGGAGGGCGCGGTCCGCTTTATTGCGCGCGCCGGGGAGGTGTCGGCCACGCGCATCATTGGCCAGGTTCCCGGCGACCCGTGTGCGCTGAGGATGAGCGCCAAACCGGCGGGGAAGAAGATTGAACTGGAAACCGAACCAGTGCGCGACTGCAGCGGAAACGCGGTGCCCGATGGCACCATCGTCACCTTTACCGAAACCTACAACGGCGGGGAGTCGATGGTGGACGTTCCTCTGAAGCGGGGAATCGCCAAAATCGACATGCCGGCGTATCCCGGCGCAAATATCAGCGTTGCCAGCGGAGTGGTGCTGGGCAACCAGATCCATTGGGGGAAATAGTTGATGTTGCGGCCGATTCTTATTCTCGCCATTGGATTTAGCGTTGCGACGGCAATGCTTTCCGCGCAGCCGGACGTACGCGTGGAGCCGGCTCATCTGCAAGGTCCGCGAATTCTTGCAGATCAAACCGCAACCGCAGTGGTCAAAAACTACATCGAATCATGGGACAGCCTGCGGGCCGCGCTGGAACAAAACCGGCCCGAGTTGCTTGATCGCGATTTTGTCGGCGGCGCTAAAGATAAGCTGACCGACACCATCCAGCAGCAAGCCAGGCTGGGAATGAAGGCCAGTTATAAAGACCGGTCGCACGATATTCAAATTGTTTTTTATTCGCCTGAAGGTCTCTCCGTCGAGTTGGTAGATAACGTCGAGTACGACCTGCAAGTGTTCGATAAAGACAAGGGGATTGCCACGCAGCCTGTCCGGGCACGCTACATCGTGGTTCTTACCCCGACTGAAGTGCGCTGGCGCGTACGCGTTCTTCAGGCAACAAACGAGTGATCGCTCTTCCCAGGGGTAAGCGCTCGATCAGTGCTCTCGCACCAGAAACATAGAAAGACTGAGAAACAATCGGCTCGTAAACGAAAGAATTCAGGAGTGAAATTATGGTCTCAGTAGTGGTTCCCATTTACAACGAGGAAGAACTTGTCGTCCGTTTTCATGAGGCGGTCGCCGGCGCCCTCAAGGGCGTGGTTGACGATTGGGAGGTCGTCTATGTCAACGATGGTTCCACTGATTCCTCGCTAGAGCTTTTGAAAGGACTGCAGGCCGTAGATTCACACGTCACCGTGGTGGAGCTCTCCCGCAACTGGGGCCACATGGGCGCGGTCTCGGCTGGCCTGCAAACCGCGCGAGGCCGTGCCGTCATTCTCATGGATGGCGATTTCCAGGATCCACCGGAAGTGATTCCCGAGCTCATCGATGCCTGGCGCGAAGGCGCCGAGGTGGTGGTGGGCGTGCGCCGCAGCCGCCAGGAAAGCCGCAAGATTCTGGCTGCGCTTTTTCCGCTCTTCTACCGCGTCCTTGGTACGCTCTCCGATTACCCGATTCCTCTGAATGCCGGGATCTTCAGCCTGATGGATCGCAAGGCGCTGGATTCAGTCCTGGCCATGCGCGAGAAAAACCGCTACCTTCCCGGCCTGCGCGCCTGGGTCGGCTATAAGAACGCCGTTGTGTACTACGATCGCCAGGATCGCGCCGCCGGCGATGGCAAGCTCTCGTTCATCAGCCGCATCAAGTACGCCATGGATGCCATCACCAGCTTCAGCTACAAGCCCTTGCGGCTGAGCTTCGGCCTGTTCGGCTTCTCCTGCACCGTGGCCGCGGTGCTCGCAATGTGCATGCTGCTGCCCACCGGGCCCATCGGAGCGGCAGCGTTCGGAATTGCCTCCGCAGTGTTCTTCATGGGCGGCATGCTGCTGCTTTCCATTGGCATCCTCGGGGAATACCTCGGGCGCGTTTACGACGAGGTGCGCAACCGTCCTTTGTCGCTGATCAGCCATGTCCATCGTGCTCAGGTCATGATTCCCAGCCAGATGGGGATGATTGCCATGCCCGGCGGATATGGCACACAGTCAGAAGCCTACGCGGTCTCGGGCGACGGCTACGACGAAATCACCCGAGCGGCTTAAGTCCAGAGAATACCTGCCACTCGTTCTCGCTCGGGCTGGCAGTTCAAATGGAAGGCGCGGATGACGTCCGCGCCTTTCGTTTGGTGCGCCGGCCGAGTACCGCCGGTTACTCCTTGGCGGCCGGCTGCCCATGATCGGAAGGCGCGGCATGCGCGGCCGCTGGCGACAACGGGGTTGCCGTGGTTCCGCAGCTGGGAATGCCGCCCTCGATCGCGGTGCCCTCTTCATGGTCGTTCCACGTTTCCACCAGGACGAACGGCGGAGGATCGTTGGACAGCACCTTGCGCCAGTAGTTGAACGTATCGCGATAGGTCTGGCCGCAGCGCGCGGCGATGTGGCGGTTGAGGCTCCAGGATGCCTTACTGTCGTTGAATTCTGCCCACGCGCCGCCCACCACGATCTTGTCGGGATACTTCGAGGCCATGGTCTGGTAGAACTCCGACAGATACTGGTCGCCCCAGTTGCTGCCGTCGGCGGTCCATCCTGGCTGGCCCGGATTGATCCACGCGTAGAAGCCGTCGAAATCGTTAGCGTATTTTCCGGGGAGGTTCTCCTGAATCAGGAACGGCGCGGGGTTCCACGTGTTCACGAAGGCGCGCACTTTGTCCCAGTCGGTGTGCCAGCCCTTGGGGAAAATGAAGATCACGGGCCTGCCTTGATAGGTCAGATAGGCATGGTGTCCCGCAGCTTTTGACGACAGATAGGCCTGCTGAAACATGGTGAGATCGGCGATGGCCTCGTCGGTGGCGCCGTCGTCGGCATCGGTCTCGTCGTACATCATGGCGACCTTGAAATTGTTCTTCTCCGCTTGCTCCTGCACCATGCCATAACTCTGGTCGATGTAGGGCTCGCGATCGCCGTACCAGTCGACCACGAACGCGGAAATCCCCATGGCCTTCGCCGCCTTGATCTGGCGGGCGATTTCCGCGGCATCGTGCGAGGAGTAGCCCACGTCGATGTGTTTCGGATGGCCGAACCACGCCTCGTAGACCGCGAGCACTTCAGGAGAAGGGCCGGCTGCCTTGAACTTCAGCGGTTGTGGCTTGCTCGACTCCGGGCCGGAGCATCCGTGGGAAAACAGAACAGACAAAAATAGCAGAGCGCTGAGTCGCAACATCGGTACTCAATTAGAAGCCGATTGCGATGTTTCTGGTTGCAGCGCGTTTCCATTCCTGATGTGCGAGCAGCCAGCGATAGTGATCAGGCATCTGAATAGGTGTTGCAGAAGCACTATATCTCTATTCCTTGCCTCTGATCCCATCTTCGCGCCGAACTGGAGCTGGAAAACTGGTGCAATCCATTTCCCAAAAGCCGACAACGCTTCAGGCGCGCATTGTGTCGGGAAGCGTGGTATTGCTCTCCGGCTCCGGCCTTACGATGGCGATCAATCTCGTCTACAACATCGCGGTCGCCCGGTTTCTGGGCCCCACGGGATTTGGCCATGCGACGGTTGTCTACACCATTCTGACGTTGCTGTCGGCCGTGACACTGGCATTTCAGATTGTTTCCACCAAGGTCGTGGCGCAGCAGCCCACGCCGGAAGGAAAGACCGCGGTCTATCGCTACTTTCATCGCGGCTCCTGGGGCTGCGGCGTCCTGGTTGGGCTGTCGCTGGCAGCGTTCGAGCATCCCATCGCGGACTACCTGAATCTTCCCGACGCAGGCCTGGTGGCGCTGATCGCCATTGGAGCTGCATTCTATGTGCCCCTGGGAACTCGCCGCGGTTACATCCAGGGCACCTGCGGGTTTCGTGCGCTGGCTCTCAACCTGATTCTGGAGCAGGCTGTCCGGTTGGGCGGTTCAATTGCTCTCATCCTGATGGGCTTCGGCCTGCGCGGCGTGATCGTGGCCAACTCCGCCGCCATCGCGGTCGCCTATTACGCCGTGCGGATCAAGCACACCGGCCGCGCAGCCAATCCGCTGGAGAGCTCCTACGTCTTGCGCGAGACGCTGCAGGCCGGAGTGTTCTTTGCAGGCCAGATGCTCATCAACAACTCTGGCATCGTCCTGGTGAACCACTTCTTCGCCGCCAGGGAAGCGGGGCTCTACGCCGCCGTGGCCATGGTGGGACGGGTCATCTTCTCCTTGTCCCAGGCAGTGGTGAATTCAACTTTTCCGCTGGTGGCCGGGACCGGCGCGGAGGAGCGCCGCGACATGCGCGTGATCGCCACCTCACTGATGCTGGTTCTGGGTTCGGGCACCATGATTGCCGTGGGCCTTTGCATTGTTCCCGCCAGCCTGTGGATTCATTTATTCGGAGCCGGGTTTGAAGTCACCGGCAAATACACCATTTCGTATCTGCTCGCCCTCTATGCCTTCTCCACCGTTATCTACTCGCTGGGCGCGCTCATCATCACCTTCGAGATGTCCTACAAGATCGCCAATACCAGCTATGTTCAGCTGGCATTCAGCGGAGTGATCATGGCCGGCATCTGCATGTTCCACGCGAACCTGCGCGAGGTGGTGCTGGTGCAGCTCGCTTTGATGGTGGTTCTGTTCGTGCTGGTCGCGGTTCCGTTCCTGGTCAATTCGCTCAGCAGTCCCACGGACCTGGCGTACGGCTTCAGCGATCGTCCCATCCGGCTCATCGGGCGCGTTTCAGAGGAGGAAGTCATCGCCGATTTCTTGAAGAGCGATTTCCGCTGCCCTGAGTTCCAGGAATACCAGTCGCTTCAGGGAATCGTGGACAATCCGAATTTTAACGATCCGGAAGAGAACGACAAGCGGCGCGCCCTGCTGTTTATCCGCCACCTGGCGCTGTGGAAGGAACTGCCCTCCGATACGGAATGGTACGAGGTGGAAGTGAGCGAGGCGGATCTCGCCAATGTCCGCATCTTCCCCCGTGCGCAGTGGCGCAAGGTTGCCCGGGGAAGCTTCTCGGCCATCGAGGTGGCGGAGGGAATGCGTACGCGCAAGCATCTGCTCGAGTCAACATTTGTGAACAAGATCACCGCGATGAGCAAATGCCTCGGGGAAGGCTCCGCCGACTTTGCCGCCGTGCTTCTCATCGGCGTGAACGAAAACGAGCCGGTCACGGTGCTGGATGGGAATCATCGCCTGGTCGCCGCGATTCTGGCCACGCCACCGCGGCTGAAAAATCTCCGCTTCCTCTGCGGGCTGTCTCCGCGGATGGCGGAGTGCTGCTGGTACAACAGCAATCTCGTGACCCTGTTCCGCTACGGCAAAAACGTGTTGACGCACGCGGTCCGAAATCCTGAAGCGGAGCTGGCGCGCATACTACGTAATGCAAGTTAGGCGGCAATATACAAGAAAGCAGCAAGAAGAATACAAAACGATTTCAAGGATTGGGCCAGATCATGACACTTCCGCCACGGACGGTAACGGTGAAGCAATTGCCGGAGAAATTCGATAGGAATCGGGAACGCCTGTTCTTTCGCGAGTTGGAGAACGCGATGAACGTGGAGCGGCCGGCGATTGTGCTGGACTGCTCGCACGTGTGCGCCATAGATGTGAACGCGCTTCATCTGCTGCTGTGCTGCCTGGAAGAGGCGATGAAGCGCAACGGCGATGTGCGCCTGGCGGGCGTGTCCGGCGAGGCGTGGGAAAACCTGCAGCACGCCTCGGTCGATCGCCTCTTCCGAATCTTTGAAACCACTGACAAGGCCATCGAAAGCTTTCAGCGGCGTACCGCGACGCCTTCGGTCTATGTCCCTTCCAACCCGAACGTGGCCTCGGAACGTGCGGCATGATTTGCGCGTCCCCGGCCCAGGAAAGGAACGAGTACAGGATATGATTCACGCCTTGGTTCCTCGAGTCAGCAGGCTCATTGCCGCCTGCATGGTGTTCCTGGTCGCGGCGCAGTTCAGCGCGGCGGCAGCGCTGCCGGCGCAGGGACCGCAGCAGCAACCCGCGCAGCAGCCTGCGCCCGCGCAGCCACAGACGGCGCCGTCGCAGCAGCCTGCGAGTGCGCCCGATGCAGATTCTCAAACCAGCAAGCCGGGCGCGGACCTGCCGCAGTCGCCGAATCCAGCCAGCGCGCAGACGCCGGATCAGGGCAGCTCGGGGTTTGAAGCGCGGGCGCAGGAGCCGCAGCATCAGGATGCGCAGAAGCCGTTGGGCACTGCTGCGGCGCCTCTTCCGCGGCCCACCGGGGTGGCTGGATCGCGGCCCTCGGGAGCGGCTATTGCGCCGGCCAAGCAGCGCCGGGTCAAAGCCCTTTGGATTCGGGTGAGCCTGATTGTTGCCGGGGCCGCCGCCGCCGGCGCGGTGATCGGACTCTCCAAGGAGAGCCCCAGCCGCCCCCAGTAACCGCGCGACGAGCATGCGCGCCTATGCAGCATCAAGGATGCAGAAGATGAGTTGCCGCAAAAAGTTCGTAAGCTTCTCCGGCGTGGATGGCGCGGGGAAAAGCACCCAGATCCATACCCTGCGCACCTGGCTGGAGGAGCAGGGGCTGCGCGTGCGCACCATTGCGTTTTGGGATCACATTGCCATGCTGACCGGGTTGCGCGAAGGCGCGGGGCACAAGCTATTCAAGGGCGACAAGGGCGTGGGCAGCCCGCAGAAGCCGGTCAATCGCCGCGATAAAAATGTGCAGTCGTGGCCAATGTTCTGCGTGCGGCTGGGCTTGTGCGCGCTGGACGCTCTTTCCACGCGAGTGCATGTGCTGCGGGCGCTGGAGTCGGACGCCGATGTGGTAATTTTCGACCGCTACATCTACGACCAGTTGGCCAACCTGAGGCTGCGCAATCCGCTGGTGCGCGGTTATGTGCGGTTGCTGATGAAGCTGGTGCCGCGGCCCGACATGAGTTATCTGCTGGACGCCGATCCGCGGCAGGCGCGGGCGCGTAAGCCGGAGTATCCGCTGGATTTCCTCCACATCAATCGCCGCTCGTACCTGGATTTGGCCGATCTGATTGGCGGATTCACGATCATTCCGCCGGGACCGCTGGAGGAGATGCGGGCCGATGTTCTTCGCCATGCGTTCCGCGAACTGGGGCTGGAGGAGATTGCGCCGGAGCAGGACCGGGGAGTGTCGCTGCAGCGGGCTGGGTGAAGGAGTTGGCAGACCTGTTTTGGTCAGGTGATGAAACAGCCGATTCCCAACCGCGGCAACTCCCGGGCAAACCGGCCACACCGGGCTGCAAACCTGCATCCAATCTTCGTGATGAGGATCGAGAAGCATTCTCTATTCATTTTCCTTGGATGTATTGCAGTCGCCTGTGCAGGCAACGCTGGCCTGGCACAGTCCGATGCCAACCTGCCTGACGACCCTGGCCAGGCGTTTGTGCGCGATGACCCCGGACAGCAGGTGCTGCTGCGCGACCATGCAGGGCAGGCGCTGTTGCTTTACGATCCCGGCCAGGCCGCAAAGCCGACGGTGGACATCACCACCGGTACGCCGCAGCGCGAGGCCACCTGGCGCAGCCTGCCCGGCGATTTTCTCCACGACCAGAAAGACCTGTGGACGTTCCCCCTGAGGCTTGCCAAAGGCCATCACCTGGCGCCGACGCTGCTTGTGGTGGGTGGAACGGTGGGGCTGATCTACGCGGACTCGCACGATATGCCCTACTTCCGCACGCACCAGAGGAACTGGGACGATGCCAACGATGTTTTCGACCCGCTGATCACCACCGGCGAGGTGGTTGCGGTACCGGCGGGGCTGCTGGCTGCCGGGTATATTCGGCACGATGACCGCGAAGTGAACACCGCCCTGCTTGCGACGGAAGCCTACGGCGACAGCGTGGTGATCAACCTGGCGATGAAGGCCATCACGCGGCGGCAGCGGCCCTCGGATGTGCCGATTCATGGGGACTACAGCGATACGTTTTTCAACGGCGGAGAATCGCCGTTCAAGGGCAGCAGCTTCCCTTCAGGCCACTCGACCGCGATCTGGTCGGTAGCCACAGTGGTGGCCGAGCGCTACCGGCATCGCGGCAAGCCGTGGATCCCGGTGCTGTCGTACACGCTGGCGACGGCGATCAGTTGCTCGCGGATTACAGAGGCGGCCCACTTCCCGTCGGACGTGTGGCTGGGCAGCGCGCTGGGGTTCACCATTGCGAAGTACCAGACGCTGAAGCCACGGCCGCACTGAGTGGTGCGGCGTTTACAAAAGAGTAAACATTGCGTAGCGAGGAATGAGGGCCTTGACGTTTGATGGGCTATTTCCTTGGGCTTTGAGCTTCTGGGGTGGTGATCTAAATCACTGAAAATCTGGGTCTCTTTACAGATTCTAAATGGCTTACGGCTGGCCTGTGGAAAACGCCAAAAACGGAAATTGTTCATTTTCTGGTTAACATGCGACGAGACTTTTTGAGGGTCCGTGAGGGCTGCGGGGTGGGGGGCACAAATTAGCTGTCGCAGACCAAGCCGCAGGATGAGTATGGCGTGTCGGGTGCGATCGAGCGGTGAGCGCCGTCACGCAGGGCTGTGATCTGCCAAGGCGGGTGATCCAGGTTCCCATTGCGTGAATGGAAATCGAGTCGCTCTGGACCGGGTGGCGGCGGAAGTCCCCAGATTTCCTAGGGGGAGGGGGTGGGGGTAACGCTTCCGGGAGGTCTGGACGGCCTTTGGCTCCGAGGCAGACACAACCCCCTGTTTTGCCGCGTTCTATGATTCTGTGTATCAATTCTCTCATTTCGTGACCTAAGTAACCGGATGTGAGGTTACTGCTGGAGGGTAGGGGGTATATGTTTTTCCCTTCCCTGAAACGGCGAAATCCGCCCGATGGCGGGCGGATTTCTGTAAGGGTATGGTGGCCCGGATGGGGGAAGGATTGCTGTGCCGAGCGTCACAGGGGGACGTTCATAAGAGACAGGGAATAGGGAGTAGGGAACAGGGAGTAGAAAACGATAAGAAACTAAAAAACAAGCGCGCCCGAAGGACCTGAAAGCTATAGATATCCCAGGTCCCTCCGCCGCGGCGGACGAGGGACCTGGGGCAGCCGACACCCGGCCCATACGCGGACAATAGCACTACCCGGGGAATAAGTATCGTGTCCCCCTATTCCCCCCCCTATTCCCCCCTATTCCCCCCTATTCCCCCCTATTCCCCCCCTATTCCCTTATTCCCTTCGCATTTGGGGACCTGGGAGGGATCCGTTGCCGTACGCAGCTCAAAATGCTGCAGGAGTTCGCCGCTGTGCCCGGAGACGGAAGGGTCGTTCAGAGGGGCGTGAGAATCGTCAACCTGCGGCGGCCTTATTCTGGCTAGAACCGTGCGATACTGGTGGGCATTATCATTTGATCGAGTTTTGCACGCAATCCAGATTGACTTAGAAACGCAGCGCCTGGCCCATTTATGAAACTCCGGTCCCTCATCCCGCTGTTTGCCCTGATTGCCTCCCTTGCGATCCCATGCCAGCAGTCCTCCGCGCAGTCGCACCCACTTCTTGCACCAGGGGCCCAGCGCACACCGAACACCTCTATCAGCCCGCTCGCGAAGCGGCCCCGGGCAAGCGGCCGGTTTCTGGGCTGGAAGTACGCCGCCCTTACTCACCAGGACACTTCGCGCTGGCGCCGCAATCCTGTGCCGGAAAAATCGGTCGAGTCGACGGAGACCGGAAGCCCGGCAACCGGAATGCTGCGCCCGTCGCCGGCAGTGGCCAAGCATTCCGTGGCCCAGCCGCTGGGTTCTTCGTCGTCACCTTTCCCCTACGCAAGCTTCGCCGCACCGCAGAGCCTTCCGACGGGATACATCCCCACCGCGGTTGTGCAGGGCGACTTTAACGGCGACGGCAAGGTTGACCTGGCCATCAGCAACGGCGGCGACGGCACGATTTATGTGTACCTGGGCAACGGCGATGAAAGTTTTCAGTTGCCCGAGGTGCTGTACACCAAGGGCCAGTCTCCGGTGTGGCTGGCGGCGGCCCAACTTCGCAAAAACGGACCCACCGACCTGATTGCAGTAGACGGAGACAGCAACCAGGTGGAGGTGTTCTACGGCAAAGGTGACGGCACGTTTCAAGCGAGCACCATCGTGACAACTACGCCGGAGATACCAACCTTCATCGTTGCCGGGGACTTCAATAAAGACGGGAACACGGATCTTGCCATCGGCCTGGTTGTATACCCCGGCGGTGGCCCCCAGTTCGAAGTGTTGATGGGAGACGGGACGGGCGCCTTTCCTACGGTGGTGACGTCCCCGGCTATTCCGAATGACAGTGACTCTCCCATACCTACAAACGGGATATCGATCGGCGACATGAACAATGACGGGTATCCCGATGTGCTGACCGCCGTGAACTGGGGGTTCGCTTACAGCTATCTGAACCACGGCGGCACTGGCTTCGAGATTGCGGAAGTCGACTTTACCCCAATCAACGGCACGATGGATACCATTCTTGCCGATCTGGGAGGGAATAGCTGTCCATACGTGCTTGAATCCGATCAAGTGGGTACCTTGACTGTTGCCAAAGGCAACTGCGATGGGACGTTTGCCAATGTGCCGCAGTCGCTCGAGCTTGGCGACCTGGACCCCGCCATGGTCATGGCGGATGTAAACGGGGACGGACATCTTGACCTGATTGCATCGTCGGTGCTGTATCACGGGCAGGAAGCTTCGGGCGGCATTGGGGCAGTAGGGGGCTATCTGGTATCGGTGCTTGAGGGCGACGGCCAGGGAAACCTGGGGCCCCCTGCTCTATATCGGGTGGCGCCGGACGCCTACGACCTTATTGCTGCGGACCTGAAGGGCGATGGCTTTCCCGATATCATCACCATCAGCCAATCCCAGAACACGGCCAGCATTCTGGTGAATAACGGACGGGGAGAATTCAACGGACCTGCGGGTGAGGCCATCGGTTATCTGGCGTTACTTGCGAACGCGCCGAACGTGTTTGCCCTGCCGCAAACCTTCGATGTGAACGGAGATGGAAAGCCGGATGTAGTTCTCGTTGAAAGCAACCAACAGGGCGACCAGCCCAGCTGGATGACTTCGCTGCTGAACGAAGGCACGGGAAGACTGGGACCGCCGATTCGCTCCTCGATCACGGTTGGCCCCGACCGGCCGTATGCGATCTTTGCTGTGGGCAAGTTCCGCAGCACGTCACCGGCCGACGTGATCTACGTGAACGGAATTGCGTTTGGTGTCCCGGGCGAAGAGACGAGTAACGTTGCGTTCATGCCCGGGAAGGGGGATGGAACATTTGGAGCGCCGGTAACGCTGAGCACCATGCTGCCCGATCCGCTGCTGGTAGCGACCGGTGATTTCAACGGCGATGGAATTCTCGATTTTGTGGTCGTAGGCCACTCGACTTCGTACGCCGAGCTGGAATTCGACACGTTCCTAGGCAATGGCGACGGCACATTCAAAGAGCTTTCTGCGCAGACGTTTCCTGTGCCGACAACAGGTTTACCGACGCAACTGATTGCCGGAGACTTCAATCACGACGGCAAGCTCGATTTGCTGATTGGGTACACCTCCAATGGCTATCCTCCAACTGGCGACGATCTGGATCTCGCGCTCGGCAACGGCGATGGGACATTCCAGGCCGCGAAGACTCTGATGCCGGATTTCGGGGCGGTTGCAGTGGCTGACCTGAATGGCGACGGTTATCTCGATCTTGTGCAGACACGGGATCCCGACGCGAGCCTTACGCAGAATGTGCTCAACTACTATGGCGTGCCCTATTTCGTGGCGGCGGCGACGGTGTACCTGGGGGGATCGGGCGGCAAGTTCACGAAGCAAGCCACGTACACCTTTCCGGGCTTTAAGGAAGTGGCGTCTGCTCCGGCATTGATCGGCGACTTTAACGGGGATGGCATCCCGGACGTGGCCGTTCCCTACCAGATCACGCTGCAATCCTGCGCCGGCTGCGGACAGCGTCTTGAGGTATTACAAGGGAATGGCGATGGAACCTTTGCACCAAGTGGCGTTCCCTATGTGCTCCCCGACAGGGATAATCCGATTGTTGGCGGAGATTATCGCGGTGTCGGGGTGACAGACCTGCTGGATCTGGTTGGCGCCACCTCGTCAATCAACACCTTATCGGCGGCGAACGGCCCCCCGCTCGCTGTCATTGCCGACACTTCGCCCCTCACCGATGCGCGCGGCCAGGGAACGGTGTCCCTTGCGCTGCCGGCCAAATCCTCTGAGACTGTGCAACTCACAGCCAGCGATCCGGCGGTCACGCTGTCGCCGGCGAGTCTCACCTTCACTTCCGGCCAAAGCCAGCAGAAGTTTACGTTCGCCGTGGGGTCGGGCTTCGATGCGTCGCATCTGCTTGCGATTTCAGCAACCCTCAACGGGCAAACCGCCTCGGGATACTTCGTCAAAGCGAACCCTAATGCCTATTCCGCTGTCATGGGCACTGTCAGTGCATATTTTCCACCGGGGCCGGGAGCTCCTCCGAACACCTATCCTGGAGGCTCGAACTCGTTACTTCTCATCGTGTCCAGTTTCGGCAATTATTCCGGAAGTGTAGGGAACTTCACCTGCGCTGGTCTTCCGGCCGGCGCGCAATGCAGGTTTGCCGAGCCGAATATGACGCTCACAGCCGGCGGGACCTCTGATGTCGCATTTGAAATAAGTACAACATCGGGTACGCCGGTCGGCGTGTATAACATCACCATCACCGCGAGTAATGATGCGCTATCGATTCCAGTTTCATTCCCCTGGGGCGTAGGCGGGTTTTCGCTGAGTGCCAGTCCGTCGATCGTTCAAACGAATCAATTGGATAACATTCCAACACTTACCGTGACAGCGACATTCACTGACGACTTCAATCAAACGGTAACGCTCACCTGCGCTGGATTGCCCTCTGGAGCATCTTGTATTACCCCAACAGAAGTCTCTGTTGGAGCGCCGTCGGAATCATTCACTGTGGCTGCACCATCAAGTCTTGCCGCGCAGGATTACCCATTCCAGGTCGTCGGCACGTACGAGGGGCTCGCTTCGCAAACGAGCGCTACCTTGCGCGTATCCAGTTTCAGCGCCAGTTTGCAGCCTGCTTCAGTGACGATTGCAAATCCTGGATCGTCAACAGTCAATGTGATACTTACATCGCTGAATCATTTCAGCAACAGCAGGATATCTATCGCGTGCGCACAGGTTGCATATATAAGCTGCAGCACTGCAAATCAATACGCAACTTTGACCGACGGCGGAACGGCGACAGTAGTACTCACCGTAAACGTTGCCGCTCCGCAATCTGCGATGGCCGCCTTCAACGGAGCACGAGTCCAACGTGCGAAGCCCATGAAGGGTGTTCCATGGGCCGTCGCGCTGGCGTCAATTCTGGCGATTTTCCTTCCTTCAACGCGCAAGTCCGGGACCTTCAGGCAATTCCTGGGCGGGCTCGCTGTGTTTGTGCTTCTGGCCAGCGTTAGCAGCTGCGGTGGAGGTGGCGGCAGTGGCGGTGGTGGTGGCGGCGGAGGAGGTTCGCAAACTTTGACGGTTGCAGTGTCGGCTCAGGCCCAAGTTAACGGGGGCACACTTCAGATTTCGGCTGGCACTCTGACGATCACCGCGACCAAATGAAGCATCATCCCAACGATAGCGGTGAAGGGTGGGCGTCTCTGGCGGTTTAACGACGAACAGAACCTGAAGGTGCGCATCGCGAAAGGAGAAGGCGGTCCCGACAGATGAGCGAAGGCCATGGCCGAGCCTTCACTGCTGGGGCAATTGGTTGGGGAAAAGCGAAATCATGGCAGCTTTTGGGTTCGGGCTGTAGTCAAAACTGTGACAGTCAAAGCCTCCAGAACCCACAAAGATCAACGATTCCACTATGGGCGGCGGCATGTGGATCAAAACAAAGCAGTTGCAAACCATCGATTTCAATAGACTCCAATAATCGTTGTCACCTGGTTCGGGACCAGGGGGTTTCAGTTCCACCGTGAACTGATCGGCAAGCAGCGATTCTTGCTCTAGTTCGGATACGGCTCGCCTGGTTGCACAATCCGGATCTGATGATCGGTGAAGACTGCATGGCCTCCCGCCAACTCTACCTTGGGCATGTGGCACGTGATGCATTTCTCCCGGGCAACGGGACAGCTTTTGAAGTGCGGAACGGATGCGAAAGGGGGCAAAGCCGGAGCAGATGCGGAAGGGGACAAGGCTGGAGCAGATGCGGAAGGGGACAAGGCAGGTGCGGATGCGGAAGAGGACATAGCCGGAGCAGATGCGGAATGAGACGCTGCGGCGGGCGAGTGACAGGCCAGGCATTTGGCGTCGTAGAAAGCCACGACGTGGTTGATCTGCTGGTGGGGATCGTGGCAGGCGAGGCAACTGATGCGCCGGTCGCCGGCAATGAAGCACTTGCTGTTCTGCAAACGATAGGGCGTGAAGCGCACGTTGTTGGGGCCTTTCCAGCCTTCGCGCACTACTTTGTCCCAGGTGCGATGGCATTGTCCGCAGAAAGTCGCGGTTTCTCCGGCGTCCATCTTCTTGAGCGATTTGGGAAGGCTGGTGAAGATGCTGAGTTGGGCGTCGGCCATGTGCTGCGCGGCGCCCTCATGGCAACGCTCGCAGTTCAGGCCCGGAGTCAGCTTCTGCGAGGTCAGTTTTTCCTCGGGATTGAAGCCGGTGGCGTGGCAGGTGAGGCAGTTGCGCGCTTCCCAGATGGGGAGTTCGCGGCCCATGGCTTCGGTGAGCGTGGAGGGAACGATCTTCTCGTCTCCGGGGGTGGCGGCCAGGCGCTGATCGCGCGCGAAGTAGCTCACCAGGCTTTCGTAGAGACGCCCATCCTTCTCCAGCACCCATGTCTGCGAGTGCTGTCCGAGGATCCAGCGGATGGGAACAGTCAGCGAGCTGGTTCCATCGGAGACGGTGTAGGTGCTTTTGCCATCTTTGGTTAGCACGGTGTAAGTGTGGCCATTCAACTCGATGCTGAGATTGGGATGGGCATCGAGCGCTGGATCGGCGCCCATGGCCAGCATGGCATTGCGCATGGGCGCATGCGCGTAGGCATTGACGACTCCGAGATGGCAGGTGGCGCAGGTGACGGCGGGAGCGGCATGCTGGGCGATCGCCGACGGGCATGCTGGGCCCGCCATGCCGGCCAGGGCGGCAGCGCAAACGCCGGCGGCAAGCCGAGTTCTACTTGACCAGGCCAAGGCACACCATGCGCTCACGGTAGGCGTCCTCTCTGCGTCCGGCGCGGGAGTAGGCCGCGACCAGTCCCTGGTGCGCCTCGAGGCTGTCGGGATCATGCTGCAGCACCTGGTTGAGCAGGTCGAGTCCGCGCATCTCGTCGCCGGTTTCAATGAGCGAGCGGGCGAGGGCAAGCTGCGCCAGTTCGATGCCGGGCGCCGCGGCCACCGCGCGTTCGGCAAAGGGAAGCGCCTCGCTGTAGCGGCCGGCATACATCAACATAAAGGCCAGCAGCGCAGTGGAAATTTCGTCGGAAGGGGAGATTGCGACCTCTTGTTGAAACTGTTCCAGAGCCATTCCCCGATCATGGGGAGACAACAGAATCCCGTAGAAATAATGAAGCCTGGGAGTCACGGGATAGCGCGCAAAAAGTTGCCGGAACAGGGTATCCGCGTCATTGCTGTGGTCGGCCAGAAATGCGTAGCCGGCCTTGCCCGCTGCCTCGTAGAGCTCACGGTCCTGCGCATTCACATCCTGAGGCAGGCTGCGAACCCTCATTCCCGCCAGCGCGATGGCGAGGGGCAAATCGGGATCGTCGTCATGCTTGACGGCAAGGAATCTGTACTGCGCCAGCGCATCGGAAAAGCGCCCTGTGCGCGTGAGGAGCAGCCCCAGATCATAGCGAAGGATGGGCCCGTGGCTGGGGTCGTCGGCGGCTCCGTGGGCCACCGCGAGTTCCAGATCGCGGAGCGAGTCGTCGTAGGCGCCGGTCTCGAAGGCGCACAGGCCGCGCAAGGCCATTGCCGGAGCGGCATGCGGTTCCAGCTGAAGAAGGCGATTGAGCGCCTCGATGGCCGGCGCATACTGGCTGGCGTTGTAGTTGAGCAGGGCAAGGTTCCACCAGCCTTCTGCCCAGTTGGGGTTGAGCTGTTCGGCCTGGGCGTAGAGTTCGAGGGCGAGGGGAAGGTTCTGCTGGTCTCGGGCTGCGGCGGCGCGGGCGGCCAGGTCATTGAACTGCGAGGTTGGGTTTTGCGCGCGGATGGCCGAGGCCGCGAGGAGCGAGATTGCGACCGTCAGCACCAGGCGTATTCGAAGGGAGTGGGACAGGCGCGGTGCAGAGCTATGGCTGCTCGTTGGGAAGGGCTCCGAAGAAGGCGCAAAAAACATCGCTGATTGGAATCCGCAGGAGGATTTATTTCCGGTACGTGCACGTGTTTGCTCATACTAGCAGGGGTTGGAGGGGGTGCCAAGGATTGCGGGATGGAGGGTGGGGTTTGGGGTGGGAGGGGATATCGAGGGGGTGGCGTTGGCTCCCCGGTCCCCAAGTGCGAGGGACCGGGGGCACCCGAGATCACCTCCCCGACATCGGCTCCCCGGTCCCCAAGTGCGAGGGACAGGGGGCACCCAAACCCGACTGGGGATCAGGCATCCTGATTGGGTCATCGCTCGTTAGCGGGTGCGGGCCTGGAGGCCCACACTACGGCCGGCCTGGAGGCCGGCGGTACAAATTCGGATCGGCGGTACCACTCAGGGTTGAGGGGAGTCGGAGTAGTCGGGCTGGGGGTAGTCGTCGCCGTTGTAGCTATCGGAATGCGGAGGGGGATTGGGCTGGGAACTGGCGATGGCCGCTTTGGTTTCCGGGGTGAGGATGAGCTGGGTGGGGACGGCACAGCCGCCGACGAGGAGGAAATTGTAACCCGAGGCGGTGAGGAGGCTGGCGAGCACGGCGCGCGGGGTGTCGGGGCCGTAGACGCCGAAGACACGGGGGCCTCCGT
The DNA here is from genome assembly GCA_035552555.1 of Occallatibacter sp. GTDB lineage: Bacteria > Acidobacteriota > Terriglobia > Terriglobales > Acidobacteriaceae > Telmatobacter. The sequence goes on from DASZLF010000084.1 coordinate 38,908, forward strand.
TGAGGCCGGTGATGGCGATGCCGCTGAGACGCGCGACTTCCTGCAGAATCTGGCCCAGGTCAGAGTTTTGCGCCTCGATGGTCAGTTGGCCGTTGTCGAGGGTGACGCGCGCGGGGCTAGCGGGCGAAGGAGACTGCGTCGAGGATGGCGCGTGGCCGCGCGCCGAGGCTCCCCGGTCCCCAAGTGCGAGGGACCGGGGGCACCCGAGATCGGCTCCCCAGTTCCCAAGTGCGAGGGACCGGTGGCACCCGACGGTTCTGGCCAGGGCTGCACGGCGAGCGCCGGGGGCGGCGGCATTGGGGCCGGGAAGCTGAGCGTAAGTGGCTGATAGAAAGAAGATGGATGCCGCGAGGGCGATCCATGGCCGGGAAAGGCGGGGGGAAATGCGAATCATCTCTATAAAACCTCTATGCGCCGCGTTGGCCCGGGGGCTGCCGGTTGCATCCAAACAGGTAGCCGCGGGCCATTCTGCTCCGCATGATCTTTAAACCAAACCGAAAGGCCGCTGGGATGTTTTTCAGATTCAGAATCGGGCAATGTGCACTGCCTTTGTGTTTAGTTGCATGTTTTGGGGTTTTGGTGCCTTTTGCGCAAGGGGCTACATGCAACACCCAGGCGCTGCTGACGCCGGCGCAGCGCAGTGACCTGATGGGCACCGCGCGGACCATGTTGAGCCAGGTGCAGAGCGGGGATGTGAACGGGCTGAGGACGGCGACGCTGCCGGCGGTGGCGGCGGATTTCAGCGGCATCGCGTCGTCGGCGCAGAGCCTGCAACCGATGGTGCAGCGGGCCACGATCACGGTAGACGCACTGTATGAGTTGGACTCTTCGACGGACCAGGCAGGGGCGGCGAACACGCAGTTCTATTGCGGATCGCCGGTGGTGGTGCTGAATTTCAACAATCTGCCTCCGGGGAAATATGCGCTGGCTGTGGTGCATGCCACGGGGGTTCCGCAGCCGCAGCAGGTTTCGCTGATCCTGGCGCAGAGCGGCGGGCGGTGGCTGCTGGCGGGGTTCTTTGCCAAGCCGATGGTGACGGCGGGGCACGACGGATTGTGGTACTGGGTGTCGGCGCGGAAATACAAGGAGATGAACGGGCGCTGGGCGGCGTGGATTTACTATCGCATGGCGGCCGACCTGCTCGATCCGCTGGACAATCTCACCAGCCCCAACCTGCAGAAGCTGCAGCACGAGTCGGACGAGGTGCGGCCGGCGGATTTTCCCGCGGATAAGCCGGTGACGCTGAACGCGGCGGGGGGCGTGTACCAGGTGACGGCGGTGGACACCTCGACGGCATTCGGCGGGCTGGACCTTGATGTTCACTACACGCCGGACCCAGGGCAGGCGGCACAATTGCACGATCCGCCGTCGGCGCGGCGCCAGGTGGTGGGGGTGATGACGGCGCTGCTGTCGGCGCATCCGGAGCTGCACCAGGCGTTTCACGGGATATGGGTGCATGCGGACCAGGGGAACGCGTCGTTGTTCGCGCTGGAGTTGCCGATGGACCAGATTTCGGGGATGCCGAGGTAGGGAGTAGGGGATTAGGGATTAGGGATTAGGGATTAGTAGGCTAAACTTACAGGTTATGGAGCAGTTACGAACAACTGTATCCCGCCAGCAGCGCAATTCCACTAGAGTGACGTAAATCACATTGCTACCGGACGAAGTTCGGTATTCTGCTTTCAACCCCAAGAACATCAAGCGGATCCTGGAGGATGCAAATCCCCCCACGCGAGACCCCCCGGACGGGCGGCATCGCAGGGGGTGGAGAGGCGCCCCTTGAGACCGCAGGCGTAAAACGCGATCGGGCTTTGCCCCGGTCACGAAGATATGTATTTACTTTGTTCTGGTTCTCTCTGCCTTACATTTAGCCGGTTGAAGCGGAATGCGTCGTGCCAGGCGTGCCGAGACAGGCCCGTTTCTGGCGTGCCGCTGACTCGCTCAGAATGAGTCGGGCTTTACGACTGCGGAAAAGGTCGAAGTTGATTTTCAGGCGCAAAGCCCGCAGGGGCTAAAGCCCACAATCTTTTTGGGCCACGAACGGCGCGACTGAAGTCGCGCCCCTACGCGCCTTGCCCGTCCGGAGCCGTTTTTCCGCAGCCTGTAAAGCCCATAATCTTTTTGGGCCACGTACGGCGCGACTAAAGTCGTGCCCCTACGCGTGTTTGCTGAATTCACGGTGTTTTTCCCGCAGCCTGTAAAGCCCATAATCTTTTTGGGCCACCTACAGCGCGACTAAAAGTCGCGCCCCTACGCGTTTCTTTCACCGGATGCATTTTTCAGCAAGCGGTGTGGAGCTGTGGCAGCTCTCGCTTAACAGGGCAATCGGTTGGTTTCGGCCCTCGCCTGTTATCCTCGGGGTGATTTCAACTCCCCTTGTTTTCGAGGAATAACGATGGGCCATCCTGTTTGGATTGAGCGTGGTCGAATGACGGCCAGGATATTGTGCGCGGTATGCGTTGCCGGTCTGATGGCCGGCATTTCTGTTTCAGGGCAGGCGATGGCAGCGCCTGCGGAGCCGCACCTTATGCCACTGCACCTGATGCCGCTGCCCGGGTCGGTGGAGCGGGGCGATGGGCAGTTGATTGTGGACGCGCATTTTCGCGCGGTGGCGGAGGGCGTGCACGACCAGCGGCTGGATGCGGCGCTGGATCGATTTCTGGCGCGCCTGGACCGGCAATGCGGCGGAATCGGGCGCGCGCAGCACGATGCCACGGCGGACACCGCGGCGGTGCTGACGCTGCGCGTTGCCGGCCCCGGCGGCGAGGTGCAGAGCGTGGACGAGGACGAGAGCTACAAGCTCACGGTGACGTCGAATCGCGCCGAGCTGGCGGCCGCGACCGATGTGGGCGCGATGCACGGGATGGAAACGTTGCTGCAATTAGTCGAGATGAAGAACGGCGCGTGCCAACTGCCGTCGGTGACCATCGAGGACACGCCGCGGTTTCGCTGGCGCGGGTTCATGCTGGATGTGAGCCGGCATTTCGAGACCGTGGACGTGATCGAGCGGACGCTGGATGGGATGGCGATCGCGAAGCTGAACGTGTTCCATTGGCACCTCAGTGACGACCAGGGATTCCGGGCGGAGAGCAAAAAGTTCCCACGGTTCACCGAGGCGGCGTCCGACGGCCAGTTCTACACCCAGGAGCAGATGCGCGAAGTGGTGGCGTATGCGCGGGCGCGGGGAATTCGCGTGGTGCCGGAGTTCGACATGCCGGGGCACACGTCGAGCTGGCTGCTGGCGTATCCGGAGATTGGCGCTGGGGAAGATATCCAGTCGCTGCCGATTCAGTTTGGGATTCCGCAGGCGGAGCTGGACCCGAGCAACGAGAGAACGTACAAGTTTCTCGATGAATTCATCGGCGAGATGGCGGGCATATTTCCCGATGCGTACTTCCATATCGGCGGAGATGAGACCAAGGGCAAGGGCTGGCTGGAGAATCCGCGGATTGCGGCGTTCATGAAGAAGGAAGGATTGAAAACGCCGGAGGAGCTGCAGAACTATTTCAACAAGCGGCTGTTGCCGATCCTGGCCAGGCACGGGAAGAAGATGATGGGCTGGGACGAGATTCTCAACCCGGCGCTGCCCAAGGACATCGTGGTGCAGAGCTGGCGGGGCGAAGCATCGCTGGCCCAGGGCGCGGAGCAGGGCTACGTGGGGCTGCTCTCAGCGCCGTATTACCTGGACGCGCAAAAGACTTCGGCGCAGATGTTTCTGGCCGATCCCATTCCCGAAGACACGAAGCTGACAGCGGAGCAGCAGAAGCTGATATTGGGCGGCGAAATCTGCATGTGGGGCGAGCAGATTCATCCGGAGACGGTGGACTCGCGGGTGTGGCCGCGGAGCCTGGCGATTGCGGAGCGGTTCTGGTCGCCGCAATCGGATCGCGACGTGGCGGATATGTACCGGCGGCTGCGCGTTACGTCACTGGAGTTGGAAGATGTGGGGCTGACGCACATCAGCGGTCCGGAAACGCTGCGGCGCAATTTGGCGGGCCGACGGCATGCGGAAGCATTGGACGTGATGGCGTCGGTGGCGGAGCCGGCGACATTCAGCGAGCGCTATAGCGGGCAGCGCACGGATCGGCTGACCTCGCTGGATCGGATGGTGGATGCGGTGGTGACCGATCCGCCGGCGCGGCAGGAGATTGCGCGGGAAGTGGATGCGGTGCTGAATCCCGCGCAGGCCGGCGAGCGCCAGGCGGCGGCGATGGAGTTGCGCCGGCGGTTCGAGTCGTGGCAGGCAGCGGCGCCGCAGGTGGAAGCGCTTTCGTCGCAGTCGGCGCGGTTGTCGGATGAGGAAGAGCGCGCGCGGCAGCTTGGCGAGCTGGGCACAGCGGGGCTGGAAGCGCTGGCGTTTCTGCAGGCGCACGCCGCGGGGTCGGGAGGCTGGCTGGAAGCGCGGCGATTGCTGCTGGCGGATGCGGAGAAGCCTTCGGGACTGGTGCGGTTTGTGTTTGTGCCCGATCTGCGCAGGCTGGTGGAAGCCGCGGGAGCGCCGGCGCAGCGCTGATGTTCACCGGGTCAGCGCGGCGGCGGGCGAGCATTTTTTCATTGCCCTTGCGATTCCAATCCGACTACATTTCCGGATTAAGGGGGAAGGATATGAGTCCCGTGACGTTGAAGACGGTGGCGGACGGCCGGGTAAAATTGCTGTCTTGCCGTGGTTGTGGGAAGGAGGTTCTGCCCGGAGTCACCAGCGGGGGGCAGCCGGGATGCCTCCATTGCCAGCGGCCTTTCGCCGGCGATGAGTCCATTGCGACGGTGGAGAATCGCGGGCATTGGGAGTGTCCTCATTGCGACGCGAAAAGCTTTTCGGCGATCGTGACCAGCCAGGAAGCCGCCAATAAGTTACGGGAGGATCTTCAGCAATATGGCGCCAAGGGAGTTGTGGATGCGACCATCCATGGCGATGGGCGCGTGGTCTGCGACGGTTGCCGATCGGTGCTGAATGAGGAGAGATATTTCGCGGGCCAGTTCTACCAGGATTGCGAACAGGTAACGGGTGGGGGGACGGGGTTTGCGGCGGCGGTGTTCATGATCGGGTTCGTGGGCGCGCTCTTCGGAGTGATCGCCGGGGTTGCCGGTGCAATGTTTGGCGCGAGCTTCTCGTCGGGCTTCCTGATCGGAGGGGTGGCGGGCGGCTGCCTGGGGATTTTCGGCGTGGTGCAAAGCGGGAAGGGAAAGGCCGCAACGCAAGACGCGCTGCCGGGGCTTTGCAAGTTGGTGCGCGAGCGAAGGCGCTCCAGGAGCCCGCTTCCTGCGTGAAGCTCGGGTCTCTCCGGCGTTCCGCGCCACCATGCGGAGGCAAATCGCGCAGGCTTTACAATGGGCGCGGACTACGCTGGGAGGGGATTTCAATGCGCCGAATCTCGGTTGCTGTTTTATTGGGAACGATGGTGTGTGCGGCGGGCTGGGCACAGGAGAAGCAGCCGTGCACGACCGCGGGCGAGAATAACGCATGGCTGGGAATTCAGACCATCCGGCTGTGGCCCGGGGACGCGCCGCAGGCCAAAGGCAAGGCGTGCGAGGACATTCCCACGCTGACCGTGTTCGATCCGCAGAAAGGGTTCGGGAACGGTTCTGCGGTGGTGGTGTTGCCCGGCGGAGCGTACCTGGGACTGGCCGCGAACTTCGAGGGCCGGCAAGTGGCGGACTGGTTTGCGGCGCGGGGATTTCACGCGTTCGTGCTGCAGTACCGGCTGAGCTCAAACGGATATTTATTGCCGGTGCCGCTGCTGGACGCGCGGCGGGCGGTGCAACTGGTGCGAGCGCGAGCGGCGGATTACCACATCGATCCCAACAAGATTGCGATTCTGGGATTCAGCGCGGGCGGGCACCTGGCGGCGCTGGCCAGCGTGCAGCCGGTGCCGGGCGATGCCCATGCGGAGGATCCGATTGAGCGGGTGAGCAGCCGGCCGAATTACCTGGTGCTGGGTTATCCGTGGATTGGCGCGATCTCGAGCGACACGTCGCACCTGTCGTATTGCAAGCTGTTCAACGTGATGGATCGCTGCGAGGCACTTCGCGCGGCGTACTCTCCGGATTTATTTGTGACCAAGGAGACGCCGCCGACGTTCTGGTGGCACACGTTCGACGACCAGACGGTTCCGGTGCAGCAGGGGCTGCGATTTTACGAGGCGCTGGTAGCGGCCGGAGTGCCGGCGGAGGCGCATATCTTCGCGCATGGGCAGCATGGGACCGGGCTGGGAACGGGCGATCCGTCGCTGGATCAGTGGCCGGGATTGCTGGAGACGTGGCTGCGAAGGCAGGGGCTGATTCCCGAGGTGATCAAGTAGGCGCGCTCGTATGAGCGGTGGCTGCAACCGCGGATCCTTCGACTGCGCTGCGCTTCGCTCAGGATGACAGCGCGAAATTCATGATTTCGCTGGGTACGAAATGCAGGTCCTTCGACTGCGCTGCGCTTCGCTCAGGATGACAGCGCGAGATTGAATGACAGCGGCAAGGTGAATTGCGAAAGCGGGGCCTCAAGGATGCGGTGTGTACGCATGACAATGCGCGGGATGGGAATTTCCCTTATTGGCCTGATTTGCGTGGCGGGCGCGTGGGCAGCGGGTGTTACGTCGCACGTATGGGAGAAGCAGGAGATTACGCTGACGGCCGCGGGGACGTATGCGAATCCTTACACGCAGGTGACGGTGTGGGTGGATCTCGTTGGGCCGCATTTTTCCAAGCGCGTGTACGGGTTCTGGGATGGCGGCAACACGTTCAAGGTGCGGGTGGCGGCGACGGAGCCGGGCGAGTGGCGATGGACGAGCGGATCGGCGCCGTCGGATGCGGGGTTGAGCGGCAGGCACGGATCGTTCGACGCATTGGCGTGGAGCGACGACGAGAAGAAAGCGGATCCGCTGCGACGCGGATTTGTGCGCGCCACGGCCAACGGGCATGCGCTGGAACTGGCGGATGGCACGCCCTATTTTGCCATCGGCGATACTTGGTGGGCGGCGGGAACCAATCGCTACAAATGGTATGACGACGACCGCGAGCGCGACCTGGGGCCGGAGGCGGGCTTCAAGGATTACGTGCGCTATCGCAAGGCGCAGGGCTACAACTGGATCAACATGATCGCGGCGTTTCCCAACTGGATGACGGATGGGCAGCCGTGGCACGTGGTGATGAAAGATGGCACGCCGGTGCGGTCGGCGTGGCTGGAGTTTGGCACCGGCAGCGCCAAGAACATGGACAACGAGGGCGGCCGGCCGTTTGCATTTCCCGGCAAAGTGCCGGGCTATGAGCAGATGTTTCCCGATGTGGACCGCGTGAATCCGGCATACTTCGAAGCCATCGATCGCAAGATCGATTATCTGAACGCGCAGGGATTTGTGGTGTTCATCGAGGTGTCGCGGCGCGATGCGAGCTTGTTGTGGAAGAAATATTACCAGTGGCCGGATTCGTATGCGCGCTTCATCGAGTATGTGTGGTCGCGCTATCAGGCCAACAACGTGGTGCTGAGCCCGATTCACCTGGACATTATTAGCGAGACGGTGGGGCCGGCGGAGTATGACAAGGCCATTGACCTGGTGATGAAGAAGTACGGGCCGCCGCCGTTCGGAACGCTGCTTTCGGCGAATGCGAATCCCTCGACGCTGGAGAACTGGGGCGAGCATTCGTGGGTGACGTTGCAGCAGATTGGCAACTCGCGCGAGCATAACAATTACTGGTATCTGACGGAGATTTATGATGCGGCGCCGGCGCGGCCCGGGCTGAACGGAGAGCCGTACTACTCGGGGTATAAGGATGCGCGCGGGCTGGGCGGCTCGGGCTACAAGTACGGCGCGGAAGGCGGGTCGGAGCTGGATGCGGAGTATGTGCGCTCGGCGGCGTATGGAAGTTTTTTGTCAGGAGGCCTGGGCGGGCACGTGTATGGCGCGGAGGGCATCTGGGGCGCGGACATCGAGCCTGCGGCGCCGGTGAAAATGTGGGATGCTTTCCAGTGGATCTCGGGCGCGCAGATGAAGTACCTGCGGGATTTCGCGTTTTCAATTGGGCAGCGCTACCAGGAGCTGGAGCCGGATGCGGACCTGGTTTCGCCGGACAAGGATCACAACCTGAAGTCGTATGAGGGGTGGGCGTATTGCGCGCGCACGCCGGACAAGGCGATATTTCTGGCGTATTTCGAGAAAGGCGCGGGGCGCGCGCAGGTGCGCGGGGCGAGGCTGAATGCGGAGTACAAGGCGCAGTGGTTCGATCCGCGCAAGGGAACGTGGATGGATGCGGGCAACGGGGTGGTGCGGTCGGGCGAGACGGGAATTGTCGAGCTGCCGGAGGTTCCCGGGGACACGGACTGGGGATTGCGGCTGGAATATGCAGGTCCGCGACCCTAGAACTGGATGCATAAACCGAGCATTGAAAGGGCACGACTTTAGTCGTGCCGTAAAGGACCAAATAAACAGTGGGCCGAATTGCATGCTTCAGCATCAGGTCTGCGCGTAACGGGCGTGCTCTTTGGCGGCGCGCAGGCGGAAGCAGGTGATCTCGGGGCGGCAATCGAAGCGGAAGGGCACGCCGACGCTGCCGATGCCGCGATTGACGTAAAGCTGCACGGCGCCGAAGCCGAACCAGCCCTCGATGTATTTGCGGCCGCCGGGAGGCAGGCGGAGCGCGCCCACAAACGGCAGGCGCACCTGGCCGCCGTGGGTGTGTCCGCTGAGCATCAGGGCGATGGAGCGGCTGGCCGGATGCTGCAGCAGGTCGTCGACAAAATCGGGCGCATGGCACATCAGAATCACGGGCTCGCGCTGGATGTTGCGGATGGCGACGGGGATGGCGCGGTCGGGATCGGGGCGGCCGATAACCGGGTCGTCGAGGCCGGCCAGCCAGATGCGGCTGCCCCCGCGCTCGATGGGTAGGAAGCCGTTGCGCAGGACGGGAATGCCGTGAGTGGAGATGGCCTCCGCGATCTGATTGCCGCCCACCATCAGGTCGTGATTGCCGAGCACGGCGTACTTGTACGGGCACTCGATCTGGCCGAGGAGGCTGGCGCACTGCCAGGCCGCATCCATGGTCATCTTCTTGTTGAGGACTTGAAAGCTGACGTAATCGCCGGTGAGCAGCGCCATGTCGGGCCGCAGGCGGTTGACGATGTCGATGGATTCGCGCAGTAGAAAGGGCTCGGTGAATTCGTCGAGGTGGATGTCGCTGAGCTGGGCGATGGTCATGCCATCGAACGCGGGGGGAAGCCCGCTGATATGGATGTCGCGGTGGACCACGTCGATCCAGTGGCGCTCCACTTCTCCGGCGTAGAGGGCCATGCCGGCGCCGCCATAGAGCAAGGTCTTGAGCAGGCGCCGGCGCGTGATGGGATCGGTGGAGAGGGAGAGGGGCGAATCCATAGTTTAGGGTGTCGTCTTTCCAAAAAAGTATTTGGGACCGCAGGCGGATGGGGCGCTGTTGCTGAAGTGAAGTTTGCCGCGTCCCCGATTTGCGATCGCCCCCGGCTTACTATCCCTACAAAGATGGATGCAGATTTGCGCGGGATGAGAGTGCTTTTCAGTGAAAATGCGAAGGTTGTGCTGCATTTCCCGCAAAGTGGTGTGGAGCGGCGTAGAGCGCGAGGGGATTCGCGGCTGCGCAGGCAACCTTTGGCAGCGGCTTAAGAGGTTGCGGAAAAACGCGTCCCTCGAGCTGCCAATGTCAGAAAACCATCCCTCGGCGGCTAAAGCCGGGCTCAATTCAGGGCAGTTATCGGCACGACTAAAGTCGTGCCCCTTCAAAACAGGGGTGGTGATGCGAGTTTTTCCGCGGGCTGTCAGGCGCGGTTTGCGGTTCCGTTGGCTGCGCGGCCGTTGACCACGGAGGCGACGAGTGTTCCCGCGGCATCGACGGCGACGAAGCTTGCCGGGTCGCCCACGCGCAGGGCGCCGGCGCGATCCTCGAAGCCGGTCATGGCGGCGGGATTGGCGGTCATCAGGCGCAGGCCCTGTTCCACGGTGGCGCCGGTGAAGGCGACAAAGTTAGAGAGAGCGCGGTCGAGGGTGAGCACGCTTCCGGCGAGCACTCCGTGGGCCGTGGCTCGGCCGTTGGCCACCTCGACATCGATGCTCCCGAGCCGGTACTTGCCTTCGGGCATGCCGGCGGCGGCCATGGCGTCAGTGATGAGCAGAGCGCGCTCGAGGCCCTTGGTCTTCCACCACAACTGGACCATCTCGGGAGTGTTGTGGATGCCGTCGCAGATGAGCTCGGCGAACAGCGAGTCGGTGGTGAGGACGATGCCGAGGATGCCCGGCTCGCGATGATCGAGTGGGCGCATGGCGTTGTAAGTGTGGGTGGCGCTGCAGGCTCCGACGGCGATGGCGGCGCGGGTTTCAGCGGCGGTGGCGTCAGAGTGGCCGAGGGAGACGCGTACTCCGCGCGCCGTGGCATGGGCGGCGAATTCCACTGCGCCGGGAAGCTCGGGAGCGAGGGTCATCAGGCGCACATGGCCCTCGGCGGCCTCATACATGCGATCGAACAGGGCGATGTCGGGCGCCAGCAGCAGTTCCGGCGGATGCACGCCGCGGCGCGCATGGGAAAGGAAGGGGCCTTCGAGATGGATGCCGATGGGTTGGGCGTGGCCATCGCCGGCGGGGGATTGAATGCGCTTGGCCAGCGATTCCAGGGAATGCAGCGTGGCGTCGACGGGCGCGGTGACGGTGGTGGCGAGAAAATTTGCGGTGCCGCGCGAGGCCAGGAACGCGCCAATGGCGGCCAGCGCATCCGGCGAGCCTTCCATCACGTCGTGCCCGGCGGCGCCGTGAATGTGCACGTCGAAGAAAGCTGGCCCGAGCATGGCGGAAGGAAAGTGGCGGACATCTACCCCGGTGGGAAGCTCGCGGGATTCGCGTGTCTCGATGGCAGCGATCCGGCCGTCCTCGACCAGAAGAAAGGGGCGCTCGATGAGGCGGCCGCCGTCCCAGAGGCGGTCGGCCGTGAACAGCGTCTGCATGAGGGAATTATTGCAGCTTGCGGTGGGGCGGTCCGGTAGGTTGAGGCCGTTGGCGAAAACTCTTGTGGCTTCCCACCCTCGCGCCCGACCACCCCAGCGACGAAGACCTGTCGCCGGGGACCCCGGAAAGGCGCGAAGATGGGGCACGGAGTTTTGTTTGATTTGAAAAAGCTCTAAAAAAGCATGGGTGAGAACTGGGGCGGCACGCCTCTGGTCGGATTCAAGTCCCTGCAACACGGAGCGCCGCCGGGTTTGTTAGGGTGGATGGCATGAGAATGAAGGCCAGGATTGTATTCGCTGCCTCCTTTGCCGTCTCCGGCGCCGGATTCTTGTTTGCGCAGACCATCGATCTGCCCACCAGCAAGCAGTTGACGGAGCAGGTCCGCGGGCATCCGCAGCGCCTGAACAGCCTTCCGGTATCCATGGCAGTGTCGCCGGACCACCGTTACGTGGTGACGCTCAACGACGGCTACGGCACCTTCGAATCGAACTACGAGCAGTCGCTGGCGGTCTACGACACGCAGACCGGCACGCTGAGCGACTTTCCTGACGAGCGAACCAAATTGCGCGGCGGCAAGCAGACGCTCTATTCGGGGCTGGCTTTCAGCCGCGACGGCAGCCACGTGTACGCCAGCATGGGATCCATCACCGATCCGCAGGGTGAACGCAAGGGCGACACCGGCAATGGGATCGTGGTGTACAGCTTTTCCGGCGGCAAGCTGGCGCCGGAGCGTTTTCTCGCTTTGCCGCTGGAGGCGCTGGCGCCGGGGCGGAAAACGCGGCTGATTGGCGAGCGCGACGGCGACAAAGGCATCCCGTTTCCGGCGGCGATTGCGGTCTTTGGATCGCCGGAAAAGCTGCTGGTGGCGGGGAATCTCTCCGATGACGTGCTGGTGGTGGATGCGGCGACCGGCAAAGTGGAAAAGCGCTTCGATCTCTCGGAGAGCAACGCGGTTCCGGGGACGTACCCCATTGCGCTGGCAGTTGCGCCGGACGGGCGGCGTGCGTTTGTGGCGCTGTGGAATGCGTCGGAGATCGTGGAGCTCGACCTGGCGAAGCTCAGCATCGGGCGCAAGCTGAAGCTGCTGAAGCCGTTGGATCCGGTGGCCCCGGGGACGCATCCCTGCGCGTTCGAAATTGCGCCGGATGGCCGGACACTTTACGTTGCGCTGTCCAATCGCGATGCGGTGGCGGCGGTGACTATTGGCGGAGGAGGATTCAGCGTCCGGGGCTACTTTGATGCGCGCCTGCCGGGGCAGAGCTATTTTGGCGCGGAGCCGGTGGCGCTGGCGCTCGATGCCGACGGCCGGCGGCTCTATGTGGCCGATGCCGCCAGCGATGCGGTGGCGGTGATCGATACTGCGAAGCTGCGGCCGGCGTCGGGCGTGAAGCGCATGGTGCAGCCCATCGGCTTTGTGCCCACGGAGTGGCTGCCGTTTTCCATGGCGTTTACCGGCGGCAAGCTGTACGTGGCTACGGCCAAGGGGAAGGGAACCGGGCCCAACAACATGGCGGAGCGGATGGCGCCTGGTTCGCACGGCAAGCCTTCGTCGAGCACCTATATTGCCACGCTGCTGTATGGCTCGCTGGCAGTGGTGGATGCGGCGGAGATGGAGAAGGACCTGCCGCGCCTGACCGGGGAGGTACTGGAGTCGAACCGGATGAAAGCGGCGGCGGAGACGATTCATTTCGCGGGATCGAAGGGCAATCCCATCCGCCACGTCATTTACATCATCAAGGAGAATCGCACCTACGATCAGGTCTTCGGAGACCTGACGGCGGGCGGCAACCAGGTGGGCAACGGCGACGCTGGCCTGACCATGTACGGGAAGTCGATTACGCCCAACCTGCACAAGCTGGCGCTGCAGTTCGGGGTGCTGGACAACTTTTACGATTCCGGCGAGGTGTCGGGCGATGGGCACGTATGGTCGAACGCGGCCATCGGCACGGATTACCTGGAGAAGACGTGGCAGCAGTCGTATCGCGGGGGCGAGCGCACCTATGACTACGAAGGCGCGGTGGCCAACGGCTATCCGCTGCTGCAGAAGATTCCCGATGTGAACGAGCCGGCCAGCGGCTACCTGTGGGGCAACCTGGCCGCGCATCACAAGACCTATTACCACTTTGGCGAATTCGTATCGACCATCTTCTGCACCGACGCGGCGGTGGCGCATCCGCCAACGAACCCGCAACAGGGTCCGCTGATGCAGGGGCAGAAATGCGCGCGGCGGGCAATTGCGCCAGGGGAGGCGATTCCCGACGAATGGGGTGGCGGAGTGAACAAGTGGGGTTGGGCGATTCCGCTGATTGCGTCGAATACCGCCACCAAGCCGGAGCTGGTGGGGCACTTTGCGCCGGAAGCCCCGGATTTCGAGTTGTTTGTGCCCGACCAGATTCGCGTGAACATTTTTATGCGCCACTTGAAGGGCTGGCTGGCGGACAAGCAGCAGGGCAAGGACACCATGCCGAACTTCGTGATGCTGCGCCTGCCCAACGATCACACCGCGGGCACGCGGCCCGGCTCGCCCAGTCCCAAATCGTCGGTGGCCGACAATGACCTGGCCGTGGGGCGCGCTGTGGAAGCCATTTCGCATTCGCCGTTCTGGAACGACACCGCGTTCTTCATCCTCGAAGACGACGCGCAGAACGGCGCCGACCATGTGGATGCGCATCGCAGCCTGGCGCTGGCGATCAGCAAGTATGCGCCGCACGGGCCGCAGGGCTCGCCGTTTGTGGACAGCCGCTTTTACTCCACGGTGAGCGTGATCCGCACCATGGAGACGCTGCTGGGGCTGCCGCCCATGAACAATAACGATGCGCTCAGCTCCATGATTTCGACGCTCTTCACCGGGCCGGGCGATCAGCCGGCGTTTACGGCCGATGTTTCCAATCGCGATAACGGGCTGATCTACACCGCGAACAAGGTCAACGCGCCCGGCGCGCAGGACAGCGTGAAGATGGACTTTCGCCACGCGGATCGCGCCGATGCGCAAAAGCTGAACGTGATCCTGTGGAAGGACGCGATGGGCGACAAGCCGGTGCCGGCGATGCTGAAGGCGCGAACGAAGAAGGCGCGCAAAGCCGAGGACGACGACTGAAGGGAGTCCCTTTATGGGAAGGTAAGTACGTTATCTCCGGAACCTGTCGGCTGTTACTTGTGTGCTATTTTCAGGCGGATCGAGTTACTGTAGCCTCTACTACACTGCTCGCAACCCAGATTAAGCGCGCGCCGATACCTGCCGGAGAATGCATGCCAGTCGTTGAACTCGCCGGAGTCACCAAATCTTATGAGAACAAGGCCGCGGTTAAAGACCTGAATCTCTCCATCGAATCCGGACAGATGTTCGGGTTGCTGGGGCCCAATGGGGCGGGAAAAACCAGCTCGATACGCATGATGATGGGCATCACCTTGCCCGACTCCGGGCGCATCACCCTTTTCGAAAAGCCGTTCGAGCGCAAGAGCCTGGAGCGCGTCGGGTATCTTCCCGAGGAGCGCGGCCTCTACAAAAAGATGAAGGTGATCGACCAACTGGTGTTCTTCGGCGAGTTGCACGGGCTGGGGCCGCACGAATCGCGCAAACGAGCCACGAACTGGGCCGGCCGGCTGGAGATTGCCGAGTCCCTGCAGAAAAAGACCGAGGAACTTTCCAAGGGAATGCAGCAGAAAATCCAGTTCATCGCGTCGCTGCTGCACGACCCCATGCTGATTGTGATGGACGAGCCTTTTGCCGGGCTCGATCCGGTGAACGCGACCCTGCTGGAGCGAACCCTGCTGGAGCTGAAGGCGCAGGGAAAGGCGATTGTCTTCTCCACCCACCGCATGGACCAGGTGGAGAAGTTGTGCGACTCCATCTGCCTGGTGAACAAGGGCGAGGCGGTGCTTGCGGGCAAGATGCGCGAAATCAAATCGAGCTACGAGCGCAACCGGGTGATTGTGGAGTTCGAAGGGGACGCATCGTTTTTGAAAAGCGCGGAGATTGCCGAAGCCAGGAATTTCTCAGGCCATGCGGAGATTCGGCTGCAACCGCACGGCAACGCGCAGAAGCTGCTGCACGAAGCCGCGGCCGTAGCCACCATTTATCGGTTCGAGCTGGTCGAGCCCTCGCTGGAAGAGATTTTTATTCAGACCGTGGGAGGCAGGGCCGATGCGTAACCTGCTGCTGATTGCGCGACGCGAATACCTGGAGCAGATTCGCGGCCGCGCCTTCCGGGTTTCGACCATCCTGGTGCCCTTGCTATTCGCGGTTATCATCGGCGTTGCCTTTCTGTCGGGACGCGGCTCCGGAGTGGGCAAGCACGTGATTGTCGCGGCGCCTTCCGCGATGCTGGGCAACGATATTCGCGACGAAATGATGAAAGACAAGGATGCGAAGACCAGGATCGACGTGGTGGCGCCGGCGACGCCCGCCCAACGAGCCGCGCTGGTTGACATGGTGCAGTCAAAGAAAGCCGATGGGCTGCTGTGGGTGGAGACTGCGCCCAACGGCGCCACAACGGCGACCTATACTTCGCAATCTTCCGGCGACATCGTGATTTCAAGCCGTCTGAGCGCCGCGCTCAATCACGCCCTGGCCATCGAGCGCATGACTGCGCGCGGCATGAGCGATGCCGACGTGGACGCGCTGCTGAAAGACGTGAAGGTGGACACTCTGCAGTTGGACAAGCAGCGCAACGAAGTGAAGTCCAGCGGATTCGGCTCTTACATGAAGGGCTACATCATGGCCCTGCTGCTGTCGATGACTACCATGATCTACGGCATGAACGTGGCGCGCTCCATCATTCAGGAGAAGACGTCGCGCATCTTTGAAGTGATGCTGGCCACGGCCAAGCCAAGCGATCTGCTGGCGGGCAAGCTCATCGGCGTGGGCGCCGTGGGCCTGACCCAGATTGCCATCTGGGTGATTGCGGGAACCGCGCTGGCGGGCACGGCGCTGGCTGCGCCGCTGCTCTCAGGGCAGTTCGCCATTCACTTCTCGTGGGCCGAGGGCATTCTGTTTCCCGTCTACTTCGTCCTCGGATACCTGCTGTATGCATCGCTGTTCGCGGGGCTGGCGGCATCGTGCGAGACCGAGCAGGAGCTGCAGATGTACACGCCGCTGGCCGCGTTGCCCATCTGGTTGAGCTTCTCGCTGATCTGGCTGGTGATCAACGATCCCGGCTCAGCCTGGTCGATTGGCGCATCGCTGTTTCCCGCCACCGCGCCCATCATCATGATGTTGCGCATGGGCTCGCAGATTCCGCCGGCGTGGCAATTTGCGGTTTCCATCGCCATTATGATCCTGAGCATCTGGGTGGTGTTGTGGATTTCGTCGCGCCTCTATCGCGTGGGGATTCTCATGTACGGCAAACGCGCCACTATTCCGGAACTGGTGCGCTGGCTGCGCTACAGTTAGCGGCGCGCGGCCAACAGCTAAAATCGAAGAGTGCTTGAGCAAGCGAGCCCCAGGTTTTCCTTCACCCAGCGCGTGGTGCTGGCCGTCGTTCCGCGCCTGGTATGGGCGCTGCTGTGGATCGTCGGCGTCACCTGGCGCTTCGAGGTGGTCTCGGAAGAGGGCGTGGTTCCGGTGGTCTTCGGGCAAAAAGCCGGAGGTGAGATTTATTGTTTCTGGCACCAGTGCGTGCTGCCCTGCACAATTTACTTTCGCCGCACCCATGCCGTCATTCTCATCAGCCGCAGCTTCGACGGCGAACTGATTACGCGCATCCTGAGCATGTTCGGCTTTGGCGCGACGCGTGGGTCCAGTTCGCGCGCCGGGCGCGAAGGGCTGCTCGGGCTCAAGCGCGTGATCGAAGGCGGCCGGCCGGCGATTTTCACCGCCGATGGGCCGCTCGGCCCCATCTACCAGACCAAGATGGGACCCATCAAGCTGGCGCAACTCACCGGCGCGCCCATCGGCGCATTTCATCTGCAGCCGGAGCGCGCATGGACCATGAAGTCGTGGGACCGCTTTCTGATTCCCAAGCCGTTTACGCGCATCGTAGTGAGCTGGGCACAAAGTATGCGGGTTGCAAAGGAGCTTGCCCCGGACGAATTGGAGAGCAAGCGGGCGGAACTCAACGCGGCTCTGGAGCGTGCCCGCATGCGCGCGCTGGAGCACCTGGGGCAGGCGGCCCGATGAGCGAATCGTCGCATGGGCATCGCGATCTGCGCGTCTCCGATTTCGATCTCGATTTGCCGCCGGAGTTGATTGCGCAGGAACCGCCGCCCGAGCGCGGCGCCAGCCGCATGCTGGTGATGGATCGCGGCAGCGGCGCTCTGCGGGATGCGATGTTTGCCGATTTGCCGTCGCTGCTTCACCCCGGGGATCTGCTGGTGCTCAACGACAGCCGGGTGATTCCGGCGCGGCTCTACGCGCGGCGCACGCTGCGGCGCGAGAAAGAAAAGCCGACCGGGCGCATTGAAGTGATGCTCACCGAGCCTGCCGGCGAAAACCTGTGGCGGGCGCTGGTACGGCCGGGGCGCAAGGTGGCCATCGGCGAGATCCTGGTGTTTCCCGCGGCCAACGGCGCAATCGAGTTGAAGGCCGAGGTGCTGGAGCGCGGCGCATTCGGCGATCGCCTGCTGCAGTTTGAGCCGGTGGAAGATTTCTTCTCGAGCCTGGAGCGCATCGGGCACATTCCGCTGCCGCCCTACATTCATCGTGACGATGCGCAGGCGGATCGCGAGCGCTACCAGACTGTGTATTCGCGCGAACGCGGCTCGGTGGCGGCGCCCACGGCGGGGCTGCACTTCACCCCGCAAATGCTCGATGCGCTGGCGGCCCGCGGCGTTGAGGTAGCGCGCGTAACCCTGCACGTTGGGCTGGGAACCTTCGCACCGCTGCGCGTGGAACGGATAAACGAAGTGCATCTGCATCGCGAGCGCTACTCGCTGAGCGTGGCGGCGGCGGAGGCGCTCAATCGCGCGGTTCGCGAGGGCCGGCGCGTGATTGCCGTAGGCACCACGGTGGTCCGAACGCTGGAGTCCGCCGCGGCGGAGGCGTTGCAGGCAGGCGGCGCGCCGCTGGCGGCTCATTCCGGCACCACGGATATCTTTATCTCGCCTGGATTCGAGTTTCGGATCGTGGGGGCGTTGATTACCAACTTTCATCTGCCGCAATCCAGCCTGCTGATGCTGGTGAGCGCCTTCGCGGGGCGGGAACGCGTACTGGCCGCCTACAGGCACGCGGTGGAGCATCGCTATCGCTTTTTCAGTTACGGCGACTGCATGTTCCTGGCGTGAGCGTCGTTCCCAGCCGTCGGACCTGCCTGCTGACAGCCTTGCCCCCTACTCCCTACTCCTTGTCTTGATAGACTTTGTATCGTGCCCGACCAAGCCAAGCCGCCCGTTTTTCTGCTCGACGCCATGTCGTTTATCTTTCGCGCGTATCACGCCATGCAGCGTTCGCGGCCTATGTCCACGCGCTCCGGCCTGCCCACCGCGGCCACTTACGTGTTCGTGAACATGATCAAAAAGCTGCGGCAGGATTTTTCGCCGGAGCTGTTTGCCGCGGTGTTCGATGTCAGCGGAAAAGTGTTTCGCGACGATCGCGCCAAGGACATCGGCTCCCTGCGCAAGTGGAATTCGAAGACCAAGTGTTTTGAAGAAGTGGGATACGAGGGATACAAAGCCAAGCGCGAATCCATGCCCGAAGACCTGGCGCGGCAGATTCCCTATATTCGCCGTTCGCTCGAAGCATTCCGCATTCCCATTTTGCAGGCCGAGGGATTTGAAGCCGACGACGTGATCGGCACGCTCTCCTGTCGCGCATCGGAGCGGGGCCATGACGTGTTCATCGTCTCCGGCGACAAGGACATGATGCAGCTGGTGAACGAGCGCGTGAAGGTGCTGAACCCGCAGAAGGACAACCTGGTTCTGGATGCGAAGAAGGTGACGGAAGTGCTTGGCGTGCCGCCGGAGAAGGTGGTGGATGTGATGGCGCTGCGCGGCGACACCATCGACAATATTCCGGGCGCGCCGGGGATCGGGGACAAGGGAAGCGTGGACCTGATCAAGGAATTCGGCAGCGTGGAAGCGGTGCTGGATCGCGCCGCCGAGGTGAAGCGCAAGAGCTATCGCGAGTCTCTGGAGCAGAATCGCGAGGCGGTGTTGCTCTCGAAAGAACTGGTGACGATCGATTGCAATGTTCCGCTGGAGCTTGACCTGGCTGCCATGCAGACGCAGGCGCCGGACCTCGAGGCGTGCCGCGAACTATTCACCGAGCTGGAATTCACGTCGATGCTGAAGGAGCTTGCTCCCGCGGAGACGGCGCTGAAGTTCGAGCTCATTGAAGAGCCGGCGCAGGAGCAGCGCGCGGCGTTCTTCGCTGCGGCGCGGCGTCATGGATTTGCCTTCGCGATGAATGCCGCGCGGCCGGCTCCTGTCGGGACGGACGAAGAGACCGGGCGGGGAACGATGTCGCTGCTCGACATCGCCGAGGCCGCGGACAGGCAGGCCAACGGCAGCGTTGGCGTGTGCGCCGAGGCAGGCATTGCATTATCGTTGCCGCTGGACGAGGAACTGAGGGCGATGCTGCGGGATGGCAAGATTGCCAAATGCGTGCACGATTACAAAACCGCGTTGCATGCGCTGCACGCGCAGGGAGTTGAGCTCGCCGGCCCTGTGGACGACGTGATGTTGCTGTCGTACGCGTTGAATCCCACGCACACCACGCAGTCGCTGGCGGACGTTGCGGCGCGCCATGGTCATGCGCCGCCGGCATCGCTCACATCGGCCGCGGCGATCGTGCGCGCGCTGGTTCCCGCGCTGCGCGAACATGCCGAGGAGTGCAAGGTCACCAGCGTTTACACCGACATCGACCTGCCGCTCGCGCCGGTACTGTATCGCATGGAGCAGGCCGGGGTGCGCATCGATCAAGCCGCATTGAATGGGCTGTCCACGCGTTTTGCCGCTGAGCTGGAGCGCGTGGGTGAGCGCATTTTCGAGCTGGCCGGCGAGCGCTTCAACATCAACTCACCCAAGCAGCTCGGAGTGGTGCTGTTTACCCACCTCGGCCTGCCTGCGCCGGTGAAGTACGGAAAAGGCAAGACCATTTCCACCGCTGTGGACGTGCTGGAGCTGCTGGCGGAGAAGCATGACGTGCCGCGGCTGGTGCTGGAGTACCGGCATCTGGCGAAGCTGAAGTCCAATTATGTCGATGCCCTGCCGCTGCTGGCCGATGCGGAGTCGCGCGTGCACACCACCTTCCAGGCCGCGGCCACGGCGACGGGGCGGCTCTCTTCCGTCAATCCGAATCTGCAGAACATTCCTATCCGCACGGAACTGGGCCGCGAGATTCGCGCTGCATTTACCGCCGCGCCGGGGATGCAGTTGCTGTCCGCAGACTACTCGCAGATCGAGCTGCGCCTGCTGGCGCATTTTTCCAGCGACCCGCTGCTGGTGCGCGCGTTTCAGAACGACGAGGACATTCACACGCTCACGGCGAGCGAAGTCTTTGGAGTTCCCGCGGAAACGATGGACAAGGAGACGCGGGCGCGAGCCAAGGCGGTGAACTTCGGCATCGTGTACGGCATTTCGCCGTTCGGGCTCGCCGCGCAGTTGGGAATTCCGCAGGCGGAGGCGCGCGCTTACATCGATCGCTACTTCGCGCGCTACCAGGGCGTGCACGCGTTCATCGAAAAAACGTTGGCGGATACGCGCCGCACCGGAAGTGTGCGCACGCTGTTTGGGCGCCTGCGTCCTATTCCCGACATTGAAAGCCGCAATCCCAACCAGCGCGGATTCGCGGAGCGCACGGCGGTGAACACGCCGCTGCAGGGCACCGCAGCCGACCTGATCAAGCTGGCGATGATTGCGCTGGACCGCAAGCTCAGCGAGCGCAAACTGAAGACGCGCATGGTGCTGCAGGTGCATGACGAGCTGCTCTTTGAGGTTCCCAACGAGGAGAAGGACGAGATTGCATCGCTGGTGCGCGCGGAGATGGAGGGCGTGGTGAAGCTGAATATTCCTCTGATCGCGGATTTGGGTTTCGGCCCCAACTGGCGGGATCTATAAATGAGATTGGTTCTCGATACATCGGTGATTGTTTCGGCAATGCGCAGCCGGCATGGAGCCAGCAATAGGCTTCTCCAGATGGCGTCGATGCGGTCCTTTCAGGTATTGGCGACACCGGCTCTATTCCTGGAATATGAGGAAGTGCTCGGGCGCGATGAACAGCGGGCTGTGCACGGGATGTCACGAGCGCAGATGAACGATTTTCTAATTGGTCTCGCAGGTATCATTGAGCCTGTCAAGGTCTATTATCAGTGGAGGCCGCAAATGCAGGACATAGATGATGAGATGGTCCTCGAAACGGCGATCAATGGACGCGCCGATGCGATTGCGACGCATAACGTCAGAGATTTTGTGGCCGCCGCATCCAGGTTTAACCTGCGAGTCGCACTGCCTGGAACACTAGTAAAGGAGGCGCTGAAATGAGCAGATCAAGGTACCCGGTTAAGCTGCCCCCGTCTATCGGAAATGCGGCGCGAAAGCTGGCGGAAGAAGACGGTGTGTCGCTCAGTCAGTGGGTCTCTATCGCAGTTGCTCAAAAGATCGGTTCCGTGGAAACCGCTGAGGCGTTCTTCAAGCGCAGAGCGCAAGGAGCGGAGCAGGCGGATTTTCTGGAGATTTTGCGGAACGCTCCTGACCGACCGCCGGATCCGGGAGATGAATTGGACCCAGAGTAACCCGCCATGTTTTCTCTGACCCGTACGGAAGGATCGGCCACAGCATGAGCACGCAATCCATCTCGGCAGCGGCGGCCGGCACATTTGCTATCGGCGGCGACCTGACCGTGAACCGCCTCGGCTACGGCTCCATGCGCATCACCGGAAAAGGCATTTGGGGCGAGCCCGCGGACAAGCCCGCTGCGCTGGCCACGCTGCGCCGTGCTATCGAGCTCGGCGTGAATCTCATCGACACGGCCGACTCGTACGGGCCCAATGTTTCAGAGGAATTGATTGCGGAAGCGCTGCATCCTTATCCGGCCGGCCTCGTCATCGCGACCAAAGGCGGATGGGAGCGGCCTGGCCCCGGACAGTGGATTCACAATGCCAGTCCCGAGCATCTGGCGAAGGCGGTTGACGGCAGCCTCAAGCGCCTGCGCCTCGATCGCATCGACGTCTACCAGCTTCACATCCCCGACCCAGCGGTTTCTTTTAACGCGTCGATGGAGACTCTGGCGAAAGCTCAGGAACAGGGAAAGATTCGTCACGTCGCGCTCTCCAACGTCACCCGCGAACACATCGAGCGCGCGCGCAAAATCGTGCCCATCGTCTCGGTGCAAAACCGCTACAGCTTTGCCGATCGCGAATGGGACTTCGTGGTCGACTACTGCGAGCAGCACGGCATCGGCTTCATGCCGTGGGCGCCGCTCGGCCAGAACCGTTTCGCCAACGAAGCGCTTGAGCAGGCCGCGCGTCAATTGAATGCCACGCCCATGCAGGTGGGACTGGCGTGGCTGTTGAAGCGCGCTAAGAACATTTTGCCGATTCCGGGGACGTCGCAGGTAGGGCACCTGGAGGAGAATGTGGCTGCGGCGGGGATCGAGTTGCCGCAGAATCTCTATGAGGAACTGTCAGCGTTGGCGCATCCGCCGGCAGTGCTCCGCGGCTGAGGCGGGCAGTCCGAACCGCAGATCCTTCGACTCCGCAGGGCGCATAAAGCCGCGCCCTGCTGCGCTCAGGATGACAAGCTAAGTTAATCGCCGAGTTCCGCGCGAATCGCGTCGGCGATGGCATCCGCGTGGCGGCGCATCGCGCCTTCATCTTCGGCCTCGATCATCACCCGCGCCAGCGCCTCAGTGCCCGAGTAGCGAATCACCACCCGTCCCGAATCCTTCAGCTCTTCTTCGGCTGCCTTGATCCGCGCGGCCACGGCGGGGATGGAGTTGAGCGGCTTTTTCTCGCGCACCTTCACGTTGACGATGACCTGCGGAAACACCTTGAGATCGGCGGTCAATTCATCGATGCTTTTGCCGGTGCGCGCGATCAGGTCGAGCACCACCAGTGCGGTCAACAGGCCGTCGCCGGTGGTCGCCAGGTGAGGGAAGAGGATGTGGCCGGACTGTTCGCCGCCCAGCGCCGCGCCCTTGTTCCGCATCATCTCCAGCACGTAGCGGTCGCCCACGGCCGCGCGCATCATGGAAATGCCGGAGCGCTTGAGAGCGGCTTCCAAACCCATGTTGGACATGCTGGTGGCGACCACTACGTCGCCGGCGAGCAGGCCGCGCTGTTTCAAATCGCGCGCAGCTATCAGCAGGATGGCGTCTCCGTTGACAACATTGCCGCGCGGCCCGGCCAGCATGCAGCGGTCGGCATCGCCGTCGAAGGTCACGCCCAGGTCGGCGTTGCGTTTCTGCACTTCGGCGGCCACCCACTCGGGATGCAGCGCGCCGCAGCCGGCGTTGATGTTGCGGCCGTCAGGCGAAATGTTGAGCAGGTCAACGGTTCCGCCGAGGCGGGCAAAGAGCTGGGGCGCGATGGCGGCCGCGGCGCCGTTGGCGCAATCGGCCACAATGTGCAGCCCGTCGAGGCGCAGGCCGGGCACGCAATTGAGCAGGAACTCAATGTAGTCGAGCTGCAGCGCTTCATTGCCGCCGATGGCGGGCAGCGTGGCGGCGTCGGGCGCAGTGGCCACCGTGGCATGCATCAGGATTTCTTCTTCCATCGCCAGTTCTACGGCGTCGGGCAGCTTGTAGCCGTCGCCGCCGAAGAGCTTGATGCCGTTATCGCGCCAGGGATTGTGCGAAGCGGAAATCACGACGCCGGCGGCGCAGCAATGGGTGCGCGCCAGGAAGGCCACGGCGGGCGTGGTCACCACTCCGGCGCTTTCCACGCTCACTCCGGCTTCGCGCAATCCAGCGGCAAGCACGGCCGCGATCCACGGACTGGATTCGCGCGTATCGCGCCCCAGGATGACGCGGCGCTCCGCGGCAAGCGTGGGCACGGAGTGGCCCAGCGCCAGCCCGGTTGCAAAGATCGTGGTTGCATCCAGAGGCGGTTCCCCGGCGATGCCGCGAATTCCATCGGTGCCAAACAGCTTGCGTGCAGTGGTGGTCATGACTTTCGTTTCCTGTTTGCCTTGTGCGGAGCCGCGGATTCCACGCGGCTGGTCAAAGTGCCGTCGGCGAGGCGGGTAGTGACAAGCTCTCCCACGTTTGCCTGCGTTGCGGATCGGATGAGGCCGCCGTTGGCATCGAGCACCAGCGCGTATCCGCGGTCGAGCACGGCCAGCGGCGACAGCGAGTGCAGCCGCGCATCGAGAGCGTGCAGGCGCGCCCGCTGCTGGTGAAGAGTGCGTTCCACGGCGCGATCCATGCGCGTGGCGGCGGCGGCAAAGTGCTGGCGGGCGTGCGCCAGGCGCTGCCGCGGATCGTGGCGCAAAATTGCCGCGCACAGTTCCGCGACGTGGCGTTGCGATTCGCGAACCCGGCCGCGCATGTGAGTTTCAAGATGCAGGCCGGCGTCGTCCAGGCGCTGCTCCAGCCGGTGAAGGATGGTGGTGATGCGCGATTCGCTGCGGCTGATGGGCACGCGGGTCCAGCGCTGCCGGCATTGCAGGAGCTGGAAATGCGCGGCGCGATTGAGCCGGGCGTTGAGGCGTGCGAGGTGCTCGGCGATGCGGTGCTGCGCCTCCGTGATCAGCTCGGCAGCTGCGGAGGGAGTGGGTGCGCGCAGGTCGGCAACGAAGTCGGCAATGGTGAAGTCGGTTTCGTGCCCGACGGCGGAGACCACGGGCACAGCGGATGCGGCGATGGCGCGGGCCACGCGCTCGCTGTTAAAGGCGGCCAGGTCTTCGAGCGAGCCGCCGCCGCGCGCCACCACGATCACGTCCACCAGGCCGGAAGCATTCAGGCATTCGAGGGCGGAGACGATTTCGCTGGCCGCGGGCTCGCCCTGCACCGATGCGGCGCAGAGCAGTACGTTCAGTCCCGAGTGGCGGCGGCCGACGATGTTGAGAAAGTCGCGAATGACGGCGCCGGTGGGCGAGGTGACGATGCCCACGGTGCGCGGAAAAGCGGGCAGCGGGCGCTTGCGCGCGGCGTCGAAGAGGCCTTCCGCCTTGAGGCGTTGCTTGAGCTGCTCGAAGGCGAGCTGCAGCGATCCCGCGCCCACCGGCTCCATGGTCTCGGCAATCAACTGCATCTGTCCGCGCTGGTCGTAGACGCTGACGCGGCCGCGCGCCAGCACGTGCAGTCCGTCCTCCGGCCTGAAGCGCAGCAGCACGGCCTGGCGCCGGAAAAGCACCACGGGCAATTGCGCTTCGGCATCCTTGAGGGTGAAATACATGTGGCCGGACGGGGCGGGGCGGAAGTTGGAAATTTCGCCTTCGACCCAGACGTCTCGGAACTGGTCTTCAACCAGCTCGCGAACCTGGCCCACCAACTCGCGCACCGGCCAGATGCGGCGCGCCGGCATGGCGGCCTCAAAGCTGAGGTCAAGCTGGTTCGGCAAATGATCGGAGATGGCCACCAAGGACGAGTCTAATTGGTTGGCACGGGGAGGCCGGAACACGGTCGAGGGGTTGCAGGCTTTTCTCGCCTTCCGCGTCAGGCGGGTTACCTCTGCGAGTCACAACTGTCAATTATCCTCTTCGATTCATGTCCTGCGGCGACGCGGAACGAGAAGCGGAGACGCTCTTCGCGATGGCGAATCCAGAAATGCCAGACAGGACGGGAAGTCCAGCTTCCGCTGAAATAGTTCGAGTGAGCAGCAGTATTGTCAGCACAATAATGATCAACACGGCCACGATTGTCTGCCCATAGCTTGTCCAGAATTCATTACGCCTCTGGAGATGTTCCGTGTACGCCTCAATAATGGGCCGAATTTCGGGTTGTCCTGTGCTGTTCGTCCAGCGATGGATCAGATCCTCCCAGATCACCCCATCCCGGGTCCGCCAAAACCGAAGGCGACCACTATTCAGCAAGACGCCAAACGCAACAATGCTCACGAGAACAAGAAGACCGATTCCGCCCACGAGCCAACAAACATAGATTGTGCTCGCCTCAGAGAGTGGTGCCTGATTGCCTTGAAGCGACAACATAGATCGCCTCCGAAGAAACCCCGTCCGGTAACCAAGAATCGAATTGGGGATTACTTTATCCCAAACCGAGGGACACGGTCAATCGTCAGATCGCACGGCGATCCCGATGTGAGCCGCAAGGACGTGCTCGAAATCCTCCCGGAAAAGAGCAAGCACTGTTCGCTCGCTGGATTTGCAGAGGACGAGGACCGTTGACGGTAGGTTGGTCGGAGAGGAAATTCCGCGTCGCTGCGAGATACTCGGAGAAGCTTGCGCGGAGGTCGTCACCGTCTCAGGAACCTCGTGTTGAGAGCAGCCTGCCCAACTCGGCAACAATGAGACTGAGCCGCTTCGCCGCCTCGTCCAGCGCCGCGTCTCCGCCGTACATCCCCTCCACCTCGCGTGCCAGCGCCGTCCCCTCCGCCAGCCCGAACGTCCCCAGTATCCCCGCCAGCTTGTGGGCTGCCGCGTGCGCCGCCTCGCGCGCTTCCGCAGTCAACGCGCCCTCGGCCAGCGCGCGGTTCGCCGCCTCCAGAACCGCAACGCGTTCTTCAATCTGCGGCTGAAACTTCTTCCATAGGATTTCCAGCGCGTCGCTTAGCCGGCCCTCGGTCTCCATCGGCGGCGATCCTCAGTTCCAGCCCAGGATGCCTGCAATCTGGTTGGGCAGGGTGAGGGGATCGAACGGTTTGAAGAGAACGGCTTCCACGCCCAGGTCGGCAAAGCGGCGCTGGTCGTTGCTCTGCACCTTGGCGGTGAGCAGCAGCACCGGGATGCCCGCGGTAAGGGGGTTTTTGCGCAGTTCGCGGAAGGTGGAGGGGCCGTCCATGCCGGGCATCATCACGTCGAGCAGGATGGCATCGGGGTTGTACTCGGCTGCGCGCAGCAATCCCTGGGCGCCGGAGCTGGCCACGGCAACGTCCCAGCCGGCCACGGTTTCCAGGCTCAGGGCGGCCACTTCCCTGATGTCATCTTCGTCGTCAATGATAAGGATGCGATGGATCATGTTGGAACGCTCCAGCTTACTCCCCGGTCCACTCCGCTGCTCGCGTTTCCATGCACGCCCAAAGCCACGCCGTTGCGCACCTTGGCCGGGCAGGAAACCACACCGGGCCGTTAAGCGTTCCGGTCGGCGGAAACAATCGGGGGAGCTTCCTCCATCTGACGCGAATTTCGCAGCAACGTCAAGACCAGAGCTTCCAGTTGTTGCGGCTGGACGCGGGCCTTGGTAAGGAAATGGGTCGGTCCCAGGGTGAGCTGACGGCGCTCCTCGGGGGCCAGGTCGCGCCCGGAGTAGACCACCAGGGGCAGGCTGGCCAGCTCTTCGCGCTGGCGAAGCCCGTCCACCACATTGAATCCATCGCCGTCGGGCAGGCCGATATCCAGCACCATCAGGTGTGGCTGGAAGCGGAAACATCCATCCATGGCTTCCTGCCGCGTGTGGGCGATGCGGACCTCAATGTTCTCCAGCGCGAAGACGCCTGCAATCACCCGCGCCAGGTCCTCGTCGTCCTCCACAATAAGGATGCGCACTTTCTCCCCGGGACCGCAGAGGACGCGGGCCAGCTCTCCCATCAGGGCATCCTCCTCGACGGGCTTGATCACCCAGCCCTCGGCTTGCATGGGCAGTTCGGCGGGATTCTGATTGGCCAGGCTCAGCAGCACGATGGGCGTATGCCGGTCAGGATCGCAACGCCGCAGCAGGGGCAGAATCTCCCAGCCGTTCATTCCATCCAGCGAGGTATCCACCAGGATGGCTTCCACTCCTTCACGGGCGGCGGCTATGGCCTGTTCCACAGTGGTGGCTTCCACTACTCGATATCCATGGCGCGCCAACTGGTCCACGATGAGGGGCCGGGTAAGGCGGTTGGCATCGGCCACCAGCACCGTGCCCTGCCCGATCAGCCCGGAAAGCTGCGGCGGAGAAACCGTCTCCGGCTTGTAAGGCAGGAAGACGCGAAACGTGGAACCGCGCACCGGGTTGCGCTCGGCCCAGATGCGGCCTGCGTGCTGCAGCACGATGGTGCGGCAGATCGCCAGCCCCAAGCCGCTGCCTCCCTTCTGCCGCGAGTCGGATGCGTCCACCTGTTGGAAGCGGCCGAAGATGGCTTCCAGCTTGTCGGCGGGAATTCCCCGGCCCTGGTCGATCACCGACAGCGTGATCCCGGATGCGCCTGGCCGCGTCATCACCGACACCGTGGAGTTGGGGATGGAAAACTTGATGGCGTTCGACAGCAGATTGGTGAGCACCTGCAGCAGGCGATCGGCGTCGCCGGAAATCTCCGCCTGGGTGGTGTCGTGAATCAGTTGCACGCCGGCTGCGTCGGCCACCGGCTGCATGCCGTCGATGGCCTGCCGCACCACTTCGCTCAACTGCATTGGGCGGAATGCGATGGGTTCCTTGCCGCTCTGGATGCGCTCCAGGTCGAGGATGTCGTTGATCAGGCGCACCAGGCGGTCGGAGTTGGTGACCGCGATGCGCAGCAGGTTGGCGGCCTTGTCGTTGATGTTGCTCAGGATGCCCGAGGAAAGCAGGCCCAGCGCGCCGCGAATGGAGGTAAGCGGGGTGCGCAGCTCGTGGCTCACGGTGGAAATGAATTCGTCCTTGAGCCGGTCGAGCGCATAGCGCTGGCTGATATCGCGGAAGCTGAGCACCGATCCGGAGAAGCGGCCCTGGTCCAGGATGGGGGTGAAGAAATACTCCGCGGGCATGGCCGTGCCGTTGGCGCGATAGATGGTGTCTTCGCCGGCGCAGGCCACCTGGCGATCGGTGGCGCGGCGCAGGGGGCATTCCTCGCCGCACTGCTGCCGCGCCGGCGCCGAGCCGTGCAGTAGATCGTGGATGGGCTTTCCCGCCAGTCGCGAGGCCGGCGCGCCCAGCAGCCGTGCCGCCGCGGGGTTGGCAAAACTCACTTTGCCATGGCGGTCGATGCCGCAGATTCCGTCGGCCACCGAGTTAAGCAGAATCTCCTGCTGGCGATAGAGCTCCTCGGCGCGTCCGCGTTCGCGGGTGCGGGCCAGCATCTGTCCCAAAGACGAAGCCGCCGTCTCCACCGCGGCCAGGGCTTCGGGGTCTTCGCGCAGCCGCATGTGGCAATAGAACTCCAGCACCGCGAGCACTTTATTGCCCACGCGCACCGGCACCGCCCAGCCCGAGGCCATGTCGTGCCGCACTGCCGCCTCGGTGCGCGAACCTCTCCGGGTGCCCGCCAGGTCGGAGATCCAGACGGGACGGCTCTCCAGCCAGGCGCGCCCCGGCAAATCCTCACCGGACTGCAGGGTGCGCCCCATGCTCTCCTGGATCATGGTTTCGGGGTGCCGGCCGGGGGTAGCCCAGGCGGTGGAATACTCCAGCCGGTTTTCTTCGCTATTCACTTCCCACTTGATGGCGACGTTCCAGCCCTGGGAGACGCAGACCGCCTCCAGGATGCGCGTGGCCGCGATCTCCGGGGAGCTGTTTTCGCCCACAAGCTGGCTCACCATCAGTTGCAGCGCCAGGCGATGCTCCCGCTGCTTCTGCTGGGTCACGTCGCGCAACAGACAGCGCACCGCCAGCGCATGACCGGCCTTCTGACGCTGGCTCAGGCTTAGCTCGAATTCCAGCACGCGCCCGTCCGCGGTGTGGTTGCGCAACTGGGCGCGGTCAATCATCTCCCCGTCCAGCGAGCGGCGAAAAAGCGCCGCCACGTCCGCCCGGCAATCCATTCCGAACAGTTCCTCAAACGAGCCCATCGCCAGCAGAGCCGCATGATTGAGGCCGAAACAGCGCTTCCATGCCGGGTTGGCGTAGAGAAACTGGCCCACGGGGCTCAGCGTGGCGATCATCTCGGTGGAGTTTTCAAAGAGATCGCGGTAGCGTTCCTGCGACTCGCGCGCCGCCAAATCCTGGCGCAGGTTCGCGGTAACATCGAGAGCCACCACCAGCAGGCCTTGCATCACGCCCGACTGGTCCCGCAGGGCGGAAACATGCAGCGCCACGGGGAAGGAGGTTCCATCCTTGCGGCGGAACTGCGCCTCAAATGCCGGCACCTGGCTGGGCGGCAGGGCGCGAACGGTTTCAATCAGCGCGTTGAGCCGTTCCGGCGCGGTAAGGTCCGGGTTTGGCTCGATGCCCGTGATGCGCTGCAGCTCGGCAATCAGCCGGTGGCCTTCCTCCGGAGCCAGGATGTTCGGCGTGGGCGGCTTGCCCACCAGTTCGCCGGCATAATAGCCCAACAGCCCTTCCGCAGCCGGGTTCATCTTCGTGATGGCTCCGTCGAGCCCGATGGCGATCACCATGGGCCCCGCCGAATCGAAGATGTTCTTGAGAGTCTGATCCGGGTCCGGCGCTGGTCGGCGCATCCAGCGCGATGCCAACCAGCCCAGGGCAAGGATGGAGGCGATCGCTTCGCAGGCCACGGCGAGGCTCGATTCCTGCCATCCATCCGCCATGCGCGCGGCAAGGGCGCACCCCAATGCGCCCACCACCAGCAGCGGAACCACTCCGTCCACCACCCGTGAAAAACGGCCGGTTCCTCCCGTTTCTCCGGATGGGTGGAACGCCGTATCTTCTCCCCTGGGAAGGTCCCGCATCTGTCTCCTTGAGGTAGCGCCCGCCGCGGCGGCTAACCGTCGCCATGGGTTGCCGACTGCCTCCAGTTCTCACGCCGGGGCAAGGAATCGTTTTCTTTTTGTGTTCCGTTCGCGCCCCCATGCAGCCATCCCCGGGTACGATCCGGATGGCCCAATCGCGACGGAATCGATCGTCCTGCGTCCCCAGCCTGCACTCTCGTGCATTTGCCGGCCCCAAACCGCGCCCCCGCGGCTGCGTTCGGCCGGCCCAAAAATTATGGAAGTACTCGTTTCACATGCATATAAAGCACCACGTTCAAAATCACCGAGAGCATCAACAGTGCCGACAACAACACCGCGAACAGGTTTACCTTGTTTCCCATCGCCTTGAGGTCTTCGATCAGTTCCTGCTGCTCCAGGGTGTTGCGATCGGTGGCTTCGCGCACCATCTCCAACTGGTCCTCGACCCGCTTGACGCCCGTTGTCTGCTCCTGGACGGCGGCGCGAAGTTCCATTTGATGCTCCTGCAATTCGGAGATCTGGTTTTGCACCGGCGTGAGATCCACGCCGGGAGGAGGAGGAGTGTGCGGCCGGGGTGCGAACAGGTTGCCGATCGCGGTGGCGATGTTTCCGTCAATCAGCGGCAGCAGCCGCTGCACAAACGGCAGAGCCTGCTTGAGAACGCCCATGGCGCGTTGCATGGCGGAATTGTCGTCCATGGCGGAGGGTGCGGAGAGCGCGCGGCCTGGCGGAGTTCCGGCCCTGGCCTGCCCCTCGTGTCCCTGCGCGGAACCGGTTCCCACCGGCAGCGGGCTTCCCGTGGGCAGCGGCGATCCCGCTACACGTCCCATGGGTTCGCGGCCCAATGGTTCCCGTCCCATGGATTCGCGCCCGATGGACTCGCGCCCCATCAGGTCGCGTCCCTGGGCTCCCAGTGCGACCGGCTGGGGCCCGGTGGCTTCGCGAATCGGCTCGCGGCCGAAGTCGGCACGGGACTCGCGTCCGGTTTCACGGAACGTGGCTTCGCGCGTCACCGTCTCGCGTGCGATGGATTCGCGTCCCGATGGCTCGCGCCCGATCGTTTCCCGCCCCATGAAGTCGCGGCCATTCCCCTCGCGGCCAGTGAACGCCCAGGGAGCTTCCGAGTTTCCGCCTTGATCGCCGTGAACAGATTCCGTGCGATAGCCCTCGGCTGCATACACTTCGTCCCGAAACTCCTCCGGTTCACTCATGCTTCCGATGTCCTTTCCAATAACTATATAGGGGAATTGCGATTTTCGGCACGGTTTCCGTTGCCGTTTCCGGTTCATCCCGCGGGTCCCGGCGCAATGCCGTCACCGGGACGAGCTGAACCCGAAAACAGCCGTGGCGGGGAAGCTTGGCATCCGACCCTATCAGGACCACATATTCTATTGCAAGGAGAAGCTTCTTTTGAATCCAGTCGTTTCCCGATCGATGCACGATCTCAAGGGCCATATCCTGGCCGGCATCATCACTGCGGGACCCCTGCTGGTCACCTGGCTGGTGTTCTCGTTCGTTCTCGGCGTACTGGCCAAGGTCGGCCTGCCGTTTGTGCAGGTGCTGGCTGCCGCCTTTCCCGGCACCGTGTTGCAGCAGGCATGGCTGCAGTACACCCTGGCGGTAGTACTCACGGTTGCGGTGTTTTACCTGGTAGGAAGGCTGACGGCGGAGGTGGTCGGCCGGCAAATCTTCGAGTTTTTTGAAGACGCGCTGGAACGGCTTCCCGTGGTGAACAAGATCTACACGTCCGTGCGCACCGCCGTGGATACCCTGATGGGCAAGAAGCAGGCGGCGGGGCAGCGCGTGGTCCTCATCGACTTTCCGCTGGCTGGGCAAAAGTCCATCGGGTTTCTCACCCACGTGCTCGCGGACGCCTCCACCGGCATGCCCATCGGCGCCGTGCTCGTCCCCCAGGCCATCAATCCAACCTCCTCTTACCTGCAATTCGTGCCCATGGACTTGATCGTGGAGACCGATTTCACCATGGAACAGGCCATGAGTATGTTGCTCACCGGCGGCGCGGTGTGCCCGGATGTCATTCCTTACTCCGGGCCGGTTGCGGCGGTGGTCAACCGCGACGGCTTGCGCATTCCGCAGACCGTGGCAATGGAGGATTCCGCGGCCATCGATGCGAACTCCCCTGCTTCCCAGGGAGACGTTCGCGTCAAGCGATCGGCTTAGCGCCCTTCAGTGAAGTGCTCACGGTCAGGATCGACTGTTGTGGCTTCCCACCCTTGCGCCAGAAAAAAGGCGCAAGGATGGGGCACGGAGTTTTGTTGGCACTTGATTGAAAATGCTCTAGTGCTGGCTGTGGGCGGCGCTGAGGCGCATGGCGACGGCTTCCACAATCTGCTCGTGGACTTCCTCGATCCCGAGGTCGCCTTCAATCAGGGTGACGCGGTCGGCGTCGCGAGCCGCAATTTCGCGATATTTCTGCCATACCCGGCGATAAAAGGCGTCCTGCTCGCTTTCAAAACGGCTCTCGTCGATACCGGCCAGGGCGGTGGCTCGTTCGTTGCGCCGGCGGGCGCGTTCCAGGCTGGCGTCGAGCGACGGCAGCAGCAGCAGCGTGAGGTCGGGCTGCAGGGTTCCGCAGATGAGCCGGTGAAGTTGCAGCACCAGGTCCGAGCCCAGTTCGCGGCCGCCGCCCTGGTAAGCCTCGGTGGAGTCGGTGAAGCGGTCGCAGAGCACCATGGTTCCCGCCCCGAGCGCCGGCTCAATCACTTCCGCTATGGCCTGCGCGCGGTCGGCAAACATAAGGGCCATCTCCGCCCGCGGCGACAGGTCGCGGGAGCGTGAATCGAGCAGCAGTTCGCGGATGCGATCTCCGGTGACGGTGCCGCCGGGCTGGCGCGTAACCACGGTGGCGATGCCGCGCTTCTGCATCCACGCGGCCAGGCGCTTCAACTGCGTGGTTTTTCCCGAACCATCGAGTCCTTCCAGAGTGATGAACAGGCCGCGTGGCATGGGCTGAGTCTACCATCGCGCTCGATGGCAAGACGACTGTAGATGCGTTGTGTTACAACCAGTTAGTTCCAAAACCAAACGGGCCTCCGCCCCCCCAGGAGTTGCTTGTGAAGATAAGCAAGATCTCTGCCCTCATTGTGGGCTGCCTGCTGCCGGCAGTCCTTGCCACCGCCCCGCGCATGCGCGCGCAAAACCTGACCCTGGAGGGCCAGACCGGCGGTTTCATCACTCCCACCGCTTACGTGGTCTACTCCGCCAAGGGCCAGTTCTTTTCCTACCCCACCGTGGGATATCACTTCGTGAATGCTTCGAAGGTGATCGGCGACATTCACACCTTCAGCATCGAGGAGGGCTTTGCCAACCGCGCCGAGCTGGGCTACACGCGCAGCGTCCACCAGGAGGGCAACAGCCCCATGTTCAGCGGCCTGTGGCATTTTGCCGGAATGAACGTCTTCAACGGCAAAGTTGTGGCCATCAAAGACGGGCAGGGAAGCACGTTCACTCCGGGTCTGGCTGCGGGATTTGTGGTGCGCACCGGGGATAAGTTCGTGACCGGCGCGCTGGACCAGGCGCTGACCGGAAAGCTGAAGAGCTACACCAACGGCGATGTGTACGTGGTGGCGACCAAAACATGGCTGCACCCACCGTTTCCGTTCCTGGCGAACTTGGGATGGAAGGCCACCAACGCATCCATCTACGGCATCGGCGGGCAGGCTACGCGTTTTGGCGGACGGCTGTTCGGCGGTTTGGGGATTCCGATTCCGGGCCCCTTTCATACGGCGATTGTGCCCGCGGCGGGCTTCACGCAGGAGCCGCCGACATCGAAGAACCTGGGCGCGATTCTCTATCCGCCGGGATCGCGCGCGCACCTGCCCACCACTTTGGACTATGCGGTGCGCGTCACCCAGAAGGACAATCCGCATTTTGCGTTTGACGTCGGCATCGGCCAGGTGGCGGGCATGATCGGCACCACCGCGGTTCAAACCACCAACGGCCTGGTGCTCATCCCGGTAAACCTGCAGGCGCGCAGCGTGTTCGGCATGGGCTTGAGTCTTCGCTACTGATCAGGGCCGCGATTCACTTCCGCGGCGGGGCTTCGGGTTCGGCGGAGCCGTCGGCGCGCGGATCGGACGCGCCATAATGAACGCCGGTTGCAGTGTCGTCCAGCACCGCCTGCCCGCGGCCCATGGCAATGGAATATGGCTTGCGCACGTTGAGGACGTGACCCATCCTGGAGAGCTGGTCGAGCGCCTCGGCGGGCACGCGCGACTCGATCACGATGTTGCAGCCCAGCTTTTGGCTGACCGTGAAGCGCGCCTCGCTCAGGGCTTCCTGAATATTCATGTGGTAATCCACGATGTTGGAGACGAACTGCGCGTGCGCCAGCGGCTGGTTCATGCCGCCCATGATGCCGAATCCGATGTGCTCGGTTCCGTGCTCCATGAACGCCGGGATGATGGTGTGGAACGGGCGCTTGTGCCCGGCGAGCGCGTTGGGTGACTCGGCATCGAGCGAGAAAAGGCCGCCACGATCCTGCAGCGCGAAGCCCATCCCGCGCACCGTCACGCCTGAGCCGAACGCTTCGTAGTTGCTCTGGATCAGCGAGAGGATATTGCCTTCGCGATCGATCACCGAAAGATACGTGGTATCGCTGCCGGAGAGCGCGCCGGGAGCCACGGTGCAGTTGGCGTGATTGGGATCAATGAGGCTGGCGCGCCTGGCCGCGAACGATTTCGACCGCAGTTCGGGAACGGGGATGTTGCTGAATTTGGGATCGCCGTCGTAAGCCTTCACGTCGGCATAGGCCAGCTTCATGGCCTCGATACGCGTGTGCAGCTCGGCGGCGCTGAGCGGCCCGCCGGCAGCGGGCGGAAACTGCTCCATGATGTTCAGCATTTCCAGAGCCGCAATACCGTCGCCGTTGGGAGGCAGCTCGTAGACCTTCCAGTCACGATAGGTGACGGAAACCGGATCGACCCACTCCGCGGAGAAGCCGGCAAGGTCGTCGGCGGTCATGGTGCCGCCCAGGCTGGACGAGGTTTTGAGGATCGCGCCGGCGATCGGCCCCTTGTAGAACGCGGACTCGCCTTCAGTGGCAACCAGCGTGAGCGCATGCGCCAAATCGGGATTGCGAAACACCTGGCCCAGCGCGGGTGCCTTGCCGCCAGGCAAATAGACGCGCACGCTTTCCGGATCGCTCTTCAGTCCCTCCGCGGCCGCAGCCCAGTAGCCATGAATGAGCTCCGGCACCGGGTAGCCGTGCGTGGCATAAAAGATGGCCGGCTGAAATAGATCGGCCCAGGGAAGCTTGCCGAAGCGATGGTGCAGCTTGGCCCAGCCATCCACCGCGCCAGGCACGGTGACCGAATCGATGCCCCTCTGCGGCATGGCGGTGATGCCTTTCTGCCGCAGGTGTTCGATGGTGAGCCCCTGGGGAGCCCAGCCGCTGGCATTCAGCCCGTAGAGTTTGCCCGTCTTGGCGTCCCAGTAGATGGCGAACAGATCGCCGCCCATGCCGTTCATCATGGGCTCGGCCACGCCCAGCACCGCGTTGGCGGCAATGCCCGCGTCAATGGCGGAGCCGCCGCGCTCCAGAATGCGCGCGCCCGCCTGCGATGCCTGCACATACGTGGTGGCCACAATGCCATACGGCGTCACCACCATTGAGCGGCCGTAGGAGCGTTCCTGGGCGCTCGCCATAGAGGCTCCAAGCACTACGATCAGGCAGAAGAACAGGGAAGTGCGCAAGAAGGGTCGCATGGCTCTCCGAAAAAGATTCGATCTCTGCTGAGAATTGTCTCCGATGAGAATCATCCGCCGGAAGCGCGGCGGGTTATTTTTTCTCCTTCGCGGCCTGGATCTTCTCTTTGGCCAGCTTCTCCGCGGTGGTCAGGGCGTCGTCCGCACCCACCTTCACGTCCGGCTCGACGCCAGTGCCTTCCCAGTTGGTCTTGCTGACCGGATCGAGCGACTTGGCAAACGGCACTCCCACCATGAAGTAGTCCGCCACGGGATGGCCGCTGACCGGGTGAGCGCCGCCTCCGGTGGTTTCGCCCACGATGGTGGCTCGCTTCTGATTCTTCAGGTCGAAGGCGAACTCCTCGGCTCCGGAAAACGTTCGCTTCGAAGTGAGCACATACACCGGCTGCTTGATCATGCGCGGCCCGGGCAGGTAAGACAGCGTCCAGTTCTGCGTGGTCGTGTCTTCGTGCCGGTTGTAGATGTCGATCAGATGCGTAGGGTGATCGAAGAGATAGCTGGCGATGAGCGTGACCATGGCCGGCTGGCCGCCGCCGTTCTGGCGTATGTCGAAAATAAGCGCGTCGGTGTGCGCCACGAACGTCATGGCGGCATTCACCGTGGCGCCGCAGAAACCCGCGTCCATGAAGCCGTCGAATTTGATATAGCCGATGTTGCCGGGCAGGATCTCGATTTTATCGAAGGCGCAGTTATCGTGTTCCATCTGCTTGTGGAAACGCGCTTCGTCTTCCGGAGTGGGCTCAGTCCGCGGCGGAATCTTGAAGGGGCTGAAGTCGACTCGCAGGTGCATGTCATGGCTTACATCGCGCAGGTCCGAGGTCAGTTTCTCCGCGAAGCCATCGCCGTCGCTGATCTTGTCGTAGTCGCCGGCCTTGGCATGCGCCTTCACCGAGTCATCCATTTTCTTGGCCAGGTCCGCATCCACGTAATACTCGGTCAACGCGGCCACCACTCCGTCGATGGTCTCTTTACGCAGGGCGGCATCGAGTGTCACGTTCGCGGGTTCGGTGCCCGGGGGCAGCGCGCGTAACCCGAAAGACACAACCGTCGGTGGCTGGCCGTCTTTCACCACGATGCTGCCGAGGGCGTTGGTATCCCCGCCCTTCTCCTTCACCCGAAAACGGACGTGGAGGGGCTCGCTGCTTTCGATGGAGAGAAGCTGGAAGCCGCCCGTCTGACTGCGAAAGCCCATCATGCCGTCCACCGATTGCTCGTGGTCGATGGTCTTGACGTAGGCTTCGATGTTCGCTTTATCGCCGCTGTTAAAGGCATCGAGCCAGGCCTGCAAGGTGTGTCCGGCGGGCGTATCGGGCGGAGTGGCCTGAGCGGACGCAAGTCCCGTCGCAAGCAAGAGCAGGGCAACGAAGGGAAGTAAACGTGGAAATTTCATGAGAGTTTGACCTCCACTGCGGAACGAATGCGCCCGATGTCGCGGCGCACAGGGATGCGATAACGGTAATGGACCCGCATCCGGCTCGCAAGGGGAATTGCGGCGCACCGCGAAAAAGGCAAAGGCCGGGAGCGGATGCTCCCGGCCTTTGCCGCAGGTCGGCGCTTACCAGCTGTACAGTGTGGTGTTATCCAGGTAAACCGTCGCCGATCCCGAGGTGGAGGTCATGCCGTCGATCTGGAAGTTGATGTTCAGCGAGGGAGCCCAGCCGAGCGCAAATGCAGACGGAACCGTGACGTTCAGCGCCTGTTCCACGCCGTCGAACCAGACTCCGTTATAGGTGACGTTTCCGGAGCTGTCGCGCGAGTAACTGATCTGCACGTGATGCCACGTGTTGGTGGACCAGTTACGTGGAGTGCAGGTCTGGTTGGAGTGCACCCACTTATCGCTGGGACTGGTCGGGGTTCCGGCGTTCTCCGTGTAGTCCCAGGTGTTTGACCAGCCGTCGCACTGGAACCCGAAGATCACAGTTTGACCATTCGACATAACCTGGTTCAGATCCATCTCGATATTGGCGATGTCACTGGACGGGCTGGCGAGATAGATCTTGGTGTCATAGACGAAATTAGTAGAGACCGCATCCGTGCCTACCTTCACGTTATAGCGCTCGCCGCCGTAGTTGGTATAAGTGGTAACAAACTGGCGCGCCGATCCGCTTACCGAGGGAGATGAGACCAACTGCATGGCGCCCGTAGCAGAAGCGCCGCTGCCACCGGTGCCGGTATCGAAGGCGGCCTGCCAGATGGAGAGGTTCTGAATCGCTTTGATAGCCACGGCGTCGGATGGAATGGTGGGCGATGACGTCGTAGTAATGGGCGCAAGCACGGTGACGGCGATGTTAGCGGCGCAGGATACTCCGGCGCCCCACGCTTTTACGTGCAGAGTATGCGCGCCCGCTGCCGCAGTAACCTGCGCGGTCAACACGGTGCTATACACGACGGCGGTGGAGGTGCTGCTATCCAGCGAGTAGCCCAGCGAGGTGACCGGCTGAGACGAGCAGACGGTTCCGCTGGCGGCGAGGGTGAACGGAGAAGTTACGGAGGCGCCGTTGATGGGGCTGGTCACCGTCAGGTTGGAGGAGATTGCCGTCGTCTGAGTCACGGTAATGCCGACGTTGGTGGTGCAGGAAGCACCTGAAGTTCCCCACGATTTGACGTGCAGAACATGGGAGCCGATGGTGGCCGAGACGCTGGCAGAAATAGACGTACTCTTCACGATGGTGGTGGAGGTACTGCTATCCAGCGAGTAACCCATAGCGGAGATGGACTGTGACGAGCACGGGCTGGCGGTTGCGACAAGTTGAAACGGTGAGCTTACCGTCGAGCCGTTCAATGGACTGCTGACGGTGACGCTGGCAAAGGCAGGCGCGGCAGAAAGGAGCAGCGCAAGAGCAAAGGGGGAGAGAGCCTTCATGGAATGCGTATCCATTTCTTCCCGGCACACACGTCGGCTGGCAAGATCCTGCTTGCTTTGAGGACAGGGGTGCACATCGAGCAGGTAGCCCCCAGGATGCCTCTAATCAGATCTACACGACTGTAATTTCAGGAATAATTTGAAATGAAGGTATCGCAGCGCCATAAAGAAAAGCAACAGAATTCTCTGCTTACGACGCAGGGCTATGCCGGCGGTCACATTTTGTGGAGCTAAGTCGTTCGTTTCCGCTTTACGGCGCTTATCGGGCACAACTGAACAGTGACCGCCATCACCGCGTCCAGGCCGCTTCCAGCCCATACTGAGCATCTCAGCCCGGTCTTCGCCAGATCGAAACCTCGGCACATCGTAAGCTTCGTAAATGCAGCGCATTACGCCCACCTTAACCCCATCGCGCAGAGCATGTTTTTCAAGCATAACTCTCGTGGAATCAAAGAAATAAAAGAAAGCAGCGTACACCCCCCCCCTCCTCCACTTCGCTGAAGTTTCGCCTGGATCAGTCAAGGGGGATTCGCACCTATATTGCTGACTATAAACATGTTATGTAACTTTTTGGCGAGGCCATCCGTTCCCAGCCTCCAACGTCGCTGTTACCCTGCGGGAAGCTGCTATTGCTGCGGGCGGTGCCTGGGCTTTCCCCAGTTGAACCTGCGGCCCAGGATGCCCTTGACGATCCAACGATCGGTGGCGGCGGTGGGGCCGATGCCTACGCCGAAGTTGATCTCCCAGTCGGGCGAAACGGTGAGGTCGGTGGCGGCGAAAATCTGCTGCTGCTGGTCGTGCAGCGGCGCGATGTCGCGGATGCTGCCGTAGTCGGCGTAGTACTCGATGCCGGCGTTCACCACCTTGGTGAAATCCCAGCCCACCTTGACGCCCGGCGCAAAGTCGAGGCCGAGATTCACGTCGGGCCCGTGCAGCGTTCGCTCCAGTGCCG
This sequence comes from Occallatibacter sp., assembly GCA_035552555.1. Classification (GTDB taxonomy): domain Bacteria; phylum Acidobacteriota; class Terriglobia; order Terriglobales; family Acidobacteriaceae; genus Telmatobacter. Next base: position 78,971 of record DASZLF010000084.1, read on the forward strand.
GGTTGATGGACCAGTAGAGGCGGCCCTGCTGCTTGTCGACAATGGGGCGAATCTCCCACGTCCACGTGTCGGGCGAGAAGCGGGCGCGCTGGTAGCCGATCTCCTGGCTGATGCTCACGCCCACGGGCCAGTGCCAGCTATCCGGCACGCGCACGCGCGGGCGGATGTGGTCGCCGACCCAGTCCACGCCGGCATTGGGCTTTTCGCTGGTGAATACGTAAAAGCCCACCTCGGACCAGTCGTTGACGCCCTGGGTGATCTCGAGGGTTTCGTGTTCGGCGTGATAGGTGGGCGCCACGCCGTTGATAAAGCGGCGCTGGCCGTCGGCGGTAAAGTTGGAATGCAGCTCGAACATGGTGGTGCGCGGCCGGACAGTGTTCGCGCCGTACACCTGGATTTCGTAGTTTCCCTGGGCGTGGGCGGCGGCGGAAGCGAGCGCCGCCAGCACGAAAAGAAAGAATAGGTGCTTCAAATGCGCTCCTGAAGTGGACTCGAAGGGAAAGCGGACCTTGTCTTTTCTTTATACGAGCTTACGCTGCGGAGAGTTGCAGATTGACCGCTGCTTGAATTCGGGCCACATTGGCGAAAGTGTGGGCGGGTCTCGTACTCATGACATTGCGGGGATCGTGTAGGAGTACCATTTGCGATATGACCAGACGAGAAGCGCGTTTCCTTCTTATTGGACTGGGTGCTGGCCTCATGCTCGCGGTCGCGCTTGTTATCGAGTTTGTCTTGTGGTTCCACCACATGTTCATCGTCGGTTTTCGCTGGCGCCCTGAGTCGCTAGTGCTTGCGGTGCCGTTTCTGCTGGTTCTGTTTGGCTCGATCCTTCTGCATTGCCGCAAGAACGAACAATATCCAAATTGAGGCACTACCCGCCTCTCAACCAGAATCCGCCGAATGGTATACTCGCAGGGGCGGGCGCGTGCAGACGCCTGCATTTTTCTGACAGCTGAGGTTCTCATGTCCGGCCATTCGAAGTGGGCCACAATCAAGCATAAAAAGGGCGCGCTCGATGCCAAGCGCGGCAAGATATTCACCCGCCTGATCAGGGAGATCACGATTGCCGCCAAGCAGGGCGGCGGCGACCCTGACGGCAACCCCCGGCTGCGCAGCGCGATCCTGGCCGCCAAGGCCGAGAACATGCCGCAGGAGAACATCAAGCGGGCCATCCAGCGCGGCACCGGCGAGCTTGAGGGAGTCAACTACGAAGAAATCACCTTCGAGGGCTACGGTCCCGGGGGCGTAGCCATCATCGTGGAAACCCTGACCGATAATCGCAACCGCACGGTGAGTGAAATCCGCCACACATTTTCAAAGCATGGCGGCAACCTGGGCTCGACGGGTTCGGTGCTGCACATGTTCTCGAAGAAGGGTGTGATCGCAGTGGACAAGTCGGGAGCCACGGAAGAGCAGTTGATGGACATCGTGCTCGAAGCCGGCGGCGACGACCTGAACGACGAAGGCGACAACTGGGAGGTTCTGACCTCTCCGGCAAGCTTTGAAGGCGTGCTGAATGCGGTGAAGGCCGCGAAGGTTCCGGTGGAAAACAGCGAAGTGACCATGGTTGCCTCCACCTACACCAAGCTGGACGATATGCAGGCCCGGACGATGATGCGTCTGCTTGAGGCCCTCGAAGACTTCGATGACACACAGAATGTGTACTCGAACTTCGACATGACCGCCGAGCAGATGGAGCAGGTGGCAGGCTGAGCCGGTTTTTCCCGCAGGGGTTTTCCTGGAAGGGCCGCCTGATTCGGCGGCCTTTCTTATGACTAGGGACTGAGGGACTAGGGACTGACGGACTAGGGACTAGGGACTAGGGACTGAGGGACTAAGGGACTGAGGGACTAGGGACTGACGGACTAGGGGCTAGGGACTAGGGACTGAGGGACTAGAGACCAGTGTGATGTCTCGTAAACAACTCAACAAAAAACGCTGTCATCCTGAGCGGAGTTTGGCCGTTTTTTGGGCCAAACGGAGTCGAAGGACCTGCATTTGGGCCGCTGAAGTTCGCAAGGAATTTGTGAGACACCACACTAGGGACTAAGGGACTGGGGATTAGGGATCTTCATTCAGGGGACGACCGTTGACGCGAACATTGAAATGCTTTCTGCTTATTCTTTCTGCCGCGCCTTTGAGTACGTTGGCAATCGCCCAGGCGACTTCGCCGGATTCGGCGGCCGCCCATGCTTACCTTCGTGGCGCAAACGATGAGCCCGCCGAGACTCCCGTGGCCGAAGCCCGCAATGCCCGCCTCTGGCACATGAGCCCCTTTGTGGCTTGGGGCAAGGGCGTGGGCGATCGATCCGACTTCTCTTTTCTCATGGGCGGGTTCGAGCTGGGTAAGCCGATTACGCCGGTGCTCAAGGCCGGCATCCTCAGCGGCCAGTTCGAGTTGGCCACCAACATCATGCCGCTGTGGCAGGCTTACACGCCGGCGCCGCACCTGCAGACTTTCACCTACAAGGGCGTGACTTACCAGGCTCCGGTGGGCGGCGGCACCTTTCGCGGCGTAAGCCTGACGCCGGTCATCTTCCGCTGGAATTTCCTTACCCATTCGCGGCGCTTTCAGCCATGGTTTCAGGGAGCGGGCGGGCTGATCTACACCACGCACAAGTTTCCCCCGGACGTCCTGGTTCCTCAAGGCACGCCTGGCGGAACCTCGGTGTGGAACTTCTCGCCCCAGGGCGGCATAGGTCTTCACTACTTCACCCGTCCGCGGCGGTCCATCGACCTCGGCGTGAACGCGGTGCACATTTCGTCCGCTTCCCTCGGCGACCGAAACCCCGGGGTGAACGCGAGCATCCAGATTCAGGTGGGCTACTCGTGGTGGAAATAGGCTTGCGTGTTCCAGCACAACCCGTTCGCGCCGCCGCCGGGCAATTCCGCAGCCGGAGCCGCGCATGAGCGAGCCTCTCGTCGAGAGCGTTCCCAACTTCTCAGAAGGCGCCAATTCCGAGCGCGTGGAAGCCATCGTTGCCGCCATGTGCGTGGAGGGCGTGCACTTGCTGGACTGGGCCATGGATGCGGACCACAACCGCTCGGTGGTGACCATTGCCGGGGCGCCGGCCGCGGTGGTCGAGTCGGCGGTGCGCGGCGCGGGCAAGGCGGCGGAGCTGATTGACCTCACGGTGCAGCGGGGCCTGCATCCTCGTATCGGCGCCGCCGACGTGATTCCGTTCGTGCCCATCGCCGGCATTCGCCTCGAACAATGTGCGCTTTTGGCTCGCCAGGCGGGGGTGGAGATCTGGCGGCGGTTCGGCATTCCGGCGTATTTCTATGAAGCCGCCGCCGCGCGCCCCGACCGCGCCAACCTGGAAGAGGTGCGCCAGGGGCAGTTCGAAGGACTGCAGGAGGCGGCGCGGAAGGACGCCTCGCGCCGGCCCGACGTGGGCGGCCCGGGGCTGCATCCCACCGCCGGAGCCTGCGCCATCGGCGCCCGTAAGTTCCTGGTGGAATATAACATCTACTTCGATTCAGCGGATGTGGCCCTGGCGCGCGCCATTGCCCGTGAGATTCGCGGTTCGCTCAAGGGCGTCAAAGCCATGGGGGTGCTGGCCCACGGCCGGGCGCAGCTCGCCATGAACATCACGGATTTCAAGGCGACTCCGCTCTCCCGGGTCTACGCCACGGTTTCCCGGCTGGCCCAGCGGCACAAAACGGCTCCTGTGGAAGGCGAAGTCATCGGCCTGATTCCCGAGGCGGCCTGCGAGCGCGACAGCGAGTGGATGCGTCAATTAATGCAGTTTGATCCCGCGGCCAAGATCCTCGAGCGCCGCCTGGAGAACCCGCTGGCCTGGCCCGGCAAAGGCTGAGCCCGACGGATTTCCCCTCGGGCGACTCAGGATGAGTCTGCGGAAAACAGCTTTGCGGACCGCAAGTGAGCGTAAATCGAGGATTGGCCGGGGAGTGCCATGACGGTGCGCACCGCGTCCAATCCACATTGAAGGTAAAATGATTCAGAAAGACGGAATGCGCCTTTTTGCCGGCCGGGAAGGGAAGCGGAAGCAGGATTTTCGCATCCCCGGGGCCGCAAATCGCCGCGCTCCTGGAGGAAGAACTTGTTCAGGACAGAGATGAAATGGATGGCGCCGGCGATTGCGGCGCTGGTGCTCGCCTCGGGTGTTTCGTTGCATGCCGCGCAGTTATCTTCAGATGCGCGCTCGGCCATTCCGCGCGACGTGCAGCAATTGGTGGTGATCGATTATCGGGCCATGCAGAACTCATCCACGGCCATGCAACTGCGCGATCGCGTCATGCCGCCGGATTTGAAACAGTTTGACGACGCGCTGCGCAAGTCGGGACTGAACGATAACCATGACGTGGACGAGCTCGCCTTTGCGTTGTTCCGGCCCAAGGAAGGCTCCGACGACGTGGTCACGCTGGGCATCGCCCAGGGCCAGTTCCCCATTGACGACGTGATGGCCAACTTCAAAAAGCACGGTGTCAAGCCCAAGCTCATCCGCACCAACCGCATCTATCCCATGGCCAAGACCGGAATGGTTCTGTGCTTCGTGGATCAGTCGACCATGGTGTTCGGCTCGCCGGACGCGGTCAAGGCGTCGCTCGATGCGCGCGACGGCAACACCAGCACCCTGCTGTCGAATTCGACCGTGATGGATGGCATGCGCTCGGTGGACTCCGCTGCGCTGTGGAGCGTGCTCGACCAGAAGGGCACCCAGACCATGATGAAGCAGGTCCTGGGCGAGGCGGGATCGGTTGCGGATTTTGACTCGGTGAGAAAGCGCATGCTGGTTTCCTGGTATTCCATGGATTTTCAGCACGGGGTCAAGTTCGACCTGACCCTGGTCACCGGCGACGCCTTTGCCGCGGCCACGGTCTCCTCGCTGCTGAACGCGGCGGTGGTTTACCGCAGGGCGACCGGCAATGACACCGAGAAGGTGGCCATGGCCGACACCGACGTTACCTCCAGCGCCGGCCAGTTGGGCATTCACTTTGCCGCCAGCGACTCCGATTTCGCCACGCTGCTGAAGTCGCAGTTGTTCCAGAGCATGGTGAAGTAAGGGTGTTCGTAGTTCAAAGTTCGTAGTTCACAGTTGTCGGTTACGACAAGGGGGCCGCATCGATGATCGATGCGGCCTTTGATCTTCTCCGGCCATAACAGCTCCGTGCCCCATCTTTGCGCCTTCTTTCTGGCGCAAGGGTGGGCAACCACGACCCCAACCGACAACTGCGAACTGTGAACCGCGAACTGTGAACTACGAACTGAACTCTACTTGCGCTTGCTCAGCAACCGCTTCAGCGCCGGCATCAAGGTGTCGGCGATGATCTCGGATCCCTTCGCCGTGGGATGAATTCCGTCTCCCTGGATGGTGCCTGGAACACGAATTAAATCCTTATAAATCATGGGAACAAAGGCGATGTGGTGCCTGGCGGCCAGCTCGGTGAAGATAGCGTCAAAGGCGGCGATGTAGTCAGGTCCGTAGTTTGGGGGGAGCGTGATGCCAGCGAGCAGAATCTTGATATGGGCGTTCTGAAGCGCGGTGAGCACGGTATCGAGATTGCGCCGGGTCTGTTCAGGCGGCAGGCCGCGAAGGCCGTCGTTGCCGCCGAACTCCACGATCACAATCTGCGGATGAAGCTTGAGAATCGCGGGCAGGTTGACCACTGCGTCTTTGCTGGTAGCACCGCTATTCCCCTCATTTAGAACGTGATAGAAGTATCCGTCGGCATTGAGCCTGCGCTGCAGGGCCTGGGGATAGGCCTGGTCCGGCTGCAACCCGTATCCTGCAGTAATGCTGTCGCCAAAGCACACCAACAGCGGCCTTCCAGCGCCAAAAGCTGGAAAAGAGACGATCAGCAGCAAAAGTGAAACGAGAACACGCCGGAAAACGTCCACAGAAACAGTGTAAAGACAGGGACCAAGGGACCGAGGGAACTAGGGAACAGAAAGACAGCGCCCAGGTACTTGAAAACCAGGGTTCAGGGATCAGGGTTCAGTGAACAGAGAAGACTGAATAGCCATTCCCAAGCCTGATCCTTCCGGTCAGGAACCATCCGCTGTGCAGAACGTACTAAGTACTGTGAACTAAGAACTGCGAACTGCGAACTGACGAGGGCCGCCATTGATCGAAGTCCGGGACGTACAGAAGTGGATTCAAAACGGCACGCGCCGGGTGGATATCCTGAACGGGATTTCGCTGACCATTCCCGCGGGGCAGTTTGTGGCGATTGTGGGCGCCAGCGGCAGCGGCAAAAGCACGCTGCTGGGGTTGCTGGCGGGGCTTGACTCGCCCAGTTCCGGCGAAGTCTGGCTCGACGGTGTCCCCATTCACAACCTGGCCGAGGCGCAACTGGCCGCGGTGCGGGGGCGCAAGATTGGATTCGTGTTCCAGTCCTACCAGCTCATTCCCACGCTGACGGCTCTGGAAAACGTGCTCCTGCCCTATGAGCTGAATGCCGAGGGCGCGGGGCTGGGGAAGTCGCGCAGCCTGTTGCAGTCCGTGGGGCTGGGCGAGCGCATGGACCATTATCCGGTTCAGCTTTCCGGCGGCGAGCAGCAGCGGGTCGCCATCGCGCGCGCGTTCGTGGTGGAGCCGCCCATCATCATGGCCGACGAACCCACCGGAAATCTGGATTCCAGCAACGGGCGCATGATCCTGGACCTGCTTTTGGAGCACAACAAGCGCGCCGGCACCACGCTGGTGCTGGTGACGCACGATCCCGAGGTGGCCTCCACCGCCGATCGCAAGATCGTGTTGCGCGATGGTCTGATTGTGGAGGACACGCTGCCTTGCGGGTCGCCCGCGAGCGCCGAGCAGGTTCAACATGGCTGATTCCGGGCTGCCCAAAAAGCGCGCTCTGGGGTGGCGCCGGGCCGCTGGCATTGCGGTGCGCGACCTCAAATCCGCTCCCGGCAAATTCGGTTTTGTGGTCCTGTCGGTGGCCATTGGCGTGGCCGCCCTGGTGGGCGTGCGCGGATTTGCGGAGAGTTTTCGCCGCACCCTGGGCACGCAGGCCCGTGCGCTGATGGGCGGCGACCTGAGCGCGCGCGTGTTCGGCCTGCCCTCCGCGGCCGAGAATGCAAAGGTCGCCGACGTGGAAAAGAAGGTTCCCGGCATTCGCTCCACCTGGACGACGGAGACCATCTCCATGGCTTCGGTTCCACCCGACCCGGTGCCGATTCTGGTGACGCTCAAGGCGGTTGATCCCGGCGAATATCCCTACTACGGCGAGCCTGTGCTGGAACCGGCAATGAGCCTGCAACAGGCGCTGGCGGGCGATTCCGCCGTGGTGGCCGATGAATTTCTCGTCCGCCTCAATGCGCATGTGGGACAGACGGTGCGTCTGGGCGGGAAATCGTTTCGCATAGCCGCGGTGCTGCGGCAGGAGCCGGACCGCATCAGCGGTGGGGCTGGAATCGGTCCCCGGGTGATGATTTCCCGCGCCAGCCTGGCCGCCACCGGGCTCATCGCTCCCGGCAGCCGCGCTTCCGCTCGCCTCCTGCTCAAGCTTCCTGAGCAGCTTCCGTCCGGGGTTACGCCGCAGACGTTGCGCAAGGACCTGGAGCAAGCGATGCCCGACGCGCAGGTGATGGATTACCGCGAAGGAAATCCGGCCATCACCGAGGGCCTGGACCACGCGACCGCGATTCTCTCGCTCATCTGCCTGGTGGCCATGGTGCTGGGGGCGATCGGCGTGGCCATGGCCATGCACGCGCATCTCGAACAGCGGATGGACGTGCTGGCGATTCTAAAAGCGGTGGGCGCCGGCTCATCTGACCTGCTGCGGATTTTTCTGCTCCAGACCCTGGGGCTTGGCCTAGCCGGAGGACTGCTCGGCGTTGCCTCAGGAATCGCTGTGATGGAGGCGCTGCCCGCCGTCTTCGGCAAGCTGCTCCCCGTCCATACCACCATGGCGTTTCCCTGGCGCGCGGTGGCGGCCGGCCTTGGCACGGGCTTGCTTACCACGCTGCTTTTCTGTCTGCCGCCGCTGCTCGATGTGCGCGCCATCCGCCCGGTGCTGGTGCTGCGGCGGCTGGTGGAATCCGGTCCCGACGGCATCGGCGGATGGTTCGCGCGCATGTGGGCGCGCCGCCTGCAGTTCGGCATCGCGTTGCTGGTGCTGGCGGCGCTGGGGGGAATTGCCACCGCGCTTTCCGACTCCGCGCTGATCGGGAAATGGTTTGCCATCGGGCTGTCCGCCGCGCTCCTGGTGCTGCTGGCGCTGGCCGCCGTTACGCTGCGGACGCTGCGCTTCGTGCTCAACCGCGTCCGCCTCCACCTGCCCGGTTCCTGGCGTCATGGGCTGGCGAATCTCTACCGCCCCGGCAACCAGTCCGCCGCCGTGCTTGCTGCCCTGGGTACGGGAGTCATGCTGATTCTCGCGGTCTACCTGATGCAGGCGGCGCTGCTCCGCGGCATCCGCGAAACCGCATCTCCCAAGCTGCCCAACCTGTTCCTCATAGATATCACGGGGGACGAGGTAGCGGGGGTCCGCGATTTCTTCGCCCACCAACCCGGCGTTACCGAACCACTCGATCTCATGCCGATTGTGCGCGGGCAGTTTGTGTCGCTGAATGGCAAGCCGCTGGACCAGTTGAACGGGCAGCACATGCCGCACCGCATGCTGCAGAATGCGGAGCTTACCTGGTCCGATACCGCTCCTGCCGGCGATAAAGTAACGGCGGGCAAGTGGTGGACCACCGCGGATGCGCAACAGATCGCCGTAGGACAGGGCTTCGCGCAGCGGTTGCACCTTTCGGTGGGTTCCTCGGTCGAATTGGCAACGGCTGTCAACGGGGTTCATAAGCTCACCGTGAGCGCCATTTATCGGGCAGACGAGCAGCATATCGCGAGCCGTGTGCCGTTCGTTCTTCCTTCGGGGCTGCTCAAGGGCGAAGTGGCCAGTTGGTACGGCGGGGTGCATGTTTTGCCGGCGCAGATTCCCGCCCTGGAGCGCGCGCTCTTTGCCGCTTATCCCACCATTACAGTCATCAACGTGGCCGACGTGCTGGTGCGCATCGAGTCGGTGGTTGACCAGATCACGTTCGTCATCCGTTTCCTCGCTGGATTTTCAATTTTCGCCGGGCTCACCATCCTCGCCGCCTCGATTGCCAGCACGCGTTTCCGGCGCATGAGGGAGGCGGTGGTGCTGAAGACGCTGGGGGCGACACGGATGCGCATTGTGCGCACGTTCAGCGTGGAGTTCAGCGTGCTGGGGCTGCTGGCCGGAGTGGTAGGGGTGGTGTTTGCCAATCTGCTCACTCGGGTTCTGCTGCACCGGATGGGAGTGGGGTTCCAAGTCGAGTGGCTGGCAACCGTGATTGCACTGGTGGGCACCGCCATTCTGGCCACCGCGACCGGCTGGATCGCGAGCTATCGGATTCTTGGGCTGCGGCCGCTGGAAGTGCTGCGAGAGGAATAAACGAGGGGCATGCTGGGTTGTGTCGCGTGACGGGCTGTGCAAATTTTGCCAGTCGATTAGAATGATCGTAGTGCCCAAGGCAGGTCGCATTGAGCAAGGTTCATTGCCTTCCAGCTGTTCGGGGTTCCCCAAATTAGAAATCACTGCTGGAGGAAACACCATGTCGGATAGCGATCTTCGGAAGCGCATTCTCATTGTGGACGATGAGAAGAACATTGCGGACACGCTCGCGATGGTATTCAAGATCAAGGGACACGAAGCCATGGCCGCCTACAGCGCGGAGAGCGCGGTAGAGACGGTGGAGAGCTTCGAGCCGGACATTGTTCTGAGCGATGTCATGATGGGCAAGATGACGGGTGTGGACCTGGCTATCTATCTTTCGAAGGCGCGTCCGGATTGCAAGGTGATCCTGTTCTCCGGTCACGGGTCCACGGCCGACCTGCTGCGCGAAGCCAGCCGCAAGGGCCACGAATTCCGGCTGCTGGCCAAGCCCATCCATCCGCAGAAACTGCTGGACGATATCGCGGGGATGTGAAGCAGTCCCTAGTGTGGTGTCTCGTAAATAACTCAACAAGAAAATGCTGTCATCCTGAGCGGAGTTTGGCCGGTTTTTGGGCCAAACGGAGTCGAAGGACCCGCATTTTGGACCGCTGAAGGATGCAACGAAATTGTGAGACACCACACTAGTCCCTCAGTCCCTCAGTCCCTTTGTCTCAAAACTCAAACATCGTGAACGGATGAGGTTCGCCGCGCTCGCGGAGGAGGTGCAGCGCCACGTTGCAGACGCGTGTGCCGCCCGAGGACGCGGCCGAGAATGTGCCGTGATGGGCGTGTCCGTGCAGAGCCAGGGCCGGCTTGTGCTTGTCGAGCGCGCGCTGCAGCCTTGAGCTGCCCAGGAAGGGGAAAATCGGCTCCGGTTCTCCTTCCACCGTTCCCTTGATGGGCGCATAGTGGGTGATCGCGATCTTCACCGATGTCTTCAATTGTTCCAGGCCGTAGTCGAGCTTGATGGCTTCGCGCTCGGCAATTTCGACGAAGGTTTTGATGCCGCCCTCGCCAAAGGGCATCAGCTCATAGGGCGCGAAGCCGCCGGCAAAGCCCTTGGTCCCGGCAAAGCCCACGCCGTCCACTTCGAAGCAGTGGCCATCGAGCAGATGAACGCCGGCGACGCGCAACATGCCGGCCAGTTCGTCCTGATGGCCGCTCTCGTGATCGTGATTGCCCAGCACCGCAACGATGGGAATGTGCACGTGCTCGAGCACGGAGAGGCAGGCGCGCATCTCGTCGGGCAATCCATGATTGGTAAAATCGCCGGCGATGACCAGCGCGTCCGCCAGTTCATTCACGATGGAGAACGCGCGCACGTTCTTTTCGTGCTCTTCGGACTTCAGATGAATATCTGCGACCGCTGCAAGCCTCATTCCTTGCTCCCGGGCGAGTCTTCCATGCGCAGCAGGCACGGATGACGGTTGCACATTTCCTGGTAGAGATTGCGCTCGCCCCACTCTTCCACGTCGATGGCAAACATGCGCGGGTCGACCAGCGATCCGCGAAAAGGCGCGTTCCGGTCGGGATGACGCAGCCGCTCGGTGAAGCGTTGCTGCAGATCGCGCCACACCGGCTCCGGAACCAGGTCAGTGCGCGCGGGGTAGACATAGGCGAACAGGATAAGCGACCAATAGAGCAGCTCCCAATGAGGACCCATGAGTGCGAGCACACGGGACCAATCGAGCTTATAGCCGCATGCTTTGATTAGATGGACGACATCGGCGCCATCGAAGCGCTCGCGGAAGGCGACGAAGGTTTTGGTCACGACGCACTCTTCCGCAGCCAATACGCGGCAGGGAACCCCGAGCACGATTTCCGGCAGGCCGCGCTCGATCCACGAGGAATCGACGACAAGGCTGGCGTTGCCCACCCCGGTGATGAGGTCGACGAAGTAGTTTCCGCGGCGCGCCTTGGCCAGCCAGACGGGGTCTTCGATCGCGTTCTCGAAGCCTGCTTTTTCCAATGTTGCAAAGGCTTCGGGAACCGCACACGGTTCGAGAAAGAAGTCGATGTCCTTGGTTTGTCTCCAGATGCCGGTGTGGTGGTGAACGGCGAAGGCGCCGCCGACCACGAAGGGAACGCTGCGCGAATGGCCAGGCTCAAGCAGCGCCAGGAGGGCATCGCGATAACAAACCTCAGCTTCCGATGTCCATACCGGCTCTTCCGAAGAGGTTACGGGCAACCGCGAGTCCCAATCCGCCATGACTGAGTTGGACGCACAAAAGCGCGTGGACAGTCGCTTGCGGCCCTCAAAAAGATTGATTCGAGTATCGCCGATTCGATCAGACGAGAGCTGCGGGAGGTTTGACCCCGGGCGGCGAATCCCCTTATGATGAACAAGTTGGCTGTTTGCGCCCGACGCCTGCCGAGCCCCTGCCAATTCCGCTGCAAGCCCATCAGGGTTTTAGGCTTGTTGCCCCCTCGTTCAATGGTAGGACAGCTGACTCTGGATCAGCATATCGGGGTTCGAATCCCTGGGGGGCAGCCAAATGGATTCAATAACTTCCAAGGCCTTCTCTCCAGTATCAATAGACTGCCATAGGTATCCGCTTTTAATCTGTGTCGAACGGTTCCCCATCGGGTCCTCGACGTATGTCAGCCACGCGCCATCCTGGATCGGCAGGCTGCCGAAAGTGCGCCGTAGGGTTTTGGGACGAATACAGAGGGGCCTGCGAGGGTGCGTGAGAAACCGCAGGCGCGGTCGATGCCATTTTTACATTGACTAACTCACCGAAAATCTGAGAAATTCAGTTAGTTTCCCTTGCATCGCTTCCCCGTCCTGTACGGGCGGATTAACCAGATGACGCGTTCAAACCGGCCATTGCGCCTCGTCGGGTGCATCAGGTGCTGGCCGTTAGCGAACCTGCGCACTCAATCCGCTTCCAGACATAAGTGTCACCCAACGCAAGGCTAGTTATAGAAACTTTGCACAAGTAATGCCCTTGCGTATCCGTTGCGAGCACTATTTTGACTGCTTATTTCCGTTGAATTGCCCTGCTTTTCAGCTATTATCCAACTGGGAATCACACAAACACAGATTAAAGGTCAGTGAAAGGCTGATTCGATGGCAATCGCGGGGCCGAGGCGCAGTTTTGCGCCTCGGCGAGTTCCTCCCTTGCGGGCGAAACAACTTCCCGCAAGGAAATTAGCAGTTGACACTCCCGTCAGCCGAACTTTACACATGACTGAAAAGTAGCATTGTTATTACTTTCGCTGCCTTAGGCCGCGCTGGGTTTCTTTTGGGTAACTCCCCCCTGTGTTCTCGGACGTGCTTGCAAGGCCGGCATTCCGGGTTCGCAATTCCAGACTCCCGATAGAGCTTCCCCGACGACTCCCCCGGTAACAATGCAATTCGTAATTGGTTCAAACTTCGAGGATCACACCATGCTGTCACTGACATCCCCATTGGTTCGTGTGAAGTTTTGCCTTGGATTCGCTTTAGTGAGCACTTTGTCGCTGCTTGGGACGGCCCGGCCGGCGGCAGCGCAAGAGACGTTCAACTGCGCGTCCACTACCACCGGATGCACTGTCAACCTTAACAATGTGGCGAACAATTCCGCCACAGGCAGCCTCAACGTGAGCAATGCCAGCGGCTCGGTGATCAGCAAGGTTAAGGTGGTGCTCACTGGCGTCACGTCGGACGGTTCCAGCTCAGGTGAGAATAGCGTCTTCGGCGCGAACTTCATCCTGATCTCGCCAGACGGGACTCGCCAGTTGGTCTTGCTGGGCAATACGGGCGATTCGGTCGACGGGGATGACAGTGGCGACTCCGGATCGGGGCTGGGCGGGAACACGATCACGCTGGAAGATGCGGCAATCAATACTGCGCCGGAGTACCCGAACCCGTGGAGCCACACGGCGAGCTACGACATAAGACCAAGCTCCTACTGGAAGGCTGTCTGGGGATCCGAGCCGGTCACCGGTATTTCCTATCCAGGTTCTGACGGCAGCTCGACGCTGAATGGAACGTTTTCAGGGGCCGCGCCGAACGGTACATGGAAGCTCAAAATCGCGAATTACGACGGTTTTGGGAGCGCGATCTCGGTCAGTTCATGGTCTCTGACGTTCAACTATGCGATCCTTACCGCGTCGACTGTCACTCTGGGCTCTAACACCAACCCGATAAACTCAAGCAACAGTGTGACGTTCACCGCGACAGTGACTGGATCGGGTGGAACGCCCACCGGAACGGTAGAGTTCACCGCCAATGGGTCGGACATCTCAGGCTGCTCGAAGGTGGCGTTGAGCAGCGGAACTGCCCATTGCACCCCCAGCGGGAGCTCATTAGGACAGGGAATTTCGACGATCAAGGCGATCTATAGCGGGGACAGTACTTTTGCGTCCAGCCCCAGTTCCAACCTGAACGAACTGGTGGAGGTGACCCCGACCCACACTAACGACACGTGGTGCAACAACAACTCGAGCTCAGTACCCACTGGCGCCACTTCTGCGGTATATCCCTCGGCGATCAACGTCTCCGGATACAACTCGGGTGCGACCGTATACGACGTGCAGGTGACGCTGACTAACATTTCATGGACAGGATTTCCAGGGGAGCATCTGCTGGTGTCTCCTGATGGCAACCACAATCTCGACTTTTTCGATGCCGGCTGGAGCGCGCCAACGTCGTCGCCGATTACGCTTAACTTTTTGGACTCGGGAAGCTCGGCGCCGAGCGGCACACCCAGCGGCGGCGGGAGCTACCGATCGTTTGACACGAACACAAGCCCGTTCGCGTTCCCGCCATCTTCGGCTTCATCGATCGATTCGACAATCCCGCAGGTGCCGGGAACAATCAATTACGCATATCCGATCGGCACTGCAAGCGAGACATTCGTCACTAATTTCAACAGTGCGACGGCCAATGGGAACTGGTCCCTATACCCGTACGACCAAGGCAACACGGAGAGCATCGCGGGCGGCTGGTGCATCACCCTGTACTTGAACACGGGCGTGGGGACGACGACCACTGTCACTTCGAGCGCGAATCCGGGAACGAAGGGCAACTCCATCACTCTCACGGCGACGGTGAAGGAGACGGCAGGCGGGAGCCCGGTGACTTCGGGCGGGACGGTGACGTTTACCGAGAACAACGCGGCCCCGGCCGGAACGGTGAGCGGGAACAATGTTGTCACACTGAATTCCAGCGGGCAGGCCACCTTTACAACGAGTGCCCTGTCCGAGGGCGATCATCAGATCGTCGCAGTCTACAGTGGGAACACCACGGATGACCTGAGCACGACGACGTTCTGGCAGCGAGTCAACAACGCGACTTCGGTGTCCAGCGGATCCGGCAGCTCAATCAACTTCTGCAATGCCAACGGGGTCAGCATCGCATCCGGGACCAAAGGGCCGATGATTCCGAACCCTTCGATTATCTCGGTTTCGGCGCTGCCGGGCACGCTGAATTCGATGGCCCTGACCCTGAAGAGTGTAACAACCGGGACGACGTCTGAGCTGGATTCGCTGCTGGAGGGGCCCACAGGGGCAGCGCTGGACTTCTTCTCCAATACAGGGTCTGCGACCGGGACGACTGGGTTCGGGGACTACGCATTTTCCGATGGCGCGGTCAGCCTGGTGGGTACGGGGAACCTGTCGCCCGGCCAGTACAAGCCGACTGCCTACCAGAACCCGGTGCACACCGCGGACTCATTCATTTCGAGCTCGAGCGGTTTGTACAACGCACCGAGCACGTTCAACCTTGCCAGTACAAAAGGAACCTCCACTTTTACCAGTACGTTTGGCAGCACGAATCCTAATGGTACGTGGAGCCTGTTCTTCGACGAGTTGAGCACAGGGGGGTTCAACGCCGCGAACGGCTGGTGCCTGAACTTCACCGAAAATCCGGTGACGGTGACGGCAACCACGGCACACACTGGAGACTTTTCGCAGGGACAGACGAACGCGCAGTTCACCGTGGATGTTGCGGTGGCTAATAATACGGGGTCCACGGGCGACCCGACGGGGTCTAATCCGCTGACGGTGGCGGACAACCTCCCGACGGGCCTCACCTACTCGACGTTCTCAGGGAGCGGATGGTTGTGCCCGACGCTCGCCGGGGCGACAGCCGTGACGTGCACCAACGATTCGCCGGAGGCGCAGGGGTCATCTTATCCGACGCTGACGATCGATGTGAACGTAGCGAGCAATGCTCCGGCGAGCATCCCCAACACCGTGTCCCTGAGCGGGGCTGGGATCGCAACTCCGAATACGTCGAATACAGATAACATCACCGTGCTGGCGGCGACCACCACCACGGCCAGCAGCGCCACCGCGACCTATTCCGGTAGCTCCCAGAACGTCACGCTGAGCGCGACGGTGCAAGGCGGCGGAACCGGCGTGAACGGCGGCACGGTCACCTTTGACGTCTTCCAGGGAGCGACGCTGATCGGGACAGGCGCAACCAGCGGAACCGTGGCCAGCGGCGCAGCCTCGGTGCTTTACACACTGCCGGCCGGCACCAGTTCCGGCACATACTCCATCCACGCCACGTATAACGCGAGCGGAAGCTACTCGGACAGCTCCGACAACACTCAGACGCTCAAGGTCAGCGCGGCGGGCACCTCAACGACCCTGAATTCCGTTTCCGGCCTGGCTGGCGTGGCGATCCCGGTGAGCGTTACGGTTACGCCCCCAGCCGGCACGGTGAATGAGGGCTCGGTGACGATTAACTGGGGTGACGGAACATCGAACTCCGTCGCAGTGAGCAGCGGAACGGCCTCGACAAGCCACACCTGGGCCTTCGGGGGCTTGTACACGATGAGCGCGACCTATAACGACTCAGGGTCGAACTTTACTTCGAGCACCAATAGCGGATCGCCGACAGCGACGGTGGACCAGGCGCCGGCGATCACCAGCGCGGACAACACGACGTTTACGGTGGGAGCCAATGGGACCTTCACGGTCACGACGGCGACCGGAACGTATCCGATTCCGGCGTACAGCGTGACCACGGGAACGCTGCCGACCGGGGTGACGTTGACAGATAACGGCAACGGTACAGCGACCATCAGCGGCACGCCGGGCTTCAATACGAACGGAACCTATAGCTTTACGATTGAAGCGAACAACGGGATCTCACCGGCGTCCGATCAGCCGTTTACGCTGACGGTGAACCCGGCTTCGACCCTGGTGGTGGACGTTTCGACGGACGACAGTCCGGCAACGCCGGGCAACTGCGCGGTGCAGACCGACCCGACGCAAAACACGGGCAACACATCCTGCTCGCTGAGGGATGCGCTGGCCGAGGCGAATGCGTTGGGCGCGGCGAACATCTACTTCTACCCGACAACCTTCACAACGGCGACAACGATTACGCTGACGCACGGGGTGCTGGCGATTCCCGCGGACACGGCCATTGTGGGGTTGACTTCAGGCAGCGGCGCGAGCTTGACGAACCTGATCACGATCGACGCCGGAAACTCGAGCCAGGTATTCAGCATGGCATCGGGACTGGCGGCGTCGCTGGCGAACTTGAACATTACCGGCGGAAATGGAGGAAATGGAGGCGGCATCGTTAACAACGGCACGCTGACGGTGACCGGTAGCACGATCTCGAATAACAGTGCGTCTTCCGGAGGCGGCATTTATGCCAACGGCGGCGCCCTGACCGTGACCGGCAGTACGTTCTCGGGCAATCACGGGACGGATAGCGGTGGCGCGGGAATTTATGTGAACCTGGGCACGGCGTACATCTCCTACAGCACGTTCAATAACAATTCCACCCTCGGGGCGGGGGGCGGAATCTATAACGCAGCCGGAACGGTGACCATCACCAACAGCACGATTTCCGGCAACACCAGCACGGGCGGAGCGGGCGGCGGCATAGCCAAAAACGCCGGAACGGTGACCCTGGCCAACACCATCGTCGCCGGGAACACGGCCGTCAGCGATAAGGACGGATCCGGTGCCTTCACCAGCGGCGGAAACAACCTGATTGGCGACGGAACCGGAATCAGCGGAATCAGTAATGGCAGCAATGGCGACCTGGTGGGAGCAATGGCGTCGCTTGCTGCACTGGGCAATTACGGCGGTCCGACGCAGACCATGCTTCCATTGCCTGGCAGCAACGCGATTTGCGCGGGGGGCACGGCGAATCTGCTACCGGGCGTGACGGCGGATCAGCGTGGCTTCCCCAATACCAACACCACTTACCCGAATACGACGTATCCGGGCTATCACGGCCCCGCTACCTGTGTGGACTCCGGCGCGGTGCAGACCAACTATTATCTGACGTTTGGAATCGAGCCTCCTCCTTCGGTGGGGGTCGGCACGGCCATCTCGCCCGCGTCCACGGTGATGCTGGACGAAGGCCTTGACGGAAGCTTCGTGCCCGAGGCAGCCGCGACCAACTCGCTGCTCATGACGGACGCCGACTCGGCGTTGGGCGGCACCACCACGGAGGCCCTTGTTTCGGGGACGGCCACGTTCGACAATCTGGTCATCGGCACGCTTGAAGCGAGCGATTCGCTTTCAACGTCGCTGGTGCTCAACTCGAACGTGGGCCTGACACTGACCACGTCCAGCAACACCTTCTCAGTCGTCCAGATGCCCGTCACCGTGACCCCGTTGATCACGACTGCGCAGTCTACACAGGTGTTTACTCCCTTCACGGGCGGACCGACATACGGGCCTCTGGCCGTCACCGTGACCGACGGCCTTGGCAATCCGATTTTGAACTACAGTGGCATCGTATTCACCGCGCCCGCATCAGGACCCAGCGGAGTCTTCTTTAACAACAGCAGCAACACCATCACAGTTTCGACCGACGGCAGCGGTGTCGCCGATCCGGGGACGTTCACGGCCAATACAATCGCCGGGACCTATAGTGTGACCGTGGGGGTGAACGGACTGTCGAATGCATTCACGCTGACCAACAATCCGGGGACTGCCGCCGGCTTTACCTTTGCCTACCCCTTCGAAAACGCGCCCCTGGCCTTCACGGGATGGCCGATCTTCGTCACGGTGACGGCCGTGGATCAGTACAACAACACAGTGACGACGTTCCCCGACACGGTGCACGTAACCAGCACAACAGATTCGGCGGCTGTGCTGCCTCCGGATTCGACACTGTTCTACGGCGTGGGAACGTTCCAGGCAACCCTCAACACGGCGGGAAATCAGACCTTCACGGTGACCGACACGACGACCTTGACTGCGGGCACGACTGACCCGATCTTTGTGCAGGCGCCGCCGAACCTGGTGGTGACGACGGCAGCCGACGATGCGGCCCCAGGCAACGAGGCCAACTGCACGCCGCCAGGAACGGACAACTGCAGCCTGCGCGATGCGTTGAACTACGCCAGCAGCAACCTCGCGGCGAGCATCACGTTCGACTCGACGAAGCTTCCTTCGGGGACCACGATCACATTAACCAACGGGGCGCTGGACATTCCCAATGACACCAGCATCACCGCCACGAGTGGGATCACGGTGAGCGGCGGCAATGCGAGCGGCGTTTTCACGATGGCCGACCAGAACGCCCAGGGAATCATCGACGGACTCACCATCACGGGAGGCATGGTGAGCGACGCGACACCGTACGCTTACGTTGCGGGTGCCGGGATTGACAACAATGGCACGCTCACGGTGAAGCACAGCACGATCTCAAACAACTCGGCCACCGCATCCGACCCCACGGGCGAGGCTGATGGCGGAGGAATTTTCAGCGACAACGATCTGGAGATCTCCGATAGCGTCATTTCCAATAACAGCGCCTCGGGCGGATCGGCGTATGGCGGAGGTATCGCCAACGCAAGCTACATGAACGCAACCAATGTCACTATCGCCAATAACACCGCTACGGGCGAAAGCGGTGGAGGGGGCATCGGCGGCGGCCTTACCACCAATTGCGCTGACATCACGGGAAGCACGATCAGTGGCAACTTCGCGGCGGGCCCCGGGGACGGCAGCGGCAGCGCGTTTGGCGGCGGCATCGCAGGATTTGCATGCATGAACATGGTCTACAGCACGCTTTCCGGCAACACGGCCACAGCGGGAGGGAATGGGTTTGGCGGCGGTCTGTTCAATGTCGACGACCAGAACATCCACAACAGCACCATTTCGGCAAACACGTCGGACGATGGTGGAGGAATTTTTGACTTTGAAGCGACCGTGACGCTCGGGAACTCGATCGTTTCGGGCAACACCGCGGCGACGAATCCCGATATCGACAACAATGGCGGTACGCTGACCGCTGGGTTGGACAGCATCTACAACATCGGCTCATCGCCGGCCAACCCGAATCTGACCCCGCTGGGCCCCTACGGCGGTCCCACCCAAACCATGATTCCCTTACCTGGCAGCCCGGCCATCTGCGACGGCTTGCTGACCAACATCCCCTCTGGCGTGACCACCGACCAGCGCGGATTGCTGAACAAAACGTTGTATCCGGACTTCTCGTCGACGCCCTGCGTGGATGCGGGCGCGGTGCAGACACATTACTCGATCGCCTTCACCCAGCAGCCATCCAGCTCGATCGGAGTCGGCCTGGCGATTACGCCCCCCGTAGCCGTAAGTGTGAAAGAAAGCATCTTCGGTATCGACGGCGCCACCGTGAACTTGTCAGCTTTGGAAGGCACCCTGAACGGAACCACGTCGGTGTTGGCTTCGGCAGGAGACGCAGAATTCGCTGGAGTCTCTGTTTCTCCCGCCGAAAGCGGCGACACCCTGACAGCTACGCTCTCCCTGAATCCAAGCTTGCCACTGTCCCTCAGCACCACCAGTTCTCCGTTCGATGTTATCGACATGCCGCCGTCTCTCACCGCGCAGGTGTTGCCGTCGGGTCCTCTGGTGACGTCCGGCCAGTTGAGCGGCCCAACCCAGTTCACCTGGACTCCGGGGGCGGGCGCGACCGCTTTCCGGCTGCTCGTCGGAATCGACTATCACGGCTCGCCGGACATCTACGATAGCGGCCAGCTTCCCCTCAGCACCACTGCGGAGACTGTAACCATTCCTTCAAACGGCGCGAATCTGTTCGTCCGGATCAAATATCTGGTGTCCGGCGCCTGGAGTTTCATCGACTACAACTTCAGCGAAGGGGGGACGCCGACACCGCCCTCTCTGACCGCGCAGGTGTTGCCGTCAGGTCCCCTGGTGACGTCCGGCCAGTTGAGCGGCCCAACCCAGTTCACCTGGACTCCGGGGGCGGGCGCGACCGCTTTCCGGCTGCTCGTCGGAATCGACTATCACGGCTCGCCGGACATCTACGATAGTGGCCAGCTTCCCCTCAGCACCACTGCGGAGACTGTAACCATTCCTTCAAACGGCGCAAGTCTGTTCGTCCGGATCGAATATCTGGTGTCAGGCTCCTGGCGTCTCGTCGACTACAACTTCAGCGAAGGGGGGACGCCGACACCGCCCTCTCTGACCGCGCAGGTGTTGCCGTCAGGTCCCCTGGTGACGTCCGGCCAGTTGAGCGGCCCAACCCAATTCACCTGGACTCCGGGGGCGGGCGCGACCGCTTTCCGGTTGCTCGTCGGAGACGACTATCACGGCTCGTCGGACATCTACGATAGCGGTCAGCTTCCCCTCAGCACCACTGCGGAGACTGTAACCATTCCTTCAAACGGCGTAAATCTGTACGTCCGGATCGAATATCTGGTGTCAGGCTCCTGGCGTCTCGTCGACTACAACTTCACCGAGGCCGGACCGTAGTCGCCGCCGTCGTTGAACACGCCTTCGGCAGGACCCATCAACGGCCCGGCGGCCTTTACGTGGAATCCGGCGTCGGTGCAGGCCAGTTTCAACTGAGGCTGGGTACCGGCTACGCCGGGTCGCGCTGCTCAGGCGATCATCCCGAACTGGCGCGAGCTGGTTCGGCCTCAGGGGAGAAAGGGCAAAAGGCCTATTCCGGATGGCGGGTTTCTTCGAGGTACTGAATGTACCCCAGCAGCGCTCCCCAATGGTAGAAGCGGTCGCTGCTGGTTACGTCGTCGCCGGTGCCTTGCATGGCGTTGTAGTTTTCGTGCACATGGCCCTTCTCGCTCCACTCCTTTGAAAACAGCGCGAACGATTTCTGTGCCGTCTCGCGTCGAGCCGCGGCGATCTCACCGGCCGGATACTGGCTCAGGCCGAGGTAGACCAGGTAGTTCATGGGCCCCCAGATGCGGCCTCGCCAATAGTTCTGGTCTTTGAAGGCAGGATCATCTCGCGAGATCGCCGGAATGACCCACTGGCCCCAGAACTCTTTGGGATTGAGGAGGTGCTCTTTCACCATGCGCTGCGCTTGTTCCGCAGTGGCCTGGTGCGCCATCAGCGGATAGAAATTGGTGGGCGAGAGGCGGGTGGAGAACTGGCCCGTGTGCAGGTCCTTGTTGAGGAAAATGCCGCGATCTTCGCTCCACAGCGAAGCCAGCCTGCCACGATAGCGGTCCGAGCGCTCGCGCAGGCTTTTGGCGTCTTCCGGCTTCTGCAATGTGTCGGCAATGCTCGCCAGCGAGTCGCAATCGGCAATGTACAGGCTCATCAGGCCCACATCTGCGAACTCCAGCACGTGAGTTTTCGAATCGTAGGTTGCGTCGTCGTACATGGGGCTGTTGTCCAGGCCGGACTCCAGGATTGCGCCGCCTCGCGTGCCGCGCGCGTTGTCCTCCAGGTCCGCAGGCTGATTCTCCCCGTCGCTGCCCCATGTGAGGTAGCCTTGGATGTCGCGATGCTCCGCCCACCAGCGATTCCAGCGCAGCAGCGGCGCGTAGGTTTCCTCAAGAAACCAGCGGTCGCCATACTTGCGATAAAGGCCCAGCACCGTGATGGCGCCGACGGGCGGCTCCGAGCGATCGGAGCTCTTCCAATCGCCGGCGCGCGCGTAGTTGGGGACGAACCCCTCCGGCGTTTCTTCCTTGAGAATCTCGATGACGTTGGCATAAGCCAGATTCCGGTCGCCGATGCCGGCCAGGGTAGCCCCGAAGAAAGTGTCCCAATCAAACAGCACATAGCCGCCCCAGCCTATACTCCAATCGCGGCTTACGGGCGAGATGACCCGCCGGTGCCCGGGATCGTAGATGGTGTCCCAGCCAAGCGTCGTTTCGATCGCATCCACCGTAGGCGCGCTGGCTCTCCCCTCGCCGGTCGACTTCCGGTAGTCTGCGCGCTGCCGTTCAAGAATCGCCGAAATCTCGGCAACACTCCGCTGCCTGCCGGTGCTCAGCCCGATGGGTTGCGTAAGTTCAGCGGCGAGGTATGCGCCGCTGACCGGGAGCTGGCCTCGCCCTGGATGAGCCGCATCGTGCCCGCTCGCGCCGGTGATCGGCTGTTCGCCGCAGGTGCAGTAGATGCGGATCGCCCCCGAATCTCCATGGGTTTCAATGATGCCGGCATGCTTCAGCGCGGTTCCTGGCCTGTCCCAGACGAAATCGACGCTGAAGACAACGGTGGCTGGAAGCGCGAATTTGCCAGGCGCATCGAGCGGCGTGATCAGCAGCACCAGGTCCCTGCCCTCATGCGCGCTTTCCACGCGCCACTGATGACCTTTCCACGTGACCTTGAGCTGCGTATAGCTGCCGTCCCAGGCGTGCGGGCCCGGAAAAATCGTGCCCTGTCCGACCGAAGTGCGGGCTAAAAACTCATCCCCGTAGAGGGTCGTGTTGTGCTTGAATCCAACGTGGATGGCCAGCCCTTCCGGAAGCAGGACATGGGTAGTCATGCTGTTCACGTCCCATGTATTCCAGCCCTGCGCCAGTTTTGCTTGCACACCCTGATAGCGCGCATCGGCGCTGGATGGAGCGCCTTCCAGGGAGGCCGGCTGGGGCCTTGTCCCGGCCGCGCAGACCACGGGGAGGGTAAGGGCGAGCGTCGCCAGCACGCGAAGCCTCCAATGGGCCGGGCTTTCAGGCATGCGACTCATTGTCTACCACGCGCAGGCACATCTCAAAGAAGAAATGCTCCGTACCAGTGGCCTGCAAAGGCGCGCGGCGTTCGACAATTCGCGAGGGCGCTGCGCCCCGAGAAGTCTGACGAATCCGGGCGGATGCGTGCTATGCTCGCCGCATGCCAGTTGCCGCCGAGGTCGCCAGAACAAGCATCGCCCGCCACACTGTGCTGGTCCGCGTCACCCACTGGCTGACGGTGGTGGCGTTCGCCGCTCTGCTCCTCACCGGGTTGGAGATTGTGGTGTCCCACCCGCGGTTCTACTGGGGCGAGACGGGCAATGTAAACATGCATCCGCTGTTCACCATCCCCATTCCATCTTCGCGGGAAACGGTCCCCACGGGCTATCGCTATGTGATGCCGGACCAGAATGGCTGGAGCCGGTATCTCCACTTTCAGGCCGCGTGGGTGCTGGTGCTGACCGCGCTGGTGTACGGAATCTGGGGCCTGTGGAGCGGGCATTTCCGCAGGAACCTGGTTCCCGAACCGCGCGACCGAAGATGGCGCGCTTATTGGGACCGGACGGCGCTCTACCTTCGCCGCCGCAAGCCGGGTGCGGACGAGACGACCTCGTATAACGTCCTGCAGAGGACGGCGTATCTGGCGGTGATCTTCGTGCTGTTTCCGCTGGTGATCTGGACGGGGCTGGCAATGTCGCCCACATTTACCGCGGCGTTTCCCTGGACGGCCGCGTTGCTGGGAGGGCGCCAGTCGGCGCGGACACTGCATTTCTTTATCACGTGGCTGCTGGTGCTGTTCCTTGTGGTGCACGTCGCCATGGTTGCCGTGTCGGGATTCACGAGGCGCATGCGGGCCATGATCACTGGGTATACGCGAGATTCTGAGGAGGGCCGATGAAGCCGATTACTCGACGCAGGCTGATTTATGGAGGGACTGCCGTGGCCGCGGGAGTTGGCGGCCTGGGCGTGGCGGAGCGGATGGCCAAGCGGTATGGGCTGATCCCGCCGGATGGTGCAGGGGTCTACGGACCGGGAGAGACGCTGACCTACGCGTGCCAACGGCTGCTGACGGTCAATAAGCCAATTCGCGAGTTTCCGCGGAGCATGATTTCGAAGAATCCGTTTGCGAACGCGGTGGCGCCTCCGAACGACGAGTTCAAAAAGCTGCACGCGGGCGGGTTCAAGGACTGGCGGCTGGTTGTCGATGGAACAGTTGCGCATCCGATGACGTTTTCGCTCGCGGATCTGAAGAGCCTCCCGCTGAGCAGCCAGATTACCGAGGTGGCGTGCGAGGAAGGTTGGTCCTATATCGCGGAGTGGATCGGGACGCCTCTCAGCGGCGTGCTGCGCGAGGCCGGCGTGCTTCCGCAGTCGCGCTACGTGGTTTACCTCTCCATCGAGAAGGGCTTGTGGGAGAGCATCGATGTGAGCGATGCGAGGGATCCGCACACGCTGCTGACCATGGGGATGAATGACGGCGATCTTCCCGTGGGATTTGGTGGCCCGTTGCGGCTGCGGCTGCCGCGGCAGCTTGGCTACAAGAGCCTGAAATACGTTGACCACATCACCGTGACCGACAACATCAAGAAATTCGGCACCGGGCAAGGGTCGGTCGATCCCGATTACGGATACGCGTGGTACGGGGGGATCTGATCCGCGCCTGGGTCAGATGAAAGTGTGAGCAGAGGATGAAAGTGTGTGGAGAGGATGAAAGTGTGTGCAGAGGATAAAGTGTGTGCAGAGGATAAAGTGTGTGGAGAGGATAAAGTGTGTGGAGAGGATGAAAGTGTGTGCCCCATTCATGGCGGCTTTATCGCGATGAGTCAGCCGCGAAGCCTTGGCGTCTACTCCGACTCGATTTCCATCACTTCCCGAATACCAGTCGCATATCGAGTTGCCGAAGACCCGCTCATCGCGATAAGGCTGCGATGAACGGGGCACAGTTCCTGAAACCGCAATCTCAACGGGCCGGGACGGCGGCGTATTTGCCCGTTTTGGCATAGAGAAAGTCGCCCCCTCCCCGTCCTCCTGGCACTGTGGAGTGCGTGAGCGACCTACCTAATTAAACGAAGGACACGAGCAGTCACTACGTTGTATCTCCAAGCCCCGTGAGCTGCTCCATGCATAACTGGGCTACCGGGCTCGATTCCACGGTACCCTCCGCCCAAATACTTGATGACCATCTTGCCCGACTCATAGGCGACTTTGCCCTGCAAATTATCTCCGGCGTCCCGACCAGAGCCGGTGTATCTTATTACGTACGTTACACCGTCGGCAGTCAATATCATGCGACAGCCGCCTCCGTCCACGACGCATCTTTGCACCTTGAACATTGTGTCTAGGTGGAGAGTTTCAACCGCAGCTTCCGCCGCGTCATCCCATTTTTTCTGCGCCTCATCCTGTGCCTGCACAATTGGAACAAATATCAGCAGCAACACTGACACAGCCAAGCAAAACGAGCATTTCTTCATATGTCCTCCACCTTCCGTTTCAAGTGGCCCGCTCGTCGATGTTCGCACCTTTCTGGCGGTCGCAGGGAGGAAAGATTGTGCCCCATTCATCGCAGCTTTATCGCGATGAGTCAGCCGCGAAGCCTTGGCGTTCACTCCGACTCGATTTCCATCACTCCCCGAATGCCAGTCGGATATCTAGTTGCCAAAGACCCGCTCATCGCGATAAAGCTGCGATGAGCGGCACAGTTCCTGAAACCGCAATCTCAGTGTGCCGGCACGGCGGCGTATTTGCCGGCCTTGGCATAGAGAAAGTCGCCGCCCTTGCCGGGGTTGCTGGGATCTTTCACGACATAGTACAGCATGGTCACGGGGGCAAAGCACTGGCGGTAGACGAGGCCAATCCCCGCGCCGTTACCGGGATTGACAATGTTCATGCTCAGGTTGAAATAAGCGGGCGGGTTGTCAATGCGCAGCATGCCATTGTGAATCTGGCTGGTGATCTCGTGCAGGCCGCCACCGGAAAAGGTCGAAGTACCGTCATTGCCCACGCCGAATTCATAGTGCGGCGCGGTGGGGCTGTCTTGGTTGTACGTAGTGTCGATGGCCACCTGGAACCTGCGGTTGATGGGAGCCATGGTCCCGGCGGCAACAGGGCGGATGATGATGGAACAGGAATTCTTCGAACCCGGTCCGTAGTTGGCGCTGACGAAGTTGTCCCCGCTATCGCCGGTTTCGGCGGCCATCAGCTCTGCCGCGCTGGGCGGAGCCTTAACCGAGCCGCAGTAGGCGGGCATGACGATGAGCGATGGCGTGGGCGGGGTCAGGGAGACCCTGGTGATGTCGACCATGGTCTGCATCGGACCGCCGGGAGCTCCGAATTCGGCACGGATGACCAGATGGTCTTTCTCGTCGAGCCACGCTTTGAGGCTCATCCCCTGGCTGGCGCCTGCATAGACCCTGGTGGGAATTCCATGGAGGGTTTCCGTGCCCGCCGGCTTAAGGTCGCCTTTGGCAATGGCGGCGGTGAGCTGGGTAGTGGTTTCAAAGGGATCGCCCCAGTCGCCGGAGAAGGTGCCTGCGCTGCACGAAGAAGGCGTGATGGCAGGATCCCAGGAATGGGAGGTATGCGCCTGGAGGTCGTAGAAGGTCAGCGTGCGATGGGCTGGCTCGCCGGGCTGGGCTGGATATTTCATTTCTGTCAGGACATTCATGCCGTTTCGATACACCGTCATGGCTGAGCCGGCAGGAGCGCCGGCGACGGCTTCCGTGATGGTGTAGGCAGTTGGAGGCGCTTGCCCTTGAAGAAGCGGCGAGATGGCCAGGATGGAAAAGCATGCCAACGTGGTTGAAGTGGACATCGAACGGCCTCCTTAGAAGCCCGTGGTGGAAGTCTGGTTTTGAAAGGGCACGACTTTAGTCGTGCCGTAAGTGCTGCAGAATCATTCGGGCTTTAGCCCCTGAGGGATGGGTTTCTCGATGTTTCGACATTTCCCAGGGGCTGTTCGGGGGACCTGGACGCACTTTGAACAGGACCTGCCGATCTACCGGGGAGCTGATTCCGCGCAGGGTAGCGATGATAACGTCAGGGGGCTTGGCCGTCAATAAGGAGTTGGCTGCATCAAGGCGGGTGGCCCGGGTCCCCATTGCGTCAATTGAACGATGATATCAGGGGTGCCCCATGTCCCTCGCTTTTGGGGACCTGGGAGGGGGAGCTGGCCATGCCCCGTCGCCACCGGGTCCAGAACGATCTTGGCAGATCACACCCATGCGTGACGGCGCTCACGGCTGGATTGCAGCCGGTAACGCCATACTCATCCTGCGGCCTGTTCTGCGGCAGCCAAATTGTGCTCCCACCGCGCAGCCCCACGGACCTCAAAAAGTCTCGTCGAGTGTTAACCAGAAAATTAACAATTTTCGTTTTTGGCGTTTTCCATAGGCTCACCATAAACTATTTAGAATCTGTAAAAAAGTTCCGATTTGCGGTGATTTAGATCACGTCTCAAAAACCAAAAATCCCAGGAAATGCCCCAATCGAACCTCAAGGCTCTCATTCCTCGCCACGCAATGTTTACTCTTTGGTAAACCAGGTAATGCCGTGGCGCCCAATGGGACTGCAAGTTGGAGGTTTCCAATGACCTCCGGGTGGAAATTCCTAAATATCTTCTCCGCATCTGCCGAAATGCGAGAGAGACAGGAGTCGCAGGCGGAGGGCCTGTCCCTGGCTGCAGCGGCGATTGCGGAGGGAGTCGTGGCATTTTCCGGTGAATCGGTGTGGGACGCAAACAGCGACGATCCCGGTGATCATCGCCGGTTTCCCCGGCTGGAATGCGGCGGGATCGCCGACGTTCGTGTGCTGCCCAACGGGGGAAAGGAGATGGGCCTGCTCATCAACCTTAGCAAAAGAGGATGCTGTTTCCTCGCCGATGAGCCTCTGCTGGGGCACGCTGGAAACACCATCGAGGTGCACCTCAAGATCAAAGGAACAGACC
This sequence comes from Occallatibacter sp., assembly GCA_035552555.1. Classification (GTDB taxonomy): domain Bacteria; phylum Acidobacteriota; class Terriglobia; order Terriglobales; family Acidobacteriaceae; genus Telmatobacter. Next base: position 107,177 of record DASZLF010000084.1, read on the forward strand.
TGCGGCTGGCGGGCGTGATCCGGCACATTTACAAACAACGACGAGCTGGCGTCGAGTTCATCGACATCTGCGCACGAAAGCGCGAGCAGCTCGAGGAAGTGATCGCCGAACTGGCGGAAATGGACAAGGAGGCCGCGATGGCGAGAAAAGCGGCCGGCAGAGATGAAAAACTGGTGATGACAAAAAGTTGAAATGGGCTTTAGAAGTGGAGAGCCATCACTACGTGGTTGACCACGAAGGCCGCGCCATAGGCCAGCACCAGCATGTAAGAAAACTGCAGTGCGGGCCATTTCCAGCTATTGGTCTCGCGCCGCACCACCGCCATGGTGGACGTGCACTGCATGGCGAAAGCAAAAAAGATCATCAGGGCCAGCGCGCCGCCTAGGGTCATGTCGTGGTGCAGGGCCGTCTGCAGGTTCAGGGCCTGGGTGCCGGGATCCGCGCCGTAAAGCGTGCCCATGGTGCTGACCATTACCTCGCGGGCCAGCACGCTGGAGATGAGGCCGATGCCGATCTTCCAGTTAAAACCGAGCGGCGCAATGGCCGGCTCGATGAAATGACCGAGGCGGCCGATGAGGCTTTCGGCAAGCTCCGGTGCGGACCATGTGCCCTGCGCGGTGTGCACGATGGGCAGATGGGCCAGCACCCATAGCGCAAGGGTGACGCAGAGAATAATGGTTCCGGCCTGGCGCAGAAAGATGCGGGCGCGATCGAGCAGGCGCATGCTGAGTCCGCGAAGAGTGGGCATGCGGTACTGGGGCAGCTCCAGGATGAAAGGCGTTTCGCTCGACTTGAGGATGGAGCTCTTGAGCAGCCGCGCGGTGGTCATGGCAGCCACAAATCCGGCAACGTAAAGGCCGATCATGGTGAGTGCGCGAAGGCCGATAATGCCGTGCAGGAAGCTCTGGTTGGGCACGAACGCCGCGATCAGAAGCAGGTAAACCGGCAGCCGCGCGGAGCAGGTCATGAACGGCGTCACCAGTATGGTGGCGAAGCGGTCGCGCTTGTTCTCGATGGTGCGGGTGGCCATGATCGCCGGCACCGCGCAGGCGTAGGCCGAGAGCAGCGGGATGAAAGCCTTGCCGTTGAGGCCGATGGTGCGCATCACGCGATCGGCAATCAGCGCCGCTCGAGCCAGGTAGCCGGAATCCTCCAGAATGCCGATAAACAGGAACAGCAGCAGGATCTGGGGCAGGAAGACCAGCACCGAGCCGATGCCCTTCCAGATGCCGTCGAGCACCAGCGACTGCAGCCAGCCGGCGGGCAGCAGGGGGCGGACCAGTTCGCCGGCGCGGGCGAGAATGTCGCCGAAGCCGTCGGAGAGCGGCTGTCCGATGGCGAAGACTACCTCGAAGACCCCGACCACCACCATGAGAAACAGCAGCGGTCCCCAGATGCGGTGCAGCAAGATGTTGTCGAGCTTGCGGCTGCTGTCGGCGGAGAGCGGGGCGCGATAGCCGGTATTGCGGCTCACCTGCGCGGCCCAGGTGTGCGTGCTGGCGGCATTGCCCAGCACCGGCAGCGTAATCTGCTGCAGCCGGTTGCCGTTGGATTGGTGATTGAGGAACAGGGGAACGGAGTCGAGCCCGGTGCCGTGGGTAGCGCTGATCTGCGCCACCGGGGCGCCCAGTTCCTTGGCCAGCGTGAGAGGGTCGATGGAGCCGCCGCGGGATTCCATCAGATCGCTCATGTTCAGCAGCACCAGCGTGGGCAGGCCCAGCGCCAGCACCGGAGCTGCCAGCATCAACTGGCGCGTCAGGTGCAGGGAATCGAGCACCAGCAGCACCGCGTCGGGCTGGGGCGTGCCGGGCATCCTGTTCTTGAGCACGTCAACGGCGACGCGGGCGTCTTCGGAGTACGGCGTGAGGGAGTAGACGCCGGGCAAGTCGATGAGCGTGAGGTCGCCGCGCCCCACCCCGGCCATGGGTCCCATGCGCTGTTCCACGGTGACGCCGGGATAGTTGGCTACCTTCTGGCGCAGGCCAGTGAGGCGATTGAAAAGAGTGGATTTGCCGGAGTTGGGCGGACCGATCAGGACCACCGTGCGCAGTTTGCCGGTTACCGGCGTCTTCGCGGGCTCGAAGGCCGCAACCTCGCAGCAAGGATTCATTGCGCGGCCTCGAGAAGTTCGCGCTCTTCATCCTGCAAATCGAGCTCGGAATTCCGTATGTGGATGGCCTTGGCGGTCTCGTGGCGGAGGGCAATCTCCATGCCGTCAACGCTGTACACTGTGGGGTCGCCGGCCGGAGCGCGGCGCAAGGCGGTCACCGGCGCGTCGGGCACAAAGCCCATGTGCATCAGGTGATTCTGCACCGAATCCGGCAGATCCAGCGACACCAGGACCGCGGTTTCCCCAACGTTTAATTCGCTCAGCACACTCACCCGGCGGACTCCGTGGCGCGGCCGGAACGGCAGCACCCGCAAATTGCGACCATTACGGTCGGATTTAAGTATACGACCAATTCGGTCTGAGTTGCAAACGAGGAATCCAAGCATTGGCCGACCTTCCCTCCGAAGGGGAAAGGCCGCTGTCCTTGGACGCCCGGCCGCTTCCCAATCCCCCTAGCGGACCCCTGCGGTACTTATCGAATCGTTGACCTCTTTGTATCAGCGGGGGATCAGCCGGGATGTGACTTAAATCACGGAAGATGGGTGGAAATCCACAAGGCCGAGTGAGGGAACTGTGAGGAAGCCAGCGAGAAGTGGTAGAAGGAATCCATGAAAGCAGAGCAGTTTCACGCGAGCCTGGCCTCAGAGGCGCCGCCGACCGGCATTCCGGTCACGCTGGAGGCCCTGTGGTGGGATGCCAAGGGCGACTGGGCGCGCGCCCACGGCCTGGTGGATGAGCTGGAAACTCCCGATGGGATGGCGGTGCATGCCTACCTTCATCGCAAGGAAGGGGCGGACTGGAACGCGGAGTACTGGTACCAGCGATCAGGAAAGAGCTTCTATCGGCCAGCGCTGGAAGCAGAGTGGGAGGCGTTGGTGGAGGCGCTTTCAGGTGGAGTGGAGCACTCGCCATAGTAAGTGTTTCAAAGATGCAGGAGCGACAAGCTACCATTCCAGAAAGGGAGCGCAGAGACCATGTTATCGCTACAGCCCATCGGCTTTGTCATCAGCCCGTATCGCGAGAGCTCGGCCATACCAAAAGGCCTGGGCGCGAAACATGAGGCGCAGGGCGTTCTGGAGATTCTGCCGGAATTCGAGTTGGGCCTCACCGATATCGAAGGATTTTCTCATCTCTTTGTGCTTTGGAACTTCGATCGCACCGAGGGATTTGAGCTTGTGGGACGAACACCGGCCGACAATCGCCCCCATGGCGTCTTTGCGACACGCTCTCCACGCCGCCCCAATCCAATTGGATTGACAGTGGTTGAATTGCTTCGCCGCGAAGGCCGCAGGCTGCATGTGCTCGGCCTCGATATGCTCGACGGAACGCCCATCCTCGACATCAAGCCCTACATGTCCACCATTCCAGCCGAGAAGCTGCGCCGCGGGTGGCTGGCCGAGGCAGAAGCTGAAGGGCACACGGGCTGACTCACGTCAGGCGCGAGCGATAGTTCTTTGACGGAGCTCTCGCAACATGTGAGATAGATTCCATCATGTGGGAATCCCGTGTCGCCGTGTGTCTCGCATCACAGCGACTCGCGCACACAGGGAAGAGACTCAGAGGAGTGGTTTTATCCCTGCGCTTACGCGCCGTGAGGAAATAAATGAACGAGAAGAAAATGGTCATCATGGATGGAAACGAGGCCGCCGCCTCGGTCGCCTACCGGCTCTCCGAAGTTGTCGCCATCTACCCCATCACCCCCTCGTCTCCGATGGCCGAGTGGGCCGACCAGTGGCGCTCGGAAGGCAAAAAGAACATCTGGGGCGCATTGCCGATTGTGGAGGAGCTGCAGAGTGAAGGCGGAGCGGCAGGCGCATTGCACGGCGCGTTGCAGGCGGGTGCTTTCGCCACCACATTCACGGCCTCCCAGGGCCTGCTGCTGATGATTCCCAACATGTTCAAGATTGCCGGCGAGCTGACGCCGGCCACCATGCACGTGACCGCGCGCACTCTGGCCACGCATGCGCTGTCCATCTTCGGCGACCACTCCGACGTGATGGCGTGCCGGTCGACCGGCTGGGCCATGCTGGCCTCGAACTCGGTGCAGGAGTGCGCCGACCTGGCGCTGATTGCGCAGACGGCGACGCTGGAATCGCGCATCCCCTTCATTCATTTCTTCGACGGCTTCCGTACCTCCCACGAGGTAGGCAAAATTCTACCCATCGCCGACGAGACCATCCGCGCCATGGTGGACGACAAGTACATTCTCCAGTTCCGGCAGAACGCGTTAAGTCCCGATCGCCCCATTATCCGCGGTACTGCGCAGAATCCCGACGTGTTCTTCCAGGCGCGCGAGGCGTGCAGTCCGTTCCACCGCGCGGTTCCGGGGATTGTGCAGTCGGTGATGGATCGGTTTGCGGCGCAGACCGGCCGCGCGTATCGCCTGTTCGACTACTACGGCGCGCCCGATGCGGAGCGCGTGATGATCATCATGGGATCGGGCGCCGAGGCGGCGGAAGAAGCCGTGGACGTGCTCAATCGCCAGGGCGAAAAGCTGGGGCTGCTGAAGGTGCGGCTATATCGGCCGTTCGATGCGTCGGCGTTCATCGGCGCGCTGCCCAAGACCGTCAAGTCGATTGCGGTGCTCGATCGCTGCAAGGAGCCGGGCGGCGCCGGCGAGCCGCTCTACCAGGACATCGTGACGGTGCTGGCCGAGAACTCCGCCCGCCGCGGCGGGCCGTTCGCGAAACCCACCGTGATCGGGGGCCGCTACGGCCTTTCGTCAAAGGAGTTTACGCCGGCCATGGTCAAGGGCATCTTTGACGAGCTGGCGAAGCCTGCGCCGAAAAATCACTTCACCATCGGCATTGAGGATGACGTGAGCCACTCCAGCCTGGCCTACGATCCGGCGTTCTCCACGGAAGATCCGCGCACCGTGCGCGCACTGTTCTATGGTCTGGGTTCGGATGGCACTGTCGGCGCCAACAAGAACTCCATCAAGATTATCGGCACCGAGACGCCGAACTACGCGCAGGGCTACTTTGTGTACGACTCGAAAAAGTCCGGGTCGATGACCACGTCGCACCTGCGCTTCGGCCCCACGCCGATCCGCTCAACATATCTGATTTCGCGCGCCAGCTTTATCGCGTGCCACAACTTCAGCTTCCTGGAAAAACTCGATGTGCTGGAGCCGGCGATTCCCGGCGCGGTGTTCCTGCTCAATTCGCCGTACTCGGCGGGCGAAGTGTGGGACAAGCTGCCGCGGACGGTACAGGACGAAATCCTGCGCAAGAAGATCGAGTTTTACGTAATCGACGGCTACAACGTGGCGCGCGATGCGGGCATGGGCACGCGCATTAACACCATCATGCAGACGTGCTTCTTTGCCATCAGCGGCGTGCTGCCACGCGAGGAAGCCATCGAGCAGATCAAAAAGGCCATCAAGAAAACCTACGGCAAGCGCGGCGAAGCGGTGGTGCAGAAGAACTTTGCCGCCGTGGATGCGGCGCTCGCGCATCTCGAGAAAGTGGAAGTCCCCACGGCGATTTCCTCGGAGTTCGATATCGTGGGCTCGCTCTCGTCGAAGGCGCCGAAGTTCGTGCACGACGTGCTGGGACAGATTGCCAGCGGCAAGGGCGACCTGCTTCCGGTGAGCGCATTGCCTGCGGGCGGCGTGTTCCCCACGGGCACCGCGCAGTGGGAGAAGCGCAACATCGCGCAGTTCATCCCGGCGTGGGACAAGGACCTGTGCATCCAGTGCGGCAAGTGCGTGATGGTCTGTCCGCACGCGGTGATTCGCGCCAAGGTGTACAGCCCCGACCTGGCCGGCGACGCACCCGCGGCAATGCAATGGGCCAAGCCGAAGTGGAAGGGCATGGACCACGACCGCTACACCCTGCAGGTGGCGCCGGAAGACTGCACCGGCTGCGGCGTGTGCGTGGAAGTGTGCCCGGTCAAGAGCAAGAGCGATGCCAGCCACAAGGCCATCAACATGACGGCACAGGCGCCGCTGCGCGAGCAGGAGCGCGAAAACTGGGAGTTCTTCCTGGGTCTTCCCGAGGTGGATCGCACCAGGCTGTCGCACGGGCAGGTGAAGGACCTGCAACTTCTGCAGCCGCTGTTCGAGTTCTCCGGCGCCTGCTCCGGCTGCGGCGAAACCCCCTACATCAAGCTGCTGACGCAACTGTTCGGCGATCGTCTGTACATTGCCAACGCGACGGGCTGCTCGTCCATCTACGGCGGCAATCTGCCCACCACGCCTTACAGCTCAAACGCGCAGGGCCGTGGCCCGACATGGGCCAACTCGCTCTTTGAAGACAACGCCGAATTCGGATTTGGCATGCGCGTGGCGCTCGATCAGCAGAAGGCTTTTGCTGAAACGCTGCTCACGCGCGTGGCTCACCTGGTGGGCGACGATCTGACGGCATCGATCCTGACTGCCTCGCAGAAGACGGAGCCGGAGATCAACGCGCAACGCCACCTGATACAAATCCTCAAAGAGAAGCTCGCCGGCATCCACACATCCGATGCGCGCAACCTGCTGGCCATATCCGACACGCTGGTGCGCAAGAGCGTGTGGATACTGGGCGGCGACGGCTGGGCGTTCGACATCGGATTCGGAGGCCTCGATCACGTGCTCGGCTCCGGCAAGAACGTCAACGTGCTGGTGCTCGACACCGAGGTTTATTCCAACACCGGCGGCCAGGCATCGAAGGCCACGCCGCGTGGCGCGGTGGCCAAGTTTGCCGCCGCCGGAAAGCCCAACAGCCGCAAGGATCTCGCCATGGAAGCCGTCAGCTACGGCTCGGTTTACGTGGCGCAGGTGGCGATGGGCGCCAACGACACCCACGTGGTGAAGGCGTTCCAGGAAGCCGAGGCCCACGAAGGTCCGTCGATTATCATCGCGTATTCCAGCTGCATCGCTCACGGTTACGACCTGGTGCACGGCCTCGAACAGCAGAAGCTCGCCGTGCAATCCGGCTATTGGCCGCTGATGCGCTACAACCCCGGGCTGCGCGAACAGGGCAAGAATCCGTTCCTGCTCGACTCGAAAGCGCCCTCCATCCGGCTCAAGGAATACGCCTATCGCGAAGCCCGCTACACCATGCTGGCGCGCGGAAATCCCGAGCTGGCCGCAGAGCTGCTGAAGGAAGCGCAAGACGATGTGGAGCGCCAGTGGCGTGTCTACTCCGCTCGCGCCGCCATGCCGGGCCGCGGCGAAACCCCGAACATCGCTCCCCTGGAATTGGCCAGCGAGAGCCTGGAGCCGGTAAGCGCCGGAGGTACACAATGACTGACCTGAAGACCACCTACCTGGGTTTGCAGTTGAACGGACCCATCGTGGTCAGTTCTACGCCGCTCTCGGAATCGCTGGACAATGTGCGCCGGATGGAGGATTCCGGCGCCTCCGCCATCGTGCTCACGTCGCTTTTTGAGGAGCAGTTGTCGCTCGAGTCGCAAGCGCTCGATGAGGATTTGTCGCGCGGCATCGATTCGTTTGCCGAGTCGCTGCAATTTTTGCCCGAGCAGGCCGACTACCGCATGACCCACGAGGTCTACCTCGACTACCTGCGGCGCACCAAGGCCGCCGTAAGCATTCCCGTCCTTGCCAGCCTCAACGGCGCAAGCAGCGGCGGATGGGTGCGCTATGCAAAGGAGATGGAGCAGGCCGGCGCGGATGCCATCGAGCTGAACACCTTTGCGCTGGCCACCGACCGCAGTCAGACTTCGCGAGAGTTGGAGCTGCAACTGCTCGACCTGATAGAGAATGTCTGCCGCGCCGTCAAGGTGCCGGTTTCGGTGAAGCTTTCGCAGTCATTCACCAGCGTGCCGCACCTGGTGGCGTGCCTTGAAGACGCGGGCGCGCGCGGCGTGGTGTTGTTCAACCGCTTTTATCAGCCCGATTTCGATATCGAGACGCTGGAGGTGCGGCCCACGCTACACTTCTCCACGCCCTCTGAACTGCTGCCGCGCCTGCACTGGGCGGCCATTCTCTACGGGCGCACCAACGCCGATATTGGCATTACCGGCGGCGTGCACTCGGCCGAGGATGTGCTGAAGTCGATCATGGCCGGAGGCACCGTGGCCATGATGGCCTCCGCGCTGCACATTCACGGCATCGAGCACATCGGCCGCGTGTTGACGGACATGCGCTACTGGCTGCAAAACCGCGAGTACGCATCGCTGGCCGAAACGCGCGGCTGCCTCAGTCGCAGATCCGTGCCGGATACGTCGCCCTTCGATCGCGGCAACTACATCAAGACGCTCAGTTCGTACAGCCTCCGGCAGACCATGGCCGCATTCTAGCTGCGGATCGCATTCAGGGTTCTGGGCCGACTGCGCGCGATGCGCAGCCGGCCCTCACTTTTCGCGCGGCGGGAGATTGCCGGGTTGGCAGAACAAGGCCAGGTGGCTATGATTCCTTCGATGCTCCAAAGGAAACCTGGATGATGCGAAATACAGCTCTTCTCTCGATTTTGACAGCGACGCTGCTATTGACTGGAATCCCGGCAGCCGCGCAGGCGCCCGCGAAATACGAGCCCACGCTCGAGTCACTCGACCAGCATCCGCTGCCGCATTGGTATGGCGGCGCCAAGCTTGGCATCTTCATTCACTGGGGCCTGTACTCGGTACCGGGCTGGGCGCCTCTCAATCATCCGGAACATGATTTTTCGTCTGCGGACTACATCAAGTACAACCCCTATGCCGAGTGGTATCTGAACGTGATGCGCATTCCCGGTTCGCCCACCCAGGCGTATCATCGCGAGCACTTCGGCGCCAATTTCAGCTATTACGATTTCGCGCCCATCTTCAATCGCGAATCGAAGAAGTGGAATCCCGATGCCATGGCCGCGGTGTTCAAGCAGGCCGGCGCGCGCTACGTGGTGCTGACCAGCAAGCATCATGAGGGCTTCACGCTCTGGCCCAGCACCACCCCGAACCCCAATCCCAGCATTCCCCTCAACGAGCGGCACGCCGAGCGCGACATCGTGGGCGAATTGACGGCCGCGGTTCAAAAGCAGGGAATGAAGATGGGCCTCTATTATTCCGGCGGCTACGACTGGACCTTCAACGCAGGCCCCATCGAGACCAGCAAGGATTACGAGGCGGTGAAGCCGGAGAGCCAGGCCTACGGCGATTACGCGTTCGCGCAGATTCACGAATTGATCGATAAGTATCATCCGGCGCTGCTGTGGAACGACATCGACTGGCCGAGGACCGGGCGCGCGCTGCAGGTGGAAGCGGATTATTACAACGCCGTGCCCGACGGCGTGATCGACGATCGCTTCGGCATCCAGCATTCCGATTTCACCTCACCCGAATACGAGAAGCTGGACAAGATCAGCGAGAAAAAATGGGAGGAGTGCCGCGGGCTGGGCCGCTCATTCGGCTACAACCGCGCGGAGGGCGAGGCGGAAACCATCTCGCCCGAAGATCTGATTGCGCTGCTGGTGGATATTGTCAGCAAGAACGGAAACCTGCTGCTCGACGTGGGTCCGGAAGCCGACGGTACGATTCCGCCGGTGCAGATGGAGCGGTTGAAGGCGTTGGGAGATTGGCTCAGGCAGAACGGCGACGCGATCTACAACACCGTGCCGTGGACTCGGGCGGTGGGCAAGTCAGTGGAGGGCGACGATCTGCGCTTCACCTACCAGGGGCACCTGAACGTGATCGTGCTGGGGACGCCCAAGGCGCAGACGTTGACCATCGAGGGCGTCTACCCCAGGCCCATGGTGAAGGTGTGGATGCTGGGCATGAAAGGCCAGCTGAAATGGAAGGCGGCCGGCGATAACCTGCAGGTCATGCTTCCCGACCATCTCCCGGGAAAATATGCCTATGTGCTGGCGATTCACGACTTCGATCGCTGAGATGCGCCGGGGAGTTCTGCGCGGAGCATGCGCGCGACGGTGCTCTCCAAAACACTTCGCGCTTCGGGAAGCGCCGCTTGAACGGGATTGCTGAAGGTTTCGCCGAGTTCGATGGACGCGGCCCCGATGGTAAGCAGGATCGCGTCGGCAGGAAGCGAGCCGTAGAGCTCATGGCCGAGCGCCAGCAGTTGTGCCGCGGACAATTCATGGGTTCCGAGCGTGACCGTGCTTGCCGCCGGCGTCACCGGAATGAGCTGGACCTTTCCCGGCGCGGACTCCATCGAGCAATCCACGAACACTACGGACTCAGCAGCGGCTACATCTTCGGCGAGGTCGGGCGTCCACTGCTGGCGCGCAATCACGCGCACGCGCGGCTCGCGGGCAAATCGCTCTTGAGCCCGCGCGGCAAGCCACGGCCCCAAGCCGTCGTCTGAGCGCAGCGTGTTGCCGCAAGCGAGGATCAGGCATCGGGCCTCGGAGTGTGCCATGGCGCAATCCTACGCTAGCGCACCAGCCGGTCCACCACTTCGCCGCTCGCTGACAGCAGCGTCAGCGCCAGCGGCATCTGCCCGAATGCATGCGTGGAGCAGCTCAGGCATGGATCGAACGTGCGCACCACGGCCTCGATGCGATTGAGTGTGCCTTCTGTGAATTTGCCGTTCTTCACGTAATGACGCGCCGTCTGCAGCACGCCGCGATTCATGGCGTTATTGTTTTGCCCGGTGGCGATCACCAGGTTGGCCCAGGTGATCTTGCCGTTCTCGTCCACCTTGTAGTGGTGGTGCAGCGTGCCGCGCGGCGCTTCAGCCTGACCCGCGCCTTCCAGGCGATTCACGCCGGCGGTGGCGCGCACATGCTTGTCGAGAATCCGCGGATCGGAAAGGATCTGCTCGATCTTCTCGACGCCGTGAAGGATTTCGATGAGGCGCGCATAGTGGTAGTGGAAGGACCCTGACACCGGTCCCGCGGCGATTTGCTTGAACTCCGCCAGTTCGGCATCGGCCAGTGGAGTACCCATGCTGCGGGCAATGTTGAGGCGCGCCAGCGGGCCCACGCGATAGCTGCCCTGGGGATAGCCGAGCGGCTTGTAGTAAGCAAATTTGGTGTAGCTGTAGGGCTCCACGGCTTCGCCGATCGCCTCGGTGAAACGCGTCGCATTCATATCGTCTTCCACGATCGTTCCGGTGGAATCAATCAGCCGCAGCGCGCCGTCGGTGAACTCGATGGAGTCGCCGTCGTTGACCAGGCTCATGAACAGCGAAGGAAAATTCGCGAATACTTCGATCTCCGATTTGAAACTTGCAGCGACCTGCTTGTAAGCGGAGAGCGCAAGTTTGGCGCCGCTGTAGGCCTCGGGCAGCATGGCGAGAATCTCATCGCGCTTGGCCGGGCTTAGCGGCTCGGTGACGCCGCCGGGCACCACCCATCCGGGGTGAATGCGCTTGTCGCCGAGTAACTCGATGATGTGCTGTCCGAAGCGGCGCAGCGCGATTCCGGCGCGGCCCAGTTCCGGCTTGGCGGCAGCCACGCCGAAAATGTGGCGGACCGCCGGGTCGGCTTCCATGCCCAGCAGCAGATCGGGAGAAGACAGGTAAAAGAAACTCAGTGCATGCGACTGCACCATCTGCGCCAGGTTGAGCATGCGGCGCAACTGCGCGGCGGTGTGCGGAATGCGCACCGACATGATGGCTTCGCAGGCCTTGGCGGAGGCGATGAGGTGCGACACCGGGCAGATGCCGCAGATGCGCGCCATCAGGCTGGGCATCTCGTAGAACGGACGGCCTTCAGAGAAGCGCTCGAAGCCGCGCACCTGGGTTACGTGAAAATGCGCATCGGCAACTTCGCCCTGGTTGTTCAACTGAATCGTGATCTTGCCGTGGCCTTCAAGGCGCGTGACGGGATCGATAAGGATGGTCTGGCTCATGGTCAGGCTCCGAAGCGGGTAAGGGCTGGAATATACAGCGGCTTTCCGGTAATGAGCGCCGTAAGCGCTTCGTGAAACGTGTCGGCGGAGGGCGGACACCCGGGAAGAAACACGTCTACCGCCACAAATTCGTGAATGGGGCGAACGACCTTGAGCAGCCTGGGCACCACCACGCACGGAATCTGCGGCTGCGCGCTGGCATTCTCAATATAGGCGCGGTCGAGAATTGCCTCGGGCCCGATGGGATTGCGCATCGCCGGCACGTTGCCGGTGATGGCGCAGTCGCCCATGGCCACCAGCATCTTGCTGTGCGCGCGAACCTTCCGGATCTTCTTTTCGTCGTCTTCCGATGCAACCGCGCCTTCCACCAGCGCGATGTCCACCTGGTCGGGAAATTCCTTGGTGTCGACCAGCGGACTGTAAACCAGGTCCACGAGATCCGCCAGTTCGAGCAGGCGCTCATCCATATCGAGAAACGACATGTGGCAGCCTGAACATCCGTCGAGCCACACCGTTGCGAGCTTCAGCTTGGTCATTGCGCTTCCCTCATCAGGTTCAGGTAAGGCAGAAAATCCGGATACTTGGGATGGTCGGAGCCGATCTTGCTCTTGTCGAACAGCGCTCCGGTGGGGCACACCTGCACGCATTTTCCGCAGCGCGTGCAACTGGAGCTGCCCCACTCCTCGTGCAGGTCGGTGATGACCATTGCGTTGATGCCGCGTCCCATCACGTCCCAAACGTGAGCGCCTTCCACCTCGGCGCAGGCGCGTACGCAACGCGTGCACAGGATGCATCGGTTGTGGTCGAGGGTGAAGCGCTCGTGCGAGGCGTCGACGGGCAACTGCGGATTGCGATACGCCAGGCGGACATGCGTCAATCCCTGCTCATGCGCCAACGATTGCAGCTCGCAGTGGCCGTTGGAGACGCACACCGAGCAGACGTGATTGCGCTCGGCAAACAGCATCTCCAGGATCATGCGGCGATGCTTTTGCAGGCGCTCCGACTGCGTTGTGACCTCCATGCCTTCGTAAACCGCGGTCACGCAGGCGGGAAAGAGCTTGTTGCTGCCCTTGATCTCGACCACGCAAAGACGGCACGCGCCCACGTCGCTGAGGCCTTCAAGATGGCAGAGCGTGGGAATGTCGATATTGTGCTCGCGAGCCAATTCAAGGATGGTCTGGCCGGCGCGTGCACTTACTTCGTGGCCATCGATTACGAGAGTTTTAACGTCTGCGGCGGCGCTCATGCCAACACCTCCAGGGTCGCTGCCATTGCCACGGGAGCTTCAGCGGCCGCGAACGCTTCGATATTGCACACACCGGCCGGACAGTGCTTGTGGACGATGTGTTCGATGTACTCGTTTTTGAAGTATTTCAGCGTGCTGAGAACCGGGTTCGGCGCGGTCTGTCCAAGGCCGCAGAGGCTGGTCTCTTTCACCGTGGCGCACAGTTCGACGAGAAGATCCAGGTCGGCCATGGTTCCATCGCCGGAGCAGATACGCGTGAGCAGCGTGTGCATTTGTGCCGTTCCGGCGCGGCAGGGAATGCACTTGCCGCAGGACTCGGACATGCAGAACTCGATGAAGAAGCGGGCGACATTGACCATGCAGGATGTATCGTCCATCACGATCATGCCGCCGGAACCCATCATGGCGCCCACTTTGAGCAGGGCGTCGTAGCTCACGCCGATATCGAGCAATTCCCCAGGAAGACAGCCGCCGGAAGGACCACCGGTCTGGACCGCCTTGAAGGTGTGCCCATCGGGAACGCCGCCGCCGATGCCTTCAATGATGTCGCGCAGCTTGATGCCCATGGGCACTTCCACCAGGCCGGTGTTGGTGATTTTGCCGGTGAGCGCGAAAACCTTGGTTCCTTTGCTGCGCTCCGAGCCCATGCTCGCGAACCACTTACCGCCCTTGCGGATGATCGGCGCGACGTTGGCGAAAGTCTCAACATTATTGATAAGGGTGGGCTTGCCCCAGAGTCCGCTGACTGCCGGATAAGGCGGCCTTGGCTTGGGTGTGCCGCGCTTGCCTTCAATCGAGGCGATGAGCCCGGTCTCCTCGCCGCAGACAAAGGCTCCGGCGCCGAGACGAATCTCCACCTCGAAATTGAAGGGCGTGTTGCAAATGTTGTGGCCCAGCAGTCCGCGGCGTCGCGCATCGCGCAGGCAGTTGGCGAGCCGCGCTACGGCCAGCGGGTATTCCGCGCGGACATAGACATAGCCCTTGCTTGCGCCAACCGCGTAGGCGGCGATGGACATGCCTTCCAGCACGCGCTGCGGGTCGCTTTCGAGCACGCTGCGATCCATAAATGCGCCTGGGTCGCCTTCGTCGCCATTGCAGATGACATACTTCAGGTCGCCGCCGGCCTTGGCCACCGTGCCCCACTTTAGGCCGGTCGGATAGCCGCCGCCGCCGCGACCGCGCAGGCCGCTTTCTGTGATCTGCTGGACCACATCGTTGGGCGACATCTCCGTAAGGGCCTTGACGAGGGCTTGGTAGCCATCGCGCGCAATGTAATCGTCAATCTTCTCCGGATCGATATGGCCGGAGTTTTCAAGCACCACATGTACCTGCTGATCGAAGTGCTCGCGCAGGTTGCATTGCAGTTCGGCGACGGGCTCGCCTCCGAGGCTGGCTGCGATTGTCTCCGCGTGACTCACATTGCAATGCTGATAGAGAGTCTCTTCAGGGTCGACAAGTACGAGCGGGCCGGCGGCGCACAAACCCATGCACCCGGTGCGGCGCACGAACGCATTTTTGCCCTTTGCCGCGACCGCATTGGTCAGCTCATCCCTCAGCTTGTCAGAGTGCTGGCTGAGGCATCCCGTTCCCATGCAGACGTTTATCTCGTGGTCGAACTTTGCGTAATCCGCGCGGGTCGATTCGGCTATTTGTTCAAGCTCTTCGATGGTCATTCCACGGCCCACCTTTCGAGTTGTTCGATCATCTGTTCACCGGACATCTGGCCATGCAGTTCGCCATCGACCAGGACCACCGGTGCGCGGCCGCATGCACCGACGCAGCGCGCGGTCATAAGGCTGATGTTGCCGTCCGCTGTAGTCTGGCCCTGGGGAACGCCCACGCGCTTCTCCGCCGCCGCCACTAGCTTGTCAGTGCCCTTGATGTAGCAGGCCGTTCCGGTGCAGATGGTCATGGTGTGCTTGCCCGGCGGCTTGAGGCTGAAGTGGTGATAGAAGGTGACCACTCCGTAAGCCTGGCTCAGCGGAACGCGCAGAGAGCGTGCCACAAAGCGGATGGCGTCTTCGTCGAGATAACCGAAGGAGGACTGCACCGTGTGCAGCGTTTCAATCAGCGCGTGGCGTGCAAAGCCGTTCTTGCGCATGGTACCGTTGACGATCTTCCAGCGTTTGTCGTCGCTGGGCAAAGGGGGTGGTGTGAAAGCCGGCACAATTCCTCCCGATCGCGACACGGAATGCGGCAGCCGGTTACAAGCTGCGTTCATTTCGGGTCGCTGTCTGGCATCTTTATAGGCCCGAAGGCATACGGCTGGCGGTGACACCTGTCACGAGGTTGTGTGTCAAACTGCACGGGAGCGAAAAATGGGGTCGGTGGGGGAGGAGAGTCCGGCGCTTCCGTTCGCGCCGGACTGAATTGTTAGCGATCGGTGCAGGAGTAGCAGGGATCGATGGAGGCCTGGATCAGCGGGGTATCCGCAAGCCGCGCGCCATCACCTTGTAGCGGATTGCCGGCATGTTGGCAAAGGTGGGCGTGCGCACGTGAACGCGGCTGGGATTCCGTGCATGCTCTTTCCAGGTCACGCTGTTCATCACTTCGCCGGCAGTTTCGAAGTCGCACGTCATGTCTAGCTTGTTCGGCTCTTCCAGCGCGGGATGATACGGCCCCATGGGAATTCTGTAGCTCATCGCGCCACATCGTCCCGCATGTTCATGCCCAGCGTGTCGCCATCGCGGAGCAGAAGCGGCTCGTATCCGCGTCCCAGAAAAGTGATTTTGAATCCTTCATGCACCTCGCGCTCGATCCAGTCCACCGCTTCGCACAGGTCGTAAATGCTCTCGATGGCATTGCCCGGCAGGTTGAAAGCAAATCCAAGCATGCGCCCCGCCAGGTCCCAGTGGTATTCCAGCCGGAACCTTTCCTCTTTGGGCAACTGATAAGCGGTGATGGTGACAAAGCGCGCACCCACCGCATTCATCGCGCCAGCCACTTCGCGCACGTTCAGGTCGGGGTAATCGAGCCAGCAGACGCCGCCCTCTTCCCTCCACGGTCCAACCGCGCCGAGTGCTGCCGAAGCGCTCTCAAACGAATTCATTGTGTACCTCCCGAGGTGGTTGCCGCGGGTGCGACTGCAGGCGCTGCCGTGGGCCCAGCGGCGGGTTTCACCGTGCCCT
This sequence comes from Occallatibacter sp., assembly GCA_035552555.1. Taxonomy (GTDB): domain Bacteria; phylum Acidobacteriota; class Terriglobia; order Terriglobales; family Acidobacteriaceae; genus Telmatobacter. The sequence continues at coordinate 123,393 of DASZLF010000084.1, forward strand.
TGCGCGCAATGGTGTAAGACTCCGCTGCTTCCGGCGCGCTCAGGCAGGTGAAAAGCAGCGCCTTGGCCAATGCATGCGTGGAGGCGGCAATCTGCGCGCCTTCCATTCCCAGCCGGGATGCGGAAGCAGCGTCGGACATGCCTTGATTCTACGAGCGTATTGCTTCGCAGGCTGTGACCACCCTCACATGCAAATTCCTCTGCTGCAATAGGATGTAACCGCAGGCGCAGCAAGCATTAGCGAGGAGAATCCCGCTTAGGACGCGCCTCCGCTGGCAATGCCAGATAGCGTTCCTCAGCCCAGTTGCGGCAGGCGCCCTGAAATGCCGAACAGAAAAATGACTCCAATGATGAAGCTGTACGCGGCGCCGGTCCAGGCGATTGCATGATAAAAGCGCGGATGAACCGCGCCGGTCTTGAACGCGCCTCCCAGCGAAGCCGTCATCAGCCCGTTCATCGCCACCAGGCCGACGCAGAAAGCCGCCAGCCCCATCATGCCGTTCCCCGTTCCGCCCAGGCTCTTGGCCAGGAAGAACAGCGCAAGCTGGCTGGGCGTCTCTGCTCCAATGCCGTGCAGAATGCCGATGGCAAACACCGATTTGCCGTTATATATCCACTGGAATCGTTGCGGCGGCAGCGCCTGCCGGTGCCATGTCCGCCGCACCCGCCAAGCTCCCCAAAGCAGCCCGTTGATGGCGATGGCCAGCCGGCTCTCCATGCGGTTGTGCGGATGCTCATGCTCGTTCTTGCGCAGAATTCCCGCCACAACTCCGAACCCCAGCACGATCAGCGTGAGCCCGATCAGCCGCTCCGTCCAGTGATCCAGGTTTTTCGGCAGCCCCACGTGCAGTTCCAGAACTGCAATGCCGAGAATCGCCACCATGAAAGCGTGGCCCAGCGCGTAGGTCACCCCCAGCCGCAGACCGCTCTTCCAGTTGCGTTGCACTGCCGTAATGTCGGAGATGGCCGCCAGGTGATCGTAATCAAACCCGTGCCGCAGTCCCAGCAGCAGGCAGGAACCCAGAGCCGCATCGAGTTTCCAGTCGCCCGGACCGAGTATCACCTCAAAAGTATAGAGCAGATGCGGCGCAATCCTCAGCGTCATCCGTCACTCGATGTGGGTGCCCGGATTCGTTCCTGACGTAGTTTGTTGCGCCGGGCGCAACTGGATCTCGTAATCGCTGTAGTCGATATCGATGTTCGTCTGCCCCAGCAGCCAACTGGAGGAAGTAGCCGCCGCCCGCGTGGCCATGGGAAAGCCGTCCATCCTTTCGTAACTCCGGGAAACCTGCGAGGCCCCCGTCAGAATGGTGGGGCTCTTGCTCGCCACTCCCTCAAGCTGCACGATCGATCCATCCTCCGGGTCCACCCAGATGCTGCCCTTGAATAAATATGGCGATTCCTTCCTGGGCACGATGACCACCGCAATGCAATCGTGGCCCCTCACCACTTCGTTCCCCTTTACTGTCATTTTGTAGTTGGCCGAGGTGAGGACGGCCTGGCCGCGTTGCTCGGGCTGGCTCATCAGCCTCTCGCTGTCCAGAATCCGCTCCAGAACTTCCTTGCGCAGGATCTCCGACCCGCTCTCCTGCAGGATCACGTAGCTCTTGCCCGTATCCGTCCGGTACGTCGTTTTCACCGTCATTTCCGCGGTCGGATGTGCTTGGTCCCCATTGCGAAATACGCGATAGCGCTCCGTCGCCGTATAGCCGACCACGTTCTCCTCACGCGCGGCCACGGCGGCATTGATCTTCTGGATGGTGGCCTTCTCCGAGCTCTGCTGGGCGGCGGCGGCCAGCGGGATCGCCATCGCCGCTCCCGCAAACGCCAGCCGGAGAATTCGCAATCGCATTGAGTGTCGTTGCAACCACGTAAGGATTGGATTCATGCGCAAAGTACGGGTTGGACGCGCCGAAGAGCGGGAAGCGAGCGCGCCCTGCTCTCTGTCAGCTTAACAGCGCCGCCCAGTCGGAGACACGAAACCCCAGCCGCGCCCCTGTTCGGGCATGACTGGGGTTTCGTGGTTTATGCAGCCAGTCGCTGCGGCGGAATGCCGCAATTACTGGGCTGCGGAAGCCTCGGCCTTGGCGCCACGCACCGCCGCCAGGAACGCATGCGCCGACGGCGGAGGAGGAACCTTGCCCATCAGCACTTCGCGCTCGGTGACGTTGGGGCCATACACCGCTGCCATCGAGTCCTTGTCTTCCTTCACCGCGGCGCCGTTCAGGGCCAGCCCGGCAAAGGCGCCCTTGGCGCGCGAGTAGGTGAGGATCTCGGCGTTCATCTTCCAATCGGTATTGGCGGAAGCATGACGGCCCACCGGGCCCGCTGCCGCCGAGGCATCGCCGCCCACCTGGAACTTGCTGTTCAGCAGGTGCTCCATGCCATGGTCATTCTGGAAGATCATTACCAGGTCGATTCCTTCCACGCCGATCTGCAGACCCCAGCTTCCGCCTGCGACCGTGAAGAACGCTGGAGCGCTCCATCCGTTAGCGGTGCGGCAGGTTGCCACGCCACGTCCGCCTTCCGCGCCGAAGACGAAGCCGCCCTTCACCATGTGCGGAACCACCGCAACGCACTTGGCACCATCCATTACTTCCTGCGGAATCCCCTTGTCCGGGGTCGCCATCACTTCATGCAGCACGTTCGCCGCATTGTCCAGACGGTCGGTCGCGTTGTCCTTGTTGTCCTTGTCGGATGCCCATCCCAGGCTCGCGAGGCCCAACACCGCGGTCAAAACAACCAGTTGCTTTTTCATTGCCCACTCTCCTTCACGTTGCTGCAAAAAGGGGAACTGCTCTCATCCAGGTCGCGCCCGCCTACTGACCACGGCGCCCGCCTGAAGTGCTGCAGCGCAGGCCAGTAGAACCGGCTTCTCTGCTGATGGGTTAAATGTCAAACGGGGTCTTTTGGTTGCCCAACGAGCACGTTTCGCGCGCGCTTCAATCTCGCAAAAACATGCGAAACAAAGAGGATGTGCGCCGCGCCGCGCGTGCGCTATGCTGAGCTAGCGAAAGCGAGACCAGGGTGGACCCCAATTCCGTGCAACCCCCAATACGGCGAGCGGTGCGCGTGCGCGGAGTGGTGCAGGGCGTCGGTTTTCGCCCGTTCATCTATCGCCTCGCCTTGCGCCATCAACTCGCCGGCCATATCGGCAACGATACCGATGGAGTGATCATCGAGATCGAAGGCGCGGAGCCAGCGGTGGCCGATTTTCTCGCCAGCCTGCGCGCCGAGGCTCCACCCATTTCGCGCATCGATTCGGTGCAGGTGGAGGATCGTGAACCTACCGGCGAATCCGCTTTCACCATCGTCCATAGCCAGGTTCTTGGACAGGTCAGCACCGGCATTCCCGCCGATGCCGCTACCTGCGCTGACTGCCTGCGCGATCTGCTCGATCCGCGCGATCGCCGCTATGGCTACCCATTTTTGAATTGCACCAACTGCGGCCCCCGATTCACCATCACCCGCCGCATTCCCTACGACCGCCCACAGACCTCCATGGCTGCGTTCCCCATGTGCGCGGCGTGCCAGGCTGAATACGACGATCCGCTGAATCGCCGCTTTCACGCCCAGCCCAACGCCTGCTGGGACTGCGGCCCGCGCGTCTGGCTCGAAGCGCCCGATGGAACGCCCATCGCCGCCGCCGATCCCGTCGCGCAATCGATCGAGAATCTCCTCGACGGCCGCATCATCGCCATCAAGGGCATCGGCGGATTCCATCTCGCGGTCGATGCGACCAATGAAGCCGCGGTCCTGCGCCTGCGCGAACGCAAGCATCGCTACGGCAAGCCGCTCGCCGTAATGGTTCGCGACCTCGAAGCCGCTCGCGGGTTGTGCAACATCAGCAAAGAAGAAGCAGCGCTTCTCCAAACGCCGGCGCGGCCCATCGTCCTCTGCCGCTCACGCAGTAACAACGGCATCGCGCCGTCCATCGCTCCCGGCATTCCCTGGCTCGGCATCTTTCTGCCGTATGCTCCGCTGCAGCATCTGCTCTTCGCCAACGATCGCGTGAGCGCCCTGGTGATGACCAGCGCCAACCTCAGCGAGGAGCCCATCGCCATCGACAACCAGGAAGCCCGTGCCCGCCTCGGCAACATCGCCGACGCGTTCCTTATGCACAATCGCGAAATCCTGCAGCGCTGCGATGATTCCGTGGCCGCCATTGTCGATGGCGCTCCGCAACTGATTCGCCGCGCCCGAGGTTATGTGCCGCTCGGCATCGAATTGCCGCTCGATTCGCCTCCGCTGCTCGCCGTCGGCGGACATTTGAAGAGCGTCTTCACGCTGGCGCGCGGCCGCTTCGCCTACCAGAGCCAGCATCTCGGCGATCTCGAAAACCTAACCGGCCTCGAGTTCTTCACCGAATCGCTCGCGCACCTCATGCACACCTTCGAGATCGAGCCGCAACTCGTTGTGCACGACCTTCACCCTGGATATTTATCGACGACGTGGGCGAAGCAATGGGGCCATGAACACGGCCTGCGCACCATCGCCGTCCAGCATCATCACGCGCACATCGCCGCCTGCTTGGCCGAACACGCGATCGAAGGGCCGGTGATCGGACTATCACTCGATGGCACCGGCTACGGCACCGACGGCCGCATCTGGGGCGGGGAAGTGCTGATCGCAAAACTGGACCGCTTCGAGCGCTTCGCCCACCTCGATTACCTTGCAATGCCCGGCGGCGATGCGGCAGTGCGCGAGCCGTGGCGAATGGCATTCTCGCACCTGCGAGCCGCCGGCATTGACATGGGATCCCCGCAAGCGCTTGAGCTTCTCGGCGCCACCGCGCAGGAATCACGCCTGCTCGCGCGCATGATCGAACGTGGGATCAATGCACCGCTGACCTCGAGCCTGGGGCGGCTATTCGATGCGGTGGCTGCTGTTGTTCTGGGCCGGCGCACCGTGGACTACGAGGCTCAGGCCGCTATCGAACTCGAGGGAATTGCCGTGGATGAGCCCGACGGATCAGCCGGGTATCCAGTCGCTCTCGTCGATGCCGACTGGTCAAAGCGCGAGCCGATGCGCTTGAGCGCCGCCCCACTGTGGCGTGAGCTGCTGAAGGATCTGCAGAGCGGCGTAAGCAAAACAAGCATCGCTGCACGCTTTCACGCAGGCATAGCCGAGGCTTTCCTGCGCATCGCAATCGCAGCGCGAAACCAAACCGGCATAGGTACCGTTGCCATGAGCGGCGGAGTCCTGCACAATCGCCGCATGACTCGCTTGTTAAGAAATGAATTGGAACACGAAGGTTTCGCGGTGTTCCAGCATCGCCGCGTAAGCCCCGGCGACGGCGGCCTAAGCTACGGCCAGGCAGTTGTAGCTGCAGCAATCCTCAGCCAGCAGTCCTGAACCCTGAACCCTGACCCCTGAACCCTGTCCTCACCCCGACAGCTTCACCAACTGCTGCGCCTCAATCCGCGGCCCCAGAATCGAAATGCGCGGAAGCCTTCCCCGCACCATCGCCACCTCATCGCAGCGGTGCAGCCGCGGGCAACTCTGGCAATCCTTGAAGATCTTGTCCGGCAGATCGGCCTTGTCCTCCACGATGCGAAACCCATACTTGAAAAAGAAATCGGGAATGCGCGTGAACAGGCATACCGATTGGATGCCGTGATCTTCCGCTTCTTCGATCAGCGCCGCAAGAATGCGTCCGCCGGCGCCCTGCCCCTTCGCCTCCGGCTTCACCACGATCGAGCGCACCTCGCACAGATGCGGTCCATACAAATGCAGCGCGCCGCAGCCGAGGAACACGCCGCCATCCGACTCCGCCACAGTAAAGTCGCGGATGTTCTCGCAGATTTCCGCAAAACTGCGCTTCAGCAGCGTGCCGTCGCCCGAAAGCGAATTCACCAGGTCGTACACGTTGGAGGCATCCTGCAGCCGTGCTTTACGCACCAGCATGTATGGCCTCCTCTGCGGATCCGGCCAGCGCCGCCACACGCGCAGCAGCCAGCGCCAAGGCCTCGCGCACGCGCTCCCGCGCCGTGCCTCCAATCACATCGTGGCAATCCACCGTGGCATGGAGGGCAATCGCATCGAAAAAGTCTGCTTCAAATTCACTGCCGAATTGCCGCAGTTTTTCCAGCGACAATTCGCCCAACTCCACGCCCTTCTCCAGCGCAAACCGCACCGTGTTGCCAATCTTCTCGTGCGCAGTGCGGAAGGGAACACCCTTGTGCACCAGGTAAGTCGCCGCGGCCATCGCATTCAGATATCCGGTTTGCGCAGTCGTGCGCATTCGCTCAAAAGTGAACTCCAGCGCCGCGGTGAACCGAGCCACGAGCCGCAGCATCTGCGGAACAAAATCCACTGCGAATGCGGGCTCCTGGGTCTCCTGCATATCCTTATTGTAGGCGAGCGGCAATCCCTTCAACTGCAGCGTAACGGCCTCCGCCGCGCCGTGAATCCGCCCCACTTTCGCGCGCAGCAGCTCCGTCAAATCCGGATTCTTCTTCTGCGGCATCGCGCTCGATCCAGTCGAGAACGCCTCGGGCAAATTCACAAATCCAAACTCCGCCGTCGCGAATAGCGTGATCTCTTCCGCGAACCGGCTTGCATGCAATCCCACAAACGTCATAGCCTGCAGATACTCGAGCACGAAATCCCGATCGCTGGTCGCATCCATCGAGTTCGCCGTGGGCGCCGCAAAGTTCAACTCGCGCGCCGCAATGGTGCGATCCAGCGCCAGCGTCGCACCCGCCACCGCACCGGATCCCAGCGGACAAACATTGAGCCGCTCGGCGCAATCGTGCAGCCGCGAAGCATCGCGCAGCAGCATCTCCACATACGCCAGCAGCCAATGCGCCACCAGCACCGGCTCCGCCCGCTGCAGATGCGTATAACTCGGCATCACCGCATCGCCAGACGCGCGTGCCTTCTCCACCAGCGCACCGGCCCACGCCGCCAGACCTTCAACCACAAGGCCGATCTGCTTGCGCACATACAGCCGCAGATCGGTCGCAATCTGCTCATTCCTGCTGCGCCCCGTATGCAGCTTCAGGCCCAGCGACCCCACCCGCTCGACCAGCGACAACTCAACGAAGTGATGAATGTCCTCCGCCGTCGCATGATCGCGCACCTTCGCTTTGCCCGCATCCGATGCGTGATCCGCGGCGATCGCATCTAACGCCGCGCGGAGCTTCGCCGTCTCGCCGTTGGTGAGAATGCCGGCCGCACTCAACGCGGACGCGTGCGCCTTGCTGGCGGCTACTTCTTCCTCAAGCAGCCGCCAGTCGAATACGATTGACCGTTGCCACTGTTCGAACTCCGCATCCAGCGGCTCGCGAAAGCGGCCCGACCACATCTTCACGGATTGTTGTTCGTTCGGCATTCAGCGTACCTCACAATCCTTTTCCTTACCGCTGTTGAGCTGGGGCATTTCGCTGCCTTTGCTAAGGGTAAGGAGGCCGGTTTCGGCGTAGGTGAGGAGCTTTGCCCGGGTGTCGGTAATATCCAGGTTGCGCATGGTGAGTTGGCCGATGCGGTCGCGCGGAGAGAATGTGGATTCGGTCTTCTCCATGCTGAGGCGCTCGGGATGGAAGGTGAGGTTGGGCGACTCGGTGTTGAGGATGGAGTAGTCGTTGCCGCGGCGCAGCTCAAGGGTGACCTCGCCCGTGACGGGTTTGGCCACCCAGCGCTGGGCGGATTCGCGGAGCATGATGGCTTGCGAATCGAACCACCGGCCCTGGTAGAGCAGGCGGCCAAGCTTGCGGCCATTGTCGCGATACTGCTCGATGGTGTCCTCGTTGTGGATGCCGGTGATGAGGCGCTCGTATGCGATGAACAACAGGGCGAGGCCCGGAGCCTCGTAAATGCCGCGGCTCTTGGCTTCGATGATGCGGTTCTCGATCTGGTCGGACGTGCCCAGGCCGTGGCGGCCGCCGATGCGGTTGGCTTCGAGGAGGAGAGCGACTGGGTCGTCGAATTGCCTGCCGTTGAGAGCGACAGGAAATCCCTCGTCAAAGCGGACGGCAACCTCTTCGCGCCGAATCTCAACGTCATCACGCCAGAAGGCCGTGCCCATAATCGGTTCAACTATCCTGATCGATGAAGAAAGATGCTCCAGGTCTTTGGCTTCGTGCGTAGCGCCCAGAATGTTGGAGTCGGTGGAGTAAGCCTTCTCGGCGGACATCTTGTAGGCGAAGCCGGAGCGCCGCATATACTCGGACATCTCGGCTCGGCCGCCGAGCTCGTCGATGAAAGCGGCGTCGAGCCAGGGCTTGTAGACCTTGAGCTCGGGGTTGACGAGCAGCCCATAGCGATAGAAGCGCTCGATGTCGTTGCCTTTGAAAGTGGAGCCGTCGCCCCAGATGTGAACGTCGTCCTCCTTCATCGCGGAGACCAGCATGGTGCCCGTGACGGCGCGGCCGATGGGGGTGGTGTTGAAATAGGTGACGCCTGCGGTGGTGATGTGGAAGGCGCCGGCCTGTAGCGCTGCAATGCCTTCGCGGACGAGCGGGACGCGGCAGTCGATGAGGCGGGCCTTTTCAGCGCCGTATTCGAGGGCTTTGCGCGGAATCTCGTCGTAATCGGATTCGTCCGGTTGGCCGAGGTTCGCCGTATAGGCGTAGGGGATCGCCCCTTTCTGCTTCATCCAATGAAGGGCAGCGGAAGTGTCAAGTCCGCCGGAGAAGGCGATACCGACTTTTTCCCCCGTGGGCAGCGATTCGAGAATTACGGACATGCTTGCGAAACCTCGGAAAAGCAGTGAACAGTGGACAGTGGACAGTGATCAGGGCGAATCCTCAGTTACTTGTTGTTCGCCGGTTTCGGTGTTTATGACTCGCAACTTAGCTTTCCGGTAACGCTCCCATCCGTCATACTTCTCGTCGAATGTAGAAAGAAGCCGATGCTCATCAACTGTCACTGTGCAGCCGACTGCGTCTCTCAGAATTTCTTGCCATTCCTCTGGCTTTGCCTGTATCAAAGCACCGATCATTCGTTTGCACGGATAAACATGGTCGTGGCGCAGTTGCTTTTGATCTTTACATTCAAGTGCACCGTTGCTCTGATAACGAGTATCGTACTTGCCGTCGGCTTCAGTAATCTTCCATAGCAAGATTTTGAGCACTTCCCGGAGATGTTCCGATAGTATTTCCGGAGTCTTGTTCGCAAGCAACAACTCGATTAGCGCAGTTGCGCTGCGTTTGCGGTCCTCAGCCCGTGGGTGAGTCTTGAAAGTCTTCATAGCAAAAGTACGATGCCAACTGTTCACCAACAAACTAACTGATCACTGAAAACTCTGCACATTCGTCAATCCGCCCAGCAGCAACAGCAGTAGCGCCTTTTGCGCATGCATGCGATTCTCGGCTTGGTCGAAGACAATCGACTGCGGCCCATCCAGCACCGCGTCCGTTACTTCCGCGTTGCGCCGCGCCGGCAGGCAATGCATGAACACCGCATTGGCCGCGGCCTTCTGCATCAACGCCTCATTCACCTGGAACGGCCGGAAGATGGGCGCGCGCTTGGTGGACTCATGCTCAAATCCCATGCTCACGCACACATCGGTGTACACGGCGTCCGCGCCTTCCACCGCCGCCTGCGGATCCTGCAGCAGTTTCAACTCGCAGCCGTTCTGCTCCGCAATCTCGCGTGCCTTGGTCACGATTTCGATGTCCGGCGAGTAACCGCGCGGCGTCGCAATGGTCACGTTCGTTCCCAACTGCGCGCCCGTCAGCATCAGCGAGTGGCACACGTTATTGCCATCGCCCACATAGGTAAAGTTCAACCCCGCCGCCGAGCCGAAGTGCTCCTCCAGGGTCATGAAATCCGCCAGCGCCTGGCACGGATGCTCGAAATCCGACAGCGCATTGATCACCGGCACGCGCGAATTCGCCGCCATCTCCGTGATGGTGTCGTGCGCGTAGGTGCGCAGCACAATCACGTCCACCCAGCGCTCCACGTTGCGCGCCACATCGGCAATCGACTCGCGCTCACCCAGCGGCGAACTGGTCTGATCCACAAAGATCGCGCTGCCGCCCATGGTGCTCAATCCCGCCTCGAAGCTCAGCCGCGTGCGCAGGCTGGCCTTCTCGAACATCAGCACCATCTGCTTGGCATCCAGCGCGTTGCGATACTCGCGTGGATTACGCTTCACATCGTGGCCGAGTTTGAGAATCGCGCGCACCTCGGCGCTGGACAAATCGGCGATCGAACAAAGGTCTTCGCCGGCCAGCCGCGCCGCGGCATTCAGAATGTCGGAATCGTTCTGCACGGGAACGTCCTGCTCCCGGCGTACAAGGGTTGCTCTGCTAGCCACGGTTGTGTCCTCCTGCGGCAGATGAATTCTGTGCGCCCGTGAATGCGGCCGCATGTTCGGTAAAAATCTCGTCCAGCGCCGCAATGGCGGCGTCTACCTGTGCGCGTTCAAGAATGTACGGCGGCAGGAATCGAAGCACCGTGTCGCTTGTGCAATTGATCACGATGTGACGCTTCAGCATCTCCGCCACGGTCAGCTTGGCCAGGTCAGCGGAGTCCACTTCGGCGCCGATCATGAGGCCCATGCCGCGCACGTCGACGATCGTTTCGTGCTTATTTGCGAGCTTTCGAAGTTGATCCATGAAGTACTCGCCCAGTTCCGCGGCATGCGTCAGCAGACCATCTTTCTCAATAGTGTCGATGACCGCAATCGCCACCGCACACGCCAGCGGGCCGCCGCCGAACGTCGTTCCGTGCATGCCGGCGTGAATGGAGCGCGCCGCCGCTTCGGTGCACAGGATCGCTCCCAGCGGAATCCCCCCCGCCAGCGGCTTCGCCAGCGTCGTTACATCCGGCTGAATGCCGTAATGCTGATACGCGCACCACTTTCCCGTACGCCCCATTCCGGCCTGAATCTCATCGACGATCAGCAGCGCGCCCGTTGAATCCGCCAATTTCCGCGCTTCCGCAAAGAACTCCCGCGAAAGCGGACGAACCCCGCCTTCGCCCTGGATTGCCTCCACCAGAATCGCGCACACTTCGTTCGAAAACTTCGCGCGTAAATCCTCGACATCGTTGAACCGCACAAACTCCACGCCCGCAAGCACCGGCGCAAACGGCTCACGATACTTCGCCTTGTGCGTGGTCGAAACCGATCCAAATGTGCGCCCATGAAAACTCTGCTCCAGCGCCAGGAATTTGGTCCCGATGTTTTTGCCCTCGCTCCGCAGCAGCCCGGCATGCGCCCGCGCCAGTTTCAACGCGCCTTCCCACGCTTCGGTGCCGGTGTTCGCAAAGAACACGCGATCCATCCCGGTGCGCTGCGTCAATCGCTGCGCCAACTCCGCTTGGCCCTCGTGATAGAAGAGGTTCGAAATATGAATGAGCGCGCGGCACTGTTTTGCAATCGCATCCTCGATCGCCGGATGCGCATAGCCTAGCGCATTCACGCCGATTCCGCTCAGCAGATCCAGGTAGCGATCGCCGTTCTCGTCCATCAGGTATGCACCCTCGCCGCGCACAAACAGGATCGGGTTGCGATCGTATGTGGGCAGCAGCAGCTTTGCCTCGGCGGCGCGAATCTGTTCCAGTTTGCTCACTCTCATCTCCTCAGGCCACCATCACTTCTGTGCCATGCGCCACCCGCGTGCTGCACAGGTCGGGAAGGGAACCGGCAGCTTCCGCCGGTAGAATCCGTACCCGCTTCACGCCATTGAGCAGTGCCTCGCGGCATGCGCTCAGCTTGGGCAGCATGCCGCCCGAAATGATCGCGCTCTTCGCCATCTCGGCGATCTGGTCGATTGAAAGCCAGCGCATCACTTCGCCGTTGCTGCCGCGTACTCCGGGCACGTCCGTAAGAAAAACCAGCGCATCCACGCGGCACGCGATCGCGCACGCCGCCGCCATTTCATCGGCGTTCACGTTGTAGTATTCGCCATCGAAGCCCAGCGCCATCGACGACAGCACCGGCACTCCGCCCAGCTTCCAGATCGCCTCAATCCACCGCGGGTCGCTCGCCGCAATCTCACCCACAAATCCCAAATCCGGCGAAGTGCGCTTCTTCCGCGCGCGAAAAATCAATCCGTCTCCGCCGGACAATCCCATCGCCGGCTGACCCAGCGCGCCCAGCGCCGCCACCAGGCTCTTGTTCACTTTACCGGCCAGCACCATCAGCGCCGCATCGCGCGTCTCCGCGTCCGTCACCCGTAATCCATTCACAAACTCGCTCTGCTTGCCCAGCGCCTTCAGCGTCCTGGTCAACTGCACGCCGCCGCCATGCACCACCGCCACCTGGTTGCCGTCGCGCACCAGATCGGCGATCGCCCGCATCGAGCCCTCCAGAAGCGCAGGAGTCTCCAGACCCACTCCGCCGAGCTTGACCACGTACTTCATTCCAGCCCCTCCGCTTCGTCCCAGTCCTGCATCACGTTCAGGTTCTGCACCGCCTGGGAGGATGCTCCCTTCAGCAGATTGTCCAGGCAGCTCACGATCACCGCGCGTTTGCCGTCCGGCGAAAGCTGGAATCCGATATCGCAGTAGCTGGTCCTCACCACATGCTGAATCTGCGGCAATCCATGCTCATGAATCCGCACCATGGGGCTGCCCGCAAAATATTCCCGATACGCGTGCAGAAGATGCGGCCGCGTTTGCGGCGATTTGAAACGCACATAAATCGTCGACAGAATGCCCCGGGGAATCGGCAGCAGATGCGGCGTGAACACAATGGCGTCCGCATCCATCCCGATCTGCTCCAGCAACTCTCCCGTGTGCCGGTGGGTGAACACGGCATAGGCCGACAGATTGTCTGCCGCATTCATGAAGTGCGTCTTCGCCGTCGGCGCCTTGCCCGCTCCGCTCACCCCGCTTTTGGCATCCGCTACAATGCCATGCTGCAAATCGACAAGCCCTGCGGCCACCAGCGGCCTCAATGGAAGAATGATGGAAGTCGAATAGCACCCCGGATTCGCAATCAGCTTCGCGCCGCGAATTTCGCGCCGATGCAGCTCCGGCATTCCGTACACCGCCTGCTGCTGCGTCTCCTCGGCTTTCGCGGAGCCTTCATCTTCAAACGCATACACCGCGCGATTCGCAGCATCCGTCAAGCGCCACGCGCCGCTCAAATCGATCACCCGCATGCCGCGCTCCAGCGCCTCCGGCGCCCACTGCCGCGACTGCTCATGCGGAGTAGCCAAAAACAACACCTGCACATCCAGATCGCTTAGCAACTCCCACGAAAACGCCTGCAGCCGCAGCTTGCCGTTGCCCTTGCTGTCCGCCAGCTCCGGATGAATCTCGCCCAGCGGAATGCCCCCGCGCTCGAGCGCTTGGTCGTCCAGGCGTCCTGCGAACACCGGCGGAGTTCCCTTCAGCCGCGGATGATGCAGCAGCAGCCGCGCCAGTTCGGCGCCCGCATATCCCGTCACTCCCACCACCGCTGTCTGCACCGGCCCGCTCATGATTCCAACATCGTCCTCAGTCTTGCTTCCAGCTCCGTCGCATGCTTCGCGTCCTGGCAAATCACCAGCACCGTGTCATCGCCCGCGAGGGTTCCCACCACCTCGGGCCAGTCCTCGTGATCAAGCGCCGCGGCCACCGGCTGCGCGCCGCCCATCACCGTCCGCAAAATCACCTGGTTCATGGCATGGCGCACTCGCAACCCAAAACCTTCCAGCACTTCCGCCACCGAAGGCGGTCCCTCGTCTTCCGCCTGTCCGGTCCCGTTGCCGTTCCCATTGGGCAGCGCGTACCCAGCCGGTCCCTTGAAAATGCGCAGCTCGTGTATGTCGCGGGAAAGCGTCGCCTGGGTCACCGCAAACCCGCGCCGCCGCAGCTTGCGCCGCAGCTCGTCCTGGTTGGTCACCGAGGAGCTTGCCAGCAATTCCCGTATCACGTTCTGCCGCTGGTACTTCATCCACTCACGTCTTTCGCCCGCAATGAAAAAGCGCGGCTCGCAGTCAAGCGGCCGCGCTCTGTATAAATATACAATCAGATGCATAAGTATGCAATGTGGCTTTTTTCCCCACAGATTTGCCAAAATGCCACTATACGGCGATTGCTGGGGAAATATCGAAGGGTGACGCCGTTCGTCGTCCGGCAAAGCAGCGGACCATAACCGCCGTGCGCCGATTCGATCTGTTCCAAGGCGATGCTCGGGCTTGCCGCGAAATTGGCGCGCTGAGTGGGGCGCTGCGTGACGATGGCTCATGGATCTGCGGGCAAGCTGACCCGTGCGTCGCGGCGCTTCGCTCCCTCACCCCAAAGCGAAGCCTGAACCCCTTAAATCGCCAGCATCTTTTTGCTGCGCTTCCGCTGGTACATCGCCGCATCGGCCTGGTCCAGCAGATCCTGCAACGACTCCTGCCGATACGGGTCCGCGGTCACATGGCCGATGCTCAGGTCAAGCCGCGGACGCGTTTCAATCGAGCTTTCCGATTGCTCTTCCAGGCGATGCTCCATCATCTCGATCATCGGTAAGGTGAAATGTCCTGCCACCGCGAACTCATCGCCACCGATCCGGCCTACTACGTCGCTCTCGCGGAAATTCTCCTTGAGAAAATCCGCCGTCTCCATCAGCAGCCGCGATCCAACCCCGTGGCCTTGCCGATCGTTGATTTGCTTCAGGTTGTCCATGTCCACAAAAAGAACGGAAAACGGCATCTGCGACCTGTTCGCCAGCCGCAGCGCTTGCTCCGCCAGCAATTGGAATCCGCGCAGGTTGTAAAGCCCCGTCAGTTCGTCGCGAAGGCTCAGATCGTGAATCTCCACTTCCAGCTTGCGGATGTGGTGCGCTACCAGCATCACCACTCCCACCGCAAGCATCGCCGTCGCGGAAGCAAGCATAGCTGCCGCATGATGCGGAGAAAGATGGTGGAGCTGAATCAACCGCGCCCTCATGGCTTCGCGCAAAAAGGGCAGCACCAGCAGCAGCGGCGATAATTGCCGCGCAAACCGGCTGCCGACTCCATGCCCCAGAAAGATTCCGAAGTGGCCGTGCACCGTCCGCCGGCTGAACGCCGCAAATGTCAGCAATCCCAGTGCGCATGTGACGGCGATCCCCTCCGCGGGAGGGGATGTCCTGAATACGTGCAACGCGCTGAAGAGGCTGGCGGCTACAATGGCGAGCACTACCCAACCCAGCCCGAACAGCACCACATCCGCCACGTACCCGGCAACCCCTTTGCGTGCGTCAAGGAACAGCAGCACCAACGACAGCAGAACGAAGCCGACCGCGGCAAGCGCGGGCATCGTTCCCGGATTCGCGGGGAGCGGTCCGGCACTCCACACCTGCGCCACCCACGATGTGCCTTTTGCCAGCTCAACAAGGCTCGCCAATCCGGCGAGCGCGGCGACAATGGCCAGCAATCTGCGAATGGTCGCAAGCCCGCGGAACGCACGCACGTAAGACAATTGCAGGCTGGCAGCGCATGCCAGCGTGGCCAATGAACCGTGCCCGCTCATTCGCAGCAGCGCCAGCGGCGGCCGGCTCAGTCCCGGAATCATCCACTCCAGCAGCCCCGCGAATGCTGTCAGCCCCGCCGCAGCCACGCACACGTGCTCGATGCGCGACACTCGCGCAACCCTGCCCGGCTCGAGTCGATGGAGTTCCACTATCTTTTGCTCTACGCGCATACCAGCTAGCCCTGCAAAGAGTGTCTGGAGAAGGTGATCAATGACTCAAAGTTTACAGGCCATCGGCATCACTGGCTGTGCCACTTTCGCGCCATTACACTCTTTTCTCAACCACTGCCGCGTCCAACTGATACACTCTCGAATGTTCGACTTGTAAATCTCCCCGTCGCCTGCGAAACCGCCATGACAGTCTCCGTACCCATCCGAACCCTGAACGATCTTTTTCTTCGGGTTGCAGCAGCGGGCAATCCCCGCGCTGTGCTCTGGCAGGATGAATCCGCCCAGTGGCGCCCGCTCTCATCCGCCCAGTTGTATCAGCGGGTCCGCGCCTTTGCTGAGACCCTGCGCGACTGGGGAACGCAAAAAGGCGATCGCATCGCTCTCATCTCCGAAAATCGCTGGGAGTGGGCAGTCACCGATTTTGCCACCCTCGCCATCGGCGCCGTTAACGTGCCCATCTACCCCACCCTGACCGGCGAACAGATCGCCCTGCTGCTGCAGGATGCCGGCTGCCGCATCGCCGTCGTTTCCACCCGGCAGCAGTTCGACAAGCTCAGCGCCGTCCGCGCGCAAACCCAAGTGGAACGCATCGTCATCATGGATTCGGCCAACCCGCCGGAAGGCGCCATACCCTTCGCGCAGCTCATCGCCGGCGCCGACGACCGCGGCAGCACGCACGACCCCGCCTTCGACTCCCTCGCCCAATCCATCCAGCCCGACGACCTCGCCACCCTCATCTACACCTCCGGCACCACCGGCGAACCCAAGGGCGTCATGCTTACCCACGGCAACATCGCCGCCAACCAGAACACCTGTGCCCGCGAGTTCTTATTCGGCCCCACCGACGCCTGCATCTCCTTCCTGCCCCTGTCGCATATCACCGCGCGCGCCCTCGATTACGTCATGTATGCTCGCGGCGCGCAGATCATCTACTGCTCGCAGTTCGACAAGCTCCCCTACGCCATGCGCGAACTCCGGCCGACCGTCTTCGTCGGCGTCCCCCGCGTGTACGAGAAAATCCGCCAGGAAGTGGAACGGCGCGCCTCCCTCAATCCGGTAAAGAAAAAGCTCCTCGGGCTCGCGGTCAAACTCGGTGCCCATCACATTGACAAGGTCTACGGCGGAGACCAGCCGGCGTCGCCCGCCTGGAAACTCGCCAAAAAGCTCGTCTACAGCAAGGTTCACGAAGCCTTCGGCGGTCGCGTGCGCATCTTCATCTCCGGCGGCGCACCCCTGGGGGTCGACACCGCGCGCTGGTTCGCGGCCGTCGGTATCGCCGTGTGGGAGGGCTACGGCCTGACCGAAACGTCGCCCGTCATCGCCCTCAACTCCCAGCCCAATCACCGGCTGGGCAGCGTGGGCAAGCCCGTCCCCAATATCGAGCTGCAGTTTGCCGATGATGGCGAATTGCTGGTGCGCGGTCCCTTCGTCTTCTCCGGCTACTGGCACAAGCCCCTGGCCAACGCCGAGTGCTTCGATGCCCAGGGCTGGTTCCGTACCGGCGACATTGCCCACCTCGACAACGATGGCTTTCTCTACATCACCGATCGCAAGAAGGAGCTGCTCAAAACCTCCGGCGGCAAGCTTGTCGCCCCGCAGCCCATCGAGAACAAGCTCAAGACCAGCATTTTCGTCGGCCAGGTGGCCGTCATCGGCGACAAGCACAAGTTCGTCTCGGCCATCATCTCGCCCAACTTCGCCGCTTTAGAGGAATGGGCGCGGCAACACGGCGTGCACGCGAGCAACCGGGCCGAGTTGATCGCCGACCGCCGCGTACATGCGCTCTATTCTGAGGTTGTGCACGAGGTCAATGCCGGCCTGGCCAATTTTGAAACCATCAAGCGCTTCCGCCTCGTCCCTGACGAATGGTCGCAGGACTCCGGCGAACTTACTCCGTCCATGAAGCTCAAGCGCCGCGTCATTACGGAGCGTTATGCGGAGGCCGTTTCCGAAATCTACGCGGACGAAGCAACCGCACGCGCTGTATAGGAAACGTCAGCCCGCGCTCCAGTTCCCGCCCGAACAGGCTCCGCTTGATCCACATCCGGTGCAGTCCGCGAAAGAACGGCGCTCCCCACATGCTCATCGCCAGCACCCCGCCAAACAGGATCACCGCGTCCACGCTCAGCCGCCCCTCCCGCGACCAGTAATCGTCCGGATCCAGGTTCAGCCACAGCGCGAATTCGTCCAGCGTCAGCGCCGCCCCCACGCCATAACTCACGCTCATCAGCCGACTGAAGAAGATCGAGAGCGGCGAGTGCGATCGCCCCAGGTCCATCAGCCACCCATAGCCCACCAGCAGCAGAATCAGGATTCCCCACACCAGGTGATGGATGTGATGCCCGCGCACCATGACCCATTGAAACGGCCCGCGATTGTGCATGATGAGCCGCACCAGGATTCGCACGCCGATGAACGTGATCAGGAACGAAACCGACGCGATGAACATTCGCCGCCGCGGCCGGTCGGGGATCGTGCTTCGGACCAGAAACCCCAGCCGCGTCAGCTGCAACAGCACCAGCAGCAGCACCACTACGGCGCTGGAAAACGCAAGCAGCAACAATGTTCCGGTTCCGGGCATAAGCAATTCAAACATACTCTTCCATAAATGCCGTCATCCTCAATACTCTTCTTCGCACGCTGTCTTCCTGAGCGGAGCAGGGCGCGCTTTTTGCGCACTGCGCGGTCGAAAGCCTGCCCTGAGCGTAGTCGAAGGGGATCTGCGGTTCGGGAATTTATCCAACTTCGCCAACCCCGCTTGACCGTGACCGCGCTCACGAATTCCCTTTACAACCCCGGAGTACACTGGTTAAGGCGTCGAAACCGGCCACCAGACCGGCAAATCTGCGCTCGACCTTCCGCGGCCGTGAGCCGCACCATTTTCATTCAGGAGATTTTCGATGCGAGTTGCACTATTGACCGGCGGCGGCGATTGCCCCGGATTGAATGCGGTGATTTACGCAGCCGTGAAGAAGGGAATCAATCGGTACGGAGACGAGTTCATCGGCTTCCTCAACGGCTGGCGCGGCGTCCTCGACAACAACTGGATTCCGCTCACCCTGGAAAGCACCGACGGCATCCAGCTCCGCGGCGGCACCATCCTCCACTCCTCTCGCACCAACGTCCAAAAAATTCCTGGCGGCATTGAAAAAGTTCAGGAAGTCCTCAAGGCCAACAAGATCGACGCCCTCATTGCTCTTGGCGGCGACGACACCCAGTCCGTCACCCTCTTCCTCAGCGAAAACGGCGTACCCAGCGTGGGCGTTCCCAAGACCATCGACAACGACATCAGCGGCACCGACGCTACCTTCGGCTACGACACCGCCGTCATGATCGCCACCGAGGCCATCGATCGCATCCACACCACCGCCGACTCGCACAATCGCGTCATCGTGGTCGAAGTCATGGGCCGCGACGCCGGCTGGATCGCCTATGCCTCCGGAGTCGCCGGCGGCGCCCACGTCATCCTCGTTCCCGAGCGCGAAATCGACATCGACCACGTCTGCGCCCTGCTCAAGTACAACTACGATCACGGCAAGCACTACGGCGTCGTAGTCGTTGCCGAGGGCTGCCATCTGCCCGCCGTCGGTCAGGTCATCGGCTCCAACGAAGTGGACGCTTTCGGCCACGCCCGCCTGTCCGGCATCGGCGAAGCTCTCGCCGAACTGATCGAGAAGAAGACCGGCTTTGAAACCCGCAGCGTCAACCTGGGCCACACTCAGCGCGGCGGCGTGCCCACGGCCTACGATCGCCTCCTCGGCCAGCGCTACGGGCTCTACGCCATCGACATGGTCCACCAGGAGAAGTGGGGCCGCATCGCCGTCCTCCGCGGCCTGGACATCACTGACATCCCCATCAAGGATGCCATCGCCACCAACCGCCGCCTCGACCAGCGGTTCTTCGACGTAATCTCCGGCGTAGAAGCCAAGATCTAGCAATCGGTTCGGCGCTCACAACAGGTTCGGCGCTCACACTACGGGTTCGGCGCTCACACTACGGGTTCGGCGCTCACAATGGGTTGTCATCCTGAGCGAGTCCGCCGAAGCGGACGAGTCGAAGGATCTGCGGTTAAGCTGGTTCGATCTCCACAAATGTGGGCGCCCACCTGATCACTGACCACTGTTCACTGTCCACTGGTTTTATGCACTTCCGCCTCTACACCTCGGCCGACTTCCCCCGCCTCTACGCGATCGAAGAAATCTGTTTCCAGCCCCCGCTCCGTTTTCCCCGCCGCTACATGCGCCAACTCGTCGAGAGCCAGGACTCCGCCACCTGGATCGCCGAGCAAGCAGACCAGCTTGCCGGCTTTGCCATAGTCGAATGGTCCGGCGACCCCGCCAACCCGCAGGCTTACATCCAGACCCTCGAAGTCTCTCCCCAACACCGCCGCCAGGGCATCGCCCTCGAACTCCTCCTCCGCCTTGAATCTTCCGCCCGATCCGCCGGCGCCACGACAATCTGGCTTCATGTCGATGCCGAAAACACCTCCGCCATTGCTCTCTACCGCGCTCACGGCTACCAGCAGCAGGGCAGGGAAGAGCACTACTACGCCCGCCACCGCCCCGCCGAAATCTACGCCAAGTCTTTAACCCCAATCCCGAATCCCTAATCTCTCGGTCCCTGTTCCCTGTATGATTCCCAAGTCATCCTTCTTCCGGAGCAGCACTTGAAGACCCGCGTTCTCATTACCGGCGCCGCCGGATTCCTCGGTTCTCATCTCACCGATCGCCTCATCGCCGAAGGTCACACTGTCGTCGGCGTCGACAACCTCAGCACCGGCAGCTTGCAGAACCTGGCGCACCTCCGGAACGAGTCCGCCTTCACCTTCGAGCAGCGCGATATCTGCGAGCCCTTCGACCCCGGCCGCGTCGATTACGTGTTCAATCTCGCCTCGCCCGCCAGCCCCCCGCACTATCAGCGCCTCGGCATTGAAACCCTCCGCGCCGGTTCCATCGGCACTGGCCACGCCCTCGAAATCGCCCAGCGCTACCACGCCGGCTTCCTCCAGGCCTCCACATCCGAGTGCTACGGCGACCCGCTGCAGCACCCGCAATCCGAATCCTACTGGGGCAACGTCAATCCCATCGGCCCGCGCTCCGTCTACGACGAATCCAAACGCTACGCCGAAGCCCTCGTCATGGCATACCACCGTTATCGCGGCGTCAACACCCACCTCGCCCGCATCTTCAACACCTACGGCCCGCGCCTCGATCCCGCCGATGGCCGCGTCATCTCGAACTTCCTCATGCAGGCGCTTCGCGGTGAGCCCCTCACCGTCTACGGCGACGGCCTCCAGACCCGCAGTTTTTGCTACGTCAGCGATCTGGTCGAAGGCATCCTCCGCCTCTCGCGCAGCGGCGAACACCTCCCCGTCAACCTCGGCAATCCGTCTGAGTTCACCGTGCTCGAATGCGCGCAGCAGGTCATCGAACTCACCGGCTCCGCCAGCGGAATCCGCTACGAGCCCGCACTTGAAGACGATCCCTCGCGCCGCCGCCCCGACATCACCAAAGCCCGTCAACTGTTGGGCTGGGAACCCACCGTCATCCTCCGCGAAGGCCTCGAACTCTCCCTACCCTGGTTCCGCAGCAAAATCTGATCCCGATCCTAAGTAACGATCAATACAAGTACGTCGACAACAAATAACGGTTGTCATCCTGAGCGAAGTCGAAGGATCCGCGGTTGCTCTTTGCTCGCCGCACGATGAACCCCCGTGCCCCACCTTCGCGTCCGCCGCGGCGGATTTCTGTCGCGAGGATGGGAAACCGCGAACCTTATACCCTCATCTCATTCGTCCGTTCCACCACTTGATCCGCATAATGCCTGCAGCCGAACACCCGGAAATCCGTCACATCCTTCAACCGAAACTGCCTCTCCCGTCCCGGCATCTTGACGCGGAAAAAATCCGCTCCATCCACATCCTCCAGGTGAAACACCGGCCGCGCGTCCTCCGCCATCGTCGCCACCTCTACGTTGCTCATCTCCACATTCTTCGCGTGCCGCACAAACCATCCTGTAGCCGGCAACTGCCCAAACATCGTCGGCTCGGGATACGCATCCGCCTTCTCCGCGGGCTGCAGCCCCGCCAGGTCCGCGCCCCCGCCGCCCACCTGCTCCAGATACACGTCGCTGATCTTCACATCCTCCACCGCATGCCCCGGAATCCCCACAATCATCGACGGCAGCGCCCCGGCATTTGAGCTGGTCACGTTGCTGATCAGCACCCGCTTCAATCTTCCCGGCACAGTCTCCGGCTTCGGCCCCCTCAGCCGCGCTCCCAGCCGCAAGAAGAACGGCGCAATCACATCCCGCATGGTCACGCCCGTGATCGTGATGTCCTCCATGATCGCGCCGTCCACCGTCTCCAGCGCGAACCCGTGGCACTTCTCAAACACGCAATTCGCAATCGTAATATTCTTGAATCCGCCATTCGATTCCGTGCCGCACTTGATGCGTCCCGTGCCCCAGCGGCCATTCGCGCCGCGCAGTTTCCACGTCCCGTCCAGCACGCTGCCCAATTCATACGCGCCGGTCAGGTAGCAGTTCGCAATCGTCACATTCTCCGTCGCCCGCGCATATCCCAGCGCAAACGAGCTCTTCGGGCAAATCGCGTCATCCCACGGCGAATTCACCGTGCAGTTCGACACCCGCACATTTCGGCAGCAATCGATATCAATCCCATCCCGGTTGGTATCGATCTTCAAATTGTCGATGGTCAGATTATCTACGCCGGTCGCCAGTATCCCGAACCACCCTCCCTGCAGAATCGAAAAATCGCTGAGGATCGCATTCCTGCAATTCTTCAGCGCAATCGCCTTGTTGCCCACGCCCTTCGCGGTCACGTTGGGCAGCGTCGTCTCGTTGTGCCCGCGGCTCAGCCCTTTGCCCCAGATCAGCCCCGGCCCAAAGATCCCGAAATCGTGAATGTCCTCGCCCCAGATCAGCGAATTGTGCCAGTGATTGTGCCCGTAATCCTGGTACGGCTCGCCCGCGCCATGCGGTTCCGCCTGGTCATATCCGCCGCTGGCCAGCCCGTCATACGGAGTCGCCGCCGCCAGCAGCGTGGCCCCCTGCTGCAGATACAGCGCCACGTTGCTCTTCAAATGAATCGAGTAGCTCGCGTACACGCCCGCGGGAAACAGCACCGTGCCTCCGCCCGCATTCGCTGCCGCCTCGATCGCCGAATTGATCGCCGGTGAGTCCACGGTCGCCCCATCGCCTTTTGCGCCGAACTTCCGCACATCGAAGTACGCCGGCCGCCCGCCCGTGGCTGCGTCCTGCGCCCGCGCGGCCCGTCCACTCAGCATCGTCGTCGCCCCGCCGGCCACGCCCAATCCCGCCATTTTCAAGAATTCTCTGCGAAAATCCTGCACGCTGCCTCCCGGTTCAACTGCGTAACCACTCCCTGAGTGCGAGTCACGTACCCTCAGCGAGTGGTCACGTTTCCTAAGCATGATAATCTTTCCTGTTTGTTAAACATCGCTCGAACACGCTGTCCAGCCGGGGACGTGCTCTACGCGTAGGGGCACGACTTCAGTCGTGCCGTACATGGCTCAAAATGAATGTGGGCTTTAGCCCCTGCGGGCTTTGCACCCGATTATTGGCTTTTCCGCAGCCTCTTTAGCCCGAGGTAAGAAGTTCTTCCATCCACCCACACACCACTTTTCGAGACACTCAATGAATCCAGTTCGACTGATCACCACCATCGTCATTCTCGCCCTGGGCTCCTCCCTGATTCACGCGCAAACCCCCGCGACGCTGATCCCCATCAACGACCCGCACCTGCGCATGCTCGGCCGCTACGATGACCGCACCCCCGATCATCCACGCGTTGCCTATCCCGGCGCCGGACTCGAATTCCGCTTCAGGGGAACCAGCGCGCAACTGCAGCTCACCGCCGACACGCCCATGAGCGCTCTCACCATCGTCGTCGATCACGGCGCGCCCGCACTCCAACTCCTCACTCGCGGCGACAACACCGTCAACATCCCTATGCCCATGGATGAAGGCCCGCACACCGTTCAGATCTACAAGCGAACCGAGACCTGGCAAGGCATCCTCACCTTCGACGACATCACCCTCTTGCCCGGAGGCACGCTGCTCGACCTGCCGCCGCTCCCCGTGCGCAAGCTCATGTTCATGGGCGATTCCGTTACCTGCGGCGTCGGCATCGACAACAACGCGCAATGCACGCACGATCCGCAACTCCCCGATATCAATCCCTATGGGTCTTACGGCATGCTCCTGGGCCGCCGCCTCGACGCCGCTTCTCAACTTGTGTGCTATGGCGGGCGCGGCATCGAGCGCGACTATCGCGGCCTTGGCATCGCCGACAACGTCGTCAACGCGCCGCAGTTTCTCTCTCTCGCCATCCCCTCCGACAAGCCCGAAGGCCGCGTCTCCTGGGACTTCGCGCGCTTCCAGCCCGACGCCATCGTCCTCTCCCTCGGCACCAACGACTTCAATCTTGAGAAGACCAGGCCGCTCGATGAAAACAAGTGGGTCGATGAATACGTCGCCTTCCTCCACCAGGTCCGCACCGCCTATCCGCGCGCTCTCATTTTCGTTACCGAAGGCGCCATCGTAACGAATCCGCTGCTGCGCCAGATGATCCAGCGCGCGGCCGCCGAAAGCCTCGACTCGCGCGTCCTCTACACGCCCTCGCAGCACTATCCCGGCAACGGCTGCAACGGCCACCCCACCCGCATCCAGCACCAGCACATGGCCGACGACTTCGAACCCGTCCTTCGCCGCGCGCTCCACTGGTGAACGATTTTCGACCCTTCCTCAATCTGTTCCGAACAGGACGGCCCGTGCCCCATCTTTTTCGCGTTGTGTGCGAAAAGGGTGGGACACCAAGCAGCCAACCCACGCCTCCCGCGTAAAGGCGCTTCAACTCTATGCTGAGGGCTGAGAGCTACCGGCTACAAGCTACAAGCTACAAGCTCGAATCAGGCTTGCCCGCCACCTCCGCCAAATGCCATTCTTGAAGGATGAACAAGTTCCCCATCACTGGCGCGGTCTTCGCCCTGGCGTCTTTTTTCGCCCTCCCTGGTGCGGCACAGGACAGAGGAATGTGGCGCGCCGCGAGTTCGACCGCCAGCGCCATCACCGGCGACATCTTCATCTCCGACTCCAAACTCACCATCAATTTTCTGGCATTCCCGCTGGCGCAAATCCGCCCGCTCACGCCGGTGGAAATCGGCGCGGTTTTCGATGCGGACAGCAATATCGCCCAGGCCGGCAACCTCTACCGCCTGAGAATCTCCGCGTCCCAACGCTTCCTCCACCACAACACCCTGTGCGGCAGCGACGACACCCAGTGGATGGCCACCTTTATCGAAGGACGAAGCCTTCACGTGGCCTTTTTCTCCGGCTCCAAAATGCCCGTCCTCACCTTTGACGCCATGGCGAACTCCACCGACCGCTGCGCCACGCTCACTTACACCCGCTGAACCGCGCTTGAGCCCCCAGGCGCTGAAGGCTACCATCCACAAGCTACAATCGTTCTGCACAAAACAACGACCCCCATGCCCATCCAAACCATCATCGAGCCCTTCCGCATCAAGAGCGTCGAACCCATCCGCTGGACTACTCGCGAGCAGCGCGAGCAACTCCTGAAAGCCGCCCACTACAATCTCTTCCTGCTCCCGGCGGACGACGTGCTCATCGACCTGCTCACCGACTCCGGCACCGGCGCCATGTCCACCCACCAGTGGGCCGCCATCATGGAAGGCGACGAGTCCTACGCCGGCAGCCGCAGCTTCGATCGCTTCAAGAATTCGATCCAGAACATCTTCGGCTATACCCACGTGATCCCCACCCACCAGGGCCGCGCCGCCGAGCGCATTCTCTTCGGCATCACCTGCAAAAAAGGCGACGTCGTCCCCAACAACACCCACTTCGACACCACCCGCGCCAACGTCGAATTCACCGGCGCCGAAGCCGTCGATCTGGTTATCGAGGAAGGGAAGCAGCCCGCCTCGACGCATCCCTTCAAGGGAAACATGAATGTGGCCGCGCTCGAAAGCCTGATCGCTCGCGTCGGCCGCGAGCGCATCCCGCTGGTCATGCTCACAGTGACCAACAACTCCGGCGGCGGCCAGCCCGTGTCGATGCAAAACGTCCGCGAGGTCAGCGCCATCTGCAAGCGCCACGGCATCCCGCTCTACTTTGACGCCTGCCGCTTCGCTGAAAATTCCTGGTTCATCAAGCTCCGCGAGCCCGGCTACGAATCGAAAACTCCCAAGGAAATTGCGCAGGAGATGTTCTCTTACGGCGATGGCTGCACCATGTCCGCGAAGAAGGACGGCATGGCCAACATCGGCGGCTTTCTCTGCACCAACGACGACCTGCTCGCGCAGCAGGAGAAGCACCTGCTCATCCTCACCGAGGGCTACCCCACCTACGGCGGCCTGGCCGGGCGCGATCTCGAAGCCATCGCCGTGGGCGTGCAGGAAGCGCTGGAAGAGGACTACCTCCGCTACCGCATCGCCTCCACCGCGTATCTCGGCAACCACATTGCCGCCGCCGGCGTGCCCATCGTGCAGCCTCCGGGCGGCCACGCCATTTACCTCGACGCTCGCGGCTTCCTTCCACACATCCCCAGCGAACAGTTTCCCGGCGTGGCGCTCGGCTGTGAGCTTTATCTCGAAGGCGGCGTCCGCTCCGTCGAGATCGGAACGCTCATGTTTGCCAAATCCGCACAAATGGATCTGGTGCGGCTGGCCATCCCTCGCCGCGTTTACACCCAGAGCCACATCGACTACCTGGTGGAAGTCATCCTCGAAGTCTGGAAGAACCGGGAGCGCATCCGGGGCATGCGCCTCACCTACGAAGCGCCCTTCCTGCGCCACTTCACCGCCCGCCTCGAACCCACGGTAGGGATTAGGGATTAGGGATTAGAAACCTGCCCTGGCGCCTGCACCCCATCGATCTCCCCCGCCAGATCGAAATCTTTGGTCGTCAACCCGCCCGCATCGTGCGAAACCAGGGCCAGCCGCACCTTGTTGTAGCGAATGTCAATATCGGGGTGATGTCCTGCTTTTTCAGCAAGCTCGCCCACCTTATTCACAAACGTCAGCGATCCGCGAAAATCGCCAAACTCAAACGTGCGCACAATCTCGCCATTCTGTTTTTGCCAACTCTTCAGCGCGAAAAGACGCGAAGAAACTTCGGAATCGGAGAGTGGGGAAGGTTTCATCGAGATTTCTCCTATCAACCGGATTCAGGCTGGGCCGAACCAGGCCCTACCCGCCTCATTGTAGATGCGACTGGGCCCTCAGGCACTGCCCGCAAACCCGCGTCCAGTCCCTATGTTGCTGAAAATGCATCTAAATTCAATGGGACGCTACCCGCGCGATAACCCGTGGCACCAGGGGAGACTGAATTCATGCTCGCGATTTTCATGGGGTTGCTGGCGGCATTCCTTCTCGCGCAACCGCCTGCGGCCCCTACCGAAGATGCCAGGCACTTCGTCCAGCAGGCAGTGCAAACCGAACTGGCGAAGGACGAGGCCGACCACTCCCACTGGCTGTTCTTCGAGATCGATCAGAAACCCGTTCACCCCGTAAAACAATGGGTAGCCGAAACCGGCCAGGGCACCCTGCGGCGCGTGCTCCAGATCGATGGCCAGCCCCTCAGCGAGGCCGAGCAGCGGCAGAAACTCGATGCCTTCCTCTCCGACCCGGGAGCGCTGGCAAAGCAGCGCAAAAGTGCGGCCCACGACGACAAACAGGCCACTGAAATGTTGCAGTTACTGCCCCGGGCATTTATCTGGACCATAAAAGGCGAGCAGGGAAAAGTTACTGTATTGCACTTCAAGCCCAACCCGGCCTTCGACCCCCCCGACATGGAGTCGAAAGTCTTTGCCGCCATGGAGGGAGACATGAAGGTGGACACGGAGCAGCACCGCATCGCCAGCCTCAGTGGCAGGATGATCCACGACGTAAAGATTGCCGGCGGCTTTCTGGGCGCGCTGGATGCAGGGGGATCGTTTGACGTGGAGCGGCGCGAGACTGGCGGGGGCGTGTGGCAGATTACGGAAACGCACGTCCACATTCAGGGCCGCGCGCTTATCTTCCACACCATCTCCGAACAGGAGGACGACGTAAAAACCCAATTCAAAGAACTTCCAGCGAACATCACCCTGCAACAGGCAAAGACCGACCTGCTGTCGGCGCAGAAGTGATTAAAAAAGCAGGCGTGGCCCTCCCGTGGAGCACCAGGACCTCGCCCGAGGAACAGTCGTTATCGGTTAGTGGATCCGAACATCTCCGGAGCCCGTCTGAATGCGCACAGTGGGGCCGCCGCCATTAATCTTTCCGCTCATGTGGTGATGATCGAACGAACCCTGCACCGCCATCTCGTGGTCGGTGTGCACCGATCCGGAGCCGGTGGAGGCGTCGAGCGTCAGTCCCGCGGTGCCGGGCCAGAGCTCAACATTTCCCGACCCCGTTTCCAGCTTCCAGTAGCCCGCGGGCGATCCGCCTGCTTTGATGTCGCCGGATCCCGTATGGGCTTCCAGTTCACCGTGCAGACCGCGCAATTCAATGTTGCCGGAACCTGTCTGCGCCCGCACATCGCCTGTCCCCGACTGCTCCGCGTAGATGTTCCCTGACCCGGTGTTCACCGTAAACCCGCCCTGCAGCCCGGTGGCGTGAATGTTGCCGGAACCTGTAATCAGCTTGGCATTTTCGCCCACCCCGTCTACCGTCACGTCGCCGGACCCCGAGGAGGCCTTGAGATACGCGTCCGCCGGCGCCTCAACCTCGTAGTCGATGCTGATGTTACGCATGTTCTCGTGATTGCCGCCGATGCGGACGATGTTGCCGGTCTGCTCAATGGGCGGGTTGGCGGCGATCTCGCGCACGCGCTGCTCGCTGCCGCCCCAATTGCTCTTGACGCGGCCGTGAATCTTAACCTGGCTGGACGTGCCGTGCACCAGATGAATGTTGCCGGAGCCGGTGGCGATGGAGAGATCCACGCGCCCATTTACCGTAAGGTTATGATCGAATGTGGCCTCCGTGGCCAGCGCGGGAAGCGCCGAGAAGGCTAATACCGCTGCTGCTGCAATTGCAATTCTCATCGTGTGTTCCTCTCGAAAACAGTGAACAGTGGACAGTGAACGAGTGAATCGGTGAACGAGTGAATCAGTGAAAGAGTGAATCAGTGAAAGAGTGAATAGAACCAGTGAAGGGCGGTTACTTTCTGTCCGGCACTCAATCTAGCATGCATCCGGCCAATCGCCTCTGAAAATTAAACTCAATGAAATCAAGTAATCAGCACCTGCCGGGACGCCAAGCCGATGGCTGCCGGGTGTTCGTTATCGAACATCCGTGTGCGTCCCCGAACAAGCCAATTCGCTGATTTCACTTTCTTCACTTCTTCATTCCTTCACTTTCTTCACTTCTTCACTTTCTTCACTCCTTCACTGCTTTACTGCTGCAACACCACCTGGTCGCCTTCCTTCAGCCCGCTCACGATTTCGGTCTTCGACCCATCGGAGAGTCCAACCTTCACCGAGACCTTCCGTTTGCCTTCCTTCTTGCTCTTGTCCGGAATCTCCACCGTGGCGTTCTTCTGGTTGTCGTAGCTCACCGCGTTCTCCGGAACCGAAAGCACGCCCTTGTGCTCATCCAGCAGGATCTCCGCATTGGCGGTCATGTTCGCCTTCAGCTCTCCGCCGGGGTTGTCGATGGAGACGCGGACCTCGAACGTCGTCACATTGTCCTTTTCCACGCCCAGCGGAGCAATCTTGGTCACTTTGCCGCCAAAGATCCTGTCGCGGAAGCTCTCCAATTTGATTCGCGCCGGCTGGTTCATATAAACGTGGGCAATGTCCGCTTCATCCACTTTTCCCTGCACATAGACTTGCGTGGTGTCGCCTTCCGTCATGATCAGCGTGGCCGTGGACCCCAGCACCAGGATTGAACTCACCGCGTCGCCAATCTCCACGTCCCGCGAGAGCATCACCCCATCCATGGGCGCCACAATGGTGGTGTAGCTGAGCTGCTCTTCGAGCTGTTTCAGGCTGGCCTGGCTTTGCATCACCTGCGCCTTCGCCTGCTTCAGCTTTGCCGTATCCACGCCAATCTGCGCCCGGGCTCCATCGCGCTTGTTCAGCGTGGCCAGGTAATCGCGATTGGCGTTGTCCAGCGCCTGCTGGCTCACCACGCCTTCCTTCGCCATCTGCAGGTTGCGGTCCAGGGTCAGCTTGTAAATGGGAAGATCGGGCGCGGCGGCGTTCACCTTGTCCTGCTCGATGTTTGCTTCAAACGTGCCCACGTTGGCCTCGGCCGCGGCCAGTTGCGCCTTTTGCGCCTCCACCTGGGCGGCGATCTCCTGCTGGTCGAGCTCCGCCAGCGGCTGCCCCTTTCGGACATGGTCATTGATATCCACAAACAGCTTCTCCACGATGCCGGAGGCCTTCGATTTCACTTCGACCTTGGTGATGGGCTGAATCTTTCCTGTGGCAACTACGGAACGCGCCACGTCGCTACGCGTGACCTTGGCAATCTTGTTGGGATCGATCGATCCGCCGGATACCATGCGCGCCAGCGCCACGCCCGCCGCCGCCACGATGACCACCACACCCACAGCGATCCAGATCCAGAACCGTTTGCTCTTTCGCGCAGCCACCGGAAACCTCCAGCGGCGCTTCCGGCCGCTCAGCTCAAAATCCCAGGAAAGAAAAAGGTAAAATGCCCGTCGGTGAGACGCCGGCGCTTTCCCGAAGTCAACTTCAGACGGCGGTAAGCACCCTGCTCGCCGCCCTGCACCTACTTACGCATCCGGCGGCCGCCCGGTTCCCGGGTGCTATCCTCACAGCGAGATGCACGGGCTTCTGCTGCTCCAATGTGTCGCGGTCGCCATGCTGGTTCTGGCCAACGGCTTCTTTGTGGCCGCGGAGTTCGCCTTAGTTTCGATTCGCGACACCAGAATCCAGCAACTGCTGGCCGGCCACGTGCCGGGCGCGCGCGCCGTGCGCCGCCTGCAGCACGAGCTGGACGACTTTCTCCCCGCGGTGCAGCTTGGCGTGACGCTGTGCTCCCTTGCCCTGGGTTGGATTGGCGAGCCGCTGGCCGCGCAGGCATTCCTGGCCGCATTCCGGCTGCTGCCGCACATTCCGGCGCACGCCGCTCTGCTGGCGCATATTGGCGCCCTGGCCGCGGTGGCGCTGGGATTTTGCGTCATCACCTATTTCCATGTGGTGGTGGGGGAATTGGTGCCCAAGTCTCTCGCCCTGCGCCGTGCCGAGGCTCTGGCCGTTGCCGTGGCGCCGCCCATGCTGCTGTTCATGGCGCTTGCCCGCCCGGCGGTGCGCCTGCTTAGCCGCTCCGCTGCCATCGTGCTGCGCGGCTTCGATGTTCCCATGACCGAGCGCGCCTCGATCCACTCCGCCGAGGAGTTGAAGCTGCTGGCCACCGCGGCCCGGCGCTTGGGCGTGCTGCCCAAATTTCAGGAGACGCTGGTGCATCGCGCGCTGGAGTTGAATGACGTGCCGGTGCGCGAAATCATGACCCCGCGGCAGAAGATTTTTTCGCTTCCTTCCAACATGCTCATCGAAGACGCGGCGGCGCGTGTCATCGAGCTGCTGCACTCGCGCGTGCCCGTCTATGACGAAGCCCGCGGCCCGGAGCACATTGTCGGCGTTGTGTATTCCAAAGACCTCTCGCGCCTGATGTTCTTTCGCCGCTCGCCGCAGGGTGCGGTTTCGCAGCCGGTTACCCCGTTTGTGCAACTCCGCGTCAGCCAGATCATGCGCGAAGTGCTGGTGGTTCCCGAAACCAAGTCGGCGCTCGACCTTTTGCGGGAGTTCCAGAAGCGCCGGCGGCACATCGCCATCGTGGTGGACGAATACGGGTCCACTGTCGGCCTGGTCACCGCAGAGGATGCCATCGAGCAGCTCACCGGCGAAATCGAAGACGAATTCGACGACCCCGCGCGCCCGCTCATTACCAATCCCAAAGGCGTGTTCATGCTCGACGGCAGCACCAACCTGCGCGACCTCGAAACCCAGATGCAATGGGATCTTCCACGCGACGGCGGCGTCGAGACACTGGCCGGCTTTCTGCTCACGCGCCTCGGCCATATCCCCAAAACCGGCGAGAGCGTGGATTACGAACAGAGACGTCTGACGATCGTGGAGATGGATGGGCGCCGGATCAGCAAGGTGCGGGTAGAACCGCTGCCGGCAGAGGCCGGAGAAGGTCAGAGCAGGTGAGTCGCGGCGGATTTTTGGGGGCACAGCTCGGCTTGGATGCGCTGCACTGCGACATCCCGCGCCTGCTGGCATTGCTCCGACAGCTCCATCGAAATCGACTGCAATGGATCGATGGTGATGGCGTAGAGAATCACATCGCGATTGCCGCCCTGGATGTAGAACGCATCCAGCAGGTCCTTTACCCCGATGTCGTGTGCGGTCAGGGTCGGCGGATAATCCTTGGAGAACTGTGGCGTAGTTCGCGTGATCGTGCCGATGGGATTTTCGTCCTGGGTAGCATCGATGAGGATGATGCGGTCGGCCTGCTGCAGAGGTTCCAGCAGAATAAAGCCTCCCGTCCCGCCGTCGAGGCATTCGACGCCGGGAGGGAGGCTTTGTTTTTCGAGGGCCCGCACCACGTGAACGCCGACGCCTTCGTCGCCCATGATCACGTTGCCGAGCCCGAGTACCAGGGTCTTAGGATTGTCCGCGTCCACCCGCACCTCGCCAACCATCGAGTATCCATAAGGCAGGCAGGAAACGCAATCCTTTCCTGATCTCCTGGTGTTGCTTCCTAATCCCTAATCCCTATCTTTCTCAAACTTCCATCCGCCTACGATCGAGGAGATGGTGCCGCGGCCTTCGATGTAGTCGTGATAGAACGACAGGTAAATGTGAACGACGATGAACCCGACGAAGAACCAGAGCAGCAGGTGGTGCCAGTAGCGCACGTTCATCTCGCCGCCCATCAGGGGCACAATCCACGTGAACAGGCGCGGAATCCACGAACTGCTCATGCTGGAATAGAGCGCGAACCCGGTGATGGCCTGCGCGCAGAATGCCAGGAACGTCAGGAAATAAATGAACGCCGCCAGCGAGTTGTGGCCCGTGGAAATAGCGCCGTGCATCTTGGTCTGCAGCACGTCGGTCTTGACCACGTCCACGATCTCCTGGCGCTGCTTCCTGGTCAGCGGGAAGAAGTTATTCCACTTCGCGTACTTGTTGCCCACGAATCCCCAATAGATGCGCGCCATGAAGTTGAACGCGTAAATGTAGGCGCTGGCAAAGTGTATGAAGCGAATCCATCCGAACCAGTACTGCTGATAGGCTTCCACCGCGGCGAACGCGCGGATGGGCGCGCCGATCAGGTAACCGGTGATGCACAGCAGCACCAGCGTGATCGCATTGATCCAGTGGTAGGCGCGCACCGGAAGTTCCCACACATACACGCGCCGATATTCCACCGGATGTCCGCCCGCGACCGGCTCGCCTTTGACCGAAACTGTTGTTGTGCTCATAGTCTCACTCGAAGTCTCATTCGAAAGAAATCTGGTGAAGGTGCCGTCCCTGCGGATCGTACAGATGCACGGCGCAGGCCAGGCACGGGTCAAAGGAGTGGACGGTGCGCAGAATCTCCACTGGCTGCTGGATGTTCGCCACCGGCGTGCCGATCAGCGACTCCTCGAATGCGGACCGCTGCTGCCTGGCATCGCGAGGAGAGCCATTCCACGTGGTCGGCACCACCAGTTGGTAGTTGTCGATTTTGCCGTTCTTGATTTTGATCCAGTGTGCCAGGGCGCCGCGCGGTGCTTCCACCAGGCCCACTCCTTCGCACTCTTCCGGCCAGGTCTTCGGATCCCACTTCTCGTTGTTGAAGGTGGAGACTTCGCGGGTCTTCACGCGCTCCAGCAGCTCGCTGTTGAACTCCTTGAGCCACGCCATGGTGAGTGCTGCATCGATGCCGCGCGCCGCTGTGCGTCCCAGGGTGGAGAACACCGCCGCCAGCGGAACGTTGAGCTTGCCCAGCACCATGTTCGCCAGTTCCTTCACGTCCGTTTGGCCCGCCGCGAGTCCCACAACTACCCGTGCCAGCGGACCCACTTCCATGGCATTGTCTTTCCACCGCGGCGTCTTCAGGAACGAGTACTTGTCGTATCCCGCCAGGGTTTCGAAGGGAGGCTGCGGCCCGGAGTAGTTGATTTTGGTTTCGCCGGCCGACGGGTGAACGCCGTTCCCATCGCCGCCCTCGTAGCTGTACCACGAGTGCGCGATGTACTCCTTGATCTCCTGGGTATCCTTGGCGTTGACCGGATGCAGGTGGCTGAGATCGCGTCCCAGCACCACGCCGCGCGCAAACTTGAACGACTCCGGATTGTTGTAGCCCTTGGTGGGAAAATCGCCGTAGCTGAGGTAGTTCTTGAGCCCGCCGCCGTAGCCGGCCCAATCTTTGTAGAACGACGCCACTGCCAGCAGATCGGGAATATAGACCTGATTCACAAATTCATCGGCCTGCGAAATCAGCCGCGAAACCAGGTTCAGGCGTTCGCCGTTGATGGCCGCCACTTCGTCCACGTCGATGGAGCAGGGAACGCCGCCCACCAGGTAATTGGGGTGCGGGTTCTTGCCGCCGAAGACCGCATGAATCTTGACGATCTCCTTCTGCCACTCCAGCGCGTCAAGGTAATGCGCTACGCCGATCAGGTTCACTTCCGGCGGCAGCTTGTAGGCCGGATGTCCCCAGTAGCCATTGGCGAAGATGCCCAGGCCGCTGGCGGCAAACGCCTTGATCTTGTTCTGCACATCGGTAAAGTGCGCGGGTGTGTTTTTGTCGTAGCTTGAGAATGACTGCGCAATCTCGGCCGCCTTTTTGGGATCGGCCTTGAGCGCGTTGACAATGTCGACCCAGTCGAGCGCGTGCAGGTGATAGAAGTGGATCACGTGATCCTGCACGTACTGCGTGGCCGACATGATGTTGCGCACCAGTTCGGCGGTCGGTGGCACTTGGATGCCCAGCGCATCTTCCACGGCGCGCACGCTGGCCAGCGCATGCACGGTGGTGCACACGCCGCACACGCGTTCGGTGATGGCCCAGGCATCGCGCGGATCGCGGCCGATAAGGATCTTCTCCAAGCCGCGAACCATGGTGCCTGCGCTGTACGCGTCGGTGATGACGCCATTTTCCACCACCGCCTCAATCCGCAGGTGGCCTTCGATACGGGTAACGGGATCAACGACAATTCGTGCCATAGGTCCTCACGATTCCTTCTGCTCTTCGGCGTGAACTTCTGCAATCACTTGATGCTTGCGGACATTGGTGACGACCGCGTGCGCGGCTACTCCGGCAATGGTGGTCAGAGCCACCGCGGTGCCAACGGTATCGGCGGTGCTCTCGATGCCGAAGCCCGGGAACGATGCCAGATGCTGATAGAACGGACCGTTGTCCCAGAAACCCGGCTCGCTGCAGCCAATGCACGGATGCCCCGACTGGATGGGGTAGCTGACGCCTTCGTTCCACTTCACCACCGAGCACGCGTTGTAGGTGACCGGCCCCTTGCAGCCCATCTTGTAAAGGCAATAGCCCTTCTTGGCGTTTTCGTCGTCGAACGACTCCACGAACAGCCCAGCGTCGTAGTTCGGCCGGCGATAGCACGTGTCGTGCACGCGGCGCCCGTAGAATTCCTTGGGGCGGCCCAGCGAATCGAGCGCCGGAATTTGTCCGAGCACCAGCAGGTGGGTCACCACCGCCATCATCACGTCGGCGATGGGCGGGCAGCCCGGCACGTTGATGACCGGCTTGTCGATGAGCTTGCTGATAGGATGAGCGCCCGTGGGATTGGGCTTGGCCGCCTGCACACCGCCGAACGCAGCGCAGGCGCCCCACGCCACCACGGCAGCAGCGTCCTTCGACACTTCCTGAAGGATTGACTCCGCGGTCTTGCCGCGAACCATGCAATAGACGCCGTTATCTTTGGTCGGAACCGCGCCTTCCACCAGCAGGATGTACTTGCCCTTCTGATCGCGCATGGTGTCGGTCAGGCTCTTTTCCGCCTGGAATCCCGAGGGCGCCATCAGCGTCTCAGAGTAGTTAAGGTTCACCACATCCAGCAGCGCATCGGCGACGATGGGGTGCGACGCCCGGATGAACGATTCGCTGCATCCAGTGCACTCCTGGAAGTGCAGCCAGATCACGGCCGGCTTCTGCTTCTTCTCGAACGCGGAAACCACCTGCGCCACGCTGGAATGCTCCATTCCTATGGCGGTTGCGGCCACGCCGCAGAATTGCAGAAAATCACGCCGGCTGTAGCCCTTCTCCTGCATCGATTGCCAAACGGTTTTGCCCATGACCACCTCGCTTGCGGTTCCATGTAGCGAGATGGGCATGTGATTCAGAACACATCTCGCTACCTGACGAAAGCGACGTTACGCGAAAAAAAGCACGGTCGACTGTGCGCCGCATCACAGGTGTATGTTTACCTGTCTACGACCAAGTTGGTCGGCGTTATGATCTGCGTCACAGCACGGGGCTCTGAGTGGACAAGGGCAGTGATGGAAATTACGGATATCTAGAATATTTTCAGAGTGGGTGTATCCGCGCAGGGGCCAAAGAGGCTGCGGAAAAAGTCGAGGTCGGAGGCGAATTGCAGGCGCAAACAGGCTGCGGAAAAACTCGCCGCAACGCCCTGTTTTGAAGGGGCACGACTTTAGTCGTGCCGATAACTGCCCTAAATTGAGCCCGGCTTTAGCCGCCGAGGGGCGGTTTTCGACCTTTGCGACCCCATGTACGACTTTTTCCGCAGCCTGTAAAGCCCACGTCTTTTTTCGCAGGCATTTGCGGCACGACTGAAGTCATGCCCTAATAAGAAACAAAAATGCAAGTTAAACAAAACAAAGGATCGGTCAAGAACGCCCGTTTCATCCATCGCGGGTCGGAAAAACGGCGGTGGCGGACTGTTACAAAGCAAGCGATTGAAGGCGTTTTTCCGTAGTCTGGTTCTGCGCGGTGAAATCGCCGCGAGCGCGGTCTCCTATGCCCCTACGCGATGCCGCTGTGCAACGGGCTCCGCCTTGGCCGCCAGGTATTCGTCAACTGCCGCGGCGGCTTTGCGGCCTTCGGAAATTGCCCATACCACCAGCGATTGTCCGCGCCGCATATCGCCCGCGGCGAAGATGCCATCCACTGAAGTCTTGTACTCGGTGGTGGCAACGTTTCCGCGCGCATCGAGAGCCAGGCCCAACTGCTCAATCATTCCAGTACGCACCGGGCCAAGGAAGCCCATCGCCAGCAGCACCAGGTCCACGTCCATCGTGAACTCGGACCCCGCGATCGGCTCGAACTTCGGTGGAGGACCTACGCGCACCCCGTGCAACTGCTTCACGTTCCCGTTCTCATCGCCGGTGAATTGGATGCTGTTGATGCTCCAGTCCCGGATCCCGCCTTCTTCATGCGCGCCCTCGGTGCGCAGTTGCAGAGGCCACATCGGCCACGGCGTCGAGGCCGCGCGCGAATCGGGCGGTTTGGGCATGATCTCGAATTGGTGCACGCTGATCGGGCCCTGGCGATGGGTCGTGCCCAGGCAATCGGCGCCCGTATCGCCGCCGCCGATGATCAGCACGCGCTTGCCCGCCGCGGTGATCGACTTGGTTTCATCCAGCCGGTCGCCCTCGCACCGCCGGTTCTGCTGAGGAAGAAATTCCATGGCGAAGTGGATGCCCTTGAGTTCGCGTCCCGGAATGTTCAGATCGCGCGGATGCTCGGCCCCGCCCGCAAGTAGGATCGCATCGTAATGGTTGGTCAATTCCGTCACCGGCACATCGACGCCCACATGCGCATTGGCCAGGAAGGTCACGCCCTCCGCGCGCATCTGCTGCACGCGCCGATCGATGACGTGCTTCTCCAGCTTGAAATTCGGAATTCCATAACGCAGCAAACCGCCGATGCGATCGTTCTTTTCATACACCGTGACGGAGTGGCCCGCGCGGCGAAGTTGCTGCGCGGCGGCCAGCCCCGCAGGTCCGCTGCCCACCACGGCGACGCGGCGGCCGGTGTTGTACTCGGGCGGCTCGGGATGAATCCAGCCTTCGTCCCAGGCCCGCTCCACAATGCTGCGCTCAATCACCTTGATGGTAACCGGCGGTTGATCGATACCCAATACGCACGCCGCCTCGCACGGAGCGGGACAAATGCGCCCCGTAAACTCAGGGAAATTGTTGGTGGCGTGCAGGCGCCGGATCGCCGCTTCCCAGCGGTTGTTGTAAACCAGATCGTTCCAGTCAGGAATGATGTTGTTCACCGGGCAGCCAGTGTGGCAGAACGGCACGCCACAGTCCATGCATCGCGCAGCCTGGTCCCGTTGCTTCTCTTCAGGAAACGGGTTGTAGATCTCGAACCAGTCCTTGACGCGTAGCGCGGGATCGCGGCGCGTCGGCTGCTCGCGATTGATCTCCAGAAATCCTGTGATCTTACCCATGATGCACCTCTGTGGCGCCTACCAGAGGCGACGATGTTGACGGAGAAATGTAAGTCGATTCCGCGCGCGGCACGCCCAGCACGCGTTTGTACTCATGAGGGAAGACTTTGATGAAGCTCGATTGCGCGGCAGCGAAATTCTCCAGGATCCACGCCGCGCGTGGGCTGCCCGTCATGTCGCGATGCCGCTCGAGAAGGCCGCGCAGCAATGCGATGTCCTCATCGTTTACCAGCGACTCCAGGTCCACGCTGGACTGGTTGCACCGGCGCGTGGAGAAGTCGCCCGCATCATCGTATACATAAGCGATGCCGCCGCTCATGCCCGCTGCAAAGTTGCGGCCGGTCGAGCCGATCACCACCACCATCCCGTTGGTCATGTATTCGCAGCCATGGTCGCCCACGCCTTCCACCACGGCGGTCGCGCCCGAATTGCGCACCGCAAATCGCTCGCCCGCAATGCCGTTCAGGAAGACCTCGCCCGAAGTGGCGCCGTAGAGCACCACGTTCCCCACCAGGATGCTTTCCTCGGGAAGGAAGCTCGATGTTTTTGGCGGATACGCGATGATGCGCCCGCCGGAAAGCCCCTTGCCGAGATAGTCGTTCGAATCGCCCTCCAACTCGAGCGTCACGCCCTGGGGAGCGAATGCGCCAAAGCTTTGCCCGGCTGAGCCGGTGAACTTGAAATGAATGGTGCCGTCGGGCAATCCGGCCGAACCGTAGCGCCGCGCAATGTCGCCTCCCAACATGGCGCCCACGGTGCGATGCACGTTGCGAATGGCGAAGCTTCCCTTGACTTGCTTTTTCGATTTCAGCGCCGGCCCGGCTTTCTCAATCAGCGCATGATCGAGCGCCTGGTCCAGCC
Source organism: Occallatibacter sp. (assembly GCA_035552555.1). Lineage (GTDB taxonomy): Bacteria > Acidobacteriota > Terriglobia > Terriglobales > Acidobacteriaceae > Telmatobacter. Next base: position 162,257 of record DASZLF010000084.1, read on the forward strand.
CGTGATCCTGCGCCTTCACGCGGCGCCGCGACACGCGCAACGGCAGCGTGGGCGAATAGAGAATCGACGACAGATCGATGCCCTTGGCCTTCCAGTGCGCATCGGCCAGCGCGGCATCCAGCCGCTCCACGTGTCCCACCATCTCATCCATGGTGCGGAATCCGAGCTTCGCCATGTGTTCTCTTACCTGTTCCGCGATAAAGAAAAAGAAATTCACCACATGCTCCGGCTGGCCCGTAAAGCGAGCGCGCAGCACCGGATCCTGCGTGGCAATGCCCACCGAGCACGTGTTCAGGTGGCACTTGCGCATCATGATGCAGCCCATGCTGATCAGCGGAGTGGTGGCGAACCCGAACTCTTCCGCTCCCAGCAACGCGGCAATCACCACATCGCGCCCGGTCTGCAACTTGCCGTCGGTCTGCACGCGAATGCGGCTGCGCAGGTCGTTGAGCAGCAGCACCTGCTGGGTCTCCGCAAGGCCCAGTTCCCACGGCAGCCCCGCATGCTTGATGGAACTCAGCGGCGAAGCGCCGGTCCCCCCGTTGTCGCCCGAGATCAGCACCACGTCGGCATGTGCCTTGCTCACGCCCGCGGCGACCGTGCCCACCCCAACTTCCGACACCAGCTTCACCGCAATGCGCGCCCGCGGATTCACATTCTTGAGGTCGTAAATCAATTGCGCGAGATCTTCAATCGAATAGATGTCGTGATGCGGCGGCGGCGAAATCAGCCCCACGCCCGGAATCGAGTGGCGCGTTTTGGCGATGATTTCATCCACTTTGTGCCCCGGAAGCTGTCCGCCCTCGCCGGGCTTTGCTCCTTGCGCCATTTTGATTTGAAGTTCGTCGGCATTGACCAGATAGTTCGTGGTCACGCCAAAGCGCCCACTGGCAACCTGCTTCACCGCGCTGCGTCGCGAGTCCCCGTTCGCGTCCGGCTTGAAGCGCGATTCTTCCTCGCCGCCTTCGCCGGTATTCGACATCCCGCCCAGCCGGTTCATCGCAATCGCCAGTGTTTCGTGCGCCTCTTTGCTGATGGACCCAAAGCTCATCGCGCCCGTGGTGAAGCGCTTCACAATCTCCTTCGCCGGTTCCACTTCCTCTAGGGGAATCGCCTTGTCGGAATATTTCAGTTTGAGCAACCCGCGCAGCGTGCACAAATTCCTGCTCTGGTGATCGATCAGGTCGGTGTATTCCTGGAACGTTGCCGGATTGTTTTGCCGCACTGCGTGCTGCAGCTTGCTGATGGTTACCGGATTGAGCAGATGGTACTCGCCGCCCTCGCGATACTGATATTCACCGCCGACTACAAGCTCGGTTTCAGATTCAGTGAGCGGCCGGAACGCATACGCATGCTTCATCGCCGCCTCACGCGCCAGCACGTCCAGCCCAATGCCTTCGATCCGCGACGCGGTTCCCGCGAAGTAAGAATCGACCAGCGCCTTGTTCAGACCGACCGCCTCGAATACCTGCGCCCCGCGATAGCTTTGCAGAGTGCTGATGCCCATCTTTGAGAATGTCTTCAGCAGGCCCTTGTTGATGGCCTTGATGAAATGCTTTTCCGCCTGGTTGCCGGTGATGTTGTGGGGCAGCAGTCCACGGCGCTTCAGATCGTGAAGCGTCTCGATGGCCAGGTACGGATTCACCGCGCTGGCGCCATAGCCGATGAGCAATGCAAAATGCATCACCTCGCGCGGCTCTCCGCTCTCGATAATCAGCGCTACCTGGGTGCGTGTCTTCTCGCGGACCAGCCGGTTGTGCACGGCGGCCATTGCCAACAGCGAAGGAACCGGCGCATATGTCGGGTCCACTCCGCGGTCGGAAAGAATCAGCAGCGTATATCCCGAAGCCACGGCATGCGCAGCCCGCGCGCTCAAGTCATCCAGCGCGTGCCTCAGGCCTCTCTCGCCATCTTGCGCGCGAAACAGCGCCGGCAGAGTAGTAGCCAGCAGATCGCCGGAAGAAACGCGGCGCAGCTTTTCCAGGTCGCGATTGGTCAGGATGGGATGCGGCAGCTTGAGCGTGTGGCAGTTCTCCGGATTTTCATCCAGAATGTTGCGCTCGGTGCCGATGTAGCTGATCAGCGACATCACCATCTCTTCCCGAATAGGATCGATGGGCGGATTGGTCACCTGCGCAAAGAGCTGCTTGAAATAATTGAACAGCGGCTGCGGGCGATCGGAGAGGCAGGCCAGCGGAGTGTCGGTTCCCATCGAACCCACTGGCTCTTCTCCCTTGGCTCCCATCGGGCCCAGCAGCATGCGCAAATCTTCTTCGCTGTAGCCGTACGCGCGCTGCCGCCGCAGGAGCGTTTCTGGATTCGATGCAATCAGGCGCGAAGGCTCGGGCAACTGATCGATGGTGACCTGTTGCTCCTGCAACCACGCGGCATAAGGCTGCCGCGCCGCAAGCTGCTTCTTGATCTCCGCATCGGAAATAATGCGCTTCTGGACCGTGTCCACCAGGAACATGCGTCCCGGCTGCAGGCGGCCTTTCTTGCGAATGTCTTCCGCAGGGACGTCGAGCACGCCGGCCTCCGAGGCCAGCACCACCAGGTCGTCCTTGGTCACGATGTAGCGTCCCGGTCGCAGTCCATTGCGATCGAGCGTTGCGCCGATCACGCGCCCATCGGTAAAGGCGATGGCTGCGGGACCGTCCCACGGCTCCATCAATGACGCGTGATACTCGTAAAACGCGCGCTTGTCCTCATCCATGTCGGGATTGCCGGCCCATGCTTCAGGAATGAGCATCGCCATCACGTGGGGCAGGGAACGGCCCGACTGATACAGGAACTCCACCGCATTATCGAGCGAAGCCGAGTCGCTGCCGCCGGGTACAACCACCGGATAAAGCTTCTCGATCTGTTCCCCATGCAGAGGACTGCTCAGAATCGATTGCCGCGCGTTCATCCAGCTCACGTTGCCGCGGATGGTGTTGATCTCGCCGTTGTGCGCCACATAGCGATAGGGGTGCGCGAGTTTCCAGCTTGGGAACGTATTGGTCGAGAAGCGCTGATGCACCAGGGCAAGCGCGCTGGTGACCAGCGGATTGGCCAGCTCGAAATAAAACTTTTCGATTTGCGGAGCCAGCATCAGCCCCTTGTAAATAATCGTGCGGCAGGAGAAGGACGGCACATAAAAGCCCTCTTTGCCTTCGATCTCCAATGCGGCAATTTCATTTTCCGCGCGGCGCCGGATGCGATAGAGAAGCCTCTCGAAGCCTTCCTCGTCCAGGCCCTCGGGCCGCCGCACGAATAACTGCTCTATATACGGTTGCGACGCGCGCGCTTCCCGGCCGATGGCATCTCCGTTCACCGGCGTATCCCGCCAGCCGATCACGGCCGCGCCTTCGTCCTGCGCGGTCCGCTCCAGCGCGCCTTCGCATTGCAGCCGGCTGTGCTTGTCAACCGGGAGGAACACTATGGCCACGCCGTACGCGCCGGCATCGGGCAACTGCATCCCAAGCTCGCCGCATTCGCGCGCAAAAAAGACGTGTGGAATCTGAATCAGAATCCCCGCGCCGTCGCCGGTCTCCGGGTCGCATCCCGCGGCGCCGCGATGGGTGAGGTTGATCAGGACTTCAAGTCCCTTGCGAATGATCTCGTGGCTCTTCTCGCCCTTGATACTGGCGACCAGTCCCATGCCGCATGCGTCATGTTCGTTCTGCGGATGATAGAGCCCTTGAGGTGCAGGTACACGAAGACGGCGATCGGATGATTGCATGTGTATCCTTTGCAAGCAGATGAGAGCGGCATAGATTTGCAGCCGCCGGAGATAACGCTGGACCGATGCTCGTGCGGTGTCCGCCGAGGCTTATCTTGAACAGCTTGCCCCAAGTTTTGCGGGCGGCTCCAGACTGACGTGGAACCTTTAAATATAACTTAAAAACCTGTCAACACAAATAGGTTTCACTGGAAAACCGGTGCGGAATTCACTCGCCCGCGTGCGAATTTTCGCTCTGGGCCAAGCTTCCTCCGCATCAAGATCCAATGTTCTCAGGCAATTGCCGCTGGGTTGCAGCGCAAACGCGGCATTCGCTGTTGCTCTATAACCGGCAGATCAGAAGCTCGCGTTCGTAGATCATCTCCGGCGGAAGGTGATCGTGCAACTCGATAAACAAACTTTCGTGGCCAATCACTTCCTGCTTCCACGCCGCCCGATCCACTTCCATCAACTGGTCGAACTTGTCCCGCGGAAAATCCAGCCCGGACCAGTCGATGTCGTCATAGCGCGGCACCCATCCGATGGGCGTCTCCCGGCCATGAGTCCGCCCCTGCACCCGCTCTACGATCCAGCGCAGCACGCGCATGTTGTCGCCGAATCCAGGCCAGAGGAATTTGCCTTCCGCATCCTTGCGAAACCAGTTCACATTGAAAACGCGCGGGGTGCGATCGAGCCCGCGCTGCATCTTCAACCAGTGGCGAATGTAATCGCCCATGTGATAACCGCAGAAGGGCAGCATGGCCATGGGGTCGCGCCGCACCTTGCCCACCGCGCCAGCCGCCGCGGCCGTGGTCTCCGAGCCCATGGTCGCGCCAATGTATACCCCGCTGCTCCAGTTGAACGCCTGGTAAACCAGCGGAAGCGTGGTGGACCGGCGCCCGCCGAAGATGATGGCGCTGATGGGCACGCCCTCCGGCGACTCCCAGTCAGGGTCCATCGTAGGACACTGCGAGGCCGGCGCCGTGAAGCGCCCGTTGGGATGCGAAGCGGTGCGGCCCGTCGCTTTTCCAATCTCCGGGGTCCAGCGCTCTCCCCGCCAGTCTTCGCACTCCGCCGGCGGAGTGTCGGTCATGCCCTCCCACCACACGCCGCGCTCGGGCGTCAGCGCGACATTGGTGAAGATGGAGTTCCGCGCCATGGTCGCCATCGCCGTGGGATTGGTCTTGTTGCCGGTCCCCGGCGCCACGCCAAAAAATCCCGCCTCGGGATTGATGGCGCGCAGCATGCCGTTCGCATCCGGCCGGATCCACGCGATATCGTCGCCGACGGTCCACACCCTCCAGCCTTCCATCGCCTTGGGCGGAATCAACATGGCGAAATTCGTCTTCCCGCAAGCCGACGGAAACGCGGCCGCTACATAGGTCTTTTCTCCCGAAGGATCTTCCACGCCGAGGATCAGCATGTGCTCGGCCATCCAGCCTTCGTCACGCGCAATGTTCGAAGCGATGCGCAGCGCAAAACACTTCTTGCTCAGCAGTGCATTGCCGCCGTATCCCGAGCCATAGGACCAGATCTCGCGCGTCTCGGGGAAATGCACAATGTATTTCGTGTCGTTGCATGGCCACGCAACATCCTGCTGCCCATCCTTCAGCGGCATGCCCACCGAATGCACGCATGGCACCACGCGCCGCTCGTCTTTATCGATCTCCGCGAATACCGGCGCGCCGATCCGCGCCATGGTGCGCATGTTCACCACCACGTAAGGCGAATCCGTAAGCTGTACCCCGATGCCCGACATGGCCGAGCCCACTGGCCCCATGCTGAACGGAAGCACGTACATGGTGCGCCCGCGCATGCAGCCCTTGAAGAGTTGCTTCAATCGGCGGCGCATCACAAACGGATCCTCCCAGTTGTTGGTTGGTCCCGCCGCATCGCGCGAGAGCGAGCAGATGAACGTGCGGTCTTCCACGCGGGCCACATCGCTGGGCGAGGAGCGCGCATAGAAGCATTCCGGCCACAATTTCTGATTCAGCCGGATGAAGGTGCCCGCTTCGACCAGGCGATCGCAAAGAAAATCGTACTCAGCCTTCGAGCCATCCACCCAGTGAATCGAATCAGGGCGGCATAGCTCGGCGATTTTCTCCACCCAGCGAATCAGGTGCTTGTTCTTGGTGAGGACCTTGCTTCCAGCGGGATGATCGACGGCAGTTGCGGACAATTTCATGTGCGGAACGAACCCCTCTTCTACATTTTAACCGGCAAGGCGCCACGGCAGTCCGGCGCGGACCTCGGGCAGAATCGGTCCGTTGCTTCCGTCGCAGCAGGGAAGCGAAGGCGAATCTCGTCCGCGCAGAGCCGCCCCTGCGAATCCGTGCCGTAAAGCACGAGCAATCAACCGGCTGCGAAATTCGGGCATCTCAATGGAAAGGCAAGTCTCCTTCCGCGGCGAGGCGGTTCAATGTTGCGGGCTACAAGCAGTCAGTCTGCCCATATTCTTATTACGGGCGGAGCGGGTTTCATCGGGGCGAATCTTGCGGCCCATTTGCTTGCCGCCACTGACGCGCGCATTACCATTTTCGATAATCTGTCGCACCCCGGCGCGGAACTGAACCTGGAATGGCTCAGGTCTCAGGCACGAGCCAGCCGATTGCGCTTCCTGCGCGGCGACGTGTGCAGCGCCATTCGCATCAACGAGGCGGTGCGCGAGGTTGACGAAATTTATCATCTCGCCGCCCGATGCGAAGTCCCCTCCAGGGCGCGCGAGGATTTCGATGTCAACGCGACTGGGACTCTCAACGTCCTTGAGGCCTCGCGCTGCTCCCCGCGCACGCCCATGGTGATTTACGTTTCCACGGCCAAGGTCTACAGCGGAGTCAACAACATCCCGGTGAAACATATCGGCCGGCGTTACGTCCCGGCGAATCCAGCTTTTCGAGGCATCTCAGAACGCATGCCCGTCAACCTCGATTTCCCTTACACGTCCTCCATGGGCGCAGCCGACCGCTACGTCCTCGACTATTCCCGCCTTTACAATCTCCCCACCGTCGTCCTTCGCCCCGACACCGTCGCGGGTCCGCGCCAGTTTGAAAACCAGGGCCACGGCTGGGTGGCGCATTTTGTTTACTACGTCCTCGCCGGCTACCCCATCACTGTCTACGGAAATGGCCTCCAGGTGCGCGACGTGCTGCACGTCTCTGACCTGGTGGGCGCACTAACGGCCGCGCGCGATTATCGTGGCGTCACCTCCGGCAATGCGTACAATCTCGGCGGCGGAATCTTCTCTTCTGTCTCCGTGAACGAGATGATCAGTCTCATTGAACGCGTCTGCTATCGATCGGCCAGAGTGCAGTATGCCCCCGCACGCCCCGGCGATCGCCCCTTCTACGTGGCCGATACTGCGATGTTCCGTGCCGACACCGCCTGGGTGGCCCACCGTTCTCTCGAGCAGACGGTGCGCAATATCGCCGCGTTCTGGCACGCCAATCAGGCCCACATCCGGAACCCGATCGCTCTTCCATCACCGCTCACAATTTCCTTGCCAAATGCGGCATGATTCCAGCGAAATCAGCATTGCGGAGAGAATCGACGAAAACGTAAGGGCTCCCCGGAACCATGCATTTCTGACCGGCTGCCCCAGCGAAGAATTCGCATCTAATCAAGCGAATGCGGGCTCGCACTTCATTTCGAGGAGAAAATTCATGCGTGGCTTGAAGGGCAAAGTTGCCATCGTCACCGGCGCAAGCTCTGGCATCGGGCAGGGAATTGCCAAGCGGCTCGGCTGCGAGGGCGCCAAGGTCATTGTCGATTACGTTGGCACTCCCGAAGGCGCTGAAGATACCCAGCGCGCCATCGAACAGTTCGGCGCGGAAGGCGAAATCGTCCGCGCCGACGTCACCAAAATGGACGACGTGAACTGCCTCGTCAACACCGCCTGGAACAAATTCGGCGCGGCAGACATCCTCATCAACAACGCCGGCATGGAAATAAAGTCGGACTTCTGGGATACAACCGAACAGGACTACGACAAGATTCTGGCCGTAAATCTTCGCGGGCCGTTCTTCCTTACCCAGGCTTTTGTGCGGCGTCTGCGCGAAGCAAAAAAGCCCGGCCGGATCGTGAACATCAGCTCCGTCCACGAAGACATGGTGTTCCCCGGATTCGATTCCTACTCCGTCAGCAAGGGCGGCTTGCGCATGTTGATGCGCAACCTGTCGGTGGAGCTTGGGCCCCTCGGCATCACCATCAACAACGTCGCTCCCGGCGCAATTGTTACCCCGATCAACAAAGCGCTGCTGGAGGACAAGCCAAAACTCAACGCCCTGCTGGCCAACATCCCGCTGGGGCGCATGGGCACTCCCGACGACGTCGCTGGCCTGGTCGCTTTCCTCGTCTCCGACGACGCTGTCTACATCACCGGCTCCACATTCGTGATCGACGGCGGCCTCATGCGCAACTACCGCGAGCAATAATATGGCTGCGAAGATTGAGGATTATGCGCTGATTGGCGACTGCGAAACGGCCGCGATTGTCGACAACCGCGGCTCCATCGACTGGCTCTGCTGGCCCGACTTCGCCTCCGAAGCCTGTTTCGCCGCGCTGCTCGGAAAAGAAGAAAACGGCTATTGGAGAATCTGTCCCTGCGATGGTGAGTGGAAGACCACACGCCGTTACCGCGAACACACGCTCATCCTCGAAACCACATTCGAGCATGCCCGCGGGACCGTTCGCCTCATCGACTTCATGCCCATCCGCGAGCACCATTCCGACGTCGTCCGCATCGTCGAAGGTGTCAACGGCAGCGTGCCCATGCGCATGGATCTTGCCCTGCGCTTCGACTACGGCCATACCGTTCCCTGGGTCACCGGCATCTCCGATGGAGTGCGCGCCGTAGCGGGACCGCATCTTGCCATGCTCCACGGGTCCATTCCGGTGCGCGGCGAGAACCTCACCACGGTTGCCGATTTCACCGTGAACAAGGGCGATCGCATCTGGTTCACGCTCACCTATGGGCTGTCGTTCGAGCCCGATCCCGATCCCATCGACGCGGAGCAGGCGCTCAGAGATACTGAGAACTTCTGGACCCCCTGGGCATCGCGGCTGCATTACTCAGGCAAATACCGCGAAGCGGTCGAGCGGTCGCTGATCGCCCTCAAAGCCATGACATTTCGGCCCTCCGGAGGCTTGGTGGCCGCCATCACCTCTTCCCTGCCCGAGGAACTCGGCGGCGTGCGCAACTGGGACTACCGCTTCTGCTGGGTTCGCGATACCACTTTCACTCTGATGGCCCTCACCAGCGGCGGCTACTACGAGGAAGCCGTGGCCTGGCAGGACTGGCTCCTGCGCGCCATTGCCGGCAGCCCCGACCAGGTGCAGATCATGTATGGACTAAAAGGCGAGCGCCAACTCGTGGAGTGGGAAGTGGACTGGCTCTCCGGTTACGAAAATTCCCAGCCGGTGCGCGTGGGCAACGCTGCCGCCGGCCAGGTGCAGATCGACATCTATGGCGAAATGCTCGATTCCTTCTTTCACGCGCAGAAGAGCATGGGAGCGCATGCCGAGCAGGACTTTCGCGTCCTGGTCCTGCTTCTCAATCACCTCGAAAACATCTGGCGCGATCCCGACCACGGCATATGGGAGACTCGCGGCAAACCTCAGCAGTTCACTTATTCCAAGGTGATGGCCTGGGTGGCTTTCGATCGTGCCGTCAAGCTCGCCGAACAACTCCATTACCAGGCGCCCCTCGACAAATGGCGGAAGATCCGCGACACCATCCACGCAGAAGTGTGTGCCCAGGCATTCAATAAGAGAAAGGGCTGCTTCGTGCAGGCTTATGGATCCAGCCAGCTCGATGCGGCGCTGTTGCTGATTCCCCAGGTAGGGTTTCTTCCGGGCAGCGATCCGCGCATCAAGGCCACCGTGGAAGCCATCGAGCGCGAGCTCATGCCTGACGGCCTTGTGCTTCGCTACAACACATCGAAAGTGAAGGATGGGCTTCCCCCCGGCGAAGGCGTCTTTATCGCCTGCAGCTTTTGGATGGTCAGCAGCCTCAAATCCATCGGCCGCCCAGACGACGCACGCCGTCTGTTCGAGCGCCTGCTTTCCCTTCGCAACGATCTTGGCTTGCTTTCGGAAGAATACGATCTAAAGCGGAAGCGCATGGTGGGCAACTTCCCCCAGGCCTTTTCCCACATCGCATTGGTGATTGCCGCCTGCGACCTCGAGAACGAGGAAGGCATCTGCGATCGTTCCCAGGGACTAACCGGCGCCGCGGCAGAGCCCGCGCCACCGCTCGGCGCCAAGCTACGGTAGACACAAGAGAAAAGGGCGGCCGGCCTTGCGGCCAGCCGCCCGAATCCGGAGCAGGTGCAGCTTACGGTTGGTACCAAACTTGCGTCTGCGCCTGGTTGCCATTCGTGTCCTGGACCTGGACTGTCCAGTTGTACACGTCTCCGAGGGTCAAGCTGCCAACCGAGGGCGTGCTGCCTCCCCCAGTCGGATCGGTACCCCACGTGATCGACGTGATCGAACTGGAGAACCCGTTGGATTTGGAGTAGTTGCCCGGTATCTGCCAGACGTTGCAATTGCCCGTGCAATTGCTTTGGTCGTAGATGTAGAAGTTGTAGGAGAAGTTGGCGCCCATGGCATTGGCCGAATCGGTCCAGGTGAACGTCGGCGTGGTGCTGGTGCTGTTGTTGTCGTTGGGCGCGAGAGCGGTCGGGGCATCGCTTGCACCAACCACGGAACTTCCGCCGTTCCAGCCGGTTACGGCGCCAACCACCGTGGCGCCGGTATCCTGGCTTCCGTCGCTGTAAGTGACCGTGAAGCCGTATGTGTCTCCCACGTTCGGCTTCACGGGCAGCGAGACGTTGTAGTCGAATTGAGGATTGCCGCAATCCGTGCAGATGCTCATATCCAGGGCTACGGTGCCGTTGTTGTTGAGCAAATTGGGACCCGAGTTCAAGGTAACGGCCACTGGCAGCTTGTCCGACCCCTTCACCTGAAAACTAAGCCCATAGCTCGTCGAGGTTGAGCCGCAGCCCTTGCAGGAGCTGGACGTGAACTGCGTGGATACGGTTGCTGTGCTGTTCAAGGAGGACAGCGTGATGCCGGCTACGTTCTGCGTGCTGCCCGAAATAGTCAGGTTGCCCTGGAGGGTGTCGGTATTGCCTATCGACCCGGCGCCGAAGCCGCCATTGTTGTTCTGGTCGAGAATCCCTACGACCGCGTAATTGGAGCCGCTGGGAACGGTGACGGTAAAGTCATTCGCGCCGTGTGAGGGGCTGGCAATCTCGGAGACATAGATGCCAATCGGGTTGCCGCCGCTGCTGCTGTCGAGCTGGACCAGACCCAGATACAACGGAGCGCCCGCCTTAATGGTGATGGCTGCCGGGATGGTCACCGAGCTTGAAACCGAGGTGCATGTCCCGGTGCATGCGGGCGCGCCGATGGTCACGCCCGTAAAGCCCGTCGTCCCGCCGCACCCGCTCGATGTGTAGTTGCACCACCCCGAGGGATGAGGATTGGCAGTGTCCAGCGTGTTAAAGGAGCGGGCCTGGAAGTAATACGTCTGGCCGCTGGTGAAGCTGAAGCCCGTGCCGGTGAGCATTGCATTGTCGAGGAGCCAGACACCCTTACTACCCCCCGCCGTGAATGTGTAGCTGCCCGTAATGGTGGCAAATTGACCGCCGCCCGTTCCGCCGCCCAGCGTGGGACTCGTGCTCCATTCCACCAGGTATTGATTTGCGTCCTCCAAGCCATTGCTGTTCTGGCTCGGCTTGACCTCGATCAGCACACCTTGCGGGTTCGGAATTATGCCTTGGATGGTGGGATTCGAGGTGGGCGTCGCATACGTGGGATCGTGCATGGTGACGGCAGCGTTGCTCACGTTTGCGTCCACCGTAAAGGAGGCGCTCCCGGCCGGGTCGACTGCGTTCTGCGCGCTCTGGCCGAGCGTATCCATCCAGGCCTGCAGGGTGTAGCTGCCCGGCGGCACGCCGCGGATGGTGAAGGCTCCTCCCGAAGTCAGCGTGGTTTCGCTGATGCTGGTGCCCCCGCCGTTCCCGCCGCAATTGTTGCTGTTCAGCATCAGGTAGGTCTGCCCCGTCCGAGCCGTCCCGCTGGCGCTGTACGTCACCGTGCCCGAAACCGTGTAACCCAGTTGCGCTTGGAAGTTCTCCCCCGAAACCGAATTGTTATTCACCACCACGTTGGTGATCGTCGCCGGCGAGAACAGCGACGCCGCTCCCGCGATCGACGGTGTGATGGTATAGGTTCCGTTGGGAATGCTCGCGAAGGAGTAGTTCCCGTTGTTATCGCTGGTCACGTGCTGCACGGGAGAGGTGTTGATGCTCACCGTGATCGGCGGAACGTTGCCGCCTCCGCAGTTGTTCAGGAAAATCTGCCCGCTCACCTGCGAGCCCGCGGCGTTTACCTGGATGGTGTACGTCTGCGAAGTGCTGCTCAGGTTCGTGGTGTTGTCCTTGACGGTTACGGGGAACTGCACCGGTCCCGTGGCGCTCGGCGTTCCGCCCACCGACAGCACGTTCGTGCCAGTGGTGGTCACCGTCATCCCGCTGGCGCCGAGATTGACCGGATTTCCGTTCGTGAGCACCGTGCTGTTCACGGTCCACGTGTAATTCGGCCCCACTCCGCCCGATGCGGTAATCGATCCGGTGTAGCCCGTATTGACGGTCGCCGATGGCAGACTCGCCGGGTTAGGCGCGGGCAACGTCGGTGCGCTGGGCGTGGAGATAGTGATTCCGTAGGTCTGGGAAATGGAGTTACTGGTCGTTGTGTCAGTCAATTTCACGCTGAACGACACCGTGGTGGCTGCCGTGGGCGTGCCGCTGACATTCACGGTCGCCACGTTCACAGTTGTCCCCAGCGTCCCGTCACTTGGCGACAACGCAGACGTCACCGCGATCGACAGATTTCCGCTTCCGCCCGACCCGCTCACCGATCCGCTATACGCCACGCCGGTGTACCCCTGCGGCAGCGAGTTGGCCGCCGGCAGAGTCAACCCGCTGTACACCTGGATGCTTAGCGCTTGCGTCGCCGTGTTGCTCCCCGAGTCCGTTACCTTCGCCGTGAAGCTCGCGGTACCCGACTGCGTGGGAGTGCCGGTGATCGCCCCCGTAGTCGACAAGGCCAGGCCATAGCTGGCCAGGTTGCTTGACGTCGCCAACCACGTGTAATTCGATCCCGTACCGCCGCTTGCCGTCAGCGTCTGCGAATAGCTCGCGCCCACGTCCCCGGCCGGAAGCGTGGTCTGGTTCACCTTGAGCTGGCTGTTCACATCGATGGTGTAGTTCACCGCCGCCGACACGTGTCCCTGCGAGTCCGTGACCGTCACGCTGAAGGTCGCAGTCCCCGCCGTCGGCGAAGCACCCGAAACCACGCCTGTGGCCGTGTTCAGCCCCAGGCCCACAGCCGTCAGGCTGACTCCTCCCGATGCCACTGCCCAGGTCGGGTACGTCCCCGACCCTCCGGCCGCCACCAGCCCTTGCGAATAGTTCGCTCCCACCGTGGCTGCCGGCAGCGATGCCGTGGTGATCTTTAACGTGCCCTCAATCGTCACCGTGGCGTTTGCCGTTCCCTTATTGCCCAGCGAATCCGTGGCCGTCACCACGACATTCGACGTTGCATTGCTGGTTCCCGCATTCACCGGCGTTCCGGTGACAATGCCCGTCGCCGCGCCAATACTCAATCCGTTCGGCAGCGACGATCCCGATGCTGCGGCCCAGCTCCATTGGAAGCCGGCGTTCGACCCTCCCGAGGCCGTGAAGGCCGCCGAAGTGTACGCCGTTCCCGGATAAGCCGCAGACAGCGCCGGAACCGTTACCGACACTCCCGCTCCGATGGCGATGGGAAGCGTCACGCTGGCCGAATTCGCCGGCGTCGCACCATCCGTGGCCTTGATCACTACGCTGTAAGTGCCTTGCGCCGTCGGAGTGCCCGTAATGGCGCCCGTTGACGGTCCTATGATGAGCCCCGCCGGAACCGACGAGCCTGCCGCCGCCGTCATGTTCCACGTGTAGGGCGAACCCGCTCCGCCCGTAGCCGACATGGTTGCCGCGCTGCCCTGCGGCGGGTAAGCCGAGCCCAAGTATCCGGTGGGAAGCGCGATCGCATTGATCGCCACTCCCGCCTTCACCACGATGGAAACCGAAGTCGCGGCGCTGGTCAGGTTGGCTACCGTGTCGGTCACGGTCACCTTGAAGTTGATGGTGCCAGTCGTCGTCCCGCTGGGCGTGCCGCTGATGACTCCCGCCGCCGATAGCTGCAGCCCACCCGGCAGAAGCGTTCCGCCGCTCAGCGCCCAGGTGTAATTGGCCGCCACGCCCGAGCCGCCCGTCGCTGCCAATGTCGTGGCCGTATACGCCGATCCCAGGTAGCCCGTCGGCAACGTCACCGCGTTCACCGTCATCGCCGGATAGGTCACGGTAATCGAGTACGACTGGGTCGCTGAATCCCCGAATGCGTCGGCTGCCTTCACGCTGAAGGTCGTCGTGCCCGCGGCGGTCGGCTTCCCACTGATCACTCCACCTGCATAGGTCAAGCCGGCCGGAAGCGCACCGGTTTCCGTCAACGTGAGCGTTCCCGCGCCACCCGCGGCGGTGATCGTCGCGCTGTAGGTCGTCTGATAAGTAGCCCCCGTCAGCGCCACCGTACCCGCTCCGCTTGGAGTCAACGTAATCGCCGGAGCTGCCGCAACGTTAATCGTCAGCGGCCCTGAAGTGGCCGTGTCCCCGAATGCATCGGCGGCCGCGATCTTGAAGCTGGCCGTCCCCGCGTCCGCGGCCTTCGGCGTTCCTGTAATCGCGCCCGTGGCCGCATTCAGCGCCAGGTCCGCAGGCAAAGCTCCGCTGCTCACGCTGTAGGTCAGCGCGCCCGATCCTCCCGCCGCCGCCGCGCTGCCCGCATAGGCCGACCCCACCGCTCCGGCGGGAAGGGTAGGAGTAAACGCGATCGCCGGCGCCGCCACGATCGTCGCCGTCATGGGGTCCGAAGTCGCCGTCAGCGGCGTAGGCGTTCCCGAGTCGCTATATGTAAAGATCAGGTTGGTATAGGTCCCGGCACAGGCCGCCATTGGCGCCGTCCCCGACGTTGTGGCCAGCACGCCCGCTGAACTCAGCGTCAGGCAAGCCGGCAACGCGCTGCCGGTCGTCGACACCACCCAGTTCTTGTAGGGCGATATCCCGCCGCTGCCCTGCAGCGACACCGAGAACGCGGCTCCCACCGTCCCTGTCAGTTTGTCGCTGGTAGTCGATACCGTCGGCATGGCCGGAACCGTAATGGTCGCAGTTCCCGTTTTGGTGCTATCGGCAACCGAAGTCGCCGTTACCGTCACCGTAAGCCCGGATTTCGTCGCCGCGGGCGCCGTATACGTGGCCCCCGTCGTGGTGGTGCTCGACAAGGCTCCCCCGCCGCTCACACTCCACGACACCCCGGCCGCATTCTTGTCATTTGCCACGGCCGCCGTCAGGCTCGTCGTATCTGCGCCATCTACTGTGCTTGCTGAGGCCGTCACCGTCACAGACAGCGGCTTGGAATTCGCGCCACATCCTGCCAATACCAGGGATACACAGAAACCCAGGCACACAAAAAGCCATAAAGCCGTCTTCCGTCCAAACATAGCTGCCTCCGGTGAGTTGCCGGAAGCTTATGCACATGGAACTGGTAGCGCAAGAAGAAATCAGCCGAATTTCGCCTGTTTCGCCTAACGCGCCTTGTTTTCGCTATTACTTTCGTTTGTCACCGCCTCGATCTCCTCCTCCCGAACTTTCTTTTTTCTTTCCATCCCAAAAGAGCTACACTGGTTTGAAATAGCAATCGCATCTGATTCCCCGAGCTGCGGAAGAAAGAGTCAGCGGGCCCGTTTGTTGCCCCATGTGGATGGGAATGACTCCCAAAATCCGCCCCATAGGCGCGCCTGCGCCCACCCGCTCTCGCTTGAATAGCTGGAAAGAGATTGCCGCCTATCTCAATCGCGACCCTCGCACCGTCCAGCTCTGGGAGAAACATGAAGGCCTCCCCATTCGCCGCATCACCCACCTTTCCCGCGCCAGTGTCTATGCCTTCACCGCCGAAATCGACGCATGGATGAGATCCCGGTCGGGCCCGGCCGAGAGCGCAATTTCTGTAGTTCCGCACAATCCTTCGCGGCAACCCCGTTTCGCCCTGCCCCGCCGCCGCGCCACCTATCTCGCTCTGCTCACCGGGTTCGTGCTCGCTCTCCTGCTCGCCGCCGCCTTTTGGGCCTGGCATAGCCGTCGGGCTCTACCCACGGCTCAGTTACCCATGCTGGTGGTCCTTCCCTTCGAAAACCAGACCTCGTCCGACGAGTTCCTGGTCGATGCCCTCACTGAAGATCTGACCCAGAACCTGAGCCGCGCCGGCGCTTTCCAGGTCATCTCCTGGCGCTCCGCTTCCAGCCTCCGGGGCCGGCGCCTTTCTTTGCATCAGCTCGCCGCCGAATTCCACGCCTCCTTTGTTATCCAGGGCACTGTCGCTCAGGTCGGCGACCAGGCCACCGTGACCGTCGAACTGCTCGACACTGTCCACGAAGCCCGCCTTTGGGGCGCATCCTACACCCGCAGGTCCGCTGACATGCTTTCCTCGCAGTACGACGTTGCCGCCACCATTACTACCGCCATCTCGAAACAGATCACCGGCGCGCCGCCCCTGCGCTCCGCCATTCCCATCGAACCCAGAGGATCAACCCCCGCCATCTGACCAGAGCGAGTGGCTCAGCGGATCCGAAACATCGACATTCATGCCCCTGGTCCAGGGCACTTCCGGCGGGCTGCGGTAAGCTCTTAGCATTCGCGGTTTCCCAAACGCGATCTCCCGCACGAGAGGTTCCGCCCGATGCTTATCCGCAGAATGCCTGTTGCTGTCGCCGCGTTGTTCTCGCTGATGGTTTCCGCCGGCGCGCAGAGCGCCAGTTCGCAGGCGCAATATCCGGATTATCCCAGCGAGACGCCGGCGCATTTCCAGCCGAATACGTCGAGCTTCGATTACGAGCGACGCGAAGCCATGGTCCCCATGCGCGACGGGGTGAAGCTGCACGTGGTCATCCTGGTGCCGAAACTGGTGCCGAAACTGGCGCCGATAGCTGCCGGGCAGAAAGCCGGGAAGCAGGCGGGCGCCGGGCGTGCGCCGATTCTGCTGACGCGCACGCCGTACAGCGCCGACGCGCAGACCAGCTATGCGGCCAGTCCGCACATGGGATCGATTCTGTGGGGCTACGACAATGCGGTGGACGTGATTGTGCAGGGCGGATACATCCGCGCGATCGAGGATATTCGCGGCAAGTACGGCTCGGAGGGCGACTACGTGATGAACCGGCCGCTGCACGGGCCGCAGAATCCGACGCCGGTGGACGAGTCGACAGACACCTATGACACCATCGACTGGCTGGTGAAGAACATTCCCGAGAGCAATGGGAAGGTGGGGATTCTGGGGATTTCGTACGACGGGTTTCTGCCGCTGATGGCGCTGGTGCACCCGCATCCGGCGCTGAAGGTGGCCGCGCCGATGAATCCGATGGTGGATGGATGGATGGGCGACGACTGGTTTCACAACGGCGCGTTCCGCGAGCAGAATATGCCCTACATCTACGAGCAGGCGGCAACGCGGGGGAACACGGAGAAGTGGTGGAGTGGAAACTTCGACGACTACGACATGTATATGCGGGCGGGGTCGGCGGGCGAACTGGGGAAGCAACGGGGCCTCGAGCAGATCGGGTTCTGGAAGAAAATCCTCGACCACCCGGCTTACGACGCGTTCTGGAGCGATCAGGCCCTGGACAAGGTTCTGGCGGAGGACTTCAAGCAGGAGGGCATCAAGGTGCCCTTCATGCTGGTGGCCGGCCAGTGGGACCAGGAAGACATCTATGGGCCGATGGCCGTGTACAAGGCCGTGAAGCCGCTGGACAAGGACGGCGACAAGGTCTTCTTCACGATGGGTCCGTGGTATCACGGGCAGGAGATTTATGGCGGGGCTTCGCTCGGCGCGCTGCGATTCCCCAGCGACACGTCGGCATGGTGGCGGATGCATGTGCTGGCGCCGTTCCTGGCGCATTACCTGAAAGACGATGCGCCGCCGATGAACGTTGCGCCGGTAACGGTGTACGAGACCGGCGAGAACCGCTGGGAGACGAAGGATGCGTGGCCGGTGTCGCCGACGAGGAAGCCGCTGTATCTCGAGGCTGGCGGCGCGCTGGGGTGGGAGCCGAGCGGGACCGGTGCAGTGAGCGGAGCCAGCGCGGAGTACGACGAGTACATTTCCGATCCTGCGCACCCGGTGCCGTTCCGGGCGCGGCCCAATCAGCCGGTGGGTTACGAGCCGCCCGTGACCACGTGGGAATACTGGCTGGTGGACGACCAGCGCGAGGACTCCGGCCGCACCGATGTGCTGACGTATACCAGCGACGTGCTGGCAGAGCCGGTGCACATCCAGGGGCAGCCGGTGGTGAACCTGGTGGCGTCGACCAGCGGGACGGACTCGGACTGGGTGGTGAAGCTGATCGATGTGTATCCCGACGAGGTTCCCGCGGAGCCGCAGATGGGCGGGTATCAACTGCCGATCGGGATGGACATCTTCCGCGGGCGGTACCGGGAGAGTTTTTCTTCGCCCGAAGCGATTGAGCCGGGGAAGCCGCTGACGTACCGGTTCGCGCTGCCGCCGGCCAATCATGTGTTTCTGCCGGGGCACAAGATCATGGTGCAGGTGCAGTCGAGCTGGTTCCCGCTGTACGACCGAAATCCGCAGACGTTTGTGCCGAGCATCTTCTGGGCCAAGCCGGAGGACTATAAGAAAGCTACGCAGCGGGTGTATCACGCGGCCGGCGAGGCGAGCGCGGTAGAGCTGCCGGTGGTGGAGGAGCAGTGAACAGTGAGCAGTGAACAGTGAAAAAGTGAAACAGTGAAAAAGTGAAACAGTGAAAAAGTGAAAAAGTGAAACAGTGAAAAAGTGACCACTCACTACTGAACTTGACCACAGACCACTGACCACTGACCACTGACCACTGAATCCCTACCCGCCCAGCACCGCTCGCTGTGCGGCGAAGATCTCCTTCAATCCCGCCTCCGCCAGATCGATGAGCTGGTCGAGCTGGGCGCGGCTGTAGCTGCCCTTCTCCGCGGTGGCCTGGGTTTCCACCAGGCCGCCATCCTCGGTCATCACCACGTTCATATCCACTTCGGCCTGGGAGTCCTCCTCGTAGCAGAGGTCGAGCAGCGGTGTGCCTTCGACGATGCCCACCGACGTGGCGGCGACCAGTTGTTTCATCGGCGATTGCTTGAGGGCGCCGGTCTTGACCAGGGCATTGAGGGCGATGGAGAGGGCGACGGCGGCGCCCGTGATGGCAGCGGTGCGGGTGCCTCCGTCGGCCTGGATCACGTCGCAGTCGAGGATGACGGTGCGCTCGCCGAGGGCCTGCATATCCACCACGGAGCGTAGGCTGCGGCCGATGAGGCGCTGGATCTCGTGGGTGCGGCCGCCGATTTTGCCTTTTTCGCTCTCCCGCGGGGTGCGGGTGACGGTGGAGCGGGGGAGCATGGAGTATTCGGCGGTGACCCAGCCGCGGCCGGAATTGCGCAGCCAACCGGGAACGCCGGGCTCCAGGGTGGCGTTGCAGAGCACGCGGGTGGCTCCGCAGCAGACGAGTACGGAGCCTTCGGCGGTTTGCACATAGCCGGGGGTGAGGGTGAGGGGGCGGAGCTGGAGGGGGGACCGGCCGCCGGGACGAAAGAAATCTGGCTGCATAGAGGAATTGTACGTTCCTGGGAGGGAGAGTTCGGGAGTGGGAGGGTCGGTTCCCGGGATGGGAATTCGGCGGGAAAGCAGGGCCGGATCGGGAATGTGTCGTAAGTATAAGAAAACAATAGAGTTGTATGGATGAGCCTGCGACCGGTTGTCCCAATTCGGGACAAACGGGTGCGCAGCGGGGGCGGTTCGTGTACGGCTTCAGGACAGGTAAGAAGTTTCTTAAGAACCACTTAGGGAAAGTGTCCTGGTTTGGCACGCGACGTGTATTAGGAAGGGACAGCAACCTGCCGCGAGCGCTGAAACGGGAAGCCCGGAGACAACAGGCCGGGCGGTTCGGAACGCAAGCGCGGGCGGGTGCGGGAAGGAACGGCCATGCAGGCAGCGGAGATACGGGCGAACCCAGGGGAAGCGGAGCGCCGACGGGTGGAAGCGGTGGTGGAGACGATGGCGGGCATGCGGCGGCGCACCGGGACGCTGACCGAAGTGGCGCACGACGCTCGCAACATGGTCACGGCGCTGGCGCTCTATTGCGATCTGCTGGCGGAGCCGGGAGTGCTGCAGGACGGGTTTGCGCACTATGCGCACGAGCTGCGGCTGGTGACCTCGGCCAGCCGGCGGCTGGTGGAGAAGCTGATGCAGCTGGACGGGAGCGGGATCGAGGAGCCGGAGGCGCGGCCGGTTGGTT
The DNA here is from genome assembly GCA_035552555.1 of Occallatibacter sp. Taxonomy (GTDB): domain Bacteria; phylum Acidobacteriota; class Terriglobia; order Terriglobales; family Acidobacteriaceae; genus Telmatobacter. Next base: position 182,377 of record DASZLF010000084.1, read on the forward strand.
GGCCGGGGATGCCGGGCCACGGGCCGGAGAGTTCGGGGCGCAACATTACCCGGGCGGAGCGGCTGCCCAACGACCCCATCGACAACCTGCAGGAGGAGCTGCTGGCGAACCGCAACCTGCTGGATGCAATGGCGGGGCTGGCGATTGCGGTGGCGGTGCGGACCGAGGGAGGCGCGCGGCCGGTGCGGCTGAGCAGCGAGGACCTGACCCGGGTGCTGGTGAACCTGGTGAAGAACGCCTCCGAGGCCATGGGCCGGGCAGGCGCCATTGAGATTACGCTGCGCGAGTTGCCGGATCCGCAGGGAGGCGCGCCGGCGGTGGTGCTGGCGGTGGAGGACACGGGGCCGGGCATTGCGGAGGAATCGCTGGCCAGGGTGTTCGAGCCGGGGTACTCGTCGCACGCCGTGGCCGGGGACCGGTCGCAGGGCGGGGGATGGCCGGCGGCCCATCGCGGGCTGGGGCTATCCATCACGCGATCGATCGTGGAGAGCGCGGGGGGACGGGTGCGCGCGGCCAACCGGGACCAAGGCGGAGCGCGGCTGGAAATCGAGCTGCCCATCCGCACACGTTAAAACGGCAGGCAACGAAACGGGAACCATGTTGGATACGGGCATGCGCCCGGGCACAGGCGAGGCGACTACAATGCTGGCAACAGTCTTGGACACAAAAACCATGGAGTTTCTCTCTCAAGGCGGGGAGCCGGCGGCCCCGTTGCATCTGCTGGTGGTCGATGCCGAAGCCGCGGTGCGTTCGGCCTGCGCCGAGATTGCGGCCAGCCTGGGCTACCAGGTGGAGTCCACCGGCGACCTCGGCCATGCGCGCAGCCTGCTGCGGGGCCGTGCGGCGGACATCCTGCTGGTGAACCTGCCGCCGGGTTCGAACCACGGGCTGGAGATGGTCTCCGAGGTGAAGCTGCTTTATCCGCAGACCGCGGTGATTGCCATGACGGCGTCGGGGTCGGTGAACGCGGCTGTGGAGGCGATGCGCTGCGGCGCCTCCGACTACCTGACCAAGCCATTCGCCATGGACGAGCTTTCCACGGTGCTGGACCGTGCGGCTTCCACGCTGCTGACGGACACGGCCACGCGCCAGTTGCGCGAACGGCTGCGGCTCTCGCAGGGACTGGGCGCGATGATCGGCCGCTCCGGGGAGATGGAGAAGCTGTACCGCATCCTCTCCAAGGTGGCGCAGAGCTCGCACCCGGTGCTGATCCTGGGCGAAAGCGGCACCGGCAAGGAGCTGGTGGCGCGAACCATTCACGCCTACGGACCCAACGGGCAGAAGCCGTTTCTGCCGGTGGACTGCGGATCGCTGGTGCCCACGCTGATTGAAAGCGAGCTGTTCGGCTATGTGAAGGGCGCGTTCACGGGGGCCAACCGCTCCAAGGACGGGCTGCTGGTTTCCGCCGAAGATGGGACCGTTTTTCTGGATGAGATAGGCGAGCTGTCGCTGGACCTGCAGGCCAAGCTGCTGCGGGCGCTGCAGGAGCGCGAAGTGCGGCCGGTGGGAGCCACCCACCGGGTGCCCATCAAGGCGCGCATCGTTGCGGCCACCAACCGGGTGCTGGCGGAGATGGTGGAGAAGGGCCAGTTTCGCAAGGACCTGTTCTATCGCCTGAACGTGGTGAACCTGAAGCTGCCGGCGCTGCGCGACCGCAAGGAAGACATTCCGCTGCTGGCGGCGCATTTTCTCGATCGCATCAGCCGCGAGCACGCCCAGAAGTTCACCCTGAGCGACGAGGCGCTGCGCACCATGATGCGCTACGACTGGCCGGGAAACGTGCGCGAGCTTGAGAACTCGGTGGAGCGGGCCTGTGCGCTGTCGTCGGGGCCGGTGCTGCACCTGGGCGACCTTCCCACGCAATTGCAGAACCAGGGGCTGGAGGCGCGGCGGGCAGCGGCGATGACCGAAGATGGCGGCCAGGACGGATCGGGACCGCAGTGGATGACGCTGGCGGAGATGGAGAAGCAGGCCATTTTGTCGGCGATCCGAACGCTGAATGGCGACAAGCTGCAGGCGGCGAAGCTGCTGGGCATCGGGAAGACGACGCTGTATCGCAAGCTGAAGGAATACGGAATAGGCGATCCGATGCTGTAAAGCAGGGATTAGGGATTAGGGATTAGGGATTAGAGACTAGGGACTAAGGGACTGGGGACTGGGGACTAGGGACCAGGGACTAAGGGACTAGGTTCTAGCTGCTAGCCGGGAGCTACAAGCTACAAGCTACGAGCTACAAGCTACAAGCTACAAGCTAGTAGCTAGTAGCTAGAAGCTAGAAGCCAACAGCTAACGGCTGCTTTTTCAAGGAGCGGGGCAATGAGCATTCTGATGGTGACGGGGATTGAAGGCGCGCGGAATTGCGCGGACGTGGTGGCCAGGCACCTGGGGATGGACGTGGACGTGGCGGAGGGGCGGAAGACGGCGCTGGCGGCGCTGCGGCAGAAGGAGTTTGCCGCGGTGGTGGTGGATGAAACCATCGCGGAATGCGATCCGGCGTCGGCGGAGGCGATCTGGGATCGCGCGGGGCTGGCGATTCCGCTGCAGATCAATTTTGCGTTATCGGGAGCGGCGCGGCTGATCCGCGACATTCGCGCGGCGCTGCATCGCCGGGAGCGGGAGCAGACGCAGGCGCGCAAGGCGGCGGCTGCGGCCATCGAGTCGGAGCTGAAGTCGACGGTGGCGGGGCTGCTGCTGCAGTCGGAACTGGCGCTTTCCGGCAGCGATGCGTCGTCGCCGATTGCGGAGCGGCTGCGGGTGATGGCCGGCCTGGCGGGCAATCTGCGCCGGCAACTGGCGGCGCCGGCAGCTTCGCGCGCCGATTCCGGAATTTGATTCGATTTTCTCCATGGTGCGGTGTCCTCCAATTTGTGCACGCATTGCCGGGGTCTGACACAGGCCCCGGCGTTTTTTGTGGCGCGGGCCAATCCTGCCGGGCTTGCATCGCTCATCCCTGGGTGGAACAATGGCTCCGCCGCCAGGTGGCCCACTCATCGACTTTCAATGGACGCCCCGTGCGAGTTTCAGATGCTGTGCCCCGTTCATCGCGGCATTATCGCGATGAGCGGGCCTTCGGCGCCTCCACTCCGATAGGACCATGCCGTCCGGTCTTAAGACGTTCCAGAGAGCGCCGGGGTGGGGGGGGGGGGGCG
>DASZLF010000085.1:0-20603 GCA_035552555.1 Occallatibacter sp.
AACTTTTCTACCGCCTGGCACAGCAGGCCGTTGTAATCGAACCAACAACTTACAGGCAGATCGTGGACTCGGCTATCAAACAGAAATAGCCCAAAGCACAAGCTATTGGGGGTACCTGAGTCAAATGGATACCCAGTTTCCGCTTTTTCGTCCACTTTCGCAGAGAGTCCTATTGAAATTCATATCCAACGAGGCGTGGAGTTGGGGCCGCAGTCTGCTTTTCGTGGGCATCTTTCGGGGTATGTCGCTGATCTTGCGGTATTTACGTTTGTTTCCGCGGTAGACGAGTGTGATTGGTATCACGGCTGAAACTTTGGCACGGCGATTGCTCTGTTATGAATCACCAGGACTTCCCCTTCTTTCGGCTTGGCGGTATTTCGATTTCAGACCAAATATGCGGCTTTATGCACGGCATTAGTTCGGTTCCCGGGCCTGGGTGATCTTTTTCGGGAACTGCAGAAAACAAAGGCTTTCACCGTCAGTTCAATGGCTTGAAACTTCGTGTAATCGAGGATAGCTGGCATGAGGAAACTGTTTTCGTGGCGGGGCATGGCTCTCGCTGTCATTCTGTTGGGCGTACTTCGGTTCGCCTATGCCGTCGACGTCAATGCCCGCATCAAGGGCACAGTCACCGATCCCCAGGGCGGCGCGCTTGCCGGGATCCACGTCACCGCCGTCAACGAAGCGACGGGCCTGAAGCTGGAAACCGTCTCGCAATCCGACGGCAACTACCTGTTCGCCCAGGTCCCGGTGGGCAGCTACACCATTTCCGTAGCCGCTAATGGCTTCAAGACGTTCACTGCGAAGGGGATCGTGCTCGCCATTGACCAGGAGTACGTTGAGCCCATCCAGTTGACTGTCGGTTCCACCTCGGAAGTGGTGGAAGTGCAGGCCTCTGCGGTGCAGGTAAACACCTCGGACATGGAATTGAGCAACGTGGTGAACTCCGAGCAGATCGTGGAGCTGCCGCTGATCAACCGTAACTTCACCGGCCTGGAGCTGACGCTACCGGGCGTGCAGGCGTCGAGCGACCGTTTCGGGACCTATTCGGTTTCGGGCGGGCAGACCCAGCAGTCGGAGTTCCTGATCAATGGCGCCGACACCAACGACATCGCGTTGAACACGCTGGCGCTCTCGCCCAACCTGGACGCCATCGATCAGTTCAATCTGATCGACGGTCCGCTGAACGCAGAATATGACCGCAACTCCGGCGGCATTGTTTCGGCTACCATCAAGTCGGGCAGTAACAAGTTCCATGGCGATGCGTTCGAGTTTTACCGCGACACGTTCCTGAACACGAACAACTATTTCCAGAAGACCCTGGCGCTGGGCTCGGCGACACCGGTCAGCCCGTATCACCAGCACATCTTCGGGGGCACGGTGGGCGGCCCCATCCTGCACGACAAGCTGTTCTTCTTCTTCGCTTACCAGCGCACCCACCAGCGGGTTCCGGATTCCAACGGCAGCGGCTCGTCAGACGTGTTTGACGCTGCGAACCTGAACGGCGACTTCTCGGCGGAAGATAACGGACCTGCCAGCGCTTCACGTCCCACCGGCAGCAAAGCCTGGGGACTCTGGACCGGTACGCCGATTCCCGCCAGCATCGCCATCACAGGCTGTAGTCAATCAGGCGAGACCTGGGCACAATGCGCCTACGACCTGGGCGGTGTTTTGCCAAAGTCCAGCTTCAACAGCATCGCTTCAGCCCTGGCCACCAAGTTTGTGCCGCCGCCCAACAACGGCACTTACGGCTTCATCTTCAAACCAGTGGATGTGACCACGGGCAACCAGTACCTCGGGCGCATCGACGTAAGTCCCAACGCGTCCAACCAGATCTATTTCGTCGGTATCTACGACAAGGCGCCGACCACGCAGGACCTGCCATTTACGGGCGCCACCCTGCCCGGTTTCGGCGATGTGAGCACGCGCACTATCCAGCAGTATACGGCCGACTACGTGCACCAGTTCAACGCCAGCATGGTGAACGACTTCTCTGCGCACTACACGCGATTCAACTTCGACGCCGTTGAGCCGCAGAACATGATCGATCCTACGACCTTTGGCTTTGCCATCCATCCTCAGAACAAGGCGGCTGAGAGCATTCCGACTATCTCCGTAGCCCTGAATGGCGCCGGCGGCGCCGGGTTCACGTTAGGCTTCAGCACCAATGGACCTCAGCCCCGAATCGACCAGGTGGCGCAGCTCGATGACTCCGTTTCCAAGGTCTGGGGCAATCACACGCTGAAGTTCGGCTATGACGGGAGGCGGTTCAACGTCCACAACCCGTTTTTTGCCGTGAACAGCGGGGCGTTTAACTTCGCCAACACCGGGACCTATAGCTCCGGCGACGGCGGCGTGGACTTCCTGATGGGGGTTCCGGCCACGTACAGCCAAAACAGCGGCGCGGAGATCATTGCCGATGCGTTCCTGAACTACGTTTACGCGCAGGATACGTGGAAGCTGACACCGACGTTTACCCTGAGCTATGGCCTCGGTTATTCGATTGACACGCCGCTGCATAACAACCAGTACGGCGGCGAAGGGATTGTCTGCATCGTGAAGGGCGAGGATTCCAAGGTATTCCCCGGCGCTCCCACCGGCTGGGTGTATCCGGGCGATCCGGGCTGCAACAACTCTGGCAAGGCCACTACCCGCTACTCCGAGTTTGGACCTCGCGTCGGCTTTGCCTGGGCCCCTGATCTCGGCGCACTTTCCGGCGCGCCGGGCAAGTTCTCCATCCGCGGCGGTTTTGGCATCTACTATGACCGCTCGGAAGAAGAGACCGCGCTGCAGACGCTGGCGACGCCGCCGTTCGGGACTTCGAGCCCCGGAGTCAACGGCGAACCTCAATTTGCCAACCCGTTTAACGCGCTAAACAATGACGGGACCGTGCCGAACCCGTTCCCGTACACGTTCCCGGCGAAAGGCGCCACGATCGACTTCGGGGCCTTGGAAGCGAACAACGGAGGCGGGCTCTATAACGTGAGCACCTACGGGTCCGACTTCCGCGCACCGTATGCTGAGAACATCCAGCTCAGCGTGGAGCGCGAATTTCCGTCACGCATCGTTGCCCGAGCGAGCTACGTGGGCTCGCTGGCGCGTCATAACCAGTCGACCACGGACGCGAACCCCGTTACTCCGGCCGGACACGCTGCTTGCATGGCAGGCGCGGAGTACTCGCCATACTTAGGCTTCACCATTGATTGCCCCTCCAACGCGAATCTGGAAAGCGTCTTCTTCCCCCAGAACACGTACCTGGGCAATCCGCTGATCTGGGACGTCGGACAGGTTGATTCAACCGCCAGTGCGAGCTACCACTCCCTGCAGGCAAATGTGGAGAAGGGAACGACCCACGGCCTCACTTTGCAACTTTCGTACACCTATGCGCATGCGATCGATTCGGGATCGAGCTTTGAAAATGCGGGATTCGGCGAGGCCAGTACGCGTGGCTACAATCAGTTCGCACCGCAGCTCAACGTCGGCGACTCAAACTTTGACGTGCGCCATCGTTTGGTGATCTCGCCCATCTACGTCACCCCGATGCGCCACGGTAGCGCCTGGTACAGTCCCATTAACCTGGCCCTTTCGGGCTGGGAAGTCGCTGGCATCACCACCCTGGCTACGGGCTTCCCGTTCGACGTCTCCTACGCCGGCGGCAGCTCGAACTCAGGATGGTGCCCGTTCTATACCAACTACTATGCCTGCCCGGATGCCCCCAACCAGGTAGCGCCAATCGTCAAATTGAACCCGAGAGCTCCTCGTAATGCCCGTACTGGAAGAAGCGCCTATGTGGCCAAGACCAGTTGGGTAAACGAGCCGATCGGGCTATTCGGTAACACGCACCGCGATCCCGGCCACGGTCCCGGTCTGAACAACACCAATATGATCCTCGCCAAGAACATTTACTTCTCAGAGGACCGCGCAAGGCATATCCAGTTACGCATGGAGAGCGACAACGTCTTCAACCACACGCAGTTCAACAACCCAGGGACAACCTGGAACGACAGCGTGCTGAATAATTCCAAAAGTACGTTCGGGTTCATCAGCGGGGCGCAGGCGTCGCGTCTGACCCAGCTGGCGGCCAAGATTTACTTCTAGAAATAGAAGCTGCAATCACAAGCACCAGAGGCGCCTTCGGGCGCCTCTTGTGTTTCCAGTGAGATTTAACCCTTTGTCCCCGTCCATTGTGCGTCTTTTGCACAATGCGTGGGAAGCCACAGGAAGTCGACCCCTGACCGAAAGCACATCGCTCAAAAGCGCCCGGAGGCCCCCTTCGTCTCCTTCCTGTGAGAATCATCACATTCGAATGTCCCAAATCACGGGGGCTTTTACCCCAAAATGTCCCACTTCATGGGGACCTTTTGCGCGAAAAAGTCCCGTTCCATGGGGATACGCACACAAAATATGTCCCATTCCGCGTGGACTTTTGCTATCAAAAGTCCCCATGAAACGGGACATAATGCAGCCTGGATGTCGCATTTATGGTGCAGTCCTGCCGCGCCACCGCCATCGCTAAGTTGCTGATTTTAGAGCAATCCGCTCGCAATGCGGCACTCCCTGAGAGCCAAGATACCCACCAAAAGTCACTTACTTTTTTTACGAGTCTAGTTGCCCTTCCACTCCGCCGGCCGCTTCTCAAGAAACGCGCGCGTGCCCTCGGCCTTGTCGGCCGTGGCGCAGAGCCGCCCGAACACCTCCCCCTCGCGCAGCAGGCCCAGCTCCAGGGGCAGGCTCAGTCCGTCTTCGACCATGCGCAGGATCTCCGCGATCGCCAGGGGCGCGTTGGCGGCAATGGAGTTCGCCAGGGCCTCGGCGCGCCGCATCAGTTCCGCCGCGGGAACCACTTCGTCCACCAGCCCGATGCGCAGCGCCTCCGCGGCGCCGATGATTTCGCCTGTCAGCAGCAGCTTGAGCGCGGCTCCGCGGCCCACCAGGCGGGGCAGCCGCTGCGTTGCGCCGTAACCGGGAATCACTCCCAGTTTGGCCTCCGGCTGGCCGAGGCGCGCATCGTCGGCGGCCAGGCGAATGCTGCAGGCCATGGCCAGCTCGCAGCCTCCGCCGAGAGCAAATCCCTGGATGCAGGCGATCACCGGCTTGTTCAGCGTCTCGATGCGACGAAACACCTCTTGCCCGCGCAGGGACAGGGCCCGGCCCTCCTCGGGCGTTGCCGCTGCGGACAGCTCGCCGATATCGGTGCCGGCGGCAAACGCCCGCCCGCCGGCGCCAGTCAGCAGCACCACGCGGATGAGTGGATCGGCGGCCAGGCTATCGAATACCTGGCGGAGCTCGGCAATGGTGGCCGCGTTTAGTGCGTTCAGCACCTTGGGCCGGTCCAGCGTTACCTGGGCGATGGGGGGACGTAACTGTAAACGAAGATGGGTGTATTCCATGCGCATTCGAGGGTAGCAAAAGACAGGGAGTAGGGAATAGGGAGTAGAAAGCAGGGAACGAGGGATCGAGGGAATCCGGCGGGCGCAATGGTTCCCGGAAAAGGCATGGGCGGCAACCGTCTGGTAGCGGCGCCGCCCATCAATGCTTCAGGACCAGTGATGTACAGGTCAATCCAGGAGACAACCCCAGAGTATCGGCGCTGATCGGGGATGTCTTGAGTCGTTCGAGGGAGGCAGGGGTCCATCGAAGGGATGAGCGGAAAAGAAGGAAAACAGGGAATAGGGAATAGGGATTAGGGAATAGGGATTAAGCCACTTCTTCCGAGGGTATAGAGGGTTGCGTCCCTCAGGGGCTGAAGCCCGACACATTTTGGGCGCTTAGCGGCGCGACTGAAGTCGCGCCCTTACGCGCTCGTTTCCCCGCATCCCTTGATCCCTTGGTCCCTGGTCCCTAACCCCTAATCCCACAATCCCTCAATCCTCTACTGCAGGCTTGGCTGGACAATTCCATAGACCTCGTCGGCGGACTTCTGCACCTGGTCCACGATGTCCCGGAACTCGTCCGCGTCCACCGTGCGCAGGCTGGCGTCGGTGCGCACAAACAGGTCGCCGTCGGCATCGTAGCCAATCTTCACGCGATCGAGGGTATGGTTCTCCTCCAGAAGCTTGCGCATGAAATCCGTATTCACGGGCAAACGGCGCTTCTCCGCCACGGTGACAAAGACCACCATCAGATCGTCATCCTTGTCGTCCGACACCGCCAGAATCACGTGAATATCGTTGAGGTGCTTGCCGGTGAAATGAATGCTCCACACCGAGGGCGAGCGCGAGGCCACGTAGTTGTAGCTGTCCGCTTTCATCAGCGTGATCATCCTGGCCTCGCGCGCTTCCAGCAACTGGGCTCTTGCCGGAAGTGCCGCTCCCAGAACGGTGGCCAATAAGCCCAAAAGACACATTCCACGCAGTAATCGACCGAAGTCCATTGTGGATCCTCTTCGAAAAGATAGCTCTTGAAAGTTTGCCCATGATAGCACTGCGGCAAGTGTGAGGGACACGCATTTCCAAGGGGTTCGGTGGGCGTGGTGAGAAAACCCCCGATGGCTGTTCCGAAAGAGGACGCCGGCTGGGATCCCGAACCGCGACGCCGAGCCGTGCTCCATCCGTCGAGACTCCATCGAAAGGATGAGCGGAAAGCGCCCCGGCGGGAGTAGAAAGCAGGAACAGCGGGGCAGGAGCGGTGTGCAATTCCCGCGCCGGGGAATTAGTGTGGAGGTGCGCCCTTCCGTACTAATCGGTTTTGCAGGAAGCGCGCGTATCCATGGTGGCCGCCAACCGACCCAATCCGCAGGGCAAGCCCGCCGGCGCGAAGCCGCGTCTCATCGCAGCCGGTTTAGGCGCGGCGCCGCTTTTCGTCCTGCTCCTTCTCGCCGCCGCTTGTCAGTCAGCCGTTGCGCTCGAACCCACCACGCCGCTGGCGAACCTGAATCGGCAAAGCTGGGTGATGGAAAACGGGCTTCCGCAAAACACTGTGCAGGCGCTGGCGCAGACGTCGGATGGGTTTCTATGGCTGGGGACGGAAGTGGGGCTGGTGCGGTTTGACGGCAGCGGATTCACGCTGTTTGACGAGCACTCGAAACCAGCGCTGCCGGGGAGCGACGTGCAATGCCTGCTTGCGGCGAAGGACGGGTCGCTGTGGGTGGGTACGAGCGATGGGCTGGCGCGGCTGAAAGATGGCGCGGTCACGACGTTCACTACTGCCAATGGTCTGCCGGGCAATCAAATCCTAACCCTCGGCGAAGACTCGGACCAACGGATCTTGCTGTGGACCGATAAGGGCATTGCGCAAATACAGGGAGAGCGCTTCGTTGCCATCAGAAATGTAGATGCGTGGCCGGCCACCGCCGTCCCGTCCTCCGGTGAGACCCCGGGGCAGTTTTCTTTCGAGGAGCAGCTTCCGGGCAATCTCTTCGTGACTGGAGACAGAAGCTCTCTCCTTATCCATAAAGCGGGGAACTCTTCCGGTTCGTCTACTGGACTCACCGTCGGCAAGGAACTCCCGGGCACCCGCATTCAGACCGTCTTTGCCGACCGCGAAGGCGCGCTCTGGATCGGCGCCAATGGCGGTCTTGTCCGCTATGCCGACGGCAAGCTCGACAAGCTTCCCATCACCGACCCGCTGGCCTCGGCCTCGGTGCTGACGATTTTTGAGGATCGGGAAGGCAATCTGTGGGTGGGCACCGAATCCAACGGGCTGCAGATACTGCGCGACCAGCGCTTCCAGACGCTGACCACCCGCGATGGCCTGGCCAGCGACAACACCACCGCCGTTGTCGAGGACGCGGCCGGCACGCTGTGGGTGGGCACCGCCGGCAACGGCGTCACCGCTTTGAAGCCCGGCACTGCGACCCCGGCCCGCACGTACTCGGTGCGCAACGGGCTGCCCAGCGATGTGATCCTTTCCCTGGCCGCCGCGGCCGACGGCGATCTTTGGGTGGGCACGCCCGATGGACTCGGGCGCATTCGCCGCGGATCGATCTCCGCGTTCACCTCGGCCGACGGTCTGCCCGACGACTTCATCCGCTCGCTGCACGCCGACGCCGACGGCTCGCTGTGGATCGGCACCCGGCGCGGCCTCACCCACTGGACCAAGCCCGGCGACCTCGCGCCCGCAAGCATGCAGACTTACACCATGGCGAACGGGCTGGGCAGCGACATGGTGGGGGCGATGGCCCGCGACGGCCAAAACGGATTGGGCGGCGACCTGTGGATTGCCACCTTCGCCGGCCTCTCGCGCCTGCACGATGGCAAGCTGCAGAACTTCACCACCGCCGATGGTCTTTCCAGCAACGTCATCACCGCCATTCTTGCCCGGCCGGATGGCGCGCTGCTCATCGGCACCCAGGACCACGGATGGAACGTCTTCGACGGCAAGCGCTTTCTGCCTGTCGCGCAAAACACCCTCGGCCACACCACCATCCATGCCATTCTCGAGGATGGTCTGAATCATCTCTGGTTTGCGACGGGGACGGGGCTGGCGCGCTGCGACTGCGGCTCAGCCATAGGCCCCATGCAGGGCGCGGACTGCGCGCACTGGCTTGAGTTTGGCACTGCGGATGGGCTGCGCAGCCGCGAAACCGCCACCAACAGCCATCCGTCGGCATGGCGCGCGCAGGACGGCAGGCTGTGGTTCGCCACGCCCAAGGGCCTGGTGGAAGTCGATCCCGCGCATTTTCCGGTGAACACGGTTCCGCCCCCGGTCGTGGTGGAGCGCTTTGCAGTGGACGATGCCGAACAACCATTGCATGCAACGGACCTGCGCATACCTGCGGGGCACAACCATTTCCAGATGGAATACGCCGGCCTCAGCTTCGTCGCGCCGCAGAAGGTGCGCTACCGCTACAAGCTCGATGGCTTCGATCCCGACTGGACCGATGCCGGCGGGCGCCGCACCGCCTATTACACCAACATTCCGCCGGGCCACTACACCTTCCGCGTGCAGGCCGCCAACAACGACGGGGTGTGGAATGAGCAGGGCGCGGCGCTCGCCTTCGAGCTGCGCCCGCACTTCTATCAGACTGCCTGGTTCTACGTGCTGCTGGCGCTGGGGCTCATCGGGTTGATTTTTCTTGCGCTCCGGCTGCGCCTGCTGCGCGCCGAACGCGAATTCCGCGCGGTGCTCGGCGAGCGCACCCGCATTGCCCGCGAGATTCACGACACGCTGGCCCAGGGATACGTCGGCGTTTCGCTGCAGCTCGAAGTGCTCAGCGAATTGCTGCGCCACCACAAGGTGGATGCCGCCGAGGAGCATCTGGGCTTCACCCGCGGCTATGTGCGCGAGGGGCTGGCGGAGGCGCGGCAGTCAATCTGGGCGCTGCGCTCGCAGGACAGCGCGGAAAGCATTCTGCCGGTGCGCATGCGGCGCCTGGTGGAGCAAAACGGCGGCCATGGGCTCGACGCGCAGTTCAGCATCTACGGCGCCTATCGCCCGCTGCCTCCAGGCACCGAGAACGAGATTCTGCGCGTGGCCCAGGAGGCGCTTCATAATGTAAAGAAGCATGCCGGTGCAACCAGCGTGAAGGTACGGCTGGAGTACATCACTGGGGAAATCGTGCTGGAGATTCGCGACGACGGCCGTGGTTTTGCGGCGAGTGGAAACGACGCGCGACTCGATTCGCCGCCCGGCCACTACGGATTGACCGGGATGCGCGAGCGCGCGGCGGCCATCGGCGGCACATTGGAAGTGACCAGCGCGCCCGGTGCAGGAACGATTGTGCGTTTGCGCGCGCCGGCGCCGGGCAAAACGCACAGGCCGAAAGACGCAGCGGTCGCGCCGGATGCAGCCATCCCGCCGGATGCAGCCATCGCACATGAAACAAAGGAGCAGTCGTGACACAGGAATCGATTCGCGTTCTGGTGGTGGAAGACCATCACGTGGTGCGCCAGGGACTGGTGGCGTTGCTCAACCTGGCGGACGGAATTGCGGTGGTGGGCGAGGCCGCCGACGGCGTAGAAGCCATCGCGCAATTCCGCAAGCAGCAGCCGGCCATCACGCTCATCGACCTGCGCCTGCCGCGCCTCTCCGGTGTCGAGGTCATCCAGCGCATCCGCATGGAGACGCCGGGCGCGCGCTTCATTGTGCTCACCACCTACGACGGCGACGAGGACATCTTTCGCGCGCTGCAGGCCGGCGCCCGCGCTTACCTGCTCAAGGGCATGACCACCGACGAGCTCATCGCTACCATTCGCGCCGTGCATGCGGGCAAGCAGCACATTCCGCCCGCCATTGCGCAGCGCCTGGCCGAGCGCATGGGGACGGAAGAATTGACCGCGCGCGAGTTCGACGTGCTGGAACAGATCGTGCACGGCAAGAGCAACAAGGAGATCGGGACCGAGTTGGAAATCTCCGAGGCCACGGTGAAGACCCACATCAACAGTCTGCTGGGCAAGCTGGGCGTGAGCGATCGCACCCAGGCCGCCACGGCTGCTATCCAGCGCGGCATTGTGCCGCTGGAATCGCTGCGCAAGCCGAAGGGGTAAAGGCAGGGAGTAGGGATTAGGATCTGGGGGTTCGATGAAGCGATTTTTTTTCGCAGCTCTATTGTTCGCGTTCGCGATACCGGCGTGGGCGCAGGCGCCTGCTCCGTCTGCATCGAAGCACTTTGCCGGCCGGGCGCGGAGAGCGGGCTGGCGACAGGCCACAGACAGCGAGCTCGCCGCCCTGCTGCCCGCGCGCGCTCCCGTGGAAAAGGAACACATTGAAACCGAGATGCGCACCGCCTCCGGCATCGTCGATCGCCACGGCCATTACATCGCCGGAGTGGTGCTGATCACGGCGGGGTATTCGGCGGAGGGGAAGTACTCGCATTTCCTGGTGGTGCAGTCGCCCATCAAGATCGGCGGCATAGCGTTCAAGCCGGGCGAATATGTCTTCGGATACACCCACGACGGCGACGTGCTCAACGTGCATTTCAATGTCGCGTCCACCGGCGCGCCGGTGGGCAATGCGGAAATGCATCGCCTGCCCGGCACTCCGCGCGTGGAGATCCTGCGCATCTGGCCACCCGCCGACAAAGCCATGTTCCAGATTGGCCGCTTCGGCATTCCCTACGAGATCGAGGCGGAACCGTGAGTCCCTGCTCGGGCGGGTCAGCGATCAAATTTGCCGGTTGACCGTGAGGCTCGGAATACGGTACTAAAAGCCATACGGCTGTAATTCTGTGAGTGGCTGACGCTGCATCTCCCGCGCCCCTTCAGCGGAGGACGCCAGGCACTTTGCGTTCTTTCGCTATAGCAGGTCAAATCCCCGGATGGCCGACAGCAACTCGGTTCTCGAAGATAAAAATAGGTGGTCCTATGAAGTACATCCCGTTGGTTTCCGTGGCCTGCCTGAGCCTGGCGGCCGGCATTGGCTCCTCCGCCTTGCGCGCCCAGCAGCCGCAGGCGGCCGCGCACGTCCTCGACCTCAAAGGCGAATGGCATATCGACGCCAGTTCTGCTCCGCTGGCAGCGGGCCAGAGCCTTGCCGCGGGGCAAAAGGTCGCCGACTCGTCCAGCCACCAGGGCGACTACATCACCATCATTCACGACCAGGATATGTCGCGGCAGCGCTTCGTCCTCAACGGATCGAACGGCAACTCGGTGGTGGTAGAGGGCAGCGCGCCGGTGCAATCGAACAGCTCCAATTCCTTCAAGGGAATGGTGCAGGCCGCGTGGGGAGTGTTGCTCAGCAAGCCTCCCGAGATTGCCAGCCACTATGCGCTGACGCTGTCGCGGGGCGGCAACGCGGTGAAGGAATCGGAAGACGTGGTGATGCTCGATCCTGCGCAGGGGCTCTTTCTGCCGCCTGCTCCCGCAGACCTGCCCGCGGGCCACTACACGCTTTCCGTCTCCCGCTCGGGCGACAGCGCATCGGCCGTCGAGGAGACCGGCGTGCTGACCTCCGACGGTTCCTGGAAACCCCTGCCGCTGAAGACGCTGGGGCTTTATGAAATTTCGATCTCCAACGACGATGGCGATCCCATTGCCGACGTGATGCTGCTTGCGGTCGCGCCCGCATCGTACCAGTCCACGCGTGAGGCGTTCGACTCCATCCAGGCCCGCGCCCGCACCTGGACCGGTCCCCATGCCCGCTCCGATCGGCATCTTTTCCTGCGCAGCTTTCTGCTCTCCGCGAGCCGCCCATGATGAACTCCGACGACATCCTGAACCGGGAGATCAACCGCCTGGGCGACCTGGTGGACTCGCGGAAATTTTCTTTTCTTCCGCGCTTGTCTTACTCCAGGCCGGCCTTGATCGCCATCGCGGCCGTGGTGCTGGTGTTCCAGATGCGCAACTTTCCTGAGGAGCTGGCCAACAGCTCGCTGGACGCGGCCATTTCGGTGCAGCGGCCGGTCGCCGCCCGCTCGGTGCGCCTGGTTACGATAGCAGACGACGACTATGCGTCGCTGTTCCACTCGCGCAGCCCGCTCGATCCGCCTATCCTGTCCAAAATTCTGATGGCCGTCGCCGCCGCGCATCCCCGCGCCATCGTAGTCGATATCGACACCGAAGACCCCTCCTTCCGCAACATGGAAACGCCCGCGGTTCCCATCGTCTGGAACGTGTCGGGGACGGAGTTGAAGGACGGCAAATTCAACATTGCGGCTCCGCTGGGCGGGCGCGCACTCCCCGCTGGATCGGTTTCGGCGCTGGCCATGGCCCCCCGCGACGATCGCGGAATCGTGCGCGGCTACCAGCATACCTACCCGCTTGAAGATGGCCGCACCGTGGATTCGCCGGGGTACGCCGCCGCCCGCATCGCATCCGGACATGCTCCAGAGGAGGCGAATCACCACCCTGGAGAGGTCCACTTCCTCGACTACTCCTACCAGTTTGTTCCCCTCAAGGCCTCGGAGCTCCTCGACGACGCCGCGTCTTCCGCCTGGAACCAGATGGCTCTCTTCAACCGGCAGGTGGTGGTGGTTGGCGGAACCTATCGCGTGGGACGCGACCAGTACGCCACCCCCAAGGGGCAGATGGACGGCTGCGAAATCGTGGCTCAGGCAGCATCCGCCGAGATCGACGGAACATTCATTACGCCGGCCAGCCGCTGGCTCACCGGCCTGCTGCTGATCCTCGGCGGACTGGCTACGCTGGTGGTCTATCACTGGCTGAGCTTCCGGCTGGCGTTCGTGGTTTCGCTGCTCATGGTGCCGGCGTTGTCGATCGCAGCCAATTGGATTCTGTTCCACCGGTTCGCCACCTGGGGCGCCATGGTCCCGCTGGTGATCGCGGTCATTGTGGCGGAGCTGTATTCCAAGGCGACGCTGTTCATGGCGTTCTACCACAAGGTGGCCAAGCTCAAAACGAAAGAGGGGACGGCGGCGGTCGCGGAAGAAGCCGCCGCGAAATCGCGGTAGACCGCATCAGCGGGCGCCGCTTTTATAGCAGATGTTCTGAAACTGGAGACTCAACATGAAAAATCTCGCAAGCATCTCCCTGCTCTTGCTTAGTACCTCCGCCATCGCCTGCGGCCAGCCGCCGAACCCTCTCCTCGGGAAATGGAAGCTGTCGATGCCCGCCGGCTCCAAGTACGCAGCCTTTTGCGCCAACCCCATGGAGTTCACCGCGACCACTCAGACCCTGACCTGGAGCTGGAGCAGCAAGCCAGTCACCGAAAAGGTGCAGTACAACGCCGCTCAAACCGCCGTCTACCCCACCACCGTCTATGTCATGGGAAATTCGGCCAATCACCAGACCTACAACTTTTCCAGCAAGAACAGAATGGTGGACGATTCCGCCGCCGGCTGTACTTACGAGCGACAGTGAAGTGCGCTGCGGATTTTTTCCCCATGCTCTAGCGCAAACCGGTGGCCACAAACGCCGACCAGTAAAACGGGTTGGGAAACTTGCGGCGTGTCTCCAGTTGCGCGTGGCGCAAGGCCACCGGGGTTAGCTCTCCACGGCGCAGATGCGCGTGCAGGGACTGCATTAGAAACGCCGTCGATGCGTCGTCCACCTTCCACAGACTGCTCACCACGCTCTCCGCGCCGGCCTGCAGAAAGGTGCGCGTGAAGCCGACGATCTCGTCTCCGGCGATGGACTGCCCGCGGTCGGTTTCGCACGCGCTGAGAATCACCAGCCGCGACTGGATGTTCAGGTCCATCACCTCGTAGAGCGAAAGCCGCGCCGGCTGGCCCGCCTCGGGGCCGGTGATGAGCGCGCTGAACAGCGGCGATTGCTCGTCGAAGAGCCCATGGGTGGCGAAATGCACTTCCTTATGGTGCAGCAGCGCATCGATCGCCGCGTCGTGAGTGAAGGCCGCTCCGGTGACGCGAACCGCGCGCGGATACAGCGCCTGGATCGCCGCCGTTTCCTCGAGCGTGCCCGGAAGCGCCGGCCATCCCTCCACCGACACATCGCCCAGTGCGCCGAGAAACAAATCGGGCGATGCGCTGGCCGGGCCAAACCGCAGAAACTGCAGCGTGGAGGCGGACGGCAGGTAGGCGATGGTGAATCGATCGATGAGCTGCCGCGCCGGATGAGATGTGCTGCCGGGTAGCGGAAGCGCCTCGAATGGAATGGAAGCGAGCGCGCCGGTGGGCACAAGGATTAACGCATTCACCTGTGCAGGAAGCACGCGCAGCACGGGAGTCAGAAGGATCTTCGCGGCAGCGTCGAGGCTTGCATCGAGCTTCGCGTCCAGATTCGCGGAGCGGCGACTGGAAGCGAGCTGCGCCCGCAGGCGCAGAATCTGCCCGGGCAGCGAGGCGGTATCCGCTGTCCAATACACTTCCTTCGCAGCATCGTGCGTCACCACAAACGCCGCCATTTCGTGATCGAGAATCGCGTACTCGATGAGGGCGGCGCCTTGCGGCAGACGCGCCTGAGTGTCTGCGAGGCTCAAAGGCCGCAGCGCCAGCGGCTCGGTGGATCGGGAATCGCCTACATTCTGCTGTTCGCGGGCGAGAGCGAATCGCGCCTCCAGCGAAGCCAGTTTGGCGCGAAGCGCTTCAGGCGAGCGGCCTGACCCCCGGAGCGCGGTTTCGCCGTCGGAGGTGAGCGATGCGCGCGCTGCCAGAATCTGCTGCTCCAGCCCATCCAGCTCCGCGGCCGCGACGGCGGCATTCGCGGCGCCAGCGGCTGCGGGTGCGAAGCGCCGGCCATGCAGGCTTTCAAGAAAACTCCGGGCCTTGTTGCGCTCCAACACCTCCCATGCACCTTTGCTGTCGCCCGCAGCGGTCAGCAGCGCCACCTGACGCCGGTACAAATCCTGAGTCGAATCGCTGTCAACAAACGATCGCCGCTCGTCTTCCTGCGATAGACCCGCGCGGATGCGATCCAAGGCGGTAATGGCGCCGCCATAGGAGCGGATCGCCGCCGCCTTGCCACCGCACTTCTCGTCGAGAAGGCCCTCGATGTACTGAATGCGCCACGTGGAATCTTCCAGGCCGATGGACAACGACTCAGACCTGGCCAGCGCCAACTGCTCGCGCGCCACGGCCCCGCACGGCTCCTTGCTGTGCGCCGCGTCCGCTTCCGCTGGCACGTCGCTGGTTGCCAGGTATTTCGCGAGCTGGAGCCGCGCATAAATCTCCCACGCAACGTTCTTCTCCTGGCGCAGCGCGTCAATGGCCTCAAGGTACAGGCGAATAGCATCTGCAGGTTGCGCTGCATTCTGCTCCAGGCTGGCCCACTGCAGCAGCACGCTGGAGCGGGTCGCGTGCCCCGGAGCTTCAGGCTGCAGCATCTTCCGCAGAAGATCGCGCGCGTCATCGAGCTTGCCGTCGCGCTCCAGCACCGCGGCCTTGCCCAGTTCGGCGTCCGCATAGAGCGTGCCCAGGTCCCCGCGCAACTGCGCCGCGGGGATGGCCTCGATGCCGCTCAGCACTTCAAGGTAAGCGTCGCGGGCAATGCGTAGATCGCCGTTCTGCCGCTCCGCTTCGCCCAGCGAATTGAGAATCCGGAAGCGAAGATGAGGCGACAGGGTGGCGCCCGCCGGCGAGCGCACGATCTCTGCCGCCTCGGTGAGGGCCGTGATCTCCTGGTTCCACTCCCGCAGATAGGAGTAGTCCAGCGCCGTCGACAGTAGCGCGCTTACCTGGCCAGACAGTTCTTTGGCCGTGCGCGCGCGGGTCAGCTCGTCGGAGTCGTCGCGCAACACCAGGTCGAATTGCCCCGCCAGCCGCCGCCGGTGATTGAGGATTTCGTGGGCAAAACTCGACATCGGCACCGGCATCCCCGGAAAATCCTTGTCCAGGCTTTTGCAGAAGCTGAGCGCCTGGTCATAGGGCATGCTGTCGATGGCCTGCAATCCCAGGGTCAGAAGCGTGTTGAGCGCCTCGTAGCCGAACAGCGTCGGATTCGGATCGCCCTTGATCGCCCTCAGCGACTCGTGAATGCGCGCGGTCGCGTCGGCGTAGCGATGATCGTCCATGGCCACGTCGGCCGCCGCCAGCAGCGAGTAAGCGCGAAACGCCGGCGGCGTCGCCGGACCAGCGGCGCGGAGAAATTCCTCCGACTCCTTGTGCGCCGCCGCCGAGTCGCCGTTCGACGACTCCGCCGCGATCAGCTCCCGCCACAAATCGCCGGCCATGGAGTCCGTCGAGCCGTGAAGCAGGCTGTGCGCCTGCGCGAATGCCGCCTCGCCCTCCTTGATCCGGCCCAGGTGAATCAGGTCCTGCGCAATGTTTTTCCAGGGAAGATACAGCGTGGCCAGCTCGCCGGATTGCTGCTGCAGGTCGAGCGCCTGGCGCGCCGCTGCGAACGCCGCGTTGTAGTCGCCCTCGCACCGGATGTACGCCGATTCCTGCAGGGTGGCGAAGATGCCGGCCTTCAAGTACTGCTTCTGCGCGGTGAAGAGCTCCACCAGCCCGGTGAGCGCCCGGTGCATCGCCAGCCAGTCCTCTGAGGTTGCGGCGGGGCCGCTTCCCTGCGATTGAACCGCCAGCAGCGCCTTCACCGCCTGGTCATAGCCCACCTGGTGAAAGAGCGCATCATCCGCGGAAATATCCGGCGGCGTGCTCGCACTCAGACGCGCCACAAGCTCTCTGCCCTGCGCCAGGTCGGCGCCGGGAACCTGCTGTGAAAATACCGTGCCCGTGGTGAAAAACACGCAGACGAGACCTGCGCTCCAGACGGACATCTGCAGTCTTCGGACCATGATCGTCATCCGCTCTGGGGGAAGTTCAACCCTGAAACTGGTATGTAACTCGTCGCTTGCTGTGCTTCACAGCATACGCGGCTCTCCCCACCAAAGTCAGCCTCCGATTTGCATGTGTCCGCTCGATTCAGTCCTCGTCGCCCATCTCCAACTGGTCTTCCACGCCGTGATCCATTCGGGTGGTGTCGAGATTCAGCACAGCCAGGTGACTGCGCCGAAGCTGCTCGTTGAGCGACTTCAGATCCGTTCCCTTCAACTGCCGCCACTGCTCAATCAATCCCGCCAGCGGTCTCACGGTGATCTGGTAGGCATCCAACTGCGCGGCCGTGGGAGCTTCGTCGGCATTTTCTATCGAATGTTCGAGGCGCGCCAGTTGCGTCCGTACGCTGCCCAGCGTGGGCGGTCCCGCCGGCCCACGTCCAAAGCCGCGTCCATGCTCCGATCCGGCAATCGCATCCAGCCGCGAGTCGATCGATGGGCCCGCATTGCGAATCGGCGGCTGCCCCTTGCGCGCTTCCATCTGCTCGCGCAGCACGCTGATTTCGTGCAGCGCCGCGGTGGCGCGCATCAGGTCGTCATAGATTGACTTGGCCAGCGTGAACTGCTGTTCCAGGTCGGCCACGGGCGTCTTTACCCGCGGATCCATGCGCACCTTCAGCGGCTGCGAAAGCATCTGGCCGTTGGCGATCAAGCGCACCGTGTACTCGCCCGGCAGCACCCATGGCGCGGTAGAAATCTGCGGCGTGTCATGGGGAATGGCGCGCTCGTCATCCGGCCCAGTCGCCATGCCCGGCACCTGGGGATATTGCATGTCCCACAGGAAGCGGTGATGTCCCGGCGCGGTGGAAACCACGAGCGGCGGCCGCGCCCACAGCACCGGATCGGGATACCGCGGATCGAGCGGCGGCACCGGATCGTTGCTGTTGAAGCGCGCGATGGTCTGCCCCTTGCGGTCGGCAATCTCCAGCGAAACCACGCCGGAAACGCTTGCCCCGAGATAGTAATCCAGGATCGCGCCGTTGGGCGGATTGTCGCCGGTGGCCATATCCGGCGGCCACGGCGTCGGCGGATTCATGTCGTTGCGGATGCGCAGCGCGGTCTGCGGCGCGTACAGGCGCGCATCCTCGGCCGCGGTTGCCGCCGCAATCTGCCGCAGCGGCGTCAGGTCGTCCAGGATCAGGTAGCCGCGCCCATGCGTGGCCGCAATCAGATCGTCGTCCTTCACTTCGAGATCGCGCACCGAGCTCGGGGGCATGTTCAGGCGCAGCGATTGCCAGTGGTCTCCATCGTCGAACGAGACGTAAACCTGCGTCTCCGAGCCCGCGTAGAGCAGTCCCTTGCGCTTTGGATCCTCGCGAATCGCGCTGGTCGCGGCACCGTCGGGAATGCCGTTGTCGATTTCGGTCCACGTCTTGCCGCCGTCATGGGTGCGAAACAGATGCGGGCGCATATCGTCGAGGCGCATTGTATTCACCGCCGCATACGCCGTCCTGGCATCGAAGTGGCCGGCGTCCATGTTGAACACCTTCCAGAACGGCTTCAGCTCCGGCGGCGTCACATCGTTCCAGTGCGCGCCTCCATCTGTGGTGGTCCAGATGAGGCCGTCGTCGGTTCCCGCCCAGATGCGGTTGCCGTCCAGCGGCGAAAGCCCCAGCGCGTAAATCACGCCGCGTCGGGTCACGCGCGCTGCCGGCGAATCCTTGTAAGCGTCCACCGTCGCGGGCAATTGCCAAGTCTGCCGGCTCAGGTCGGGGCTCACTTCCTTCCAGCGCTTGCCACCATCCTGGGTCAGCCACAGCGTGTTGGTGGCAAAGTAAAGCTTGTGCGGATCGGCCGGCGAAAACTGCAGCGGCTCGGTGCGCAGCGCGCGATAACTGCGCAGCGGCTTGGGCTCCACATTTTGTATTTGGCCGGTGCGCCGGTCGTAGCGCGTCACCTTGCCACCATACACAATGTCGGGATTGAGCGGATCGGTCGCGGCATATCCATACTCTTCAATGCCTGCCGGATGCCAGTCGTGAAAGGTGATGCGCCCATCGTTGCTGCGGCTCAGCACGCATGCCGACCCTGAATCCTGCTGCCCTCCGCACACGCGATAAGGAAACGCGTTGTCCGCCGTGGCGTGATACATCTGCGCCGTGGCCTGGTTGAACCACTGCGTCCACGTCTCGCCGCTGTTCTGCGAAACGATCACGCCCTGGTCGCTGGCCAGCGCAAGGATTTTGGTGTTGTTCGGATTGATCGCGACGTTCTGGTAATCGTCGCCGCCCGGCGAACCGCGAAAGCCGACCCAGGTCTTGCCTGCATCGGTCGATTTCCAGGTGACGATGCTGGCCACATAAATCGTGTCGGGATCTTTGGGATCGACCAGCGGGACCGGCACATCGCCCCCGCCAATGCGCTCTTCCGGCCGCGGATCGTTCACTGAAGCGTGTACCCAGTGATCGCCGCCATCGTCGCTGCGGTAGATGCCGGTGGGGCCGTGCGTCGACGCAATCGCGCCGTAGATGCGCCGCGGGTCGCTGGGCGAAATGGTCAGGTTCACCTGCAGAATGTCGTCGGGCAATCCGTTGCCGGTAAGCTTGGTCCAGTTATCGCCGCCATCGGTCGAGCGATACAGGCCTCCCTCGGAGCCGCTGAACGAGCCGTTCTCCCATGGCCCCTCCTGGCGCTGCCACATGCCCGCAAACACAATCTCCGGATGCTGCGGATCGATCTGCACCTCCGACGCGCCGGTGCGGGCACTGGTAAACAGAACCCGCTTCCACGTCCTGCCGCCGTCGAGGGTGCGATAGAGTCCGCGCTCGTCGTTGGGGCCGTAGGGATGGCCCTCGACGGCTACGAACACGCGACCCGGATCGCGCGGATCGATGGCCACCTGGCCGATCTGCTGCCCGTCGCGCAGGCCCTCCAGATGCGTCCAGGTCTTGCCCGCGTCTGTCGATTTGTACACCCCGTCGCCGGTCGAGAGGTCGGGGCGCTGCAACCCTTCGCCGCTACCCACGTAGATTACGTTGGGATCGCTCGCCGATACCGCGATAGCTCCAATGGAGCCGGTCGGCTGGTCGTCCCAGATGCTGTGCCACGTGGCCCCCGCATCGGTGGTCTTCCACACTCCGCCGTTGACCGCGCCCAGGTAGAACGTGGCCGGCTCGCTGGCCACCCCGGCCAGCGCACGGGTGCGCCCGGCGCGCATGGGCCCGATCTCCCGCCAGCGCATATCGGAGTAGAGCCGCGGATCAACCTGCGCGGAGACAAGGGAGGCAAACGTGAAAAGCGATACGGCAATCAGAACCAATCGGCTGCGGCTGTTCATAGATCTCCTGAAAATGCGCGAAGTGCGGATGGGGAATTAGCGAAAAGCTTCAAATCCCCGTGCGACTCGAGTCATGAGAAAACGCGTCAAGGCATGCCTTCACAGGTTGCTGCAAAATTCTAGCCAAACATATTTGAAATTTGTCTCCGCCGGTCGTCTGTCCGATGATCTTGTTGTCTGGACGAGAACAGGGGAGGGCGACCGGTGGAGACGTTCACAAGACTGTTTGGCAGTCTGCTGCTTTTTGTATATCACT
>DASZLF010000086.1:0-9690 GCA_035552555.1 Occallatibacter sp.
GTCCCTGCGCGAAAACCCGCTTGTCGCCCTCTACTTCTGCGACCTCGCCCGCAACCATCTGGACAAACTCCCCCCACCCGACACGAAGGACACCCCTCCCCGCGCCGCCAACCCGCTTCCTTCCGCCGCGTAGGGCCAAAACCCGCCAGAATAAGGGACAAAAAACAGGCGCGTTGAACCCGTTCTGCCCCTCGCCGCCGCCCCCGCTCACACCACTCAAGCGACACCTCTGTCCTGTCCCTTTACCAACTTAACTACCACTATATCAATAGCTTACACTTTATGCCGGGGTGCTCACTTCACCACAGACCAACTAACTTTCCACTACAACGAGCCCTGTTGGAGCACCAGCCACCCTCCACAAAAACGCAAACCGCGTCCCTCCACCCGCACCTGTGTCTCCCCTGACACACCCAGCGTGACGCACAAATGATCGCAACTCCTTTGTTTGCATCGCCAGGCCTTTGGCAGAGCCCATGCACTTCTCCTGGGCACAAGCGGTTGAGAAGCAGGCAAGGAGATAGCGATGACGGCTCTCAAGGCAGTGGCGGCAGCGGTGGTTCTCTTCGGTGCGGCGTCGATCCTAACCGCGCAAAACTCCGACAAGTCGCAGGAAAAAAGCAGGGTTCTCGTAGTCAGCCTCGAAGACCGCAAGCTCGCCCTTGTTGAAGACGGCCAGGTTCTCAAGGTCTTTCCAGTAGCCGTAGGCAAGCCCTCCACCCCCTCCCCCCAGGGCGACTTCACCATCGAGCGCCGCGTAAAAGACCCCGTCTACCATCACGACGGCAAAACCGTGCAGCCCGGTCCCGGAAACCCGGTAGGCACCCGGTGGATGGGCCTCAGCATCCGCGGCTACGGAATCCACGGAACCAACGCCCCCAGGTCGATCGGCAAGGCCGCCTCCCACGGCTGCATTCGCATGGCGAAGGCCGATCTCGAAGAGCTCTATGGCCTGGTGCAGGTTGGCGATAAGGTCGAACTGATCGGCCAGCGCAATGAAGAAACCGCGCAGTTGTTCGGCGCCCCCGACCAGCCGGTCACTGCGCCCCAGCCAACCATGCTGGCGCGGACAGCTCCGCCGCAGCCGGAAATGCCGCAGCCGCTCCCCGCGTTGCCGCTCGCCTCGCAACTTCTGGCGCCGCTGCCGGCCGCGCCGCTGTCGGCCGAGCAGCAGGATAGCCCCGCCGCAAAGAGCGATGTTGCCGTGGCCGCTCCGGCAGCAATGGCCGGAACCCGCTAAACGGAGGAAGCCAATGAACCTGCTGACAGAAGCGATGGGCGGCCTGGGAGCGGTGCTGTTGCCGGTAGCGGCCGCGCTGCTGTTCGAGGAGTTGACGTTTGGTGGACTGGTCCGGCTGCTCGTGACTCCGCGGCCGGGAAGCCGGAGACACAAGGAGCCCAAAAACAGCAACGATGGAGGCGGGAAATGATCGCGTTGAAGGTGTTGTTGAACTTTGCCGGTGTGCTGCTGCTGGGAATTGCAATGGCGATTCCCTTGCTCGGCATCTGGAGGCGCATCCAGGCAATGCGCGGAAAGACCGAACCGGACGGCTCGCCGGTACAACCGCAGGAAATTGAAATCCCGTGGCGCGGCCCGGTGGCGCTCGCACTTCTGGCCTGCTTGCCGCTGCTGATCGCGGCCAGCATCGTGGTGGTGCCCAGCGGGATGGGCGGCGTTCGCATCAGCCAACTCGATGGAACGCTGCCGGGCACGCTTTATCCCGGGGTGCACTTCATCACTCCGCTCGTCGATAGCGTGCAGGAGTTCGATCTTCGCGATCACCTGTTCACCGCCGGCATCGGCCAGACAGGCGGAAAGATTGCAGCGGAGAAAACAAGCCTTGATGTGCAATCGCGCGAAGGGCTGAACATCGATCTTGGCGTCACCGTGCGTTATCGCCTCGATCCCAGCAAGCTATCCAGCGTTCAGTCCCATCTGCCGCAGCCCGCGGACAAAGAACTTGTTCCCCCGGTGGTAGCCAGTGCCTGGCGCGAACTGGCGCCGGACTACACCGTGCGGGAGATCTTTTCCAGCAAGCGCGAAGAGGTGCGATCGAAGGCCGCGGCCATCATCACGCATAAGCTGGCGGGCGACGGCATCGTGGTGGAAGAAGTGATGCTCTCCGATATTCGCCTGCCCGACGAGTACGCCAAGGGCCTGGAGGGATTGCTGCTCAAGGAACAAGAGGACGATCAGCTCGGCATTCAAACCGACATTCAGCAGAAGCAGGTGAGGATCGCGGAGTTGCAGGCCGAGGCTGAAGCCCGGCAGAAGGTGAAGCAGGCCGAGGGCGATGCGCAATCCAAGGTGGTGGAGGCCAAGGGCGAATCCGACGCCATGCAATACACCCTGCCGCTAAAGCAAAAACAGATTGAGCAGAGCAAGCTCGAGGCGGAAGCGCGCAAGGAAGCGACCATCCAGAATGCGGAGGCGGACGCGGAAGCAAAGGTCATCGACAGCAAGGCCGAGTTGCAGCGGCGAAACCTGCTGGCCGATGCCGAGGCCAGCCGCATTCGGCTGCTGGCGGCGGCCAACGCCGATCGCATGAAGAGCGAGGCCGACCTGTTGAATCGCTCGCCCCTGCTGATCAACAAGATCGTGGCCGAGCGCCTCTCCGACAAAATCCAGGTGCTGATGGTTCCTTCGGACGGCAAGTTCTTCTTTGCCAACGACGTATTCAAGAACATCGCCAATACTCCTGTCGTCAAGCAGGAGATGGACAACGAGTCAGCACCCGCTCCCAGCAACAAGCAGTGAGTGCCTCTGCCGGCCGCGTAGGCCCTCGCCTCTCCCATGATCCGCGCGGGAGGCGGGGTCCGCGCGGTCCGGGCGATATAATCCGCGCAAAGAAACCTCGCGCAGAAAGATGGGCTCCATGAAGTTGTTTCGGCTGCTGGTCACAGGTGGGAAAACAACCTGGTGGAGCTATTTGGCGCGGACCGGACTGCTGCTTCTGTTCGCTCTCGCGGCGCATGCGGCTGCGAACAGCCCTTGGGAGCAGCCTTCCGCGTCGCTTGCCGAGCAGATTGCCGGAGTTCTCGGTCCCGGCCAGGCGCGGCTCACGCTGCGCAATATTTCTTCCATCCCAACCAGCGATCTTCCCGCCATTCGCCGCACCATCGAAGACAATCTGCAGGCACGCGGCGTAACCGTTACCAGCGAGGACAGCGCCAATAATATTCGTGTGACCCTGAGCGAGAATGCGCGCGAACGCTTGTGGGTGGCGGAAATCATGCAGGGCAGCCAGACACAGGTGGTGATGGTGCGCGTGGATCGCGAGCCGCATCTGGATGCGCCATCGGACGGAGGAGTGATCCTGCGTAAACAGGCGATCCTCACCACCAACGTGCCGGTGCTCTCCGCAATGGAATTTCCCGGCGGAATTGTGGCGCTGGAGCCGGAGCAAATTGCCATTTTTACTCGCGGCGCCGACGGATCTTTCACGGAGAAGGACCTGCCCCTGCGGCGGCGCCATGCGCTTACCCGCGATCCCCGCGGCATGCTGCTCCCGTCCGCGAACGGAACCAGCATCGAAGCCTGGCTCCCGGGAACGCACTGCGAAATCGCCTACCCTGCCGCGCAAACCACAGGCGATGCCAAGGTGCAATGCCACGAGAGCGACGACCCCTGGCCGATGGCAACAGCTCCAATTGCCGCAACCAGCGATGCGCAGCCACCTGGTCCGCAGACCACCCAGGTGAAGGCATTCTTCAACCCCGCGCGCAACTTCTTTACCGGCGTGGTTGTGCCAAGCCAGGGTGTCGACCTGCCGGCGTTCTACGGGGGCGCGCTTCTGCCGCGAACCATGAGAAACTTTGCCCTGGTGATTGGAGGGACCGACGGCCGAGTGCAGATCGCGGAAAATGGCGCGCTGCAACCGCTAAGCGGCACGGGCGATTGGGGCAGCGACTTTGCCGCACTTGCATCCGGCTGCAAAGGGGGCACGCAGATCGTTGCTTCGAGTTCAGGCGGAGGCGGGAACGACAGCCTGCGCGCCTATGAAGTGACGGGCCTGGATGCTGTGCCGGCCAGTGTGCCGTTGCCGATGAATGGCACGGTGACGGCGGCCTGGGAATCGCTGGATGGAAAAAGCGTATGGGCTACGGTACGCGCGCCCGGCACTCCGGGAACACAAGACAGCTACGAGGTGGACCGTGTTACGGCGAATTGCAATTAGCTGCCTGTTCGCGGCCCTCCCGCTGTCGGCGGCAGCGCGCACGCGGCCTCATTACGGCGGAACGCTGCGCGTGGAGATCGCGGGCGATGCTTGGCAGAAGGGCGGCCTGGCGCGGCGATTGGTCTTCGATGGGCTGACGAAATTCGCCACCGGCGGCGCAGTGCAGCCTGCTCTGGCCATCGAATGGCAATCGGAAAACAACAATCACCGCTGGCAGTTCCGTTTGCGTCCCAGCGTTCACTTTCAAGATGGCTCGCCATTGACAACAACGGATGTGGTCACGTCGCTTCGTGCCTCGTGTGCCGCAAACTGCCCTTGGGCTTCGGTGCATGCGCTGGCATACTCGGTGGTTTTCACCAGCGATTCGCCCATGCCCAATCTTCCGCAGCTATTGGCGGAAGACGAGTTTCTCATTACCGGCCGAGTCGCCGCGGAGGGGAACGCATCGCATGGCCCCGTGGGTACAGGTGCATTCCAGGTGAGCGGATTCAGCAACGGCGTGCTCGCTCTGGCGGCCAGCGATACCTGCTGGGAAGGCCGGCCCTTTGTCGACGCGGTGGAGATCCGTGTTCATCGCGAAGTCCGCGATCAGTGGCTCGACTTGAGCATGGGGCGCGCCGACCTCGTGGAAGTGCCGGCGGAGGAAATGCGAATCGCGCAACAACAGCGGCTCAACGTGGTGTCGCTGCCCGATGCGGAATTGCTGGCGCTCGAAGCCGGCGAGTCGGGCGCGTGGTCGAACCAGAACCTGCGCAGCGCAATCGCGCTGTCCATCGACCGTGCCGCCCTGGCAAACGTGATTTTTCAAAAGCAGGGCCAGGCCGCCGGAAGCCTGCTTCCCCAATCGCTTTCCGGATACGCGTTCCTCTTTTCCGCGGAGCGCGAGCTGAACCGGGCTCACGAACTTCGCGGCGGATTATCGGCGCCTCCGCTGACACTGGCCGCGGAAGGCGCCGGGGCAATGCAGCTTGCGGCGCAGCGCATTGCGTTGAACCTGCGCGAAGCCGGTTTCAATGTCCAGGTGACCGGCTCCCCCAATGCGGACCTGAAGCTGCGCGCGTTGCCGATCCTGGGCAATGCCCCCGCGCCGGCGCTTGAGGTTCTGCTGCGCGCGGCGGGCCAGCCGCAGACCGTGTCCGCCGACAATCCCGCCGCGCTTTACAAGACCGAGCGCGATATCCTCGAACGCGAGACGCTGATTCCGCTTCTCCATCTGCCGCGAGCGTGGGCGAGCAGCGCGCGCGTTCGCGACCTGAAGCTGCGTGCGGACGACTCGCCGGATTTGGCGGATGCTTCGCTGGAGGTTGCTCCGTGAGCCTGCGCCAAAAACTGCTTCTCCTGGTTTCGCTCACGGTTGCTGCCGCCGTTGCCGCGGTGGCGTGGACGGTGCTGGTGCGCATCCGCAGCGTGTTCGAATTGCGCGACCAGGAAGAGACGGCGCTGTTTGTCAGCCAATTCCAACGCGAGTTCCAGCATCGTTCCGCGGAGGTTGCCCAGACCGTCGAACACGTGGCTGCTTCCGATCGCGCGCGCACTATGGCATTTGAGCTGAGCCAGTCAGGAGATGCGTCGCCCTACCTGAACGAAGCGCAGATCATGGCGCAGGACGCGCGCCTGGATTTTCTTGAGATTGTGGCAGCCGACGGAACCGTGATCAGTTCGTCGCAGTGGCCGGCGCGATTCGGCTATCCCGAGCCGGCGGCAGCAATGAAACGAGACGCTACATTCCTGAAACGCGAAGAGCTTCCCGACGGCAACACCGCGCTGGGGCTGTTCGCGTTGCGCAGCATTGGCGATACGGGCCCGGGAATCCGCCTGCTGGGAGGCCGTCGCCTCGATCAGACATTTGTCGCCGATCTTCCGGTCGCGCCGGGAATGACGGTCGGGCTCTACGGAGAGAAGGTGGCGGCGTCCGGCAACGATATCCGCGCCGCCAACCCTCCGGCTTCGCTTGCGGATTTCGACCCCAAACGCCTGGTGGGCGTGAATGGCGAGCTTCCCGGTGCGCAGAAATACCAGGCCCTTATCGATGCGGCGCGTAAAACAGGACAACAAAAGAGCGCAATCGTATACCTCACGGCGCAGCGCGAAGACAGCGTCAACGTCACTGCCATCCCCCTGGCCAACGACTCCGGAGAGGTGCTGGCGGTGCTGTCCGTGGCCATTTCGCGCAGCGGCATGGTGGCGGCGCAGCAACACATCCGCGCCATCGCTTATTCGGTGGCCAGCATCGGCATCCTGCTGGGCATCGCTTTCAGCTTGTGGATCACGGCGCGCGTGAGCCATCCCGTGGAAGAACTTGCGCGCGCTGCCGAGCAGGTGGCGGGCGGCGACTGGGATGCGCGCGTTCCCCAGCGCGGCCACGATGAAATCGGCATGCTGGCGCGCAGTTTCAACCACATGACCAGCGAGTTGAAAAGCCAGCGCGAGCGCCTGGTGCAGAGCGAGCGCGTTGCCGCCTGGCGTGAGTTGGCCCGCCGCCTGGCGCACGAACTGAAGAATCCGCTGTTCCCTTTGCAACTCACGGTGGAGAATCTGGTGCGGGCGCGCGCGCTGCCTGCCGCCGAATTCGATGAGGTCTTCCAGGAAAGCACCAAGACCCTGGAGATGGAGATCGCTAATCTGAAGACCATCATTGGCCGCTTCAGCGATTTCAGCAAAATGCCCAAGCCGGAGCTGGAGAAGCTGGATGCGCGCGACCTCGTGGAGCGCGTCCGCTCATTGTATGAACCGGCCGCGAATGGGTTGCAATTGAAGTTCCTCGTCGATCTCTCGAGTGAGCCGATGCCCCTGCTCATCGATCCCGAGCTGGTGCATCGCGCGCTCTCCAATCTGGTGTTGAATGCCATGGACGCCATGCCCGACGGTGGAACCATCACCTTGTCCGCATATCCTCGGGGAGCGCACGTTGAGATTCGTGTCGCCGATACCGGAGCGGGGCTCACGCCGGAAGAATGCGAGCGGCTGTTTACGCCGTACTACACGACCAAGCAGCACGGAACCGGCCTGGGACTGGCCATCGTTCAATCGGTAGTGGCGGATCATTCGGGCGCCATCGCGGTGGAAAGCCGCGTCGGCGGCGGAGCCGAATTCATCATCACCCTGCCCAAGGCGGAAGCATGAGTGGAAAAGCAAACATCCTGATTGTTGACGATGAGGCTAATACCCTGGCCTCGCTGTCGCGTGCGTTTCGCCTCGCCGGCCATGACGCCGTGGTGTGCGACAACGCGGCGCGCGCCCTGGAACTAGCGCGCTCGCAGCCGTTCGACCTGATCCTCAGTGACGTGGTGATGCCGCGCCGCGATGGCCTCGCCCTGCTCGAAGACCTGAAGAACGCAGGAGTAGCCGCGCCCGTGGTGATGATGAGCGGCCAGGCACACATCGAGATGGCGGTGCGCGCCACCCGCCTGGGCGCGCTCGATTTCCTTGAGAAGCCGCTCTCCACTGAAAAGCTGCTGGTGACAGTGGAGAACGCGCTGAAGCTCACCCGCCTCGAGAGCGAAAATCGCGACCTGCGCCTGCGCGTGGGAAAACACACGCTGGTGTGGACAGGCGAAACCATGCGCCGCGTGATGGCGCAGATTGAGCGCGTGGCGGCCAGCGAAACCCGCGTCTGCATCTACGGCGAAACCGGCACCGGAAAGGAGTTGGTGGCGCGCACGCTTCACGAAAAGAGTCATCGCGCGTCGGGCCCGTTCGTCACCCTGAATTGCGCGGCCATTCCCGCCGAGCTCATCGAGAGTGAGCTGTTCGGGCACGAGAAGGGCTCCTTCACCGGCGCGGCCCAGCGGCACATCGGAAAATTCGAGCAGGCGCATCGCGGCACGCTTTTCCTGGATGAGATCGGCGACATGCCCGCCGCCATGCAAGCCAAGCTGCTGCGCGTGCTCGAAGAAAATGTCGTGGAGCGGATCGGCTCCGACAAGCCGACCACCGTGGATGTAAGAGTGGTGGTGGCCACGCACCGTAATCTCGAAACGCTGGTCGAATCCGGCGGATTCCGGCGCGACCTTTACCACCGCGTGGTGGTGTTCCCGGTGGAGTTGCCGCCGCTGCGCCAGCGCACGGAAGACCTGCCGCCGCTGGTGCAGCATTTCGCAGGTCTGGTCTGCGCGCAAAATGGGTGGAAGCCCATTCCCATTTCGCCGGACGCAGTGGAGATGCTCCGGAAATACGCCTGGCCCGGCAACATTCGCGAACTGCGCAACGTGGTGGAACGTCTTCTTCTGCTGGCCGAATCGGAAGTGAATGCGGAAACCGTGCGCATGGCCTTGCCCGGGATGGCCAAGCAGGCCAGGCCGGCGGTAAACGGCGATCCGCACGCGGACACCGGCGGCCCGCTGGCACAGCGCGTCATGGCGTTCGAACGGGCAGTTGTTCTGGCGGAGTTGGAGCGCCACGGACGCAACATCACCCAGGCCGCAAAGGCACTCGGCCTGGAACGCAGCCACTTCTACAAAAAATGCCAGCAGCTTGAGATTTCCCTGCAGAGTCTTCCCCGGCGCGAATGAGCGTGAGATGGCGCGCCTCGCCAAACGAGGACCAAGGAGATCAGTCCGCCGCCATGTCCCGGCATCCGTCGAGCAACTCGCTGACCGCCTGCAGCAGCGCCTCAGGACCGGCGAAGCCTTCCAGCTCAATGTCGAACGAGGAGTGGCTGGCCGAGTGAACGGGAGCGACGCGTAGCACACCGATGCCCGGCCGATAACGATGAAGAATCTCCGCCAGCCGGACCGCTCGGGCCGGGTCGACACTCTGGCAAAGAATCGCCACATCGAACGTTCTTACCTTGGATATCTCCAGCAACTCGCGGCTATTCATCGACTCCACGTAATAGCCTTGTTCGCGGAGAAGTAACTCGCGCGAAAAGCGAAGGCCCTCATAATCGCTGATGGCGAGAATCCGGGCGGGGGCAACGGCCGCGGTCCGCACCGTCTGTCCAGCGGTGTTGCTCCCGGCGAAGTAGGAATGCTGCGGCGGGTTGCTCGATCCGCTGCAGGCCAGCCGAAGCTTCATGGCAGCCACGATTTCCCGGCGAAGCTGGATTTCGCGCAGGAGCGCGAACCCATGGTTCTCAAACGGAATTACCCGCGAAGTCCTCATTCCGACACCCAAGAAGGCCAGCGGAAATGGAACCCGTGCTGCTGCCCTTTTTCTTCTCTGGAAACGAGGCTATTCCGAAGGAATCGTCATGGGTAACTAGGGAATCACCTAGGCTGGCAGCCCGTGGTGGAAGTCCGGTTTTGAAAGGGCACGACTTCTAGCCTGCCCTGAGCGTAGTCGAAGGGTGCCGTAGGTGCCGCAGAATCATTCGGGCTTTACAGGCTGCGGAAAAACTCGCCTCACCACCCTGTTTTGAAAGGGCACGACTCTAGGGAACCTCTGCGTAGGTGCTCAATTTTGTAGCGACCAAGCAACGGATGTTGGTCCCCTCGATTTTGGTGCGATTTAACGACGAAAAATCAGGTTGGTGTTTGTCATTCTGATCTCTGTGAGGCCGTTTTCCGGGCTC
>DASZLF010000087.1:0-11258 GCA_035552555.1 Occallatibacter sp.
ACTCGTCCCGCACACTCGGAGGCAGAAGATAAGCCTGATCCGGACTGTAAACCTTGAATCGCGACATACCTATCTTGTCGCCCAACGCGGTTGTGAATTACAAGTACCTTGTGTAGTTCTCACGCAGACACTAAAGCCCACGTCATTTTCGTCGCATTTGCGGCACGACTAAAGTCGTGCCCTGACACAAAGCCAGGCTTGCGGCACCCTTCGACTACGCTCAGGGCAGGCTAGAAGTCGCGCCCTGACACAAAGCCAGGCTTGCGCCAGAGTTTCCTTAGAGATTCTGCCGCGTCCATGCGTCCATCCGCTGCAGCGCTTGCTCCAGCTTCTCCATCGAATTGGCCACGCTGAAGCGCAGATACCCCTCGCCAAACTGGCCGAACGCCGTCCCGGCAAGCGCCGCCACCCCGGCCTGCTCCAGGAGGGCATCCGCCAGCGGCTTCGATTTCCATCCGGTTCCGACGATGTTGGCGAACACGTAAAACGCGCCCTTGGGCATACGGCAGGAGAAGCCCTTGATCCGGTTCAGTCCGGCCACAAAAGCGGCCGACCTGCGCTGGAACTCGGCGCACATCCTGCTCACCGCGCTCTGATCTCCTGTGAGCGCTTCGATGCCCGCCATCTGCGTGAAACTGGCCGTGCATGAATTCGAGTTGGTCATCAGCCGCGTGATCTGCGCTGCCAGGTCGGCCCGCATCACGCCGTATCCGATTCGCCAGCCGGTCATTGCGTAGGTCTTTGAAAAGCCGTCCAGCAAGATCGTGCGATCCTGCATTCCCGGCACGCTCAGCATGGAAAACGGTTCGCCCTCAAATTGCAGCCGGCTATAAATTTCATCGGAAAGCACCAGGATGTTGCGGTCCCCGATCGCCCTGGCCGCGCGCTCGATATCCGCGCGCTGCAAAATGCCGCCGGTGGGGTTCTGGGGCGAATTCAGAATGATCAGCCGCGTTCGATCCGTGATCAGCGACGCCAGTTCGTCCACGTCCATGGCGAAATCACGCTCCTCGCGCAGCGCAATCGGCACCGCCTTGCCTCCCGCGTACCGGATCATCGACTCGTAGATGGGAAACCCCGGATTGGGATAGATGACCTCGTCTCCTTCATCGATCAGCGCCAGCATGGTGAAGAAGATAATGGGCTTGCCGCCGGGCACCACTACTACTTGCTCCGGCAAGACCTGCACCGACCGGGTGCGGCTCACGTATTCCGCAATGGTTCGCCGCAGCTCCGGCAATCCCGCCGACGGCCCGTAGTGCGTCCACCCCTTGCGCAGCGCGTCCACCGCCGCTTCCACCACGTTCGCCGGCGTATCGAAGTCCGGCTCCCCGATCTCAAGGTGGACGATGCTGCGGCCCTGCTGCTCCAGCCCCTTGGCCTTGCTCAGGACCTCGAAGGCCGTTTCGGTTCCCAGACGCGACATGCGCCGCGCCAGCAGTAGCTCATGACTCATACGCATCTCCTGCGGCAAACACTGTGTAGTCATATTGCACGCTCCTGCGCCCTGGCAAATTCCGGCCAGCGGAGACCCTGTCCCCCGGCTTCAAACCGGGACGAATTATAGGGATGCCAGGAAGCGCCGAATGTGATGGGGAACACCGCCGGCTACGCTCGGTCACGGATGCACGAGCAGCTCGGAATTTGCCATGACTTGCGGCAGGGATTCACCGGAGGCAGCGCCTGAGGAGTTACGGCTCTATTGCCTTGGGAGTAAACATCCACAAAAGCGAATGAATGGCGAAGAGCGGAGCTTTGAATGGTTTTGGCCTTAGGCGGCTACCTCTAAGTACTTGATTTTAATGAGTGGATGGATTTGACCACGTGGGGGGGAGGGGTATTATTTTTCTGGTTAACCCCTCTGCATCCCTGTGTGGCGCGGCCGAGGGCGCCTAGCCACACTGGACAAAAGCAGATTAGCACCGTTTGCATTGCTCGCCCGTGATGGCTGTCACGGAGTGACGTGACTGCGTCCGATGAGCGCACGGTTCCATTCGCGTGACAAAAAGCGGCTTCCCCAAAGCTGCGGAGAAAGTCGTAATCGGAAGCGAATTGCAGGCGCAAAGCCCGCGGGGGGCTAAACAGGCTGCGGAAAAACGCCTCCATCGAGCTGCCAATGTCAGAATACCGTCCCTCAGCGGCTAAAGCCGAATTCAATCTAGGGCAGTTATCGGCACGACTGAAGTCGTGCCCCTTCAAAGCAGGGTGGTTTGCCGAGTTTTTCCGCAGCCTGTAAAGCCGGGCTCAATTCATGGGAGTTATCGGCACGACTAAAGTCGTGCCCCTTCAAAGCCTCGCTTCATTCGCGTTTTTCCGTAGCCTGTAAAGCCGAGTTCAATCTAGGGCAGTTATCGGCACGACTGAAGTCGTGCCCCTTCAAAGCGGGGCGATGAGGCGCGTTTTCCGCAGCCTGTTCAGCGCAGGCGACAATGGAATCATGTCTTCTGCGCCGCGTGCCTTTGAAGTGATAGTGTTGGGCGCCGGCGCGGCTGGACTCATGTGCGCGGCTGTCGCCGGGCAGCGCGGACGGCGCGTGGCGCTGCTCGAACACAATTCACAGCCCGGGCGCAAAATCCTCATCTCCGGAGGCGGCCGCTGCAACTTCACCAACATCGATTGCGCGCCGGATCGCTTCCTCTCTGCGAACCCTCACTTCGCCAAGTCCGCCCTGGCGCTCTACCAACCGCGGCATTTCCTCGAGCTGGTCGGGCGCTACCGCATTCCGTGGCACGAGAAGACGCTTGGCCAGCTCTTCTGCGATCATTCGTCCCGCGCCGTTCTCGACATGCTCCTGGCGGAGTGCGAACGCGGTGGCGTCGAGCTGGTCCTGAATGCACGCGATATCCAGGCAGATCGCGCCGCGTCGGGGGGATTCTTTCTCTCTTCTTCGGCAGGCGAATTTACGGCAGACGCGCTGGTGATCGCGACTGGTGGGCTGTCGATTCCCAAGCTCGGCGCCACCGGCCTGGCCTACGACCTTGCCCGCCAGTTCGGACTTCGGATTGTTGAGCCGCGGCCGGCCCTGGTGCCCCTGGTCCTGGGCGGCGGGGAAGCGGGTTGGACAGAATTGACCGGTGTCTCCGCCGACGTCATCGCCTGGGCCGGCGAGTTGCAGGGCAAACGCGCCGCTCATCATTTTCGCGAAAAGATGCTGGTGACCCACCGCGGCCTGAGCGGCCCCGCGATCCTGCAGGCGTCTTCGTACTGGCGGCCGGGCGAGCCTGTGCACGTCGACTTTGGCCCCGCGCTGCCCGGGGGAGCGAAGTTGCTCGGCGCGCTCCTGCAGCCGCAATCCCGCCGCGACTCCGCCGCGATGAAGCAGGCGCTTCGCGAAGCTCTGCCCCAGAGGCTCGCCGGCCACCTCGCCGAAATTGCCGCGCCTGAAAGCTGGTCGAATGCCGCCCTGGAATCCTGCGAGCGCAAGCTGCGCGACTGGCAGTTTCTCCCCGTCGGCACGGAGGGTTTCGAGAGGGCTGAGGTCACGGCAGGCGGCGTGAATACCGATGACCTGAACGCGCGCACCATGGAAACCCGCGATGTTTCCGGGCTGTTCTTGATCGGCGAAGCCGTCGATGTGACCGGGCACTTAGGGGGATTTAATTTTCAATGGGCCTGGGCATCGGCGGTCGCCGCGGGAAACGTATTGTAAGCAAGTTCGCCCGAGTTATCTCGGCGCTCTCCTCATTCAATACGGTCGAGGAATCGCAAAATGATTTCAGCACATCGCTTCGGCTCCTTCTGCAGCAGCAGGTGAGGACCATCGATCCGCTCGACAATGATGTCAGGTTTTATCCGCCGGATGAGTTCGAGACTCGATGGTCCAATGAGTCGATCTCGTGTGGCTTGCAGATAGAGAACCGGTACAGTGATTTGCCGTAGAGCCTGTCGAGCATCGCAATTCAAAACGGCATTGAGACGAGCGCAGAGCACCGCTGGCTTGATCGGCAACACCGCGCGTTTTATTGCATGAACAAGTTCTGCTGAGGTATCGCGGCCAACCAGAAAAGTTCGAGCAGTCAGGTCAGTCACAGGTAAGCGGAAGAGCCAGGGTGTAAGCAGCGATGCCATGAGCGACTCAAACCCGGAAAGCGGGTTCGTTGCAAATCCATTGCATAACACCAGTGCATGAATCTCGCGTTGATGACCCGCCGTGATCTCGATGGCGAATGGTGTTGAGAAAGATTCGGCGACAACTACAACTGGGCTCGATTCGGAAAAGGCTCGCGTTGCCATTGGCGCCAGCTTTTCGAATGCGCTGGCTGAGCGCGGATAGCGGAGAACTTCCGTGTCAACGCTTGCCCCAAGCTCCCTGAGCAGCCCATCGAACAAG
The DNA here is from genome assembly GCA_035552555.1 of Occallatibacter sp. Lineage (GTDB taxonomy): Bacteria > Acidobacteriota > Terriglobia > Terriglobales > Acidobacteriaceae > Telmatobacter. The sequence goes on from DASZLF010000087.1 coordinate 4,331, forward strand.
TCGCCCGATCCATCCAGGCCGGGCATAAGGAGCAGTTTGGGCCGAGGCGTCAGCATGCGAGAGTGAGTCTATGGTAAGGCCCGGCCGGCACGCAGCAGAATCATTACGGCTCCGGCGGCGCAATGGGCTTCTTGGGCGGGGTCAGCACAAATCCCTTGCGCACCAGCGCAAAGCCCGCCTGCGGCAACTCCGCCTGCAAAAGCTGGTTCTCCGGCCCCGAAAACAGGTCCGTCTGCGTTCCGGCAATGGTCGCGACCATGTGGTGCACCGCCACCGGCTTGCCATCCAGCGTGCCCTGCTCGTCGGGATAGGTAGCCAACTGGACCGGCTCGACCGATCCGGCCTGCCTGGGGATGATCGCCCAGAGGTCGCGGTTGTTCTGCTGCACCGCCAGGGCCAGCAACGTCTCCAGCGCGCCCGGGTCAAAGTCCGGCAGAAACACCGCCCCGCTGTGTCCCTCCAGCGGAGTGGTAGTGCTACGCCCGTTGGCGGAGATGTTCAGGAGAAACTGCGCCGCATCGGGCTTGCCGGTGACGTTCACTGCCGAGCCATTCACCAGGCCGCTCAGGACCACGTGCTTCAAATGGTTGGCCTGGTCCAGTTGCTCCGTCTTGGAAAGCGAGTAATCCAACCTCTGCATGGTCACTTTTACCAGAGAACTCGAATCGTACCCACCGGCGGTGGCCGTGAACTGAAAGCTCGCCGTGCCTACCGCGTGGCCGTTTTGGCTCACCGTAAAATCGCCCGACTGCGCCGGCGAGGGCCGCGCCGCCAACGCCACCACGACAACGAACGCTGCAAACCAGGGCAATGCAACATTGCGCAAGGATCTCATTGCGTTTATAGACACGAAATCGGGCAAAAGAGTTGTGGAAATCCGAAGGCGCATTGCGACCCGGCTTGAATTCATGTCTATCAGCCCTTGGCAAAACTCGAGATATCGAGAAACCCATCCCTCAGGTGCTTTACGGGCTGCGGAAAAACTTGCCTCGCCGCCCCGTTTTGAAGGGGCACGGGTGGGGAATGAGGAACCACAACCTCCCCGCGCGCGCTTCCGGCGGGCGTGCCTTTCCTGCGCTTTGGTTATCAATTGGTAACAATCTGCGTTTTTTTCGATAGACGCGGAGAAGCCTGTTTTCGCCATAACCTCTCCTTTTCTTCGGGTTCGGGGCGAAAGTTTTGCCTGCGAGACTTTTACGCATTATGTAGTTTATATTGTGTAACTTATATCGAATCTGCCGCAGGTCCGGTCTGCAGCGAATGGGGGCGAAATTATATTATTTTTCTAGTTAACAGATCGAGAGGCTCCAGTTGTGGATGCGCCGAACCGACACCCATAACCGATGGAGAAAACTCCGCGTTGATTGTGACGCGATCGCGCTTTTGGCGATGTGCGCGCCGTCACAGAGGATGGCGCGGAACCGCGACATGCTGCGCCCTCCGAGGCTTAGCGGCGCGACTGAAGTCGTGCCCTTTCAAAACCAGACTTCCACCACGGGCTGCTATGGAAGCACTCTCCCGGTCGCCAGGTCGAGCGCGAAGGGCGTCTCCCGATCGCTGATTCTGTTCCAGCCCAGCCCGTGCAGAGTCGCCTCTTCCATCCCGGTGATGGTCACGCCCTCGTCGGAGAGCTTTTCCGACTCCCACGCCTGCCCATTCCGGCCCCAGGCCAGAATGCTGCGATGTGAGACAAACAGCAGCAGCCCAGCCGATGGCGCCGGCCGGACGTCGAGCACCGGGCGATAGGGGATCATGGTGAATCGCTCCGGCGTGCTGCTATCGATGACGTAGGCGTAGCCGCCCGATACCGCGCAAATCTCTTTCGGACTCGGCGCGGACCACACCCCGGTGGGCGCCGCGGGATCGCGAAAACCCAGCGCACAAGTGGCCAGGAACGGGTCGCCTGGCTCGGGCCGGATCAGCAATTCCAGCGCGCCGCGTTCCACCTCTTCCACTTCCTGCGGATAGATGAAATGCCGCGGCGGCAGGATCAGGGGACGCCCGGGAAGAATTTCGGCCTGCCATCGATGCGCGAAGCTCATGTGGATGTGTGCCGCTGGCATTTGCTCACGCGCCCACGAAGCGGTCGATCCGTTGGCGCACCGTGGGGATGCCGAGTCCCAATGCGGCGCCTTCTTCGATCAGCGGAATCAGCTTGTCGAACTCCGGCCCGGAGTGAAAGCCAATGAGGGCAATCCGTACCGGGTGAAACAGCTCTTTGCCTTTGACGCCGGTAGCGGCCTTGATCTCGTTCATCCAGGCTTTGAAGACCTCGGGCGTTACCGGGCCGGCGTGGGCGTGAACGCGATTCGCAAATTGCGCCAGGACGAGAGGAGCCGATTCGGCGCGAAGAACCTCCGTGTTCTCCTCGTTGGCGCACGCTTGCGACGGATCGACCCCGAACACCGGCGTGGCTATGGCGGGGAGCTGGTCGAGGTGATCGACTTTAGGAACGAGCAGGGCCAGCAGCCGCTCGAACCAGGACGCAATTCCGGCTGGAACACCAGTCGGAGCGGCGGCCGCACCTTCCCCGCTTGGCGGAGCATAGGGGCTGAGACCGGGGGCTGCGGTTAAGGCCGCGCCGCTGCCTAATGCCGCGCCCTCCGCGAATCCTGCCTCCCGGAAGCCGGTCCCGTCGACCGTTGTCCCCATTACCTGCGACGGCAGGACCTCCGTGGCCCGCAACTCCGGCTTGTCCGCGGGCGGAAGCACCGGGGTGGACTGCGGCGCGACGGCTGCCTGCCCGGACGCCCCAAACCGATCGGCGAAGTACGGCCACGCCAGCGCTGCCAGGCGGGCGGGGTCAGCCTGTTTGAGATAGTGCCGGTTGAGCCAGTTCAGCTTGTCGAAATCAAACACTGCGGGCGATGGCGTCACGCGCTCGAGCGAGAAGGCCTTGGTCAGCTCCTCGAGCGTGAACGTCTCGGTCTTGCCGTCCTCCGCGCCCCAGCCCAGCAGCGCCAAGTAGTTTACCAGCGCCTCGGGCAGATAGCCCATCTCGCGAAACGTGGAGATCGAGGTGGCCCCGTGCCGCTTGGACAACCGCTCGCGGTCCGCGCCCAGGATGGTGGAAAGATGCGCGAACTCCGGCACCTGCCACCCGAACGCCTGGTAGATGGCCACCTGCCGGGGCGTATTGGAAATGTGATCGTCGCCGCGGATCACGTGCGTGATCTCCATCAGCGCGTCATCCACCGTTACCACGTAGTTGTAGACCGGCACTCCCTCGCTCATGCCGCTGGCCCCGCCATGGGCCGAACGCACCAGGACCGGGTCGCTCACAGCCTCCGCGGCAAACTCCACGTCTCCGCGCACCAGGTCGTGAAATTTCAGCGGATGATCTTCAATTTTGAGGCGCACCGCGAAGGCCATGCCCGCGGCGAGGTTCTCGTCCACTTCAGCCTGGGTGAGATATCGGCAACGCCCCGAGTAGACCTGCGGGCGATGTTCGGCCGCGGCGGCTTTTCGCTCCGCCTCCAACTCTTCCGGGGTGCAGAAGCAGGGATACGCCTTGCCTTCCTTGAGCAGGCGCTCGGTGTGTTTGGCGTAGATGTCGAGGCGCTCGGACTGGCGATAAGGGCCATGCGCGCCGCGCTCGTCCTCCCACACGTTGCCGGAACGCGCGGTGCCTCCGGGGCCTTCATCCCAGTCGAGCCCCAGCCAATGCAGGTCTTGGATCAGTTGTGCCTCATATTGCGCCTGGGAGCGCTCCAGGTCGGTGTCCTCGACGCGCAGGATGAAGACGCCCTCTTCTCGCCGCGCGAACAGCCAGTTGTAGAGCGCAGTTCTGGCGTTGCCCACGTGCAGCAGCCCGGTGGGCGAGGGGGCGAAGCGGACACGTACTTTCTCATTCGTCATCACAGTTCTGATGATAGAACGCGCCCCGAACGAATCCGCTAAGACGTCCGCGCTCCTTTGATGCTGCTGATAAAAATCCGTTTCCGGCCTGTGACGCCGTGCGCGGTGTGCGAAAATCCAACCAGTTTTGTTTGCGAGCTATCCCGGTTTTGAATCGCAAACGGGGCGGGTGAAGAGAATCCTGCCCGTGGGAAATGGCAAACCAGCCGGCACTTGTCCGGATGGGGAGAAAATTCTGCAGATCGTCCCGAAAGGAAAGACCATGTGGAAGCAGAAGCCAGCCAGCCTTGGTAGCCAGGAATTTGTTCCATCGAGTGAGCCGGTGCGGAGCGTTACCTTCGCTCATGGCGTCGAAGCCGTTGCCCGGACCCATTCCGCGCTCAGCAGCGCCGAACAGGCGGTTCTCAGCCAGGGCATCGTTGTCCGCGGAGAGATTTCCGGCGTCGATTCGCTGTATATCGACGGCACGGTCGAGGGCGCCATTCACATTCCCGGGGAGCGCGTCACCGTGGGCCGGCATGGGATGGTGACGGCGGGAAGCATGGGGACTCGAGCGGCCTGCATCACCGCCCGCGAGATCGTGATCATGGGAACCGTAACTGGAAATATTGTTGCCACCGAACGTGTTCACGTGCGCGCCGAGGGCTCGCTGACCGGCGATATGAACACCGCCCGGGTGAGCATTGAAGATGGCGCTTACTTTCGCGGCGGAATCGATATTCGGCGCGAGGAAGCCCATGTTCCAACCCCGGCTGCGCTGGAAACCGTGGGAGCCATATAGGCCGGGCAGGCGGTGGAAACCGCGAACGGGCCTGGTGTGCGAAAATCAATCCATTGCAGTATTGCCCACCTGCCGCCTTGGTTCCGGGCATAGATTGAAAGATCGCAGGCGTGCGCCGATCCGGCTATTTACAATAGTGTCAGTCGCGATTTCGATCGATATTTTCGCCCTGCTTGTACGTTCATCCCCCATCGGCCAGGAAAGGAATTTTTGAATCGTATGTGGAAACCCAGCCAACCCGAGTCCCCCGTGTCCAACCCCCCGCAAGAGCCGGTGCGTCCGGCTCCGCCGTCTTCGGCGCTTGAATCAGCCAGCCGCGCGGGAGTGACCGCGGGCGACCAGGCCACCATCAGCAAGGGCCTGTTTATCAAAGGCGAGATCTCCGGCTCCGAATCGTTGTTTATCGACGGTAAGGTGGAGGGCAGCGTCAACCTCAACGGCAACCGCGTCACCGTGGGCCGCAACGGCCATGTGGCCGCCAGCATTACCGCCCGCGAGGTCGTGGTGCTGGGCAAGGTACGCGGCAACGTCACCGCCACCGACCGGGTGGATATCCGTGCCGAAGGCGCGCTCACCGGCGACGTGGCCGCGGCGCGCATCAGCATCGAGGATGGCGCGTTCTTCAAGGGCGGCATCGATATTCGCAAGCCGGACGCGAAGAATGCCCCCGCTGCCGTTCCATCCGCGGAACCGGCAAAGCCGGTTCACGCCTAACCCGCACGCATAATGGACCCAGGCCCCGCTCGTCAGCTTTGGCTGATGCGGGGCTTGGGTGTCTTGCGGCAGCGCGCGGTTCATAGCTGTCAGCCGTCAGCTCTCAGCCCTCAGCTGTGAGGGTCCAACAGAGGCTGTTGAGTTATGGCGATGGCGGGGTGACAGCGGCTGGCGCTTCTCTTGCAACTTCCGAATAGTCGGTGATACAGCCAGTACCAAGAATTCCACCACGCTGAGGTGTCAATAAGTGCCTCGGCGATTTAGCGTAAGTCGAGCCCAGGTCATGGCCTCGCTGGACTACACTGGATCACAATCGCCATGCAACCAACTGTATTCTTTCGGAATCTCGTTCGCGACAACCCGGCCACGCCGGGCATTCACCGCTTCCCGCACGGTGTCGCGTATTTCTCTGCAGGGCGATGGTGGTACTCGGGCCTGAACTTTGGTGGATCGGCGCTGCCCGTACCTATTGACCAGCAGGACCTTCATACACTGAAATCGTGGATTCAGGCGCTTTTTGGCAATCTTGAACCCCTGGAATCGGACTACAGACCAGGGACCGCCTACAAGCGAATCTCTTTGCCCCTCAACACCGGCGGAAGCCTGCACAAGACGATCGATGAGAAGGCGATAACCCAATCCTTCGTCGCACTGAAGCTTCTATTGACGAAGATGCAGGACCTCTTCGAAACAGTCGAGCCAACGCATGCGAATCTGCAGACCCACGGCCACAAGATCCGGGAGTTGTTACTTCTCGCCGCGATGGAAGTCGAGGCGTCGTGGGCGGCTGTTCTTAAAGCGAACAGTTACACTGGAGATCGGTTGACGACAAAAGACTACGTGAAGTTACTCACCCCGATGCTCCTAGACAGCTTTTCCTTGGATCTGAGGTCCTACCCCGAGTTTCCGACCGTTGCTCCCTTCAGGAACTGGACCGTGGAATCTCCCACACAATCTCTCGACTGGTACAACGCTTACAATCAGACGAAGCACAACCGTGAGGAGTGCCTTGGGGTCGCAACTTTGGATCGGGCTGTCATTGCTGTCGGCGCAGCGGCTGTCATGTTTTACGCACAATTTGGATACACATTCCAGCACGACGACGAGAAGCGTAGCCTGATACGAAGCATCTTCACGCTTAAGGTCGATCACGAGATGCACCCCACAGCTTGCTATATTCCGAACGCCGAAGGCGGGACGAAGGCGTGGGATTGGGAACTGTTGGACTATCCCTTTCCTTCCGACTGAAGCCTGCGGCAGGTCGGCCAGTTTTCGGCAATCCGCAAAGTCCTGTTTCTCGACTGATAACTCCAGCCCAATGCGCTCACTGACCCGGATTCCAGCCTTGTTCAAGGGATTCCGAGCGAATAGTCGCCAAATCGGAAATATGGAAAGCGAAAAGTGTGTAGGTGGGCGGCATGCCCGGCGTCTGGCGCTTAGGGAACCTCTGAAGAACTCCCCAGTCCACAACTACAGCGGGTAATGTGGAGTGAGGAGATTGATCACGCATGCGGCAGATGACGTTGGCCCATCAGGCGGAGTTTCAACGCTACTCGAAGAAGACCCGGCGGGAAC
>DASZLF010000088.1:0-57928 GCA_035552555.1 Occallatibacter sp.
AACTCGTCCCGCACACTCGGAGGCAGAAGATAAGCCTGATCCGGACTGTAAACCTTGAATCGCGACATACCTATCTTGTCGCCCAACGCGGTTGTGAATTACAAGTACCTTGTGTAGTTCTCACGCAGACACTAAAGCCCGGTTCATTTTGGAGCACTTATCGGCACGACTGAAGTCGTGCCCTGACACGTGTCGTCTGTCGCTGCATGCGATCCCTTCGCTCCCTGTGCCACCATAGATGCAGGCACATGTCCTTACTCGATCCCATTCCATCTCCCGTTGCTCACGCCGACATTGCGGCGCTGGAGTGGGAGCCGCTGCTGGCGCTGGTGGCCGGATTTGCCGCGTCGCCGGTGGGACGGGCCGCGGTGCTGGCGCTCGAACCCTCCGCGGATGAGGATTGGATTGCGCGCCAGCATCAGCTCACCGGCGAAGTGCGCCTGCTGCTGGAAGAGCAGGTTTCCATTCCGCTCGGCGGGCTTTTCGATCCCACGCAACTGGCCGCGAAGGCGCAGATTCCCGACGCGGCGCTGGAAGCTGCCGAGTTACAGGCGGTGGCTCGGCTGGCAAACGACATTGCCGCATGGCAAGGCCTGCTGCGCGAGCCGAGCGCGCGGCTGGCTGGCAGGCTGCCGGGATTGTCGGCGATTTCGGCGACGCTGAACCTGAGCCTGCGACCGCTGGCCGAAGCCATCGAGCGCAAGATTCAGCCCGACGGTTCGCTCGCCGACGACGCTTCCCCGGAGCTGAACCGCATTCGCCGCGAGCAGGAGCGGCAGCAGCGCGTGATTGAGCAGAGCCTGCGCGCCGCGCTGCGCAAGCTTTCCGGCGAAGGGTCAACGCAGGAAGACCTGATCACGATTCGCGGCGAACGGTTTGTGATTCCGGTGAGGAGCGAACTGAAGCGCAAGATATCGGGGGTGATTCACGGCGCCAGCTCGTCGGGGCAAACGGTGTACGTGGAGCCGCTGGAGACGATCGAGCAGAACAATGAGCTGGTGCGGCTGCTGGAAGAAGAGCAGGCGGAGATTCATCGTATCTTTGTTGCCCTCACGCGCCAGGTGGGCGGATACGCGGCGGCGCTGGTGGAGGGCGCGCGGGTGCTGGCGCTGGTGGACAGCCTGCTGGCGCGGGCGCGTTTTGCGCGCGCGTATGACTGCGTGGCGCCGGCGATTTCCCCGGAGCGGCTGCACGTGGAAGGAGCGCGGCATCCGCTGCTGGAGAAAAGCCTGCGCGCCGCCGGCGGCAAGGTGGTTCCGCTCACGCTGGAGCTGACCGCGGAACATCGTCAGCTCATCGTCAGCGGGCCGAATACCGGCGGCAAGACCGTGACCCTGAAGACCGCGGCGCTGCTGGCCATGATGGCGCAGGCGGGGGTGCCGGTGCCTGCATCCTCGGCGAGCTTTCCGGTGTTCACAGCGTTTCTGGCCGACATTGGCGACGCGCAATCGATCGAGGCAGCGCTGTCGACGTTTTCGGCGCACATTACGAATCTCGAGCGGCTGGCGCGGCTGGCGGATGCGCACTCGCTGGTGTTGCTGGATGAGCTGGGCTCGTCCACCGATCCGGAGGAGGGGGCGGCGCTCGCGGTGGCTGTGGCAAGCCACTTTCTGGCGGCGGGCGCGTGGTCGCTGATCTCAACCCATCACACTTCGCTGAAGGTGTATGCGGCCAACACTCCGGGGGTGCTGAATGCAGCCGCGGGAGTGGATGAGGTGACGCTGGTTCCCAACTATCAACTGCGGCTGGGAGTGCCGGGCGCGTCGGCGGGCATTGCAACGGCGGAGCGGCTGGGTCTCAACCCCGGCATCATCGCCGCGGCCCGCCAGCGCCTCGGCTCGCAGCAGGTGGATATTGCGCGGTTCCTCGACCGGCTGCACCAGGAGCTGACGCAACTGGAAGACGACCGCAAGGCCGCGCGCGAGCAGCAGTACGCACTGAACCAGGAACGCGGCAGGCTGCAACGCGAAGGCGACGTGGAAGCGCGCAACCGCGTGCGCGAACTGGAACAGAAGCTGGCGTCGTTGATGAAGGAATTTGAATTTCAGATGCGCGAGAACGTGCGCGCGATTGAAGATCGCGCCGCGCAGCAGAAGCTTTCAAAGGAAGCCGAGCGCCGCATCACCCGCCTGCGCCGCGAGTTCCAGGAGAGCTTCAATCAGACGGTGGTTGCGCATCGCACCGGCGCCGACCAGGGCGACGCCAACGCGCAGCCGCACGTGGTGCGGCACGTGGCGGCGGGCGACCAGGTGCGATTGAAGTCGATGGGCGGCAAGATTGCGGAGGTGCAGCGCGAGGTGGAGGAGAACCTGTTCGAGGTAGCGCTCGGGCCCATCAAGATGCGGGTGAAGCGCGACGACATTGCGGAGGTGGTGAAGCCCGTAGCGCTGCCGGGTGCCGAACGCGCCGATCCGCTGGCGGCAGCTCGCCGGCAGAAAGGCGTGCACGTTTCCGTCACCAGCGCCAACACCGATGAGATGCGCATGGAAATCAACCTCATTGGCCGCACCGTGGACGAAGCGACCGGGGAGCTGGAGAAGTATCTCGATCGCGCGTTTCTTGCCGGCCTGCCACGGGTGCGCGTGATCCATGGACACGGCGCGGGGATTCTGCGCCGCGGGGTGCGCGAGTTCCTCAAAGGGCATCCGCATGTGTCGGGGATTGCCGAGGCGCCGCAGAACGAGGGCGGGCAGGGGGCGACGCTGGTGGAGCTTAGACAGTAATTGACAAGTAGCTGCGTTGTAGCTACACTTGGGCCGTAGAGATTTGTCCCCGCCTCATCCACGGAAGAGATTCGGGTGCCCCTCGACGACTAGAAATCTCAGCGTCCGTTGAATAGTTGGGGAGGACATGGACGAACTGAATTTTGAGTGGGATGATGCGAATATCGGGCACATCGCCCAACATGAAGTGACTCCCGACGAAGCGGAGGAGACAATCCTCAGCAACCCGATAGAGTTCGACTTTGAGCCAGACGTCGAAGGCGAACCTCGGTGGACCTACGTGGGCGAAACGCTCGCGAGTCGTATTCTTCTGGTCCTCATTACCATGCGTTCCGAGAAGATTCGGGTGGTCACAGCATTTGAGCCGATCAAACGTATCAAGACCCTTTACCTGCAGTCGAAGGTGGAACAGCAATGAGCGAATTCAAGGTTCCCAAATTCGCGAATGAGGATGAAGAAGCCAAGTGGTGGTTTGAAAACCAGGAATTGGTTGCTAACGAGTTTGCGAAGGCGGCGAAGGAGGGGCGTCTGCGCCGCGGTGGCGTAAGGCGATTGCTTGCCGAGCGCGGCATTCCGTTCCAGGAACCGGGCCCTACTCCCACCACTACCATTCGCCTTGATCCCGAAGACATCGCGAAGGCTCGTGAACAGGCCGCCGAGCGCGGTCTCCGCTATCAGACCTACCTCAAAATGATCATCCGCGAAGCATTGATGAGCGCCGAGAAACAGCGGAAAGCATCTTAGCTTCGTTCGCTCCATTCGCCCAGTGGGTCTACAGCCGCTTCGCAGTAAATAGAGAGCCCACCGCGGCTCGGGATGAGACACTGGCTGTGCACCCATACCGCAGGCGTCCCATGAAAGCTCCGGCTCTTGCTCTTGTTCTCCTCGCGATCTGCCTCTCCACCGGGTTCGGCCAATCCCCTGACGAGCCAAATCGCGGACCGGTGCAGGCCGAGTTTCTCAAGCACATCAACGTTCGCCATTTCGCTCCCGGCGAAACTGTCCTGGCCCAGGTCACGCTCGACTGGAGCGGCCCGGACTGCGTTCTGCACCGCGGCGCGATTCTCGAAGCCAGAGTCGAAGCCGCCGAACTTCACAAGCTCCGCGCCTCCTCCAGACTTGCCCTGGCGTTCACCCGCGCGCAGTGCAACGGCACGGAGATGACTCCGTTCAACCTGGTTCTCGCCGCCGTGGCAGACGCCCCTCTGGACTGGAAGACCGTGCCGGATTCGCAGGTGAGGATGCCGATGTCGTTCTCGAATCCGCATCCCGCCGGCATGTCCGCGGGTATAGGGGGCGCGGGCGCCGGAGACTTGTACGACATGCACCTGGAGCTGATGGGCGTGATTCACCGCTTCCCCATGAACGCCGGCGTCCGTCCCGGCGACGTGATCGGCATAAAGGGAGTGAAACTCGAGATTGGAACCGGCCCCGACCGCAGCTCTGTCCTCTCCGCGAAAGACCGCGACGTTACTCTCGGCGCATTCACGCAGATGCTCCTTGTGCCTGCCTCGGTCGCGTTTCAGCCCACGAAGGTCAACCTGGCTCCGAAGCGTCCGGCTCCGGTCGCCGATCCAGGCGCGCGGCCATCCTCCCCAGCCGCGCCCGTCAACACTCTCGAAGTCTGCGCGCCTCCCGGTTGCGCGGTCGACCTTCCCGTCACGGCAAACGAACTGCAGGGCCACAACTCCGCCTCCATCGCCATCGGGCCCCTGGGATACGCGCGCCGCTCGCGCAGGATCCTGCAAACTTTGAATGACGAAGAGGCGCTGGCGTGGCTGGGACCCGATCAGCTTTTATTCGCCTTCAATCCCCATCCCCTCATCCACCGCGCCGGGGTCCGCGCCGGTACGGCCCGAATCGTGCGCGCGGTGCTCCTCGATGCGCGCACGCGCGCCATGGTTCGCGCTGTGGACTGGGAGATCGCCAATGATCACCGCTTCCTCTGGCAGCTCGACGGCACCCGCATCCTGGCGCACATCGGCAATGAACTCCGCGTCTACGGGCCGGGACTGGACGTCCAGCACACCATCCCGCTGGCCGGTCCGCTGGCCTTCGTGCGCATTGCGCCCAACGGCGAGTTGCTCGCCGTAGCCACCCTGCGCGAGCGCCATTCGCCCGAGCTGCACGCCCGCATGCGCCTTGAGTTAGGCAGCGAACCGGAAGAGGACGTCGATGTGGCCATCCTCGACCAGTCGTTCAAGGTGATGGCCTCGGCCGCCACGGTCTCCGGCCTTATGCCCCCAACCCTGCTCAACGAGGGCCAGGTCAAGCTGCTCGCTCGGCCCAAACTCGGTTACCGGCTCGCCATGAGCACCTGGCAGAACTCCTCCACAACTCTCGCCCGTTTCGATTCGATCTGCACCCCGCAGCTTTCCAGCGTCGCACCAGACCTGATCTTCCTGCTCTCATGCAACGCCCAAAAAGGGGACGCCGAGTACCGCATGCTGCGGCCCGATGGGAAGCTCCTGTTGCGCGGCGCCTCCGCCCCCGGCCAGATCGGCCAGGAGGCCGTCGGCAACGGCCGCGCCTTTGCCATCAAACTTGTGAATGCCTCCACACCCCTCACGCCCGGCGCCGATTTCACCGCCCTCGACCTCGATTCCGAAGAGGTCCGGGTCTACCGCGCGGAAGACGGCAAGCGCCTGCTCTCCGTTCGCGTCAGCGATCCCGCCACCAGTTACGGCAGCTACGCGCTCTCGCCCGACGGCTCCCAGTTGGCAGTCCTGTCCGCCTCGGAGATACGGCTTTTCGCGGTGCCTGCGGACCCCGGTTCCGACCATCGATGAGCGCGAACCGGAATCCGCCTCGCAACATTTCCGTGACAATTTCCCGACCCTGCCCCGGTATGCTTTCCAGGTAGTCTTCTTCTCCGAGGAAAATCCATGCGCAAACTGACTTTGACCCTGTTGTTCTGTCTCGCCGCCGGCATGGCCGCCGCGCAGACCAAGAACATTTACGACTTCACCATGAAATCCATCGACGGCCAGCCGGTCAGCCTCAGCACATACGGCGGCAAAGTGGTGATGGTGGTGAATGTGGCCAGCCGCTGTGGCTACACGCCGCAGTATGCGGGGCTGCAGTCGCTGTATGAGAAATACAAGGACCGCGGCTTCGTGATCGTGGGCGTGCCGGCCAACAACTTCGCCCAGCAGGAGCCGGGGACGAACGAGGAAATCAAGAAGTTCTGCTCCACCAAGTACAACGTGACGTTTCCGATGATGGCAAAGGTGTCAGTGAAGGGGGACGACAAAGCGCCACTTTATCAGTATCTGACCAGCGCGACCCTGGACCCGCAGTTCGGCGGCGACATCAAGTGGAATTTCACCAAGTTCCTGGTGGGCCGAAACGGCAAGCTGGTGGCGCGATTCGAGCCTGCGGTTACGCCGGATTCGCCGGAAGTGACTGCGGCGGTGGAGTCTGCGCTAGGGAAGTGAAGCCGCGCCGCTTGCACGCGCCTATTTGCCTTTCAGCGAGGGCGATTTCAGTCCATCGAGGAGTTTGACCAGGCGCATGAAGCCCTCTTGGCGCGCGGTTTTGTTGGCGGGGTTGGTGTTGTTGGGGTCTTCGCCGGCGCGCATGAACCCATGGCCCGCGCCTTCGTAGGTCACCGGGTCATAGGTCTTGCCCGCCTTCTTCATCGCATCCCTGGTCCCGGGCACGGTCGCGCTCACGCGAGCGTCGTTACCCGCATAGAAGCCATATACCGGAGCCGTGACGGGGGAAACATCGGACGGCGCGGTGCCATAGAAGACGAATGCCGCGGAGAGGTCTTTGCGATGCGCGGCAAACGCGAAGGACTTCGATCCACCCCAGCAGAAGCCGACTACCGCGATCTTGCGATTGCCGGCGGGCAGCTTCTTGCCATAATCCGCCGCCGCATCCAGGTCGGCTAATACGGTGTCGGGATTCAGGCCCGAGACGGCCTTCACCGCGTCATCCTGGCTGGCAAAGTCGCTTGACCCGCCGCCTTTGGGGCCGAATCCGCTGAGCAGATCGGGGACGATGACGATGAAGCCCTTGGCGGCCAGCTCGTCGGCCATCTCCTTGGCCCAGTCCGTCAGGCCGAAGATTTCGTGAATGAGGACGACCACCGGGGCCCTGGCTTTGACCTCGGGATAGACGACGAAGGCCTGCACGGTGCGGTTGTCGTGCTTGAGGTTCACGTATTCGTGATGGCGCGGGGAGGCGTCGAGGCGGGTCTTGGCCCAATCTTGCGCGGGGAGCGTGAGGGCCGCGAGGAGAAGAGCTGCGATGCAGGTCAGGGCGCGGGGAAGCGGGGCTTTCATGCCGAGAAGTCTAACTGTGCGTTGAAGTCCGTGCAAGGACTCTATGCGCTGGGACGGATTTTGGCGGACCAGGGGGCCGTGCCGCGCGCGTTTTGATTCTCAGATTCCCTTGAGTACTTCGGCCTTTCCCACTCCCTTGTGCGCAGCAATTGCAGAGAGGATTGCGTTCAAGGTTCCGATGCGCCGGGGGGTCATGCGCAGGGACGGCGATTCGATGATGGTTTGGAACAGAAGTTTCCAGAATTACGTGGCTGCCAACCTGATGGACTCGCTCGTAGTTCCACTGCCTGCAAAGATGCTTCGCCAGCTTGTCCCCGCTCAGATCGCGCGGCAGCCTCATGCGACCGCCAGCACCTCGTCGCGGACGAGGCGCAGCCGGATGGAAGCCGGTGGCGTCGCGTCGAAATAGAACGCTTCGACCGCCTCCCGAACGTTGGCCCTTAGCTCCTCCCAGGTATCGGCCTGGGTGAAGATGCTTTCGCCCAAAGCTTCGGCGGTGTACCCGCCGTCCGCTTCTTGCGCGACCTCAAAGACAATCTCCTTCATCGATCGACCCCTCGTTCCTGGATTCTACCGTACCGTTACGCCATCGCTTCGCGCCCCATGGGTTCGAAGTGCAACTGGTTCGACCTGCGATCCACGTCGATGCGTACGTGCGCGCCGTGCAGCACTTCGCCATCGAGGATCTTCATCGCCAGCGGGTCCTGCACCATGCGCTGCAACGCCCTCTTGAGCGGACGCGCGCCGTACGCCGGGTCCCAGCCCGAGGCGAGGATCAGCGTGCGCGCCGGCTCCGTCAGCTCCAGCGAAATCTGCCGGTCTTCCAGCAGCGTCTGCAACTCGGCGAGACGCAGGTCGAGAATCTCGTTCATCTGCGCGTGGCCCAGCGGACGGAAGATCACCATGTCGTCGACGCGGTTGAGAAACTCCGGCCGGAAGTGCTCGCGCAGCACGCGCATTACGCTCTCGCGGGCCATGTCGAAGTCGTGCTCGGTCTTGAGCGTTTCGCCGGTCAGCAATGCCGCGCCCAGGTTCGACGTCATGATCAGTACCGTGTTTTTGAAATCCACGGTGCGGCCCTTGGAGTCCGTCAGGCGCCCATCGTCCATCACCTGCAGCAGCACGTTGAATACATCGGGATGCGCTTTCTCGATTTCGTCGAAGAGGATCACCGCGTAGGGGCGGCGGCGCACCGCTTCCGTAAGCTGGCCGCCTTCGTCGTAGCCGATGTATCCCGGAGGCGCGCCGATGAGCCGCGCCACCGCGTGCTTCTCCATGTACTCGCTCATGTCGATGCGCACCATGGACTGCTCGTCGTCGAACAGGAACTCGGCCAGCGCGCGAGCCGTTTCTGTTTTGCCCACGCCGGTAGGGCCGAGAAAAATGAACGATCCGATGGGGCGCTTGGGGTCGCTCAAGCCGGCGCGCGAACGCCGGATCGCGTTGGCCACGATGGTCAGCGCCTGATCCTGTCCCACCACGCGTTCCTTCATCCGATCTTCCATGGTGACCAGCTTCTTCACTTCGCCTTCGAGCATGCGGGTCACGGGAATACCGGTCCATTTGCTTACGATTTTGGCGATGTCTTCCTCGTCCACTTCTTCCTTGAGCATGCGCTGGGCGCCGCTGGCCGCGCTGGCGCTGTCCTGCGTGGCGTTGAGCCGCTTCAGTTCCTGTTCCATGCGCGGCAGCTCGCCGTATTGGATTTGCGCGGCGCGATCGAGCTGGCCGCGGCGGGTGTTCTCTTCCGCTTCGAAGCGCAGCGCTTCAACCTGCTTTTTCAGGTCGCTCATGCGGGTAATGGCTTCGCGCTCCTGCGTCCACCGCGAGCGCAGCGCGGTAATTTTCTCTTTGAGCGCCGCCAGCTCCTGCTCCACTTCGTCGCGCCGTTCCAGGCTGTTGGGGTCGGTCTCGCGCTTCAGTGCCGCGCGCTCAATTTCCAGCGAAGTGGCCTGGCGTTCGAGCTGATCGATCTCGGTGGGCACCGAGCCGATCTGAATCGCCAGCGAAGCCGCCGCTTCATCCATCAGGTCGATGGCCTTGTCGGGCAGGAAACGGTCGCTGATGTACCGGTGCGAGAGCGTGGCGGCGGCCACGATGGCGGAATCTTTGATGCGCACGTTGTGGTGCGCTTCGTAACGTTCTTTCAGGCCGCGCAGGATGGCGATGGTGTCCTCCACGTTGGGCTCGCCCACGTAGACGATTTGAAAACGCCGCTCCAGCGCCGCGTCCTTTTCAATGTACTTGCGATATTCGTTGAGCGTGGTTGCGCCAATCGCGCGCAGCTCTCCGCGGGCCAGCGCCGGCTTGAGCATGTTGCTGGCATCAATAGCGCCCTCGGCCGCGCCCGCGCCCACCAGCGTGTGCAGCTCATCGATGAACAGCACCACCTGGCCGTTCGATTCTTCAATCTCCTTGAGCACCGCCTTGAGGCGGTCTTCGAATTCGCCGCGATATTTCGCGCCGGCCAGCATGGAGCCGAGATCGAGCGAGATCACGCGCTTGTCGCGCAGAATGTCGGGCACGTCGCCGGACGCGATGCGCCGCGCAAGGCCTTCGACGATGGCGGTCTTGCCCACGCCGGGCTCGCCAATCAGTACCGGATTATTTTTGGTGCGACGGCTCAGCACCTGGATCACGCGGCGAATCTCCTCGTCGCGCCCGATCACCGGATCGAGCTTGCCGCGGCGCGCCAGTTCCGTCAAGTCCTTGGCGTACTTCTCCAGCGCCTGGAATTTTCCTTCGGGATTCTGGTCGGTAACGCGCTGCGAGCCGCGCACTGCCGTCAGTGCCTGCAGAATTGCCTCGTGAGTTGCGCCCAGTGCCACCAGCGCCTCGCGCGCCGCATCGCCCTTCTGGTGCGCCGCGCCCAGCAGCAGGTGTTCGGTGGAGATGTACTCGTCCTTGAAGTTGGCGGCCTCTTTGAAGGCCTGGTCCACGACTTTGTTGAGCGCCTGGCCGAGCGCCGGCTGCGCGGCCGCGCCGGAGACGCGGGGCAGCTTCTGCTCGATGGCATGCAGATCGCTTTCCAGGCGTTCGATGGGAACACCGATTTTGCCCAGCACCGCGGGAATCACGCCTTCGCGATCTTCCAGCAGGGCCAGCAGCAGGTGCACCGGCTGCACCTCAGGATTGCCCAGCTCGGCGGCCCGCTCCTGCGCCTGCTGCATCGCCTGCTGCGACTTGACGGTGAGTTTTTCCCAGCGAATAGCCATGATGTCTCCAGTGGTCAGTGGTCAGTGATCAGTGATCAGTGAAAAAGTGAAAAAGTGAATAAGTGAACTAGTGAACGGCGATAGAGTTTCGTCGGCGGTTCGTTCATGCCGTGGCCAGTATGAGCCGATTGTTTTGAATCCGCAAAAGAATGGCCAGTTGCCAGTCCCGCCACCCGAATTCCGCGCGCCCGGAACTCACCACTGAACACTGAGCACTGGGCTCCGGGCTTCTTGCTCAGTTCCAGCTTGAGCATGCCGACGTTGTAGCTGGCATTGATGTGTTCGGTGTCGACCGTCGAAGGCAGCATGAACGCGCGATAGAAGCTGCCGGAACGCCGCTTGTTGCGACCATCCGGCCTGTCACACTATCCGATGAAAAATATAACACAATGGATGCAGAAAATATGAGCAGATAGCGCTCACATCCGAGTTCCCGACGGTAGAACCTTCGGAGATTACGCGAACGCTGCCCGCTCCAGTGTCACCACGGTAATATCGTCAGCCTGCCCAAAGCTCCGCGCCCGCTCCGCAATGGCCTGCGCCGTCTGCCGGCTCATGCCCCGTGTCCGCTCAAACCCGAACAGCTCGCCGCTGGCGTTCTGCGCCTCCACCACCCCATCGGAAAGCAGCGTCAGCCGGTCACCCGGTTCCAGCCGCAACGTCTGCTCGGCATAGAGCACGTCCGGCGAGAGCCCCAGCGGCAGGGCCCCAGGAGCTTCCACCTCGGTGCCGTTGCGATACGGCGCCAGGTGTCCGGCATTGGCAAAGCGCAGCATTGAATCCGGAGCTATGACTGCGCAGAAGCAGGTCACGAATCCGCCGTTCTGCGCCCTTACCAGCTCCTCGTTCAGCCGCGTCAGCACCGCCGCCGGTCCCAGGCTCTCCGCGGCGAGAGTGCGCAACGCGCCAATCGCCAGCGCGCCGGTCATAGCGGCTTTCAGTCCCTTGCCGCTTACGTCGCCCACGGCAATGAGGGTTGAGCCATCCGCCCGCGGAAGCACCTGGTAGAAGTCGCCGCCCACCTCGTCGGCGGGCATATAGGCCGCTTCGATGCGGCAGCCGGCGATCTCAGGAAGCCTGGTCGGCACCAGCCGCTGCTGAATCTCCCGGGCCGCATCCAGCTCCGCCGTCGCGCGCGCGTGTTCTTTCGTAATTCGCCAGTGCCGCACAATCATCACCGGGGCGATCGACACCAGGAAGAAGAACATGGAGAGATCGTCGAAGTCCCAGCCGAAGCGGCCAAAACTAATGTGCCTTCCCCATCCCGGCACCGTCAGCCCCAGCATCTCCACTCCGTTGGCCAGCAGGAACGACGGAATCAGCAGTGCGGCTTCCGTATTTCCCTTGCGCCACTGCCAGAACAGAAACAGCAGCGACCCAATCACAAATGGAAGCTGCGCCCACAACAGGGATCCCACGATCCAACTTGAAACTGCGCTCCAGGAGTTCTGGTGTTGCTCCAGAGTTACCATTCCCAAAATCAATGGGAGCGTAACCAGCACCCACTGGTATCCGCGAATCCAGCGGTTGACGCGCACATTGGTGAACGCAGCCAGGAAGCCAATCAGCGGCGCATACCGCGCGATCAGGCCGAAAAGGTCAAACCACACAGCCCCGCCGACAGGGAATAGGGGATAGACCCGCTCAAATACCGACTCCAGCGAGCACGGTCCATCCAGCCACAGAAACAGAGCGAACCACAGGTACTCACGCCGCCGCCGGTCATAGGCAAACAGGACGAGCAGCACCGTCCCGCCGAGCAGCTCGCCGATGCACAGCAACGTTTGCGGCAACAAGCCGAAGAAGCGTTCGGCGTCGCGCGCTGTGCGAATCTCCGCCAGTGTGTGTTCATTGGCCAGCAATACATCGCCGAGGCCAAGCCCCACGTTGCCGGAAGCCACAACGCGAGGCCGCAGCAGTCGAATCGCAATCGAGATGGGCTGTCCCGCCGCAATGTTCGGCAGCGGAACGAGAACGCCGCGATGCGCAAGCCCATTCAGCCCCAGCAGGCCCCTGCACTGCGCTGCCTGCACCCCGTTCACGAACACGGCGCAGCTATCCGCAATAGGTGATACCAGCAGCGCCGGAGATGCCGGCGGTTCATCCAGCCTGATCGTGGTGCGCAGCCAGAACACGGCGGGCAGCTTCGTGCCGCTGGCTTTCGGAAACCCCGCCAATTCGCGCGGGTTGCCGATTCCGCTTTCGCCCTCCTCCACCAGCCACGGTCCGGTGATGGCCACTGGGCCGGCGGCATTGCGCACCTCCACCACCTGCGCCGCGGCACAGCGGGCGCCGAACGCAATCATCGCCACACAGACAAACAGTCGTGCAATCCGCAAGCGGCGCAACCTCCAGGGGAAACCTACCCCGAAGCGTTACACACCCGCAGGCAGCGCACAACCCAAATCTGCGCCTTGTTGACCCCTGATCACTGGGCGCCGATCAATACAATCAAATCCAGATGCTCGCCCTTGCCGCCCACCCGTTCCTCCACTGGCAATCGCTGTGGCTGATCATCGCGGCATTCATCGCCGGAGTGCTGAATGCGGTGGCGGGCGGCGGGTCGTTTTTGTCGTTCCCGGCCATGCTGGGCACCGGCATTCTGCCTGTGCAGGCCAACGCCACCAATACCGTGGCCCTGTGGCCGGGGCAGCTTACGTCCATCGCGGCGTATCGCGACGACGTGCGCAAGAACATGCGCCTGGTGCTGCCCATGGCGCTGGCCGGGTTGATCGGCGGAACTGTGGGAGCGGTGGTGTTGCTCATCACGCCGCAGCAGACTTTTATGCAACTGGTGCCGTGGCTGCTGCTGATTGCGGCCACCATTTTCGCGCTCAGCCGGCCCGTCACGCGCTGGATCGAAGCTCGCAGGAGGAGCGTTGTCCACTCCGCCCGCCCGCCGCGGCGGCGCCTGGTCTTCCTCTGCACCGTGTTGGTCTGCTTCTACGTCGGCTACTTCGGGGCGGGAGCAGGATTCGTCATCATTACGCTGCTGTCGCTGTTTGGCATCGAGGATATGCACGAGATCAATGCGCTCAAGGTGGTCTCGACTACCTGCGCCAACGGCATCGCCTTTGTGATTTTTGTGGTGAGCGGCAACGTGGAGTGGCGCTATTGCCTGCCGGCCATGGTGGCCTGCGGCATCGGTGGCTATACTTCGGCGCGGTTTGCGCGGATGGTGCCGCAACCGGTGCTGCGCTGGCTGGTGATCGGGATTGGGTTCGTCATGGCGGGATGGTATTTCTGGAAGACGCATTGATGGTGGGGGGAGGGCTTTTGGCTTTTGGCTCCTAGCTTCTAGCTTCTAGCTTCGAGCTTTTAGCTTTTAGCTTTTAGCTTTCAGTTCACGCCGTCGATGCCGACCCGCGGGAGATGAAACGCGCTGGAGGCGCATTGTCCGTTCACTCATGTCCAAAATAGGTTTTCAATCGCGCTATTTTGGACAGGCGAATCCACACTTCTTGCCGCCGTTTGCTACGGCCGAAAGCGATGCGGGTTCGCGCCGCCCCTCCGGGGATGATCCTATGGAGTGGATGCCTTCCCAGGGCTGCCCCTTCGACTTCGCTCAGGGTTGCCCTGGGCTATTTTCGTTCCGTCCCTCCGGGACGAAGGACTGACGCCGGGCGATGCGACCGCCAAAGCGAAACTCCGTAGTCATCTAAAAACATTCACGCAATTGCCCTGGCCGTCACAGGTGTGGAGGCGCAGTAAGCGACTCAGGGCGCGCGAACCTCCGTAGTCATCTAAAAACATTCACGCAATTGCCCTGCTCGCTACCGGCTACCGGCTCTCTTCTACAATCAAAAGCTATGCCGGAATTGCCTGAGGTGGAGACGATTGCGCGCGGGGTGGATGCGCGGGT
This sequence comes from Occallatibacter sp., assembly GCA_035552555.1. GTDB lineage: Bacteria > Acidobacteriota > Terriglobia > Terriglobales > Acidobacteriaceae > Telmatobacter. The sequence continues at coordinate 14,090 of DASZLF010000088.1, forward strand.
GCGGGGGGACCGCATCGCTGAGGCGTGGTTTGGCTCGCATCCCGAGCCGTTCAAGACGCCGCCGGCGATGCAGGCCGGGGGCCTGGAGGGGCGCACGATCTTGCGGGTTCACCGCACCGGAAAACACATTGTGTGCGAGTTGGCGGGAGCGCCGGGGAAGGCTGCGCGGGGCGGCCAGAGAAAAGGGGCCGTGGAGCCGAATGCGCAATGGATTGTGCACCTGGGGATGACGGGGCGGCTGTTGGTGACCACGCCGGAAGCGCCGCAGGCGCCGCACACGCATGCGCGGTTGCGGCTGGAGAGCGGGCGCGAGCTGAGGTTCGTGGATCCGCGGCGGTTTGGGCGGCTGGAGTTTCGTGAGTTGGCGACGGCGGCTGGTTTTGGGGCGCCGGGGATGGAGCCGCTGCGGGTAGACATGGAGGAATTCGCGGGCCTGTTCCGGGGCCGGCGAACGGCAATCAAGGCGGCGCTGCTGAACCAGGGGCTGCTGTCGGGGGTGGGCAACATCTATGCCGATGAGAGCCTGTTCCGGGCGGGGATCCGGCCACGCCGGCGGGCGGCGGGATTGAGCCGGAGGGAGCTGGAGCGGCTTCGGGTGGCATTAAAGGCAGTGCTGGAGCACGCCATCCGGCGGGGTGGATCGTCGGTCTCAGATTATGTGGACGCGGAGGGGGTGCGGGGATTTTTTCAGTCGGAACACCGTGTGTACCAGCGGACGGGCCAGCCGTGCCTGGTGTGCGGGAGCGCCATCCGGAGGGTGACGGTGGCGGGGCGGAGCACGCATTATTGTCCGAAGTGCCAGCGTTAGTGTGACCGGCGAAACTCCAACTCTCGGACGGGATGAGGTGCGAGCGCTCGCCATCCCACCCAAGCGACAAAAACAAAGACGTCGCTTGGATGGGGCACCCATTTTTCATGCTCCGACGAAAAGGCGGACTGGATGAGGTGTGAGCGCTCGCCATCCCACCCAAGCGACAAAAACAAAGACGCCGCTTGGACGGGGCACCGATCCTCAAGGGGTGGTTGGATGAGGTTTTTCATGTGGATCGACGGGCTCGCCAGGGGCGGGAGGCGGGCTGGTCTATGATTTTTGGTAGGTTGGGGCGGACGGCGCTCCAGAATTCCGGCGAAGTGGAGAGGTACGAGATGCGCAAGTGGTTGAAATCAGACGCTGGGCGGAACGGCACGGGGATTGCAAGGAGAAGGGTGCCAGTGATGTACAGGCTTCCGGGAAACCGGAAGGCCGAAGAATAGAGGCACCCGGCACGAGCCCGCCCACGAGCGGATTTCAGAACAGCCGGTCGGGGCAGCCCTCGAATAGCAACGACGCCGAAGGCGCCGTGCATGCACAACGGGGAGGCCAGTGACCCCGAAAGTTTGGCGAGAGCGCCGCTCCTTGCGAGTGGCGCTTGTCGTTTCCGGCGCAATTCCCAGCTAAGAGCGGTGCGGGGGACGATTCCCGGAGCGGGAACTTGCCGATTGTGCCAGGCGGGTTACACAAAAGGTTACTTGCCAGTCGAGGGGCGGCGCTGTAGTATCGAATCTGCCGACTAAGCGGCTGACGTGAGCCCCCGTACCCGGGCAGAGCGCGCTCGCCGCAGAGCAAGGAAGTTCGCCCGAGAGTTATGAGTCACGGCTCAGGAGCGGCGAAATCTCCCCGTTGGAAAGGCATCCTCAGAGGAAGAGTGGCGGCGCTGTGCGAGACGCTGATCGCCTGATTCCACTGTGAGATTCCAGAGTCAAGGCAGGTCTGAGCGTTTGCGTCTTCGAGGCACGGAAGCGGCATGCAGGTACGACCACGACTCCGGTGCGCCGGAGGGGCGAGGGACGCGCGCAGATAAGCGAAGCTGCGACGGTTTAGAGAAAGGCCCCGCGCAAGACAAGCAGACCAGCAAATGCGCTTGACGAAAGAGGTTGCGGAAAAACTCGTCTATCGAGTCGCAAAGGTCAGAAAATCGTCCCTCAGCGGCTAAAGCCGGGTTCAATTCAGGGCAGTTATCGGCACGACTTAAGTTGTGCCCTTTCAAAAACAGGGTGGTGACGCGAGGTTTTCCGCATAGCCTGAAAAGACGGTCAGGAAAGATTGCGGAGGAGCGCGCCGCAGGGCTGGGGAAATGTGCTGGGGTCTGCGCTGCCGCGGTTGGGATTTGTTTTCCGATCGGGAGCGAAGGACGGCAAGGCAGAGCTGCTTTCCGACGAGAGCGGCAGAAGAAAAACAGCAATGAATCCAACAATAAAGTGCCAGGAAGTACACGCATGACGACAGAACCAATGCAGCCCCAGCCTGAAGCGGGGCCAGGCCCGGCAAACGGCCAGGGTCAGTCACAGGGACATCGGCGCCGGCGGCGCCGGCGCAAGAACAAGTCCAGCCACACAGGCGCTCCGCAGGCGCAGCAAGGGCAGCAGCCGGCGCAGCCGCAGCAGGCGATCCCAGCCCCGGCTCTGCAGGCGGTGAGCCAGAAGCCTCCGCAGCAGCAACAGCAGCAGCGTCCGCAGGGGCAAGCGCGGAAGAAGAAGAAGTTCTTCCCGAAGGGCGGCGGTGGAGGAGCTCCGGCGCCTTCGCCGGGGAATAGCATTCTTCCCCAACACCAGGGCAAGCGCAAACAGAAACAGCGGGGGCCGCGGGAGTTTGTGGGCCCCATGGACCACAGCTATCGCGCGGTGAATGGGAACGTGGCCGACGGACCGGCCTCGACCATTCAGATCACGAGCAACGGACACGGCAGCTACCATCCCGATCAGTACCAGGCGCAGCCGCCGCCGGTTCCGGTGCGTCACGACGCGCCCACGCGCATCTTCTGTTTCATCGATGACCTTTTCTTCCTGGCAAAGATCAACGAGACGGCGCGGAAGCTGGGCGTGAAGGTGGAGTTTGTCAAGGGTGACAAGGAAGTGGTGCAGCGATTGCTGGACGCGCCGGAGAACGAGCGCGCACGGCTGCTGGTGTTTGACCTGAACAATGCCAACGCCAAGCCGATGACGCTGATTCCCAAGTTCAAGACGAAGTTCAAGAAATCGACGTCGATTGTGGGATTTCTCTCCCACCTGCAGGGCGACCTGAAGGCCAAGGCGACCGAAGCGGGATGCGACACGGTGATGCCGCGGTCGGCGTTCTCCCAGGGCTTGCCGAACATGCTTCGGCGCTACGGCCTGGAAGAGGAAGAAGAGTACGTTCCGCAGCCGGCGTAAGTGCAGGGAGTAGGGAATAGGGATTAGGGGAGCGCACCGCTTACGCGGTGCGCTTTTTTTGCTGCTGAGTTTCGTGTTGCAGGCGGTGACTTCTCTGCGCGGCGCCGTGGGCCGAGCGCTTTCTAATCCCTAATCCCTGCTCCCTGCTCCCTGCTCCCTGCTCTCCGCCTTCAGCCTGGGGGCCAGGTGAGGTGTCGCCCACCCAGGACGTGGACGTGGAGATGGTCTACCGTCTGGCCGCCGTCGGGGCCAGTGTTGATGACCACGCGATAGCCTTTGGGCAGGCCCTTGGAGCGGGCAATTTCCGCCGCGGTCCAGAGCAGATGACCGAGCAGATCCTTGTGATGCTGGCCGGCATGGCCCACCGACGGGATGTGTTCGCGTGGAATGACCAGGAAGTGCACGGGCGCCTGCGGATTGACATCGGCAAAGGCATAGCAGAGCTCATCCTGAAATACCGGCTTGGAGGGAATGGTTCCCGCGGCGATTTTGCAGAAGAGGCAATCCATGGGGCCAGTGTACAAGAGGATGTTTCCCTTCGATTACTGCGGCTGGGCCAGGCGGTGGAGGCGCTCGCTTACGTTCCAGAAGGCGCGGCCATCGTGGTAGGCGGCTTTCCAGATGGAGCCTTTGTCCTGGGTGAGGGGCTTGCCGTCGGCGGTGGTGAGGTTGTAATCGCCGTGGTACTGCGCGTCGATGGTGTGCCGGCGAATGAAGTTCCACTGATCGAGGAAGCGCTGGAAGTAGATGGGATTCTGCTTGCCATAGCGCTCGTGCATGAGGAGGAGCGCGTTGAGGCCTTCGGCCTGGATCCACCACTCCTTGAGGGTGTCTTCGGGCTTGCCGAAGGTGGTGCCTTCGCGAAAGAAGCCGCCGTTGACGCTGTCCCATCCGTATGCCAGGGCGTGATCGACGAGCATTTTGGCCATGCGCTCGGTGGCGGGGCTGGCGGTGTGGTGGAGGACTTCGTCGGTTTCGAGCGTCAGGTAGGCGGTCTCGACGTCGTGACCGTAGGAATCGTGGCCGGGGATGGGTTGCCAGGCGTCGGTGAAGTAGAGGTTCATGGCGCCGGGCTCGACGGCGATTTTGTCGCGAACGATGGAGAGCATTTCTTCGAGGCGCGCGCGCAGGGTGGGGTCGGGCCAGACCTGGTAGAGCTGGGTGAAGGCTTCGAGAAGATGGATGTGAGTGTTCATCGACTTGTAGCCGATGGGGCCGATGGCGTTGGTTTCCACCTGGCCGTCGGGAGCGTGAGGGACGACCGGCGTGCCGTCGCGATTGAGCCACTCGAAGTAGCCGCCGTGCTGGGCATCGTGGGCGTGCTGGTCGGTCCACTGGAATCCGCGTTTGGCCAGGTCGAGCGCGGCCGGATCGTGCGTGGCCTGGTAGGCTGCGGCGAGGCCGTAGATGCAGAAGCCTGTGCCGTAAAGATCCTTGTGATCGGTGAACTGGGGAGCGATGCGGCCGTCATCGTCGAGTCCCCAGTAGAAACCGCCGTACTGCTTATCCCACATCACGTTCTGGAGGAAGTCGACGCCGTGGCGGACGATGGGGAGGAAAGCGGCTTTGCGGGCGGGATCGCGGAGGACGACCTGGGCGGCGACCCAGGTCATGCGCCCCTGGAAGACGGAGAATTTGCCGTCGCTGGGGAGCGATTGCCAGTCGCGGGCGAAGTGGGAGTGGAAGCCGCCGTGCTGGTTGTCGACGGCGCGGGGAAACCACACGTCGAGGACGTCGGAATCGAGCGCGGTTTCGACTTCGCCGGCGAGTTGGAGATAAGTTGCGCGCGTGGGCTGGAGGGGAGCCGACGAGGTCTGCGCAAGCGCGATGGAGGAAGAGAGCAGCAAGGCGGGAAGAAGGCGCTGGATGTTCACGAGACTGCCTTTCGCGAAAGATGAGGCCGCCGAGAATCGTAGCACAGGGATTTCGTGCAGCGAGGGCGGTGTAAAGGCGGGAACACGCGGAGCTGAATCGCTTTTGTGGGCAGGCGACGGGTCTACGAAATGCGCGCGTCAACTGGTGTGATCGAGGACGATTTTCCAGCCCTGAGGACCCTTCCGCCAGACCAGGGAGAAGATGCCGTCGTCCTTAGCGGCCTCGCCGTGGGCGGTGCGCTGCAAATGAAACTTGCCGGTGACGAGGGCGTATTCGGTCTGGCCGCAGGAGGACGGAAGCAGGCGGATTTCGAGGTCGCTGAAGTTGAGCACGCCCATCTGGGCTGCGGACGTGTAGGACTGCTTGTAGCGCTGGAGGATGGGCTGGAATCCCTTGCGCACGGTGGAGCCGATGAAGGTGGTCTGGGGGGAATCTTCGTAGGCCTGCATGAAGCTGGGGATGTCGGCACTGTTCCAGGCGGCGGTTTGCGCGGCAATAGCGGCGCGGATGGCGGATTCGTCGGTCACCTGCGGTGAGGCGGGCGCCGCTTGCGCGGCCAGGATCTGGCTGGCCGCGAGCAGCAAAGTTGCAAGGGCGAGAAAGCGTCTCATGCGGATTCCTCCGGGAAGAAAACTCGACCTCAGCTTACAATGGCAGCATGGCCCCGTCGGCTGCCGCTTCCCCTTTTCGCGTGGTGCATACGGTCTGTTCGCATGACTGCCCGGACTCGTGCGCGGTCCTGGTGACAGTAGACAGCCAAGGGCGGGCAATCAAGGTCGAGGGCGATCCTTCGCATCCGGTTACGCAGGGATTTCTTTGCGGGAAGGTGGCGAAGTATCTCGACCGCGTCTATGCACCAGATCGCATCCTCTTTCCGCTGAAGCGCAAATCGGGTGTGGCCAAGGGGCCGCTGGAGCGAGGGCGCGAGCACGAATCGTTTGAGCGCGTGAGCTGGGACGAGGCGCTGGATGCGATTGCGGCGCGGCTGAAGGATACGGCGGAGCGGTATGGGCCGGAGTCGATTTTGCCCTACAGCTACGCGGGAACCATGGGCGTGCTGGGGTATGGATCGATGGACCGGCGGTTTTTTCATCGCCTTGGGGGAAGCCAACTGGATCGGACCATCTGCGCGGAGGCCGGCGGGCAGGCGTGGAACCATGTGTACGGGACGAAGCTGGGGACGCCGACGGAAGATTTCAAGCTGGCGAAGCTGATTGTGGCGTGGGGCGGGAACATTCACGGCAACAACGTGCACCTGTGGCCGATGGTGGAGCAGGCGCGGCGGAATGGGGCGCGACTGATCGTGATCGATCCGTACCGCACGCGGACCGCGGCGCTTGCGGACTGGCACATTGCCATCCGGCCGGGGACCGACGTGGCGCTGGCGCTGGGCATGATGCACGTGATCCTGCGCGAGGGGCTGGAGGATCGCGCGTATATCGACGCCATGACGCATGGATTTGCGCAGCTTGAGCAGCGGGTGCGGGAGTACACGCCGGAGCGGGTGGCGCGCTGGACGGGAATGAGCGCGGCGGAGGTGGAGCAGTTGGCGCGGGAGTGGGCGGCCGCGCGGCCGGCGGCGCTGCGCATGAACTACGGCGTGCAGAGAGGCGAGAATGGCGGCGCGGCGAGCCGCGCCATTGCCATGCTGCCGGCGATCACGGGGGCCTGGAAGTATCGTGGCGGCGGCGCGCAGCTTTCCACTTCGGGGGCATTCAAGTTTGACGAGAAAGCTACACGGCGGCCGGATCTGGCTTTGAAATCGCCGCTGGGGCGGCCGGCGCGGACGGTGAATATGTCCACGCTGGGGCAGGCGCTGGAAAAGCAGTGGCCAGTGGATAGTGGTCAGTGGTCAGAACGAAGCGCCGACGCGAGCAACAGCGGCCCGGATGTGTACGCGCTGTTTGTGTACAACTCGAATCCGGGGGCGGTGGCTCCGAATCATAACGCGGTGGTGCGCGGGCTGAGTCGCGACGATCTGTTCACCGTGGTGCACGATTTGTTCTTCACCGACACCACGGATTACGCGGATTACATTCTGCCGGCGACCACGTTTCTTGAGCATGACGAGATTCAGGGTGCGTACGGGCATTATTTCGTGCAGTATTCGCAGCAGGCGATTGAGGCGCTGGGCGAGGCGCGGCCAAACGTGTGGCTGTTTGGGCAACTGGCGCAGCGGATGGGATTTGAGGAAGAGTGCTTCCGCGACACGCCGGAGACGATGATTGCGCAGGCGCTGGCGCTGGACGAGGACGGCCGGTCGACGAATCCGGCGATGGAGCATATCACGCTCGATGAGCTGAAGGAGAAGGGCCAGCTGCCGCTGGCGATGCATCGGGAGCCGGAGGCGAAGCCATTTCAGCCGTTTGTGTCGGGCAGCATGGCCACGCCTTCAGGGAAGATCGAGTTTTACTCGGAGACGCTGGCGGCGCAGGGCCTCGATCCCTTGCCGGGGTTTGTGGCGCCGGCGGAGTCGCGGTGGAGCGAGGCGTCAAAGCGGTACCCCCTGGAGTTGCTGGGGCGCAAGAACGACAATTATATGAACTCGACATTTGCCAACCTGGAGGGGCATCGCAGGATGGAAGCGCGCACGCAGCAGCGGTTGGAGATGCATCCCGCCGATGCGGAGCCGCGCGGAATTGCCGAGGGAGACGCGGTGCGGATCTTCAACGATCGCGGCGCAATCTCGCTGCGGGCGATGATGAACGATAAGCTGCCCGCCGGCGTGGTGGCGGCGCGGCTGGACTGGGCCAAAATGCATGCGGAACGCGTGAACGTGAATGTGTTGACCAGTGAGCGGTTGACGGACATCGGCAATGCGGCTACGTTTTATTCCGTACTGGTGGAAGTGGAGAAGAACAGGGACCGAGGGAACAAGCGAACAAGGGATTAGGATGAGCTGGATTGGGTGGCTGATTCTCGCATGTGTTGTGGCGGCCTTTCTGGTGGTGAGGCGCGTCGGGCAGATTTCAAAGAAGACTGCCCGGGAGTACCTGGCACAAGGGGCGCTGGTGATTGACGTGCGCAGCAATGCGGAGTTCCAGGCGAAGCATCTGCGCAGCGCCATTCACATTCCGCTGAACGAGATGGAAAGCCTGGCGCCACGGCGGGCAAGGGACAAGGACCAGGTGCTGCTGCTGCATTGCCAGAGCGGGTCGCGCAGCGCGGCGGCGCGGCGCAAGCTGGCGCAGATGGGGTACACCCGCCCGTTCAACCTGGGATCGTATCGCCGCGCGGCTCGCATCGTGGAAGGCAAATAGCGGATCGTTCCGCGGTTGCCACGTAGCGCATGTGATTTGGCGCAAACACCGGGCCGGCGGATTGCAGAATTGATCGGACACCGTACAATACAGATGACGATGCGCTACGCGCATCTTGCTCCGGCGCACAATCAGGAAGCAGTCGAAAAACTGGTATCTCCGTCGAAAAAGGTGGTGACTAAATCGGCGACCCCTACTACGGCTAAAAAGGCTCGAAAGAACAAAAGTTAATGTAAATACAACAAAATAGAAGTCTTAACAGATGTGCCGGGATGGCGGAACTGGCAGACGCAGCGGACTCAAAATCGGCATATCAAAAATATCCTCCCCGGTAAACAATTGAAATTAAATTACTTATGTTGATACTTATACCGACGTAAGGCTTACGCAACTATTGCACACTTTTGTGCTTCTATAGAGAAGCAGGAGGTGCAGCCGCATGTCAGAGCATTACACCATCCTCGGTGGCACAGTTCACGTCTACAAGCGTCCGAACAGTTCGAGCTGGCAGTGCGCAACTTATCTAGCCGGGAAGAATCGGCGCACAACGACCAAAGAAGACAGCCTCTCGAAAGCGAAGGAGTTCGCGGAAGATTGGTATTTGCAGTTGCGCGGCAAGCTCCGCGACGGTCAGTTGAAGAGCGGCAAACCGTTCCGCGAAGCTGCGAAGTTATACCTGCGCGAATTCGACATCATGACGCAGGGACAGCGCAGCGCGACCTATGCGCGCGGACAGCACGCGAGGGCAAACGGCCACCTGATTCCGTTCTTCGGCAGCATGGTCCTTCCGGAGATCACGGCTGGCAAGATCAATGAATACCGCATCCATCGCCTTGAGGAAGCGAAGGCGATGCGCGGCAAGCCTCCGGCGCATAACACCATGCACCAGGAAATCGTGACGTTGCGGCAGATTTTCAAAACGGCTCTACGGCACGGATGGATCGATCATCTACCGGACTTGTCAGCGCCATATCGGGCGTCCGCAAAGATCTCCCATCGAGCATGGTTTTCACCGGAAGAGTACAGGCAGCTTTATGAGGCAACGCGGAAGCGCGCCCAAGACCCTAAGCAGCCCCGTTTTCGTTGGGAAGCGGAACAACTTCACGATTATGTTCTGTTCTCCGCCAACACCGGACTCCGCCCCGACGAGGCGAGGCGTCTTCAGTTCCGCGATGTCACGGTGACCGAAGACGAGGGGAGCGGCCAAACCATCCTTGAGATCGAAGTACGTGGAAAGCGAGGTGTTGGTTATTGCAAGAGCACAACAGGTGCCTTGCATCCGTTCGAGCGGCTGAAAGCCCGCCCACGTCCAGATGGAGGGCCGGGAAGATCGGGCAGCCGCACCGCATCAATGGCCAACGGTGAGTGGCACGCGCCCGGACCCACTGATCTTCTGTTTCCGAAATGGCCGCGCGAGTTGTTCAACGCAATCCTTGAGGAAGAAAAGCTACGCAACGACCGTGACGGAAGGCCGCGAACCGCGTATAGCCTGCGTCACACCTACGTTTGCCTCCGCCTGCTTGAAGGTGCCGACATCTATCAGGTTGCCAAGAACTGCCGGACAAGCGTCGAGATGATTGAGAAATACTATGCGGCGCATTTGAAGACGCAGCTCGATGCTTCCGCTATCAACATCATGAGGCCACGGTCGAAGAAAAAGACGGTTCCCAAGAAAGGCCCCGGACGAATCGAGGCCGTCCGTTTAGCTCAGGAAGCGTAGACCAGCACAGCTTGCTTTCTGATCACCATCAACACACGCAATCCAGCGAGCCAGGATGGAACCATCCTGGCATGGTTTTTGGGGCCGGAACCGGCCCCACTCCAGCCCGGAACCGGGCCCGTTACCGCCAATTGCTTGCATACGAAAGGCGCTGCGCTCCTCCTCTCAAATCACCCGCTCTCATCCCTGAATACCATTCGGAAGTAGACCGAAATTTCTTCCTTCATCGAGTGCCCCCGCTTCATGCGGCTTTATGGCAGAGCCGGTCGGAACCCGTCAAGGGTGTTCGCTGACGCTCCATAAACGCGCAGAGTGCGACGCGCCCTTGACCGAACCCGCCTCGCCTCCGCCCACCGCTGAAAGACATGAAGCGGGGGCACTCAACGAAAGAAATTTGGTTGAGAGTCATAGGCGAAAAAGCCCTCCTTCAGAATCTCGCCCCACGCGGGCAGCACAGGAGAGCGAAACGTCATGGCACACCGCAACCAGCGCAATGCAGCCAGCAGACCGAGCATCTACCAGACCGTTACCGACCGCATCATTTCCAGCCTCAAAGCAGGTGTGATTCCTTGGGAGAAACCCTGGAAGTCGCCGCGCTATGCAGGCGGACCATTCCCGCGCAACTTCTACACCGGTAAACCCTACCGTGGCATCAATGTTCTTTTGCTTTGGTCGAGCGAGTACAGCTCTCCGTTCTGGCTTACCTTCAAGCAGGCCCAGGCATTGAAAGGCAGTGTCCGCAAAGGCGAGCACGGTACGCCGATTGTCTTTTACAAGCAGCTTCCCGAACACGCCCCGAAAGACGAGAAAGCAACGAGCGAGAATGAGCGCGTTCCCTTCGTTCTTTGCCACTACACGGTTTTCAATGTGGAGCAGTGTGACGGCCTCACGCTTCCTGAAATCTCGCAGCCCGCTATCGCGCCTGAGATCGGCGAAGACGAACTCTGCGAGAGCATTGTCACCGGATGGGAGAACCGCCCCGCACTCTATCTCAACAGCCCCACCGAGTACCGTGCTTACTACCGCCCCTCTACCGATTCCGTCCACATGCCTGCACGTTCCCGCTTCGTCGATCCGCCGCACTATTACAGCACGCTATTTCACGAACTGGTACACAGCACCGGCCACGAGAGCCGTCTGCATCGCATCTTTGGCGACCGCTTCGGAGATGAGCTTTACAGCAAAGAGGAACTGGTAGCCGAGATGGGTGCGGCCTTTCTTTGCGCTATCGCTGGCATTGCCAACGAGCACACCGACCGCAACACCTCGGCCTACATCCAGAACTGGATTGCCAAGCTGGAAGAGGATAATCGCCTCATCGTTCATGCCGCTGCCAACGCGCAGAGAGCAGTGGACCTGATCCTCGGCAGCACGTTTGAGGAAGAGGAGGAGACAACCGAAAACGCCGGGGTTGCCGCTGTCAGCGGCATCCCCGCAGCCGTTGCGCTGAATATCGCTCCGGCGAAGCTACTTGAGACGGGGGGAATAACCGAAATCTGTCGCGTAGCCTGAGGCTCTAGGCGGCTGGGATTTGGACCTCTCCACTCCTCCGCAGAATTCATTGCCGAACCACGCCCACTTTGCTTTGGCCTTAGCCAGGTTTTCGGCCTTTTTCACTGATTCGATTTGCTCTTCAAGTGTGGTCAGATTCCTTGAGGCTAATTTTTTGATTCGCTTATCAAACTCGGCTAGATTTTCACCCACAGTACGTTCGACCTGCTCGACCCATGCCTCTCTATTTCCTCGTTTATCATCGGCGAAAATGGAGCCCATCTTCGCAAGTCTTTTGAAGTAATCGACATGATACCACCCGTAGTCGTCACTTAGGAGGCCCAACCCTTGTATATCGGAGTGCGTGAGCTGACTGGTAATTTCCGGCGACAAGACCACGCGTGGAAAATTTGAGACAGTGGATTCGATGTAATGGGCTTCGATAAGTGCTTTTCCAAATATCACACGGGATGTGTGATAAAGGTTGCCGATGGTTGCCCCTCCACGAACCAAGAGCCCAATGCGGAGAGCATCTCCCGCGATCTGCGCAGTGAAATGAGTGACCTGACGCACTAAGGTGATAAGAGTAGATTTGGTGTCTCCCATCGCCTTACACGATCTTTCGACAGGATAGCTGATTACGATGTGGTCTGAAAAAGTAGTTATCATCGGTTTGATGGATATAGTTTTAATGTTTTGGGAGCCGACTGATTTCACAGCGAACTTGCTTCGCATTTGTGAAATCTGCGTTAGAAGGCCATTTATCTTAGCGATGTTACTCTCCTCTTCGTTGCTGACTGCATCTGTGAACCCGAGGAGATCAATATATGCGGTGAATTGTTCGTCAAACTTCGATTGCATTGCCTTACCCTTTCCGTCTTAGCCAGATTCGCGCACTATCATTAAGTATGCGGCGCTTCTCCTCTCATGATCTGCGCTCGCGTCCCTACTCGCACAAGGTCTCGGAACATGCGCTCTGCGTTTAGTTAGGTGGCACGGTTCCTAGCTGAAGGAGGCCAATACGTCATCCGGCGAAAGAACAGTGATGCCGTTGAACCGGCGAAAGTCCTTGGCATTGAGCGTCAGCAAATTCGCAATTCCGTGCACGCGAATAGCGGCCACCATCCGGGCGTCATGGACCTGAATACCAGAGACGCCCGCCGCAACAACTATTTTGCGCCACTCTTGATGTGTTGCTTCGCTGTCGGCGGCAAAGGAGAATTTGGATTCGATCAGAGATGCGCGTTCATCTGTCTCCGCAACAGAGAATCCGAACCCGTTCCGATCAGCCGGTCGAGTGCAAACGTTCCAGAATTCAGCCAAGTTTTGCGATGTGTAGAAGAGGTCCGCTCCCTGCACCCAAAGACGATCTGTACATTGCCGAATCGTTCCATATTCGGGGCTGTCCGGCTGTACGAGGCGGAGCAAAATGTTCGTGTCCACAAGGTAGGACGAGCCGGGCATCAGGCGTGCTCACCATAGATCATTTCGCGCGAGAAGGTCTCAGTTCGAAGTTGCGGGACATTCGGCGCTTTGCTCGCAAGAGCATCCAGAAAAGCACGAAATTCTTCCTGGCTTGCGCGTGCACGCCCTTTGTCCTTGGAAGCGATTGCTTCCTGAAGAAGCCTCTGCGCATACAACTCCAGCGCAATGCCGCGAGCCAAAGCCTCCGCAGCAAGCTGTCTCTCCATCTCCGGGTTGAGTTCGACACGGATGGTCATGGAAACCTCACACCTATAGCCATTATCGGACGGCTGCGAGCGAAAGTCGATTCAGGATCGATTCGCGGGGGCAATGTGGTACTGGCCTGATGTTCACGGGATGAATCGCCGAGAACTCCATGCTCTCCGCCATATCATTTATTATCATACGTTTAGCATCGAACTTCAAATTGAGGCTGCGCTGTACTGTCCTGTGCAGTCAGTCTGCCCCAACGCCTGCCGCGCCCCCTTCCCATTCCCTCCGACTGAGAGGTGAATGCAGGGACTCAATTCAAGCGTGCGAGTTATCATTGGTTTTTCGGAACACTATCGATTTAGCGGTACGGTTTTAGGCTCTCTTTGAAGAGGCGTTCATGTCTGAACCGCGCGAACTCTTGGTGGGTCTTCTCGACTACATCAAGGAACAAGCGAAGGTTGTTGACCCGCGAGGCTTTGCCCTCGGAGGAACTGGCGTGTTTCTCCGTAGACGGAAGGAAGTCGCAGGGCTAGTAGGCGTAGAGTTCGACCTTCGAATCGAATCCGATCACATTTGGATGCGGGTTCCGAGGCTGGCCGCCGAACCACCACCCACAGTGCCTGAAAGCTATCGAGCGGTCATCACTCGTAGCGTAAACCCCGAAGGCCCGCCGCCCTTGCTTGACGAGAAGGTTCTTTCTTGGGAACTGAACAAGGCCATTCAGCAGCAATTCGCGGACAAGAGCAGTGACGATCCAGATGTGCAGGAAGAAATTCAACGCTTCCGTGCAAGTTGGTCGGAGAGGGCAGGCAGGGCGCTTGAATCGTACACCGTCATTTGGAAATCCTGGGCGGTTGTTGAACGTGAACGCAGGAAGACCATCGCGCTATATGGTGACCTCTTTACGTTGATGCACCAGATGGAAGCCGAGCAAACCAACAAGCCGCAAGAGCTTGTTTGGGGAATCGGAATCTCGACATGGCGACTCACCTACGAAAAGGGCACATTCTCTTTTGAGTACCCGCTACTGACGCAGGCAGTCGAAATATCGCTTGATGACAGGACAATGGCAATCGAGCTACGCCCGCGTGCGACGGATACACGCGTGGAGTTCGATGCGCTTACTGCGTGCCACGTTGAAGGCGCCATCGAAGTAGAGAAGGCGGTGATTGCGCACCTGGAACGGCACAAGGATCGGCCTGTCACACCTTTTGACGCGGGCAGCTACTCCGATGTTCTCAAGCTCATCGCCGGTAATCTCGACAGCAAGGGCACGTACAAAGAAGTTCTCCTCAATGACGAAGCTGTTCCCTCTGCTGGCGAGCATTTGGTAGTCACAGACGCTTGGGTGTTCTTCACTCGTCCAAGAGCAGTCAATTATCTCTTTGACGATCTCAAGCGCCTTGGGGACAAGCTTAACGAGGGCTGCGCCATTCCAGAAGGCCCGTTGGCTCTTGTATCGCAACCTTCCGATGAACCGCTGACATTTCAAGCGGTCAACTTTCGAGGTATCTCCAGTCGCGGAGATCCCAGCGGCGCTCACAAATCTCAAGAACTATTTTTCCCTCTTCCCTACAATGAAGAGCAAGTCACAATTGTAAAGAACCTCTCCCATGCCGCTGGAGTCGCAGTACAGGGACCCCCGGGGACCGGCAAAACCCACACGATTGCAAATATCATTTGCCATTATCTTGCTCTTGGCAAGCGTGTTCTCGTCACGTCTCGCGGTGACGCGGCGTTGAGCCTACTGCAAGAGAAAATACCCGATGAAGTTCGCTCGCTCACTGTGGCTCTTCTTGCCAGCGACCGCGAGGGAGTGCGGCAGTTTCAGGCTTCAATCGAGACAATTCAGCATCGTGTCTCTCAACTGAATCCAGAGATGACCCTCAGAGAGATCGAACGCGCCCAAAGCGCCATTGATCGAGCGCATTCCGAACTCTCGTCCATTGACAGGAAAATCGACGAAATAGCCCTGCACCAGCTTTCCGAAATAGAAGTTGACGGCATTCCGATGAGAGCGCAGAAGCTCGCTGAATTAGTCCTCAGCGGGAATGAACTGCATGGGTGGTTTGACGACGTCATTTCGCTTTCCCCTGAAAATGCTCCACCCTTCGATGACAGCGGGGCTGGGAGAATACGCGAAGCCCGGAGAAAGCTGGGGACCGATCTCACCTATATCGAGAGAAGAATTCCATCGGCGGAGTCGTTTCCTTCGGTCTCGGAAATTTCTCGCCTTCACGATCTACTGGTCGAGAAAAAGCGCATCGAGCTGGAACTGCAAGGCGACGGACAATGCGCCCTTAATGCTCTAACGGTGCAGACGCTTGAAAGTGTGCGGCGGCTTCTGCAATCGACCGATGAAGCAATTGCTCTGGTCATGGATATTGAGGACGCCGGTGAGGAGTGGCCCTCATCGCTGCGTGCAAAGTGTCAACAGGCCGCGTTTGTATCCGAGCGCAGCGCCCTCGAAGAACTGCTCAAAGGGCTAGACGATCTTATTGAAGCTCGGGCTGAATTTCTTAAACACCCGGTGAGCCTTCCCAACGAGGTTTTGGACAATCCAAAGTCTATCGAAGCAATCAAGAACGCGGCATTGACTGGAAAGCCGTTTGGTCTACTCTCCTTTGGCGCAGGAGATGCAAAGCGTTACATTCAAAGCGTCACAATTGACGGCAGACCACCCATCAATACAGAGGAATGGGCGCACGTCAATCGGTACGTAACCCTACATGGGCAGGTGCGCACTTTCTGCGTTCGCTGGAATAGCGTCAAAGAACTTCTATCGGTTCCGCCCCTGGATGGCGGGGTAGCCGAGTTGAGGCGGATCGAGGTAGTGGCTACCCTTGCACGAAAGGCACACCGGCTCGCTGTCCATTACGATGTATTACTCGCCAAACAAGCATTGGATGTTTTCAAGGAAATGCCACGCGAACTTAGTGGCGGCACTCGCTCCGAACTTGATGCACTCCGTCAAAGACTCATTCAAACCCTGATGCTGAATGAACTCTCGTATGCGCCCGTGCAACTTGCGCAATTGGCAGAGCAACTTGCTGGGTGCGCGGGTCCCGTGATCGATGCGTTCCGTTCGTTCTTTGAGTCTTCGCTCGGAGACGGTGCGGTTTCGACTGCTGCAGTTGCCTCACAATACACGGGGTTATTGGCCGAGCTTCGACGGATCGCTGGTTTGGCTTCCGAAATTGGGTGCGTACACGAGGGGTCAAAGATGATCGAATCGGCTGGTGCGCCCAAACTTGCGTTGCGCGTTCGATCTGTTCCTGTCTCATCTGCGGGCGATGATGAGATATTTCCGGTGACGTGGCGAGATGCCTGGAACTGGGCAAGGATGCGCAGGCATTTGGACCAGATTGAGGGCAGGGACGAGCTTCGTGCTCTTGGACAGCGCAGACGCGAACTCGAAGTGGGACTGTCGCGCTTCTACAGTGAGATGGTTGCAAAATCAGCGTGGCTCGCGACCAAACGAAATGCAACACCGCGCATTCTTCAAGCACTCGCCGGTTACGCAATTGCAATTCGCAAGATCGGGCAAGGAACAGGCCCGAACGCCACCCGGTACAGACGTGATGCCAGGCAATCTATGTTCGACGCCGCTGGTGCAGTCCCGTGCTGGATCATGAACCACAACAGAATCTCTGAGGCAATGCCTCCGGATATTGGCATGTTTGATCTGGTCATTGTGGATGAGGCGAGCCAATCTGATTTGTGGGCATTGCCCGCAATTTTGCGGGGCAAGAGAATTCTGGTGGTCGGTGATGATAAGCAAGTCTCACCAGACGGCGGCTTCATTGACAGTACGCGAATACAAGAGTTGAGGCAACGCTTCCTAAGTAAACAGCCTTACGGAGCGGAGATGACCCCGGACAAATCGCTCTTCGATCTGGCTCGCCGCGCTTTTGCCGCGACTGAGATCATGCTTCGCGAGCATTTCCGTTGCGTTCCCCCGATCATCGCATATTCCAACCGGATATTTTACAAAGGACAGATTCAGCCCCTTCGCATCCCGCGAGCTTCGGAACGCATTGAACCGCCGCTTGTGGACATCTTTGTGGAGGGAGGCAGTCGGGACCGCCACGACTGCAATCACCTAGAAGCGGAAGCAATTGCCGACGAAATCAACGCGATTCTGGCCGATGAAAAGTTGAAAGGAAGAACAATCGGTGTGGTCTCGCTCCTCGGAGCTGAACAAGCAAAACACATTGACTCCGTTGTGTCCCGCAGATGCGATGTAGCCGAATTGCATCGGCGGAAATTCTTGTGTGGCGACGCGAGAACATTCCAAGGCAGCGAACGTCACATCATGTTTCTTTCACTAGTGGTCGATCCGGCTAACTGCAAAGCTCTCTCTGGAAATATGTTCGACCAGCGTTTCAACGTAGCCGCAAGCCGCGCGCAAGATCGAATGTATCTGGTGCGCTCAGTTCAACTCTCCGATCTCTCAGACAGAGACTTGCGCACGGGATTGTTGACGCATTTCGACAATCCATTGGTAGTTGATAAGGTCGAGGCAGAAGTGCTCATTGACCGCTGCGAATCAGGCTTTGAGAAACAGGTATATTCCGAACTCGTTTCCCGTGGGTATCGAGTGACGCCACAGGTTAAAACAGGGGCCTATCGCATTGACATGGTTGTCGAAGGCAGCGGCGATTTGCGCCTAGCAATTGAATGCGATGGAGACGAGTTCCACGGTGCAGATAGATGGCAGCACGATATGAACCGCCAGCGCGTCCTTGAGCGTGCAGGTTGGACTTTCTGGCGATGCTTCGCCTCGACCTGGACGCTCCGAAAAGATGAAGTGATGGGGGAGCTTGTTGAGTATTTATATCGCATGGGCATTGAGCCTGTGGGAGCAATCGAGCGGGCGTCCCGGCTTGTTGAGAAGCGTACATGGAAATGTCCGACATCAGCGGAACCAAGTGACGAGCTGGGCAAGGCCGAGAGTGGAGTTTCACCAGGAGATGGAAAATCGGCGACAGAGCCTAGTGAAGAACATCTGATTAGCACCTTTCTGGAACAGATCAAATCGGAAGGACGATCTACTCCAGCAGGGCAGCACTGGAATGTGTTTCACGAGTTGCTTTGCCGCCATGCGGCTCGCATTGGGGTAGGCCGTCCGCCGGTGCCGTTCATTCTTGCATCATCTGGGGAGTCAGATAGTTCAAAACATAAGCGACTGGGAGAGCAGCTTCGTTGGGCACAAGCGAATGGAAGTCTCAAAGAAGCGCTTGAGTTCTTGCGCGGCGTTCAGCCGGACCAATGGAATCGGGGTACCGCGGAAAGCTGGGACCGCTCATCTTATTGGGAGTACACCGAACCCGAGCATTCACCACGATCGGGTCAAGTGAAACATGAGCCCAGCGGAGTAAATGTCGCTGGTGCTGACATTGAATCGGGTGACAGGCCTCTGGAGGATCAGCAGTCAAGTTCAGGTGTTCACGCCGCGAACGGAGAGAATCGAGCTTCACATCTTCCCACCGCCAGCAGTTTGAAAGCTCAGGACTGGTTTGCAATAGCAAAATGGGCGAAAGAGAAAAACTATCTTTCGCCTTGGCAGCGAAAATTTGCGTTCGACCTCGGACTGCGCTTGAATCGAGAGACAAGTATTTCTGAAAAGCAGAGTCCATACGCAGTGCAGCTTCTCGAAGAGGCAGTGCGGCTCGGGTATCCACATTGATCCCGAACCGGATTAACGGATTCTTGTTGAAATCGCGAATCTCTCCGACCCAGATAGCTGAAAGGGGCGGCAACAAATTACCACAGCCACTCAATTCTAGGTTCCAGAGAGAAGTGCCCCGATAAATCTTGCCGGAACTTGCTTGAAGGGATAGCAATGAGCGATGAAGCACCGCTCTCACGAGAGCAGATGAGTCGGTTTCTGGAGCGGATCGAGGAGCCGTTCAACGAAGCCGAACAGCAAAAGCGCAGAAGCGTGGAAGTCAGCGCAGGATTTTTTGAAAAGGTTGCCGCATTGAGTGCCGGTTCCACCGCTATCTTGGCTTCGCTCATCCTGGCTATTGCGAACAAGTACGACATTCATGCTGGGTGGACGCAAATACTCGTTCATCACTTTCTTCGCATCGCCTTCGCTCTCGGAGCGTCCCTGATTCTCGCCGTTCTCCACAATTTCTTTGCAGCACTGGTCGCAAGGGCAGATGCAGCCATCGCTGAATCTCAGCTTCTGCAAAGGATCATCGCGGAGTCGCTACCATTCGTTCATGAGACAACGCCACAGGTAAATGACGCAACCGTGACGCAGGTCGAGGAGATGATGCGAGCTCAAATGTCCCCGCAGTTTAGGAGGCAGCTCAAATCTAGAACCATTTTCTACACAACTGCGACTTGGGTGGGCAGCTTATCTATGGTGGCGTTCATCGTCGCCTTTTCGCTGGTGATTAAGTATCTTTGGCAACTCTGGTAGAGCCATTGATGCCGATGGAAAGGAAAACCGATGAAGTTCTCGGAGATCGCTAACCGTCTGACGGGCATCTCAACGCCATTTGGTGGGGCATCTTGGCAGCCTGCCGAGATGGAGATCGCAGGAGCCCGCCGGGTGATCGCCTTCCTTGAAGACCGACGGGTGCTGTACGAGCCGAGTGAGATGGAAGTGCCGTCGCACTGCGTTCACTCGGTAATCGAAATCCGGCACCGCCTCAGCGATGAGCTGGGCAAGCTGGACGGCAACGGTTCGGAACTGGCCGCGAGTCTGCGTGCGATGCGGGCGGCTTGCCGGAAGTTTCTTGAGAGGGTGGGGACTGACGGACGCGACGGCATCCACCACGCCAATGGCTGGGGCTTTCATAGCTGGACCTTCGGGAGCGCACTCGGGGAGTTGCGGGGGACGTTCGGCATCCACGTGGCCAAGATCGCCGCCGCGTTCAAGCTGGACGTGGAGGACGGGCTGGCCTCCATCCTGCCTGCGAATGCCGACGCCGACACCGGCGACGATGACCGGCTGTTTCGCAAGCTGTACCTCTAAGGCGTGGCCTGGGTTATTTTCGTAGGATTGCCACCCAAGCGGCAAGAGAACTGACGACGGAAAGCACGGATTCCTTCCTCCTGGCTAACGGATGCGATGTCCGAAGGGAAAGCCAAGATCGGAGAATTAAATCGTGCGGACCGTGGGCGAAGGCGTCTCGGGCTCGGTAGTATCATTCTTGGCTGGGAGGGCGGGGCATGTCGATTCTTCAGGAGTTGGACTGGCTCGAGATAAAAGCACACTACAGCAACCGGGTCAACGAGACAAAAAACCTCAGAGACCTGTACGAAAACAAGAATGTATCAGGATTTGCCGATCTGGCTCTCGGTATGACGACCCCGACGGGAAATTACAGTGCTTCGGAACACGGCCTTGGACCCAAGATTCTGGAATCAAACCTCAATGCAAAAGGGCGCATTTACAGTCTTGCTGGAAAATTCATTCTGCTGAAGGATGCTTCAACTGTACCCAAGCTGATCCGCGAAGAAAATCTGAAGTATCTGAGGATCGGGGTAGGTTCGGAACTCTCCTGCATGATGAATCCGACGGCCTGCTGGGTCTGCAACAAGAGAACGATCTGGTTGTATTTGGCACAAACGCAAGGGCTCCGCGAGGCGAACGAGGCGCTTCAGCTCTTCAATGAACATGCCGACAACTCTCCCATGGCATACGAGAGCTGGCAAGACGCTTACCATCCCGAGTTGGGGCCGGAGCTGAAACGGGTCGCGGAGGATGGCGCTAAGGCGGCAACGAGTCGCGGCGTTGTTCCCGGTGAGGTGCCATATCTCTGGGCTGACGCCATCGCCTCCAATGCTTTTGATTTTTACCGTTCAGCGAATGTAGGATGACCGCTCACCCGGAACCCAACGCGGGGTTCTAGGTGGCAGCAAGAGCCTAGTTTGAGATCGATCCCTAACGGCGTCGGCGGGGGCAGTCTCCCTCTGGTGAGTTCGGTCTCAGGACGAACGTTCCAAGACCGGCGCTGCCTACGGCATCGGCTGGAGGGGTGACACGTCACCCCATAATGGGCGCTGCACAGTAACCTGCGGTTACTGCTTAGGAACCAACTGAAAACAAGCGGCTAAGAGGAAAAATCTGCGAAGTTGGGTTACTCTAGAGGCGAGCGCACGTTGCTGAAGGGGAACCTCATGAGCTGCAACCCCTTAGCCCGCGACCGCTGGCGTTGCTCCCCCGGCTGCTTCGCAGTCTGCAACGCGCGGGCCTTGTACGGCCCAAATCCCCTTCCCAGTTCTTCCGGCATCGGCGGTGACGAGTGAAGCCGCCGCTCCGCACCAAATCGGTAGGCACCAAAGTCAGCGAGGCGGAGTTCGCCATGCTGGAGGAGCGTGCGCGTGCGAACGGGCAGACGCTCTCGGAGTGGGTTCGGGACGTGCTGCTGGCCGCTCCGGTGGACGGTTTGCCGGAGTCCGGCGAGGTTGTCCTGGCCGAGTTGCTGGCGCTGCGAACGCTGTTCCTCAATCTCCAGTTCCGACAGGGCCAGGGACCGATGACCGAGGCCGAGATGCGCGGCTTGATCGAGCGGGCTGACAGTGTGAAGATGCAGCGGGCGCGAGAGCGCCTAGCGGCGCTCAAGATCGAGCGCAAAGAAGAAGGAGTTGAGAGCACGACCAATCCATCCGAAGTTGAGGAGGGCTGAGCATGGCGGAGTGGGGCCGGAAACAGTACGCGAAACCGTGGCCGAGCCGGGCGCACGTGTGGACGTGGGGAGCATTTTTCCTTAGCTGCCTGTTCTTCGTGTTCATGGTGTGGCTGGACGGGCAACAGAACTGGACGGTCGCGGAGCGGCTGTACCTGTCGGACTATCTCAGGAGCGGCGCGCGGGCGAAGGCCGGGCCGAAGATGCAGTCGAAGTACACGCTGCTCCAGGGCTTCAACGCGAAGGGGCAGATGCTGCTCGTGATCGACGACCAGGTGCAGGCGGTCAAGGGTGCGGACGGGCGGTATGGGTACGTGCTGACCGACGAGGGTATCAAGGCCGGGTTAGTGCGGTTGCAATACGTGACGGAGGTGTACAACGATCAGCGGCTGCACGCGTTCCTGGGGCAATGGGTCTATCAGAACCAAACCCTGTGGGACTTCGCCAAGCGGCCTACGTACTGGACGCTTGCGTTCTTCGTGCTGGGGCTGTTCGTGGCGGTCCCGAAGGACCGGGCGCGGCGGATGGTCTGGAAGTTCGGGCGGCGTCTGCGCGGGCCGGAGCTGGTCACGACGGCGGAGTTCAACGAGAAGCTGGGGCGGAAGAAATGGCTGACGACATACTTCCCGGACGGAATCGCGTTGGTCAATCTTGAGCGCACATGGTACGACAGCCTGCTCAGGCGGGACCGTGGCCGCTGGGTGCGCGTGCCGCGCGAGCGGGAGGCAATGCACTTCCTCATCGTGGGTGACTCTGGCACCGGCAAGAGCGCGGCCATCCGGCAGGTTCTCTCGCAGATATGGGAGCGCGGAGAGACGGCCATCGTGTACGATCCGGCGCTTGAATATGTGCCGCAGTTTTACCGCGAATCGCGGGGCGATGTGATCCTCAATCCCCTGGACGCGCGCTGTCCGTTCTGGACGCCGGGCGACGAAGTGCCGCATGAGGCGGAGGCGCTAACGGTGGCGGCATCTCTGTTCCCGGACCGGGGCCGTGAGAATCAGTTCTTCGTCGATGCGCCGAGGAAAATCTTTGCGCACCTGATCAATCTGAAACCCACTCCGGAGCAGTTGACGTACTGGATGTGCCACGAGGAGGAGATCGAAAAGCGAGTGCGGGATACGGAGCTTGCGGCGATGATCCACGCGACGGCTCCGCCGCAGAGGTCGGGCGTGCTGGGCTCGCTCAACATGGTCGCGGATGCGTTCAAGCTGCTGCCACCGGAGCGGGAGACGAAGCAGCGCTGGAGCGCGTACGCGTGGGCCAGGGAGCGGCGCGGGTGGCTGTTCCTCACGTCGAAGCCGACCATGAGAGAAAGGTTGCGCCCGCTGATGAGCCTTTGGCTGGACCTGTTAGTGCTGCGGCTGATGAACGAGGGCGGGAGCGGGGCGCGGAAGACGTGGTTCGTGCTGGACGAACTGGCGACGCTGCAACGGTTGCCGCAGTTGACGACGGCAATCACGGAGGGCCGGAAATCGAATAACCCGATGGTCCTCGGCTTCCAGGGCAAAGCGCAGGTGGAGGCCCTGTACGGGCAAATCGCCGAGGCAATGCTGTCGCAGCCCGCGACGAAGTTCTTCTTTAAGACGAGCGAGCCTCATGCGTCGGAGTGGATCTCGAAATCCATCGGCGAAGTGGAGGTAGAACGGTTCCGGGATAGCCGGACGCGGGGCGTGTTCCCGCATCAACGGGAGAACGAGCAGCGGGAGATTACGCGGGAGCCGCTGGTCATGGCGTCGGAGATCGGCGGGCTTGAGCCGCTGCATGGGTATCTGAAGCACGGCAACCTGGTTGTGCGGATGCGGATACCGTATCTCAAGCTGGAGGAGCCAGCGGAGAAGTTCATCGAGCGAAAGATGACGACGCCGGCAGCTACGCGGGCGACAGAGCCGGAGCCGGTTGTAGCGCCGGCACGAAAGCCGGTACGTTCCGTCCAAAAGAAACAGGAGCAAGCGCAGCAGCCAACGGCGGTGAACGAGCAGACGCCGTTCTTCGAGTGAAGCGATGATTACGCTATCGAAACCGATCAGCTCCGGGCAGGCGCGGGCGTACCACAAAGAAGAGTTCGCCAACGCGCGGGAGAACTATTACACAGAGGGCGAGCGGGTGCGCGGCGAGTGGCAGGGCCAGCTTGCCACTCGTTGGGGCTTGCAGGCCGAAGTGCAGGAGCAGCAGTTCACGCGGTTGGCCGAGGGCCAGCACCCGGAGACGGGCGAGCAGTTGGTTCGGCATCAGACTGCGCGGCAGTATGTGAACGCGCAAGGCGACACTGTGCGCACGATGGAGCACCGGGCGGGATGGGATGCGACGTTCAGCGCGCCCAAGAGTGTATCGCTGACAGCGTTGGTTGGCGGCGACGACCGCGTGCGTGAGGCCCACAGAGAGAGTGTGCGCACGGCGCTCGACGAGATGGAGAGATACGCGCAGGCGCGCATCGGCGGCAACGTTCCGGCGCAGACGACGGGCCAGTGGGCCGTCGCCAAGTTCGAGCACGACAGCAGCAGGCCTGTCAACGGCTACGCCGCGCCGCAGTTGCACACGCACGCGGTGATCTTCAATGTGACCGAGACAGCGGACGGCCAGACCCGCGCGTTGCAGCCGCAGGAGCTTTACAAGACGCAGCAGTACGCGACGGCGGTGTATCGTTCGGAGCTTGCGGCGCAATTGCAACGGCTAGGCTATGAGATCGAGCGCGGCGAGCATGGACAGCCGGAGATCAAGGGTTACACGCGCGAATATCTGGAGGCGTCGAGTCCACGGCGGCAACAGATCGAGGAGCACATGGAGACGGCTGGCGTGCGTGGGGCTGGCGCCGCGCAGATAGCGGCGCATCAGACGCGGGATGCTAAGCAGCCGCTCTCGCACGAAGAAGTGCGCGAGCAGCATCAGAGACTCGCTGCTCAACACGGCCATCAGCCACAGCACGTTGTCAGAGAGGCGGCGCAGCATCCCGGTGTGGAGCTGAAGCCGGAGCAGTCGGGAGTCGCCGCGCACGAGGGCGTGAGCTATGCGCGCGAGCGCGGCATGGAGCGCGAGGCCGTAGCCGATGAAAGAACACTGATGCGCGACGCCCTCAAGCACACGATGGGCGAGGCGCGGTTGCCGGAGGTACGCGCCGAGTTCGAGCGGCGTGTGCAGTCGCATTACCTGATCGAAGTGGAGCGCAGGCCAGGTCTCCCAGGCCGCGCGTTCACGACAGGCGAAATGCAGGGTTACGAGCGCGAGCTAATCGAGCGGATGAAGCTGGGCCAGGGCACACGCGAGGTGCTGGCAGACGGCAATGTACGCGAGCACGTGATGCGGGAGCATACACACTTGAGTGTGAGCCAACGGCACGCGGTAGAAGACGTGTTGACAAGCCGCGACCGCATGATGGCTCTTGAAGGTGTTGCGGGGGGAGGAAAAACTACCTCCTTAGCGGCTGTCCGTGAAGGGGCCGAGCGCGCAGGCTATCAGGTCAAAGGACTCGCGCCGACATCGCGGGCTGCACAGAAGCTCGCCGAAGCGGGTATCGAGACTCAAACGCTGCAAAGGCATCTTGCACGTGGCGAACAGCAAGACGATGGACACAGGCGGCTCTATGTGGTGGATGAGTCGAGCATGGCGAGCACGAAGCAGTTACACACGTTTGTCGAGCGGCTGGGAGAAAACGACCGTGTGCTATTTGTGGGCGACGTGCGGCAACATGAGGCGGTCGAAGCGGGCAGGCCGTATGCGCAGTTACAAGAGGCAGGGATGCGCACGGCCAGACTAGACGAGATTATCCGGCAGAAAGACCCGGCTCTCAAAGAGGCCGTGGAGCAGCTTGCGCGCGGCGAAGTGCGCGAAGCCATCGGCAATCTAAACAGCCAGGGCCGCGTGCACGAAATCGGCGACCGGCAGGAACGCATCAACGAAATCGCCCGCGAGTATGTGCGCTCGCCGGAGCGGACATTGGTTGTGTCGCCGGATAACGCATCACGCCGCGAGATCAACGAGGCCATCCATCGCACGATGCAGAGCGAGGGCAAGGTCAGCAATAACGAGCAGCGCGTGCATGTGCTGTACGCGCGGCAGGACGTGACAGGCGCGGACCGGCAGCACGCGCAGAACTACGAGCGCGGCGACGTACTGCGCTACTCGAAAGGTAGCAAGCCTCTCGGCATCGAACCGGGAGAATATGCGCGCGTGTCGCACGTAGACCGCGAAAGCAACACGCTAACAGTGAAGCGGCACGGCGGCGAAGAGCTGAGCTACGATCCGCGCCGCTTACAGGGTGTGACGGTCTACCGCGACAGCGAACGCAAGTTCGCGCAGGGCGACCGCGTGCAACTCACGGCCCCGTACCATGAACAGAAACTTGCTAACCGCGAACTGGCGACCATCGAGCGGATCGAGGGCGGCGGCAATCTGAAACTCCGCACGGACTCGGGGCGCGAGGTCGAGTTCAACGCAAGACAGCATCCGCATCTCGATTACGGTTATGCGGTGACGAGCCACAGCAGCCAGGGTCAGACTGCCGACCGCGTGCTGATCCACGTGGACACGGAACAGGCTCCCGGCGAACTCGTCAACAGCCGCATGGCCTACGTGTCGGTGTCGCGGGCGCAGTTCGATGTGCAGATGTACACGAACGACGCGAAGACGCTGGGATACGAACTGAGCCGCGACGTATCGCATCCGACCGCGATCCAGCAAGAGCCAGTAGCAGCACAGAAAATTGAGCCGCAAGCAGAAACCATACAAGCCGCGCAAGGCTTGAGCGTGGGCTGACGAATGGTCGTCTGCCTTTTAGCGTTTGACTGAAAATGAGCTGATTCCCGGAACTGCAATCGAAAGGGCTGGCCTTCGGGTCAGCCTTTTGTATGGTCTAATAGGGATGTTGGCTTGATGGCGGAATCGGCATACGCGGTGGTCTCAAAAACCATTGGGAGCAATCCCGTGTGGGTTCAAGTCCCACTCAAGCCACCAGATCGATCCAGCCCTCTGCCTTCCCCAAAAACCCAATGCAAAAGATTCCCAGGGCGGTCAATCGAGGCCGAGGCCGATTCTTGTAAAAAAAAGTCGAAATTTGCACATTTTCTTACACAGTTTCCGACTTCTCATAGCTATCCTATTGATTAGGAAACAGTTACTGGCAGACGCAGCGGACTCAAAATCCGCCGACCCTTGCGGTCATGGGGGTTCGACCCCCCCTCCCGGCACCATAAAATCAATCACTTACAGCTAATCAGTTTTAGCAGTCGCTCTCGACTGCGCCCAAAGTACAGATCTTTTCCAAGGGCAGCGATTCCAGGAGGCTTTCGCTTCCCGGCAACGCCGCGCGGGCTCGCAGCACTGGATGGCAGCGCGCCCGTGCGGGGACGATCCATCTTTTAGATTCCGTTACTCGGGCGGCAATGGCATCGGCTTCACGCTGCCGCAGTCCGATCCCTTGTAGTTGGACGTGCTCTCCATCGTCCACTCCACCGGCGTGCTGCGCTGACCCATCTGCATGGTGCCGGTAAAGTGCACCTTGCTATGAGACTGCCCGCTGCCCGTCCAGTTGGCTTCCAGCCTTCCCGTCCCGCTCATACTGCCGGTGCAGACGTAATCGGCGGTCATGCCAGTGGTGTTCTTCACCATGTTTTTCACCTGGCAGTCTCCGCGCGATTGCGGGACCGGTCCGCCATAACGATCAATCAACTCCTGGGTCAGGCAGACCTGCGAGGTATGCGGGCCGCCGCCGAAAGGATTGTGAGCGCCCGGGGGCATCTGCATGCCGGCCGGAAACGGAGACTGCTGCCACGTCATGTTCGAAGTCATTTCGTATAGCCCGGGCTTCCTGTCCGCCTGCGCCATCAAGAGCACCGCCGATGCCGCCACACAGCCCAGGCCCGTCCAGAATCGAGTTGCGCGCATGAATGCCTCCACGTGAAACGCGAGCCATGAAGGAGGCCCGCGCGACCCTCACTGTACGACACACGGAGCCGCCGAGGGAAGCAAATTCGTTCTCCTCACCTCGCCCGGGCTGCACCCGCCCGCGTCACGGCGCGCAGTGAATACAATGGGGTCAGTTTTCCATCCCGCGAAAGACGGCCCCGTATGGACCTCAACACCTGGATCCGGTCGCACACGCCTCGCATTGGCACCCTGCTCACGCTGGACAACCCGGCCGTGGTCGAGATCGCACGCCTGGCCGGTTTCGAGTGGCTTTGGATCGACGCGGAACATGGCCAGTTCAACGATGTCGGCGCTTCCGTGGCATGCGCCGTCAATTCCGGCGGCCCGCCGGCGTTTGTGCGCCTGCCAGATCACTCGCCCACCGCCATCAAACGCTATCTCGAAACCGGCTGCGACGGCATCATCCTTCCCGCGGTCTCCACGCCCGCCGAGATGGATGCCATCGCACGCGCCGCCCTCTACCCGCCCCGCGGCGAGCGCAGCGTGGGCATCGCGCGAGCACAGGGATACGGAGCCACGTTCGCGGAATACATGGCGAAGAAAAGCTACTCCATTCTGGTGCAGATTGAGACCGTGGCCGGGGTGCGCCATGCGCGGGAAATCGTCGCCCACGATGCGGTGGATGCGGTGCTCATCGGCCCCTATGACCTCAGCGGATCATTCGGGATTCCGGGGCAGGTGGATGCACCACAGGTGGTGGATGCGATTGCCCAGGTTCGGCTGCTGTGCCGGGAGGCAGGCAAACCGTGCGGCATCTTTGCCGCCGGAGTGGAAAATGCGCGTGCCTACGCCGATGCCGGGTTCGACCTGATCGCCGTGGGCATTGACACCAACGTCCTGCTCAACGCGTGGACGCAGATTCGGCGGGAATTCTCCTGATGGTTACTTCGGCGCCCAGATGCGGAACTCGCCGCCCACGTGCATCAGGCTCATCAGGTAGAGCATGCCGTCGTAATAGCGATTCTGGCCAGACGGAATGGGCGTGTTCCACAGGGCTTCGGTGAACCTTCGCGCCCGCGCCTTGTCAGTGGCGGCAAGGCCGGCAACGGCGTTGATGCCGGCAAGACCGGCGGGGTGGTCTTCGTGAGTAAGGCCCGGGGTGGCGCCCATGTCCTTTCCTTCCAGGGAAAACACGGGGCCGTACTTATCAATTCCCTGCCCTTCAAAGAAGGCCTGAATCTTGTCGCTGAGTTGTTGCTCAGCGGGGTCTTTATGCCACCAGGACCAATCGACAGACCAGTTGCCGGCGGTGCGCCACGCGTCGTAGCCGAATTCTCCGGATTGGGGAAAGCGAGTGATGTGCGGCGCGCCGTCGAAATTCGCGTAGCTGGGGGCGAGGCCCGTCTGCGGATTGGCGGCGGCAACGAAGAACTTGCGGCTGGCTTCGGCAGCGCGGGCCCAGAAGGCGCGGTCTTCTGCCGGTCCCCAGCGCGCCCACAGCTCGTAGAAAGCGGGGAGATGGTAGGAGGGATCGGTGAAGGGATGAGGCATGATATCCGGCACAAAGAGGATCATGGGTGGATCGGGGTGCATCATTGGTCCGACGCTGTGTGGCCCGAACTTCCCCTCTGCAGTAATCACCTGCCGATGGACCATCGCGCTCAGCAACTTATCGGCTTCGGCCTGGTAGTCGTAAATGCCTTGGCCGTTGCCCCATCGGTTCGCCGCGAATAGCAGAGCCATGCCGAAATACGATTCCCCGTCGGGCGCTGCACCCTCAGAGTTATGGGTTCCATTCGTTTTGCATGACCAGGCGAAAAACTGGTAGCTCGGCGCCTTGGGGTCACTAATGTACATGTAGGTTTTGGCCCAGTTCCAGATGGCGTCGAAGTCGGCTTTTTTATTGAGCTGAACGGTGATCATCATGCCGTAGGACATCCCTTCGGTGCGGACGTCATGGTTGGCCCAATCGGTGACGTACATGAGGGGGCCATTGGCGTTGGAGCCGGCCGCGAAGGCGATAGCCTGGTTCTGCGGGTCTCCATGAAACAGCTGCTGGTAAGCCGCGTCAATTTTGGCGTGAATCTGCTTTTTGGAGTGTCCGTCCTCGGCCAGCAGGTTGCGGTATTTGCCGGTGGCGAAAGCTCCGGAGCCGTTGCCATCGGGAGCCTGGGCGCGGGCCGCGGCGAGGCAGGATGCGCCCGCAAGTGCAAGCGTCAAAATGAGACGAAGGCGCAAGGGGAAAACTACCATGAGGGATTCTCCGCGGTGAAGCGATTTACTTGACGATTGAGTATCGCGCTCAAGGCGGGAAACAGGCAACAGGGTGCAGAAAAGCGGCAGGCGGAAGTTGAGCTAAAGTTGCGCTGCGCGCCTTAGTTGCCCTTGGTTTCGGCGCCGGTGTCGACATTGTAGGCGGTGGATGCAGAGTGGTGGTGGCCCACATGGCTGGCGATGTCGGGCCAGAACTCGCGAAAGGTGTTGGTGGCCGAGTCGCGCAGCAGGGCGTAGGCGTATTTCTGGGCTAGCGCTCCCGCCGTGCGATCGGAGCTGGGGTAGTAAGAAAGCGAAATACCCTGGGCGATGCCGCGGCCCAGCAACTCCGCCGAGTTCACGGTATCGTGCCCCTGGTAATCGGGCGTGATGAGCACGCGGCTGGCCGCGTACAGGCCGCGCTTGAACTTGGGCCCCTCGCCCTTGGCGAAGTAGCGCTCATCCTCGTGGAACACACTGGGGAGCGCGAAGATCACCCAGTAGTTTCCATCGGTCTTGTCGACCATGCCGCGCCAGGAATAAGCCCAAAGGCCAGGTACGCCCTTGCCGAGCTTGGGGTGGGCATCCTCGCCCTCGGCAATCATTGAGGTGAGGCCGACGAAGACGAAAGATGAGTAGTCGAAACTGTTCTGGGTGGCGATGACGAAGGCGCGCCTGGGGCCGGGAGGCGGGGGAATGGCCCCGGCGCTGACTGCGCGGTAGTTGGGCATAAGACCCAGGATGCGCTTGGGCTGCTGCTTGGAGCGCGGAACCTCTTTGTTCGCCTTGCGCTCGGTGGTGTTAGGATTCTTTTCGGTTTGCCCGGGAGGCGCCTGGGGCTGCGGTGCATCGGGCAGTCCCGCCGCCGCGGGCGCCTTCGCCGCGCTGGACGAAATGCCGGCGGGTGCCGGAGGTTGGGATGCCGAGGGCTTTTCCTGGGCCCCCGTGCCTACGGACAAAAAGACGAGCAGGCTTGCACTGGAAATTACTGAAAAATAACGAGAAAACAATTGCATCCATTCACCTGTCAAGGGTGCTCTTGTCGAGGAATCGCCCCGCAGGCGGGGAGGGAGCCGGTCGACGCGAGCTACCGAGGGGGATTCTCCCGAAAGCACTGTGCCAGCGCCCAGCGGGACTGGGCTGGCGCGAGATGCACCTGGGCCGTCGTCTGTTAGACGCGGAAGCAGCGGGTGAAGAGACAAAAAGTGGAGGAACAGGGACCCAGGGATGAGGTTGGGGGATGGGCTGGGGCACCCACCCTGGGGCGATAAAGCCGCGCCAGGATGGAGTACCCGCCTGATTGCATCGCGGGATTGGGCACTCGCGGGGTGGACGCCCCGATAGGTACGCGATCAGGCGCCTTTGGGGAGGGCGCGCTTCTGCTTGAGTTCGGCCAGCAGGAACTCGACCTTGTCCTCGTTCTCCAGCGCCTTGAACTTGTCCTCCAGCGACTCCGGCGCCAGCACCTCGGCGGTGGCGGCGTTCTCGGCGGCCCTGACGTGAACGCGGCTCTTCATGCGCTCCATCGTGTGATCCTGGTCGGGGCCAACGGCCTGGCGCGCCTTCGCGGCCCGGCCCACCATCCTGGCCCGGCGATGCTCGGCGATCAGCATCTCGCTGTGGGCGCGCGTTTCGCTCAGCTTCTGCTCCAACTTGTGCAGCGCCTGGCGCAGGTTGTCGGCCTCGTGCTTCTGATCCTCCGCCTGGGTGGCGAAACCCTGCGTCAACCGATCGTGGCTCAGCGCCCGCTCCAGCGCTCCGCGCGCCAGGTCGTCGTGGCCCTTCTCCACCGCGAGCTCGGCCTTGCGGCGCCACTCCGCGGACTGCTGTTCGTGGTCCTTGCGCTTCTTCTCCAGCAGATGCTCGTCGGCGATGGCGATTGCCACCTGGGTCTTCACCTGCATGAGCTGGTTTTCCATGTCGAGGACGATCTGCTTGAGCATCTTTTCCGGATCCTCAGCTTTTTCCACCAGGTCATTCAAATTCGCGCGTAACAGCGTGCTAACTCGGTCCAGTAATGACATATGAAACCTCCGGTTTTCTGCAGTGATCGGTGGTCCGTGATCAGTGGTCAGTTCGTAGTTCACAGTTCATAGTTCCCAGTCTTATGATTACTCCGGCCTGAAACTCATTTATTGGATGAGTTAGAGGCCGGAGACTCGTAGTTATACCTTCGGGCCAGGTTTCTGCGCCTCGCCGTTTGCGGCCGGCCCCTGGCGGATAGCTTGCACGTTGGCCATCAATTGCTTGATGTCCATGCCGCTGAGGGCCTCGAACAACGCCGGGACCTGGGCGGCGATTTTGGTCATGTCGCCGGTGATCTTGTTAACGCCGGCGGCGCCGTCGTTTCCGGTGGAGACGATGGTGATCTTGTCCACCTTGCTCAGCGGCTCGGCCATGGCGCGAACCACGTCGGCCATGTTGGTGAGCAGCTTGTCGACCACCGCGGCCTGGTTCCAGCCCTGGTAGGCTTCGGCCTTCACGGTCATGGCCTTGGCTTCGGCTTCGCCCTTCTGGAAGATGATGCTGGCTTCCGCTTCACCTTGAGTTCGGATGGCGGCGGCGCGGCCTTCGGCTTCGGCAGACAGGCGATTCTTTTCCGCCGCGGCAAGGGTCTCGATGCGCGCGCGGTTGACCTCTGCTTCCTTGAGGATGGTAGCGATGAGCTCCTTTTCGTGGCGCGTGATCTCGGCTTCCTGCACCTTGATCTGGCCCTCTTTTTCCACCTGCTGCACCTTCACCTGCTCCAGCGTCACTTGCTGCTGCATGATGTTGGTCTGTATCTCGTAAGCCTTGTCGGCCTGCGCCTGCTGGCGGCGGCTCTGCTCCGCATACTCGGCCTTCTTGATGTCGAGGTCGCGCTGCGCCTCGGCCTGGCGAGTCTGCGACGCGGTCTCGGCGATCACGCGATCCTGGTCAGCCTGCGCCTTGGCAACCGCGGCTTCGCGGGTGGCGGTGGCGCGCAGAATAGCGGTGTCGCGCTCCGCTTCCGCAGTGGCCATTTCGGCGTCGCGCTTGATGCGCGCCACGTCTGGCCGGCCCATGTTGGCGATGTACTCGTTCTTGTCGCGGACTTCCTTGATGGTGAACGAGATGACTTCGAGGCCCATCTTGCTCATGTCGTCAGCGCAGGTGGAGCGCATGCGGTCGCCCACCATTTCCGGCTCCTTGACAATCTGCTCCACAGTGAGCTGGCCGATGATGCCGCGCAGATGGCCTTCCATGACCAGGCGGATGAGGCCCTCGCGCTGCGGGGGAGCTTTGGTGAGAAACTGCTCGGCGGCGGTGAGGATGGAGGACTGGTCGCTGCGGACTTTAATTTGCGCGACGGCCTCGACGGTGACCGCGACGCCCTGTTTGGTGTAGAGATCCTGCTGCGGCGCGACGTCGAAGCTCATGAGTTCGAGCGAAAGCTCGCGACAGTTTTCCACCATGGGAAAGATCACGGTGCCGTGGCCCTTGATGACGCGGGGCCCGCGGAACCCATACACGATGAGGGCTTCATTAGGGCCCGCCTTGCGATACATCCTGGCCAGAATGCCCATGAGGAGAATCAGCGCCAAAACGCTGAGGCCGATAATCAGAACAAGTGTCTCGTTCATTGCGATCCCGGCCCTTTCGTCCGGGAATGTGGAGGGTGAATGGTGGAGAGACAGTGATCAGTGATCAGTAGTCAGTGATCGCTTGCGTTACTGTTTTGCCTTGCGGCCGTTTCTGGGAAACAGTTTGGCGAGCAGCCCCAGCAGGAAAATGCCTACCAGGATCGCCATGTCCGTTATCAGCGCGGTCGAATTCGTCGTCATTGCAATGCCTCGATGTTAGGTGGCAGTTATGAATTGCCAGCTATCAGTTATCTGTGGCCAGTTAGCGTGGTCGGTTTCAGGGTCCGGTGTTCGCTTGGGAATGGTTCCTGGGCCGCGAAGAGTTATCGCTGCTTGCGGTCCACGGAGCATCGGCCTCTTCCCAGCGCCGCACGTAGGCGATGCCCTTTTCATAGCGAACGACAAAGACTTCTTCTTCTTTTGCAATGGAGTTGCCGTCTTCAGCCCGCGCGGGCGCCGAGCAGAGCGCTCCGAGTTGCTGGTAGACAATTTCACCGGTGCCGCCGGCGCGGATGGTGGAGGAGACGCGGCCCACGGCGCCCACGACTTCGGTTTCGTCGGCGGTGAGCTCGTGCTCGTGGGGCATGAGAAAGCGGGTGAGGAACAGAAAGATGATGGCTCCGCCGGCGATGCCGCAGACCGCTGCCAGCACCAGCACCAGTCCGGCCACGAAGCTGCCAAAGCGGGTGAGCAGGTATCCAGCCGCGCCGAACCAGCAGAGAAAAATCATGATGGAAAACGCGTTCCACCACGGGACGGTGCTGCCGGTTCCGCGGAGGGAAGCAGCGCCGTTCGCCATCGCATGGGGCAGGTGCGCGCCATGCGGAAGATGCAGGTGCGGCGCGTGAGGAATGTGCACGTGTCCGCCGAAGTGGCCCATGCCGCCCAGCAGCGTGACTGCGCGCAGCATCAATCCGGCAAGAAAACAGGCTAGATAGAAGGTAATCATTTGTGCGCCCCCTGTTTGCGTTCGCCAGGTTTGCGGGAATCCGGTTTGCGGGTCTCGGACTTGTGGATGGCGGGCGCCGCCGCGCCATTGGGTTTGGCGGTTTGAGCTTCGCGCGCGGGACGCAGCACTTCGCTCAGGCGCGGCGCCAGGCCCGGCGTTTCCAGGATCGATTCCAGCAGCAGCAGGCACTCGCGCGAGTGTTCGTGGCGGGCCAGGGTGAGCAACGCCTGCTTCAGTTCGGGATCGCGCCGGAAACGCTCGGCCCCTGACACCAGCCACATGTCCAGCTTGTCTTCCACGTGGCGCAGCTCGCTCTGCAGCTCCGGCGAGTAGCCCTCGGGATCGTCGACCAGGTAGCCGGGATGGACCTTGAAAAACGCGGAGAGAATCTGCCGGGTTGTGTTGGTCAGGTGAGGCCGGGCGCCGCTCTCGATCTGCGATAGATAACTCTGGCTGAGCGGGGAGCCGGTTTCGGCTTCGATCGCTCGCACCATTTCCTGCTGGCTCATGGCCCGGTTGAGGCCGCGGAGGCTGCCCTCAACTTCGCGCAGGTAGCGGATTTTTTCGCCAAGCTTCATAAGGCAGTGGTCAGTGGGCAGAAGCTGCTTTCACGGACCGCCGGTCGACTTTCGGCGATGGAGTGGGCTGGTGACCGTCGCTCCATCGCAATCCGCAATAATGTTATTGCGATTTGTAATAGCTGTCAAGAGAAATCGAAAGAAGATTTGCACAAGGGAGGCGCCGAGGGGGTTTTGGCCTGCCCGGAGGCTGCTCCCGCAACCTCATCCCTCGGGCTTACGCCGCATCCAATTTGGCAAGGAGCAAAGATGCCCAACCCTATCGTCTACTTCGAGATTGCCGGCCGCGACCAGGGCGTGCTGGAGGACTTTTATCGCGCCGTATTCGACTGGCAGCTTACCCCGGCCAACGAGCAGTACACCCACGTGGCGCCCGGCGGCGGCATCAATGGCGGCATTGGCAAAGCCATGGACGGCGGCCCGGGCTATGTCACGTTTTACGCGGAAGTGGCCAGCATCGCGGAGACGCTGACCGTGGTGGAGGGCCGCGGCGGGCAGCGGGTGATGGGGCCGGAGCAGATGCCCAACGGCCCGCTGATCGCGCTGTTTACCGATCCGGAAGGCCGCACGGTGGGGCTGATCCAGGCTGGAACCATGCGCAACGGGTGACCGGGCGATGCTCCGCCGCCCTACACCGCCGCAAAGTCGATGAACCCTCTTGCCGGATCGGTGTTGATCAGCTTGGCATTTACGCGGTCGCCCACGTCGAGCCCCTTGCCGCCGCTGACCAGCATGCCTTCCACGTGCGGATCGAGCGCGCGCACGAACGTGCCGTACTGGTTGACGCCGGTGACGATGGCCCGGAAGACCTGCCCGATGCGCGGGTGCAGCACCACCGCCGCAATGCGCTTCTGCATTTCGCGCTCGACTTTGCGAGCGGCATCTTCCATCAGCGTGCAGCGCTGGGCGATGGCGCCGAGGTCGTCCACAGAGTAAGGCTGGGGCTTGCTGCCGAGGATGGCCTTGAGGATGCGCTGGGCCACCATGTCAGGAAAGCGGCGGTTGGGCGCGGTGGAGTGAGTGTAGTCCTGCACCGCCAGGCCGAAGTGGCCGGGATCCGGCTCGCCCGGCTTCACCAGCACGTATTCGCCGGGCCCCATCAGCTTGACCACCGCCAGCGACAGGTCAGGGAAATGGTCGGGGTCCTTCTGCTTCTGCGCCAGAAGAAAATCGTTCAGCGGCTTGGAATCCGGCTGCGCGGGAAGCGTGGTTCCCAACCCCTTGGCCAGCTCCACGATGCGGTCCCAGCGCTTGGGCGTGCGCACCACGCGGCGGATGGAGGCGATCTTCGCGTCGTCGAACGCGCGCGCCATCACGCCGTTGGCCGCCACCATGAACTCTTCGATCAGCGATGTGGCGCGGTTCTTCTCCAGGCGCGCCAGGTTCACGGCCTCGGTTCCTTCCATCACCGGGTGAGTCTCGACCGTTTCCAGATCGAGCGCGCCGTGCTGGTAGCGGCAGCCCACCAGGCGCTGCGCCGCCTCGTCCTGCAGCTTGAGTTGCGCGGCTAGGTCGCTGTTCACGGCCACCTTGGCGGGAGCCGGCCCGCGGCTTTCCAGCCACGCGCCCACGCTGTTGTAAGCCAGTTGCGCGCGGTTGCGCACCAGCGCGCGATAAGTCTTGCCGTCGGAAACCGTGCCCTGCGCATCCGCGCAGAACTCGATCACGATGGCCATCCGCTCCTCATTTTCATTGAGCGAAGTGATGCCTTCGGAAAGTTCCGCCGGCAGCATGGGAAACACTTTCACGCCGGTGTACACAGAGGTGGTTTCGCTGCGCGCATGGCGATCGAGGATGGAGCCTTCGGCGACCCGCGCGTCCACGTCGGCCACGCCCACCAGCACTCGGATGCGGCCGTCCGCCAGCCGCTCCGCCCACTCGATCTGGTCGAGATCCTTCGAGGTGTCGTTGTCGATGGAGGACCAGAGCAGGCTGCGCAGATCGCGGAACTCGGTGCGCGAAGATGGCGAAGCGGAGGGCGGGGTCTTGTCGCTCAGAATCGCCGTCAGCTCCGCATCCGTACCTTCGGGAAAGTCCGGCTGGAATCCGTGTTCGAGCATGGCGGCATGGGCCGCGGTCACCAGGTTAAAGTGCGTGGTCTGGGTGGAATGCAGGGTGGCGTGCATTTACGAGAGCTCCTGGAAGATGAAAGGCCAGCGTATCACTTGGCGCTCGTGACCGGCGCCGAAGTCCCAGTGGAGCCCGGCGGCAGTACGTTCACGGAAAGATAGGTGCTGTGGCTGACCACGGTGTTGTCGATGCTGGTGGCCGCGGTAATGGTGAGCGTGGTCTGGCCCAGGGGAGTTCCGCTGAGGTTGGCCACGTTGCCGCTGATGCTGCTGCAGCCCATGCCGGCCGCGGCCAGCGAGCCGAGCAGCAGAAGCAACAGGAGCACGCGCCGGCCGCGATGAGAGAAGATGCGCGCGCGCCGTCCCCACGGAAGCAGGAAGAACAGCAGCGCGGCCAGCGCAGTGCCTCCGGCCGCCGGGGGCCAGAGCGGTTTCTGGTTATGCGCCGTCGTGGAAGGACCGCCGGTCATAAACGTATTGACGGTAAACGTGACGGTGGCGGTGGGCGTGAGCTGCTGCGGGTTGGCCACGCAGGTCATGTCGTCCAGCGCCGGCACCGAGCAGGTAACGCTGATAACGCTGTTGAATCCGCCCAGGCCGGTGATCACGAACGACGCCTGCCCCGAGGTGCCCTTGTTGATGTCGAGGTCCTCCGGCGGGTTGGTGGCGGCGGGCGTGATGGTGAAGTCCTGCACCGTGATGGTGACCGCATTCGAGGTTCCCGCGGCATAGAACAAGTCGCCGATGTAGGCCGCGCTGAGCACATCCTGCCCCGCGGGCAGCGTGGTAAACAGCAACTGCGCGGTGGAGGTGTTGTTGATCGCAGCAGACAGCGCCACGGTCGCCAGGATTTTGGTTCCGTTGTAGAAGATAATGTTGCCGGTGGGATTCTGTTCCGCGGCGCTGGCCGGCGCCACCGTGGGCGTAACCGTGGCGGTGAGGGTGACCACCTGGCCGGGAGCCGCGGTGGCCGGAGTCACCGTGAGCGTGACGTTGACAGGAAAGAGCACGACCTTGAGCGTGATGGCGTTGGAGGTGCTGCCGCCCCAGGTGTCGTCGCCGGAATAGACCGCGGTGATGACGTGCGTGGTAGCGGAGGAGAGTGTCACGTTGGACAGAGTGGCGGTGTTGCCGTTGACCGTGGCGGTGCCCAACTGCGTGGCGCCGTCAAAGAATGTCGCCGAGCCTGTAAACGTATTGGTCGCGCCGGCGGCGGGGTTTGAGGCCGCGATGGTGGCGGTGAAGGTCTCCTGGGCTCCGGGGGTGAGAACCGTCAGGTTGGCGGTCAGCGTGGTCACGGTGGCGCCCTTGCCCACGGTCACGGTCACGGTCGCGGAGGTGGAAGTGGCGTAGTTGGCGTCGCCGGCGTAGATGGCCTGCAGATTATGGCCCCCGCCGCCGGTAACGGTCACGTTGAAACTGGCGCTGGTCACGCCCGCGGTGGTGGTCACGTTGGCGCTGGCGTAAGGCGCGCCATCCAGGGTCAGGTTGACCATGCCGGTGGGCGCGGCGGTTCCGGCCGGGGGCGTGCCGATGGCAATGGTCACCGTGACCGGGAATGCGGTGCCGGCCGGGGGCGTGGCCGTGGACGGCTTGACCGTGGTGGTGGTGCTGCTGGGCTGGATGTTGACCGTTAGCGCCTGCGAGCTCTGCGCGGCATACGTGGTGTCGCCGAGATAGCGGGCGAAGATGCTGTTGCCGTTCTGCGGCAAGCCGCCGGTGATGGTGAGGGTGGCGATTCCATTGGTCAGCGCCACCGGGGCGGCGTTGAGATTGGCGCCGGTGGCCTGGTCAAAGAAGTTCACCGTGCCGGTAGGCGTAGCGCCGCCGCTCTGCGAGCTCACCGTGGCGGTGAAGGTGAGGGTGGCTGACGGGTTGTAGGTAGCGCTGGGCTGCGTGGGAGCTACGGCCAGCGCCACCGAGGCGTTGTTGGTGCCGGCATTCACGGTGACGGGCTGCGATGTGGAGGTGGCATAGTTGGCGTCGCCGGCGTAGATGGCCTGCAGATTGTGGCTTCCGCCACTGGAGACGGTCACGCTGAAGGTGGCCGAGGTGACTCCGCCGCTGGTGGAGGCGCTGGCGCTGGCATAGTTCGCACCGTCCAGCGTGAGCTGTATCTTTCCCGTAGGCGAGGCAGTGCCCGCGGGAGGAGTGCCGATGGCCACAGTCGCCGTCACATTAAACGCGGTTCCGGTGGTGGGCGAATTGGTGGCCGGCGACACCGTCGTGGTGGTGGTGCTGGGCTGGATGTTGACGGTCAGCGCCTGCGAGCTCTGCGCGCCGTAGGTGGTGTCGCCGCTGTAGCGGGCAATGATGCTGTTGCCGCCCTGAGGCATCGCTCCGGTGAGGGTGATAGAAGCGGCCCCGGTGGAGTCGAGCGCATAGGGAACAGAGTTCAGGTTGGCGCTCAGCGCCTGGTCAAAGAAGTCGATGGTGCCGGTGGGCGTGGCGCCGCCCGCGCCCGGGGTGACGGTGGCAGTAAAGGTGATTGTGGCCTGCGGATTATAGGCGGCGTTGGCCTGGACGGGGGAGACGGCCAGGGTGGCGATGGAGGCGGTGGTGCCCACATCGGGCCGGGCCCACACGCTGAGGAGATTCCGGGCGTCGGGCGAGCCGAGGCCGGTGGCGAGATCGAAGCCTTTGCCGGCGGCGTAGCCGATAAGGCCCGACGCGTCGCAGTCCGGCGAGCCGGCTGCGCAAGCCAGGCGCGCGCTGCCCTGCTGCACGTCATCGAACACACCGCTGCTGCTGCTCACCGCGTAAAGGCGCGGAGCGAGATTGCCCTGGGGGCCGTTCTGCTGCGCGAGCAGCGCGGAGATGCCGCCGAAGATGGCTGCAGCCGCGCCGCTGCCGCCGCTCCGCACCAGGTTACAGCCGGAAGCGGAGGACGATCCGCTGAAGCAGAACGCCAGGCCGCGGCTCATGGCTGAATCCAGCGCGGCGGGAAGGGCGACATCGGGCAGAGCGCGCCCGGTCTGCGTGGGCGAAAATGCCGGCTGCCATGCCGGAATCGCGTAAGTACTGCTGAAGCCGCCGCCGCCCGCGTAGGCAGGCTCGGCTGCGTCAAGAGGCGACCACGCCGCCAGCGTCGCGTCGCCCGCCGGGGAGAAAGCTGCCGCGCCCACGGCGGTGTTCCATGGAGTGGAAGCCAGCGCGTTCACCGCGAGGCCGCTGGTGACGGCGGCACTGCTCCCGGCCGCATGGCACGCCGCGGCGCCGCTGTCGCCGGCCGCCACAATGGCGGAAATGCCCTCGGCGGCAGCCTGCCGGTAAAGTGCGGCATACCAGGCCTGGTGCGCGTCGCTCAAGGCGGCTTCGCAACTGGAGTAGCCGATGACTACCGTGTGCGCCAGCGCCCGGTCCACGATTGCGGCCATGGAAAGGTCGATGCCGTCGGTGGCCGCGGTGCTTGCCGCCGGAGCCACCACAATGCGCGCGCCCGGAGCGGCAGCGCCTGCCCAGGAGGCTGCAAGTTCCGCGGCAGCCTGGTCGGCGGTGAGCCCGGGGTCGGCGCCGGCGGAAGTAATGACGACGGGGTTCGCGGGCAGCCCGAAAGTGGAGCGGAACGCGGCCAGGTCCTGCGGCTGAATGTTGCTGCGAGCGGCAATGGCGATGCTTTCGCCGTCGCCCCGCGCGCCGGAAGACTGCGCGGATGGGAGGTCGAGCGCCTGCGCGGCCAGTTGCGGGGTCAGCGCTTCCGCGCGGCTCATGCTGGTTTCCGCGGCCATGGCGGCAGGAGAAGCGGAAATACTTTGAGTCGCGGTGATCGCGGGCGCGGCCAGCGCGCCATCCAGCGAAACCAGCCCGTGAATCACCGGGACCAGCGCCGCGGGAACGGAGAGGTCTCCGGCCAGCGCGAGGCGACGCTCGCCGGCCGTGACATAGGCGTGGACCGGCGCGTGGAAGGCTTGCTCCACCTGTGCGGCGGTGCCGGAAAATTCAATCCACCCGCGGCTCGCGGGCAAGGGTGCAACCTGAAACCCCTGGCTGCTGAGCCAGGCGGCGACCGCGTTGGCGTCGGCTGCGGAGTTGGCATACGCGGCGGCAAACTGCGGCGCGGTCAGCCAGTGATGGTACTCGCAGTTACCGGGGGTCTGCTGGTTCTGCAACTCGGCGTCAAGGGCGCTGCTCTGCGCGGCCGAGGGCTGCAGCAGCAATAGCATCCGTTCCAGGCGCGTGCCTGCCGGCGCCAGCCCCAGGTCGGTGGCGTTCCGCGGCAACGGCGGCCTGCTGCCCGAAAGCGTGCTCGGCGGGCCCGATTGCCAGTCGCCCGCCAGCCGGGATGCCGCGGTGGCGCCAGCCTCATTCGCAGGCTGGGCCGAGTTCGTCGAAGGGCCCTGGCTCACTGCGCAGGATGCCGTCCCGGGGTTGGCCGACTGCGCGCCGGCCGCCGACCCACCCATCACCAGGAGCGCCAAAGGCAAACTGAACCATCTCGTGTGTGCCATGATCCTCTTTCGTACACCAATCCCGGAGTGACTTGCGGTCTCGGTGACAACGCGCAGGGGGACACCCCATCATCCCGCACTTACCCGCGCCAGCACCTACCACTTTTCGGTACACGGGTTGCACATTCGTTGCGTTTGGCCCCGATTGTATCGCGCCAATCAACAGATGAGGACGACTTTCCGATGTGCAAATCAGGTTCTTAACTGGACTGTTGGGGTGGCGCGATGGTCAAACTACTCCAGGCGAACGGCAGCGCCTCGAAGCGGTTCAGCGATTCGGGTGCTTACAATGCAAGTGATTGCAGGATTGGCCCAGGACGGAGCGGGGCGGAGGGCATTTGCATTTTTCCTGGCGGGTAATGCTGGCGTGCGCAGTGCTGACGAGTGCCGCTGCCGGGCTGTTGGCGCAGGACGATGTGCCGCGCGTGGAGTTGCACGATGGTGCCGGCAGGCTGCTGGTGCATGGCAAGCCGTTCCTGATCCGCGGAGGCGAGCTGGGCAATTCGTCGGCGGGAACGGCGGCGCAGGCGGATGAGATTCTGCCGCGCCTGGCGCGGATGCACATCAACACGGTGCTCATGCCGGTGGCCTGGGAGCAGATGGAGCCGGTGGAAGGGCAGTTCGATTTCTCCATCCTCGATCACTGGATGGACATGGCGCGGCAGCAGGATCAGCACCTGGTGCTGCTGTGGTTTGGCAGTTGGAAAAACGCGTTCAGCGAGTACGCGCCGAGCTGGGTCAAGGCGGACACCAGGCGCTTCCCACGCGAGAT
The DNA here is from genome assembly GCA_035552555.1 of Occallatibacter sp. Taxonomy (GTDB): domain Bacteria; phylum Acidobacteriota; class Terriglobia; order Terriglobales; family Acidobacteriaceae; genus Telmatobacter. Next base: position 56,483 of record DASZLF010000088.1, read on the forward strand.
GCCCGCCGGCGGACAGCCAACGGAGATTCTTTCGCCGCTCGGCGGGGAGACGCTGCGCGCGGACAGCCGGGCCTTTGCGGCATTGATGCGGCATGTGCGGGAGCGCGACTCAACCCAGCAGACGGTGCTGATGGTCCAGGTAGAAAACGAGATCGGCTTCCTCGGCGTCGGTGGGCGCGATCGTTCCGACGCGGCGAATCGGCTGTTTGATGGCGCGGTTCCGGCGGAGCTGCTGCAAGCGCTGGACGCGCGTCGATCGAAGTTATCGCCGGAGATGGCCGCGCATTTCCATGCCGCGGGGCACACATGGCGGGAAGTGTTCGGCAACTCGGCGGATGAAGCGTTCATGGCCTGGCAGTATGGGCGGTTTGTGCAGGGCGTTGCGGCCGCGGGCAAAAAGGAGTACGCGCTGCCGATGTATGCGAATGCGCAACTGCCTGCTCCGCTGGAGCGCGCCGGCGAGTATCCCAGCGGAGGACCGCATCCGTCCGTGCAGGACGTGTATCGCGCGGCGGCGCCGTCCATCGATTTCTACGCGCCGGATATTTACTGGCCCGATTTTGAGTCATGGGTGGAGCGGTACCAGGCTGCGGGCAATCCCGTGTTTGTGCCGGAGGCGCGCATGGATGCCGCCGCCTACAACGGCCTCTATGTATTTGGAGAGGCGCGGGGCTTCGGCTTCTCGCCGTTTGGCGTGGATGGGTTGCCAACCGCGGAGGACGCCAAGGCGGGGCCGTCGCTCGCCGATGTGTACGCCATGATCGAAGACCTGAACGACACGTTATTGGCCGCTCAGGCGAAGAACCAGGTGCGGGCGCTGGTGCTACATGCCACCAGCCCGCGGCCCACGCGCACGGTGGCGCTGGACGGATATCTGTTCACGGCGACCCTGTCGCGAACCTGGCCTGCGAGGACGCTGGCCACCAGCGACGGCGCGATGATGGTGATGGAAACTGCGCCGGATGAGTTTCTGGTGGCGGGGTGCGGTCTGACGGTGACGATGGCGCGCGATCCCGACACCGACAGCCAAGTAGCGGGCATTGCGAGCATCGAGCAGGTGACGCGGAAGGACGGCCAGTGGGTCACGGAGCGGCGGCTCAATGGCGATCAGAGCAACCAGGGCCGGCAATTGCCGATGGATGCGCACGCCATGCGAGTCTATCGCGTGAAGCTATATAGCTATCTGCGATAACCGGAGCCAGTTCCGGCCGTTTCAGACTGGGCAGGTGGCCCCGGTCCCAATGATCGTTCCGAACCAATGTGAGGGTGCCCCCGGTCCCTCGTCCGCCGCGGCGGAGGGACCGGCATTCCGGCGGCGGCCACCATCGCTAAACAAGAGGAGCGCATCGCTTGCTTCGTAACCGGGCATGACTTCCAGGCTGTTCTGAGCGTAGTCGAAGGGTGCCGCACATGCCTGTTCCGTGGCCCACCCTTCGCCGGCCGCCC
>DASZLF010000089.1:0-8462 GCA_035552555.1 Occallatibacter sp.
TTGCCAGTTCACCATTCGATTGAGGATCAGGCGGCGGCTGTAGGAGACGCCGATGTTCAACAGCATGCGGTTCTGCGCATCTCCAAGAAGAATGTGGCTGGAGTCGGCTGAATACGCGCTGAACACCCCGAAGGTGTTGACACGGGCGAAGTAGGCGCCCTCTTTGGCCGTCTGCGCTGAGGCGGTGGCTCCCGCCAGAAGAATCAGCGCCAGAAAGAGGCAAGAACCACGCGCGGTTCGGAGCAGACCGACACGTTCATTTACCGGCAAGAGAGCGTCCTTTCGCTTGACCGGACGGATGGTAGCGACTTTACGCTGGTGTTGACTGTGACAACGGTCATAGAGTAGCCGGATGCCCAGTGCGGGGTGCCTCAGGTCCCTTGCATTTGGAGACCCGGGAGAGAAGCACGTCGAATTGTGTGCCGGGCGCCCAATTCTCCGGGTTTGAGACCCAGAAGACCACAAACTCGATCCTCCGAAGTAATCCAGATCACAATCAACATGCACCTTTTGTTGCGGCTCATGTTAACCTTTGCCTCGAAATGTGGCCAAAATCGCGCACATTTCCCCTGAATATGTGCGCGATTCCGTACACTTTCCGCGAAAAATGTGCGCTTTGGTTAGAACATTCGTTGCGAAGTGTTACGCATTTTGGCAACATTTTGCGCCAATGTGTGCGCCATAATCGACACATCCCACGCGCCGGCAACCCCGCAACAATCCCTTTGTTTCCAGCGCCTTTCGCGCCCAGCGCACCCCCTGCGATAGTTCGGAAACCGCCCGAAAATCGCCAAAAATATTTTCCCAGGGCGCGCAGCGATCAGGCGGGCTGGCCGGCCTGGCTGTACTCTTTCAGCTTGTTGTGCAGGGTTTTCAGGCTGACGCCGAGGATTTCGGCGGCGCGTGTCTTGTTCTGGCCGGTCGCCTCCAGCGTCTTGACGATGAGCATGCGCTCCGCCTCGTCCACAGTGTTGCCCACGTGCACGGGGACCAGGCTGCTGTCGTCGGCCAGCGGCGCGGCGGTGTGCAGCTTGCCGAAGCCGGGAGGCAGGTGGCCGGCGTCGAGAGGCATGCCGTCAGGGCAGAGAATGACGGCGCGCTCGATGGTGTTGCGCAGCTCGCGCGCGTTGCCGGGCCAGCTGTAGGCGATCATGCGATCGAGGATGGAGGGCGCGACGCCGGAGACGTTGCGGTCGTGCTTGGCATTCATCTCCGTCAGCATGGCTTCGGCCATGGCGGGCAGGTCTTCAAGGTGGGTGCGCAGCGGCGGCATGTGAATGTGGAAGACGTTGAGCCGGTAATAAAGGTCGGTGCGCAGGCAGCCGGCGGAAATGGCTTCTTCAGGGCTGCGGTTGGTGGCGGCGAGCACCCGCACGTCCACATCGATTTCATTGCGCGCGCCGAGGCGGCGGAGCTTGCGCTCTTCGAGCACTCGGAGCAGCTTGGCCTGGGTGCCCACCGGCATTTCGGCGATCTCGTCGAGCAGCAGAGTGCCCTGGGTGGCAAGCTCGAAGCAGCCGATGCGGCGTTCGACCGCGCCGGTGAAGGAGCCTTTTTCGTGCCCGAAGATTTCGCTCTCGATGAGCGTTTCAGGAATGGCAGCGCAATTAACCGCGACGAAGGGGTGGGGTTTGCGCGGGCTCAGGTCGTGAAGGGTGCGGGCGACCAGCTCCTTGCCGGTGCCGCTTTCGCCGGTGATGAGCACGGAGACGTTGGAGGGGGCGATCTGCTCGATGAGCGCGAAGATTTCGCGCATGGCCTTGGAGGTGCCGACCATGGAGCCGAGGACGCCGGTTTCGCGGAGGCGGCGGCGGGCGATTTCAAGCTCGATATCGGTGGCGCGCTGGCGGGTGGCGTTGGCCAGGATGTTACGCAGGCGGGCGGCGTCCACCGGCTTGAGCAGAAAGTCGTATGCACCGAGCTTCATGGCCTCGACCGCGGTCTGGACGGATCCTTGCGCGGTGAGCAGCACCACGGCCACATTGGACTTGAAGTTAGGGCCTTCCTCTGAAAGGCGGGCGAGCAGGCCGATGCCGTCGAGGCGGGGCATTTTGAGGTCGGTGACTACGATGGCGGGGTTCCAGGCGATGATTTTTTCCCAGCCCTCGATGCCGTCGCGCGCGGTTTCAGTGCGATAGCCCCATCCGGAGATGAGCTCGGCGAGCCCCATCAGGGCGTGAGGTTCGTCTTCGACGATGAGGACTTTGACCGCGTTAGGCATTGGAAGCTGACTACAGCGGGAGAATTCCTGGCCCGCCGTACTCTACTTTCTACCATGCGCGGCTTGTTGTCATCTCAGCAGGGAACCCGTTATCCCCTGCGGAGAGTCAGGAAGCAGTCTTCGGCTTTAGCAGATAAACCCAATTTTGTCGTAATTTTGCAATCCCCGCTCGATCGAGAGTTGCGGTTCGAGTGCCCAATTCGCCTCTTGGGTTGCGTCTGAAGTCTTCGGTCGTCACGTGTCCAAGGTATATTTCGTTAAAATTCATCGGCCTTCGGTTGATTGCGGGCTCCGTTCCTGAGTCGATGTCGTAGACGAAAACACACATCCACTGCTCGCGAGCCCCGTGAGTGTCGACTGCCCCACCGACCTTCCTTGTCGTCTTGACTTCTACTCCCTCGACGCCCGATCGTACGCTATCTTTCACGTATAATCCTTGAACGATGAGGTCGGGATGCCCATTGAAGTAGTTGTTCTGAACGAGCGTTCGCGAGTGTTTGGCCAAGCTAGCCGAGAGCATGTCGGAAAGGAGGCCGGACATGATTGCCGGCCGCAGCATGTCGTCCAACCGTTGAATCCCCTTGCTCGTTAGCAACACATTCACATCGTAAAAAAAGTCGTAGACGTCCTGCATTGCCAATTCGAAATCTTTTAGCCTTAGCTGGAATGGCAGATTGGTGGATTGATTGAACCTCGCAGTGTCTGCATGGTTGCGGACGATCATGGTGTCCATCTTTCCTGTTTTACATGCAGCGCCGAGAGCTTTGGAAAGGCGTTTCTCGCCATGGTGAAATACTCATGATCCGAATCCGTTCCCAGGGAATGATACCCGACCGCCTCACACGCCGCCAGAGTTGATCCTGATCCAGCGAAAGGATCGTAGACTATCCCAATACCCAACGGGAGTGCGGCCCGAACGATTCTGCGAAGGAATCGCTGCGGTTTCAAGGACGGATGAGGTGCCAATTCCTTTTCAGGATTGCGGGTTGGCGAGCAGGAAATCACGTCTTTGAATGGCTCGTCGGATCCAACCCTGCGCAGCCCTCCAGTGCCCCACTCTCTTAGGTTCTCGGCTACGGTCCCGCTGAATGGCTTCCGAAATATGCCCCATGGTTCCCAACACGATCTCGGCATAACTGTTATGTCCGTGAATTCTTCCTCTGCCCCTTTAGGCCGGTCTCCACCACGCAGGGTCTGAACAAGCCGGATAATCTCGCCGCGTTTTTCGAATCCGGATTCCATGAATGCGTGAAAAGTCATGGTTGATATCAGGGGGTTTGATGCAATAAAGATATGCCCTCCGGGCACGAGGGCTTTGAGGAGGCAATATGCGACTGAACTGAAGAAGCCATGAAGGTTGAGGATCTCTTCCTTCGAAAGAACAGTGAATCGAGGGAGGGGCCTCCTTTTCGCGCCGTCAAAGCTCGGCGGGATTCGCCAGACTCCGCCTCGGCCCTTACGCAGCTTGTCGTGATTCTTTTCTTCGTATTCGATTACTCCGTAAGGCGGGTCGGTGACGACAGCATGGATCGAGTTTGCGGGAACGCAGGCTAGCCACTTTAATACGTCGCTATGAATGTAAGTTGACTGATCGGAAAGGAAATGCCTCTTCTCAGTTCCAAGCATCCGAACGGTCTCATACAGCGATCCTTCGCGCTCCAGCAGCTTAGACCGCCAAGGTTGATCGTCGAAAACCGGACTGTTTGTGATTCCCGGGAATTGGACCTGGATAGCCTGACTCATTTTCCTCTCATTTCGCTCAGGTCGAATTGAACTCGCGAAGCTCTTGGAGAGTGGTTGTCCCTTAAGCAAAGGAGTCTAATCACCCGAAGTGTAATACATGGTTAGCTGGAATAAAGGGCGAATCCGAAAAACCTGTGAAAAACGAATCCGAAACGGAACTAGTTAGCCTACCTTCTCTGTGAGCTCGGCCCAGCGGGCGTAGAGGGCGTCGTTTTCCTGCTGGGCGGCTTCGAGATCGCGCAGGGCCTGCTGAAGGGCTGCGGCATCGGTTGCGATTTCAGAGAGCTCGATGCGGGCGCGGGCGGAGGCGAGGCGCTCGTCAGAGGCTTCGACACGCTGCTCGATGGAGGCGAACTCGCGGGCTTCAAGGTAGGACAACTTTTTCTTTGCGGAGGTAGCGGAGTTGGCGGGGCTGGCGGGGATAGCGGAGTTCGCGGGGCTGGCGATGTTGGCGGAGTTAGCTGGAGCGGATTTGGCGGTGGATTCGAGGTCAGCGATCCACTGTTCCCATTGCGCGAAGTCGGCGAACTGGCCGATGCGGCCCTGGCCGTCGAGGCCGAGGACGGTGGTGGCGACGCGATTGAGCAGATAGCGGTCATGGGTGACGAGGACCAGCGCGCCGGGGAATTCAAGGAGGTTGTCTTCGAGTATTTCGAGCGTGGGGATGTCGAGATCGTTGGTCGGTTCGTCAAGGAGCAGGACGTCGGCGGGTTGAAGCATGAGGCGCGCGATGAGGACGCGGGCGCGCTCGCCGCCGCTGAGATTGCGGACCGGTTGATTGAGCTGTTCCCCGGTGAAGAGGAAGCGCGCGGCCCAGCTGGCGACGTGGACGGGGCGGCCGTTGTGCAGGACGGAGTCGTTTTCTGGGGCGAGGGCGCGGCGAAGGGTGAGGGATTCGTCGAGCTCGCGCATCTGGCTGAAGTAGACGAGGCGCAGGGCTTCGGCGCGGCGGATGGCGCCCGCGGCGGGTTCGAGTTCGCCGCGAAGCAGGCGGAGGAGGGTGGTTTTGCCGCTGCCGTTGGGGCCGACGAGGCCGACCTTGCTGCCGGCGACAAGAGTGAAATTGAGATCGCTGAAGAGCCGGCGGCCGCCGATGTCGCAGGCTACGTTTTCGAATTCGACCAGGCGTTTGGTTTTGCGCTGGCTGGCGGCGAAGTCGATGCCCGCGGAACCGACGGTGGTGCGGGTGTTCATGTCGGCAAGCTGGCCGATCATGGCGTTGGCGGTGTCGATGCGCGCTTTGGATTTGGTGGTGCGGGCCTTGGGTCCGCGGCGCAGCCACTCGATTTCGGTGCGGACGCGATTGCGCAGCGACTCCATTTGGCGGTTCTGCGATTCGAGGTAGGCCTGTTTTTCTTCGAGAAAGCGGCTGAAGTTGCCGCGCACTCGGAGGAGGCCTTCGGCGTAGATGCGGTTAAGCTCGATGATCTGCGTGCACGTGGATTCGAGGAAGTAGCGATCGTGGCTGACGGTGACAGCGGCGAAGGGCAAGGAGGTGAGCAGTTCTTCGAGCCACTCGATGCCGGCGAGGTCGAGGTGATTGGTGGGCTCGTCGAGCAGGAGCACGTCGGGCTGGGTGACCAGGGCTTCGGCGATGGCGAGGCGTTTGCGCCATCCGCCGGAGAGGGATGCCGCTTCGGCGTCGAGACGATCGAAGCCGGTTCGTCCGGCAAGGGCCTGAATTCGACCTTCGGATGATCGTGCATCGGCAGAATCCCAGGTCCCCAAATGCGAGGGACCTGTGGCACCCCCGCCAGTTTCGGGGACGTGCGCTGACGACATGGCGCGCTCGAGCACGTCGCGTATGGTGAGGCCGGCGGGGAAGGTGGAGTCCTGCGGGACGTAGGCGGCGCGGGCGCGCTTGCGCACGGCGAGTTCGCCGTCATCGGGTTCCACCTGGCCGGCGAGGAGCGCGAGCAGAGTGGACTTTCCGGCGCCGTTGGGGCCGATGAGGCCGATGCGATCGCCGTCTTCCACGGTGAAGGAGATGTTGCGGAACAGCGGCGTGGCGCCGAATTGTTTGGTGACGGATTGCGCGTTGAGAATCGGCGGCATTGCTTCCAGATTAAATTGTGGAGGGGTGGGGCGGGTGAGTTGCGTGGTTCAGGATGAGAGGCACTTGGGGAGTTTGGTGGTTCCCACCCTTGCGACAGAAAGAAGTCGCAAAGATGGGGCACGGGAGGTTTGTTTTGGAACGGACGCTCCAATGCGGGTCTGGTATAAAGACTCGATATTGGAATTCGAGGAGAAAGCGCATGAAGATCACTCGCCTCTCGATGGCAGGCGTGTTTGTACTGATGGGGTCGCTCGCGGGTTGGGCGCAATCGGGAAACATTGCGGTGAGCGTGGATGCGACCAAGGTGGCGCAGAAGCTGTTGCATGTGGAAGAGACTCTGCCGGTGAAGGCGGGGCCGCTCACGCTGTACTACCCGAAGTGGATTCCCGGGGAGCATGGGCCGGATGGGCCGGTGTCGAACGTGACGGGGCTGAAATTCGATGCGAATGGAAAGACCATCGGTTGGAAGCGCGATCTGCTGGATGTGTGGACATTTCGCGTGGATGTGCCGGCGGGCGAGACCAGGCTGCACGTGGCCTACGACTACATTGAGACAGCGGGCTACTCGGCCACGGACAAGCTGCTGGCGCTGGAGTGGAACGAGGTGGTGCTGTATTCCGCGGGCGCCACGAGCGACAAGATCGTCTACGACGCGAAGCTGAAGATGCCGGATGGGTGGAAGTTCGGTACTTCTCTGCCGGTGGCGGGGCAGGAGGGAAGCGAGGTCACGTTCAAGCCGATTTCGCTGGAGCTGCTGGTGGATTCGCCGGTGATCACGGGCGAGTTTTACCGCACGATTGACCTGACGCCGCCGGGGGAGCCGATTCATCACGAGATCGACCTGGTGGCAGACAGCGCGGCGTCGCTGAACATGAGTCCCGAGGTGCAGAAGGGGCTGACCAACGTGGTGGCCGAATCGGGCAAGCTGTTTGGCGCACGGCACTATCGCGACTACCACTTTCTGCTGACGCTTAGCGATCACGTGGCGCACTTCGGGCTGGAGCATCACGAATCGAATGACAGCCGGCTGCCGGAGCGCGCGCTGCTGGAGCCGTCGGGAGCGTTCGTGGTGGGCAGTCTGCTGCCGCACGAGTTTGTGCACTCGTGGAACGGGAAGTTTCGCCGGCCGGCGGACCTGACGACCAGCGACTTCGAGATACCCATGCAGGACGATTTGCTGTGGGTGTATGAGGGGCTGACTGACTACCTGGGGCCGATGCTGGCGGCGCGCAGCGGCTTGTGGACGCCTGAGCAGTACCACGCGTACCTGGCGAGCATTGCGGCGGCGCTGGGGCCGGGCCGGCCGGGGCGGACATGGCGTCCGCTGCTGGATACGGCGGTGGGCGTGCCGGGTATGCGGCCGGCACGGGGCTGGATGGACTGGGTGCGCGGCACGGACTACTACGATGAGGGCGATCTGCTGTGGCTGGAAGTGGCGACGATCATTCATCGGGAGAGTAAAGGGGAAAAGGAGATTGACGATTTCTGCCACCTCTTTCACGGTGGCCCGAATGACGGACCGCAGGTGAAGACGTACACATTCGCGCAGTTGGTGAAGGACCTGAACAGCATTGCGCCGTTCGACTGGGCGGATTTTTTGCAGGATCGGCTGGATGCGACGGTTCCGGAGGCGCCGCTGGGCGGAATTGCGAATGGCGGTTGGAAGGTGGAGTACACGGCCGAGCCGCTGAAGCTTCCGGGGCGGCGAGGGAGTGTGGGCGATGAGTACTCGATTGGGCTGTCGCTGGGGCAGGACGGCACGGTGGCCGAGTCGATCGTGGGCAGTCCGGCGTTTCAGGCGGGGATCGGATCGGGCATGAAGCTGGTCGGAGTGAACGGGCACGTGTACACGCACGATGTGCTGGAGGATGCGATCAAGGCCGAGCAGCCGATCTCCATGCTGGTGGTGGTGGACGATTATTTCAAGACATTCACGGTGGACTATCACGGCGGGCCGAAGTTTCCGCACCTGGTGAAGGTGGAGGGGCAGCCGGACTACCTGGATGAGTTGATCAAGGCACGGGCGGGAGGGAAGTAAACCTGGGCCTCCCTTCCAGGTCCCTCCGCCGCGGCGGACGAGGGACCTCGGGCTTCCGGTACCATGACCGTTGTCACAGTCAATACCAGCGTAAAGGCGCTACCATCCGTCCGGTCAAGCGAAAGGACGCTCTCTTGCCGGTAAATGAACGAGTTGGTCTGCTCCGAACCGCGCGTGGTTCTTGCCTCTTTCTGGCGCTGATTCTTCTGGCGGGAGCCGCCGCCTTAGCGCAAACAGCCAAAGAGGGCGCCTACTTCGCCCGCGTCAACACCTTCGGGGTGTTCAGCGCGTATTCAGCCGACTCCAGCCACATTCTTCTTGGAGATGCGCAGAACCGCATGCTGTTGAACATCGGCGTCTCCTACAGCCGCCGCCTGATCCTCAATCGAATGGTGAACTGGCAA
>DASZLF010000090.1:0-236622 GCA_035552555.1 Occallatibacter sp.
AGTAACGCGCCTGCCAGAAGGGCCGCTCCCGCCGGCGCAACGCAACCGACAGCTTGATGGACTTGATCACCCGGTCCAGGCTGGACCGTGCCGGCTCGTTCACCAGCAGGTGAACGTGTTCCGGCATCACCACGTAGCCGATCACCGCCAACCGATAACTCTTGCGTATCCGCTCCAACGCCGACTCAAACAGGCTTCTCGCGTCCACTCCACCGAAAAAGGGCAAACGGCGGTAACAACTGAAGGTGAGGAAATGCAGGTCGCCGCAATGCTGATAACGCTGAAGGCCGGAGGGCATTTGGGAACCAGCATACTCCCATGCCCGGCAAGCCGCTGGTTGAGCTTGGCGCCCCCTCCCAGGTCCCTCCGCCGCGGCGGACGAGGGACCTGGGGCACCCGGCTCTTACGCGCTTTGCGGCACCAACCCGTGAAGTCGCGCCCTTACGCGTTTTCTCGTGCTTCACGATTTCTGTTGGCCAGCCCATGCACTAGACTCGACATGTGAGCTTCCGCGAGTTTCTGGGAAATACGGCGACGGTAACCCGCCTGCGCGAGGGCGTGCGGTCGGGGCACGTACCGCAGGCGATGATCCTGGCGGGGCCCAAGGGAGCGGGGAAGTACACGCTGGCGCTGATGCTGGCGCAGGCGGTGAACTGCCTTGAGTCCACTGAGAGCGACGGTTTGCCGGACTTTTGCGGGCGTTGCGAGAACTGCGTGCGGATTGCAGGGGCGAAGAACCTGGAAGAGCGGGTGGCGGAGGCGGTGGCCGCGCGCGAAGATATGCGCGACGCCGACAAGCGCGAAACGCGCATCCTGATCCAGACCCACCCCGATGTGCTGGTGGTGCCGCCCGATCCTCCGCAACTGCTCATTAAGCTGGGCCAGGTGCGCCAGGTCATCCACAATGCTTACTACCGTCCCCCGGTGGAAGCGCGGCGGTCGTTCTCGATTTTTACCTGCTCCCAGTTTATGAAGGAGGCGGCGAACAGCCTGCTCAAGGTTCTTGAAGAGCCGCCGGAGTATACGTCGCTCATCCTGCTGACGGAGAATCCGCAGGAACTGCTGCCGACGATTCGTTCGCGAGCCATTGTGCATCGGCTGAGTGCGCTGCCCGGGGAGGAGATTGAGGCGCTGCTGGCGGTGCGGCGTCCGGAGCTGAAGGCGCCGGATCGCAAGCTGGTGGCGCGACTGGCTGAGGGCGCCATCGGGCGGGCGCTGAAGATGGACCTGGAGGCGTATCTCGCCAGCCGGCAGGATGCGCTGGTGATTTTGCGGACGGCGCTGCGGGAGCCGGACTACTCGACGCTGTTCCGGGCCACGGAGACGTATCGCGCGGGCGCGGACGGGCAGGAGAAGACGGTGAACCTGCTGCGCGCGCTGGGCAGCCTGGTGGAGGACCTGCTGCTGGTGGTGGCGGGAACGCCGCAACTGGCGCGCAATGTGGATATGGCCGCGGAACTGGACAAGCTGGCCCAGGGGCTGACGGTGGACTGGATCGACGGGGCGGCGCGGGCGCTCGGCCAGGTGGAGTCGGGGATGCGCAGGAACCTGCTGCGATCACTGTCGCTGGATGCGATGACGGTGAGCCTGGAGGGGCGGTAAAGTAAGTGCCGGCGTCTTGGCAACAGTTGACAGTTCGCGCTGCGGAAAATCGCTGCAGCGCTGGCCGCGGTTTTCTTTGCGCGTGCCAGCTTTGTCGATTCTGTCCGTGACAAACCAGAACCGTCTTCAGGGCGCAACGGCCTTTCTCCGTCGCTGCTCGCTTGCCTTCATCACTTCGTTCATGTCTGCCGCTGGCCGAATCTCGAAAATGTTGCCATACATCAGCGCCGGATGCTGCGCCCAGAGCTGTATAGCATGATTCATATCCCGCGCCTCAAGGATCCGAATGCCGCCGAGTTGTTCCTTGGTTTCCGCATAGGGACCGTCCGTAGTTACCACTTTGCCGTTTTTCCAATACAGGGTCAGGGCGGTTCCCGAAGGCTGAAGCGCTGCATCAGCGGCAATATGCCCGTTGGCGCGAAGATGGTCGTCATATTCAAAGCATCTGTCGAACAGCGCGTTTCGCTCGTCCTCGGTCATGGCTTCGAATTTGCCTTTGTCATAGTAGCCAAAACAGACGTATTTCATTGTTCTTCTCCTCATAGGCCGGTGGCCACGATCTCAAGGGGCAGGTTATTCACTGAGGGTGCCCCCGGTCCCTCGTCCGCCGCGGCGGAGGGACCGGGGTTGACGGCTATGGTCATAGCGGCGGGTGAGACTATTCGGTTGCTTTCTCAGGAGCCGGGAAGAAAAGAAGCTCGCGCACCTCGCCGGGAACATCGCAGGCGATGGCGCCCTTCTTCGCCCATGCCAGCGCCTCATCGATATCGGCGCATTCCAGTATCCAAAATCCGCCCATGTGCTCCTTGGTCTCGGTATACGGCCCGTCGGTGACGAGCACCTTGCCGTCGGGCTGGGCCCGCAGCGTCTTCGCGCTGGCGGGAGGGGCAATGCCGCAGGCGAACTTCCTCACGCCGGCAGCAATCATTTCGCGGTTGAGCGCGTGGATCTCCTCCATCATCGCTTCGGTTACGAAAGACGGGTCGAAGTCGTCGGGCATGTAGTTAGCAACCAGATATTGTGGCATGACTTTTTCTCCTTGGTTCCTGTCGTTTGTTTCCGATGACCCGTTTCCTGTTCACTCAGGGGCTCAAGTGAGGCTATTTATTTGCGGTCTGATTTGGCAGCTCAGCCCGTTTCGCTATTTTGTACTGGATCTCCTCTTCGGACAGGATGTCTGCGAAGTCTTCCATCTCACCCACCTGGCGGATTTCGATTTCGTAGTCGCCGGCGCCACAATTGGGGGCACGTTTGACCCACTCGATGGCCTCTTCGAGGGACTTGAGCTTCCAGATCCAGAAGCCGGCGATGAGCTCCTTGGACTCGGTGAATGGGCCGTCGATGACGGTACGAGACTTGCCGGAGATTTTGACGCGTGCGCCTTTGGAGCTGGGTTGGAGGCCGTCCATGGCGAGCACGACGCCAGCCTTGATGAGCTCTTCGTTGTACTTGCCCATCTCGGCCATGAGCTGTGGATCGGGAGGGGCGCCTTCTGTCTCTGGGGTCGATTTGAGGATGACCATGAATCGCATTGCGAAATCTCCTTTGGGTTGAGCGATGGTTGGGTGGCTTGTTTTCGATGACCCGTTTCCTGTTCACTCAGGAGCCGTAGATCATCGTTCTTTGTCCTATAGTCGCTGGGGAGACGGAAAATCGACAACCACTCCAGTTTTTATTTCAGCTGCCGGTTGCTGAAGAGCCTGGTGGAATCTGCCTGAATTTATCCCAGTGATCATTCCTGATGGCCCCTGGGAACAAATCAGGCTTTCGCGACGGACGAATTCGCTGGCTCCTCGTCCATGAGAATGGATTCCTCAAAACTTACGATGGAATGCAAAGGAGATTTTCGCATGAGAACGATTGCCAAGAATCTTCCTCTGGTACTGGCGGCTGCGCTTTTTACCCAGATTGCTCACGCCCAGGCCGCGCCAAAGCCGGACGCGGCGCCGAAACCCGCTGACAGCCCATCCAAAGTGTTGCTTGATAGCTGGAACGACGTTGGCCGAAAACTGATTGCGATGGCTGAGGACTTTCCCGAGGACAAATACGACTTCAAGCCGAATCCCGCCGAGCGGTCGTTTGCCGATCAGCTTTTGCACGCGGCCGCGAATGTGAACTGTTTCGTCAATTACCTGGCCAAAGGCATCAAGCCGCAAACTTGCGACGTGAAGCCTGCTGACTACGCGACCAAAGCGGCGGTGGTCAAATACGTCAAGAAATCCTTTGCCGAAGGCGCGGCGCTGATCAAGAGCAAAGGCGATCGCGGGATGAGCGACCTATGCATCGATCCGTTCGCCAACCAGCAGGACCGATTTTCCGACCTCGCCTGGAGCTTTATCGAGCATTCCGGCGAGCACTACGGACAGCTTGTGGTCTATTACCGCGTGCTCGGGATGGTGCCGCCTGAGTCGCGCCAGAAAAAATGACCGCGCGAAAGCCGAAACCGAAAGAGAGGCGGGTGGCCCCGGTCCCGGTGAGATCTCCAGACCATATTGAGGGTGCCCCCGGTCCCTAGCTTTTGGGGACCGGGGATGGAAGCCCCAAGCCGCCCAAACTTTTCGGTTGGAGTATTCTCGCAGAGTATGAAAGGCCCGCGCATCTGTTATCAGCAAACGGGGGAGTTTCACTTCCTCACCTCCAGCAGTTTCCGGCGTCGGCCATACCTATCAACGGTCGCGGCGATGGAGCTTCTTGAGGATGCTTTGGAGCGCGCGAGAGACCGGACGCACTCTCAACTTGATAACGCGCGGCGTGAGACCAGGGTCACGCCCATCTGCCCGTGCTGGAACAATGGCAGGATTATATTTCCCATATCCCTCAGCCGATCAAGATTCATGGATAGACGCGGCGAGGACGGAGGGGTCTTGTGCCCATTTTTTCCGAAATATTGAAGATCATTGGCGCGAGACGTAACCGTGAGCTCCAGCCTCAGCAATCCACCTACCTCATGGCTCCTATATTGCCCCCGGAAAGGAGACTTTCCTTAGCTCTACCAAATGAAGAATATCCGGTCGTTTTGATTTCAGGCCGCGCGGGTACTGGAAAATCAACTCTCGTCCGCGAAATGGCAAGACTAGCCGGTGAAAACCAGGTTGTTCTTTCGTACACAGGGGTCGCCGCCCTGAATGTGGGAGGACAGACAATCAACTCGTTCTTCAGACTACCTCTTCACATAATCGACACAGACAAGATTGAGCCGACGATTGGCCGCCGTCAAATTTACCAGAATCTCGACCGTATTATCATCGACGAGATGTCCATGGTCAGAGCCGATATGCTCGACGCGATCGACCGCTCACTTCGGGTGAACCGTGGGAATAACGTCCCATTTGGCGGAGTGAAGATTGTCATGATTGGCGATTTTTTGCAGCTTCCTCCCATTGTAGGAAACGAAGAGGAAAGAGTCCTGGCGGACCTTGGGTACGAAACGCCTCCTTACATCGTCAGAGCTAGGGTCCTCCAAAACCTACGTGTAAGGTTCGTCGAGATGACCAGAGTGTATAGGCAGACCGATCCTGACTTCATCCGCTTGCTTGGAGATATCCGAATTGGCGAAGACATAGAGAACGCCGTCAACTCGATAAATGAGATGTGCTACCGACCCCATCGAACTTCCGCCACACCAATCATTCTGACTGCAACAAACGAAAGGGCAGATTCTTACAATCTGAGGAAACTCGCAGCACTGCCAAGTCGCACATTTCTATATAGCGGAATCCTTCAGGGAGCGTTCCTTACAGAGAAGTCCCAAAAGGACGATAAATTGCCGGTACCTTTGCGCCTTGAGCTCAAGGTGGGCACCCGGGTCATCATGGTCAAAAACGATCCTGGTCAAGGCTGGGTTAACGGGTCGCTTGGGACCGTGACCCGAACTGAACCAAACTGCGTTTGGGTGTGCCTGGACGGAATGGAGGGCGAACACCAAATAGGCAGAGAAAGGTGGGAAAAGATCGCCTACCGTTGGAGCCAAACCGAGAACAGGGTTATCCCCGAGGTCGTGGGGAGCTACTCGCAACTACCTCTGAAGGCAGCCTGGGCGGTCACCATACACAAGGCACAAGGCCTATCGTTGGAAGATGTTCGAGTTGACTTTGGAACTGGGGCCTTTGCGCCCGGCCAAGCATATGTGGCGCTGTCGCGGGCTAAAACTCCTGCAGGTTTATCGCTTGCTCGTCCGCTTGCCGTCGCCGATGTGAAGGTCGACCCCACGTTGTTGGCCGTGACTGAGGAGATTTCCAAAATATCGACTCCATGGACCTACGATTAGAGGCGGAAGGGATGGCGGGTGGCACGGTCTCTAACTTCAATGAGGGTGCTCCCGGTCCCTCGCTTCCGGGTATGTGGGGACAGACGGGACGTATCCGCTTCCCCCTAACGACGCGCCACCGGATATTCTTATTTCAGCTGCCGAATCCGTTCCTGCAAAAACTGCCGCTCTGGTTCCTGTTGCGTCAGCGCCAGAGCTTTCTCATAAGACAACCGAGCCTCAGCTGTCCTGCCCAGCCTGCGGTACATATCCGCGCGGGCTGCATGCGCCAGGTAGTAATTCGCCAATTCGCCATGCTCCAACACCGCGTCGATATGCGCCAGGCCGGCCTCCGGACCATCGCGCATGGCAATTGCCACGGCGCGATTGAGCTGTACCACGGGAGAAGGCTGAATTCGCACCAATTGGTCGTAAAGCGCAACAATCTGCCGCCAGTCGGTGGCAGCCACCGATTCCGCTTCCGCATGGATGGCCGCAATGGCAGCCTGCAGAGTGTAAGCACCGAGGCGGCGGGAGTTCAGGGCTTTCTCCACCAATGCCACTCCCTCCGCGATCTGCTCCCGGTTCCATAGCGAGCGGTCTTGATTTTCCAGCAAAATCAGCTCGCCGGTGGGAGAGGTTCTCGCGGCGCGACGGGATTCCTGGAGCAACATCAGGGCAAGCAGCCCAATTACCTCCGGCTCTGGCTGGAGTTCGGTCAGCAGCCGTCCCAATCGAATCGCCTCGCCGGTTAGCTCGGCCCGCGTTACCTCCGCTCCCGCCGCAGCCGAGTAGCCCTCGTTAAAGACGAGATAGATGACCTGAAGCACTGCGCCCAGGCGTTCCCGCAACTCCTGCGGCGTCGGCACTTCGTAGGGAATCGGTGTCTCTCGAATCTTTGCCTTGGCGCGCACAATGCGTTGGGCGAGCGTCGCCGGCGTAACCAGAAATGCCCGGGCAATCTCTTCCGTGGTCAGGCCGCAGACTTCCCGAAGTGTCAGCGCAACCTGTCCTTCCGGCGCCAGAGCGGGATGGCAGCAGGTGAAAATCAGACGGAGGCGATCATCCTCAATCTCTTCATTCTCCTCAGGCGCTTCGCTGATGCGCGCGTCGTTGATACGCGGATCGGGGTAGAGCGCAATATCCATCTGTGATCCGCTGAAGCGCGCGCGCCGGCGCATGGCGTCTATGGCCTTGAAGCGTGCCGTGGAAATAAGCCACGGGCGTGGCTTGTCCGGAATGCCGGTCTTCGGCCAGGTGTCCAATGCGACAGCGAACGCCTCGTGCATCGACTCTTCGGCCAGGTCCAAGTCTCCGAGGAGGCGCACGAGCGTGGCCAGAACCCGGCCCGATTCCGACCGGTAGAGAGTCTCAATGGTGCGGCTGAGTTGTTCGGGCACAGGCGGCGGCATCGGCATCTAGGCCAAACTAGCAAACGGAGTCGCTCAATACAACTGCGCTCAGGTTTCCCCCACTCACAATACATCGGCAGGCGGGCCGCTCGGTCCGCTGAGTCAACCTGGGGCGAGCCTGCCATTCTTCGAATCTTGCTTATTCTTTGCCGATTTCCGTTTGACGCAGCGCGCTGGCAAGAGGGCGCTCGGGCGGGAATTGCGCGGAAATGAGCAACTTTGGTCGGGTTCGGCGCATCTTTTCCAGTACGAGTAACCCAATGATCGCCGCTTTGCTGGAAACGTCGCGCGCCTGATCGGGCGACCCCGCATTTTGGGACGGGGTTGCCGATTTTCTGGGGCCATTCTGCTGTTTTGATCGTATGATCTGTTCACATCCCCGTTCAGGAACCGCATCTTGAAGGCGGATTCGCACTGTGCAGCGAATGCCGCCTTGAATTCGTCAGACGTGCAGGAAGGAAGAAAGCAGATGAGCTCGATCATCACCCCAAGTCCGAACGCCGGTGTAGCCTTGACGCCCGCTCCCCGCCTCTCATTCCGCAAGAGCAGGCACGCGGGTTCTCCGACGCCGTTCCGGTTTCCGGCCTACACCTATATGGAAGCCGAAGAGACGGCGCACCGGCAGGCCGAATTGTTTTATCTGCAGAAGCAGATCCAGTCGCAGACGCCGATGGTGATTGTGCTGGAAGACGGGGAGCTGGTGGAAGGCTGCATCGAGTGGTACGACCGGAACACCCTGAAGGTGCGCGGGCGGTCGAGGATGCTGGTGTTCAAATCGGCCGTCAAATATATGTACAAGCAGGGCGAGACGGGCGCGTAAAGCGTTTCCGCAATTGCGGTATCCAAAGCTCCGTGCCCCATCTTTGCGCCTTCTTTCTGGCGCAAGGATGGGAGGCTATGACAGTTGGGAATGCCAATTTTGAAACCGCCCAAGGCACGAATCTCACTCACTCACCGCGGCCTTGCGCAGGCGGTCGCGGATGGCCGCGCCAATGCCTTCGGCGGGCGGCACAGGGCAGACGATGAATTTGCAGTGTGCGGCATCGAGCGCGCGCAGGCCGGCGTAGAGGCGCGCGGCCAGCTCTTCCGGCGCGTTCCAGTTTCCCCAATCGAAAACCGTAACTCTGGGCGGAGCGATCGGCGCCCAATTGCTGGGCAGCAGGATGCCGACGCGGCCGGGAAGGCTTGCCGCGGCTTCGACGAGCAGGCGCGGAAGACGGTCCAGTGGCTCGTCCACCAGGATCATTTTCGCCCGCGGCGCGTAATGGCGCAGTCCCACGCCGGGCGAGGGAAGACCTTCAGCAGGCTGCGCGGCGGGCAATGGCCCCAGAAACACTTCCACTTCGCCGGCGATGCGGCGGATTTGGTCTGCGGTGACGGCTCCGGGGCGATAGATCCGCAGCGGCGTGCGGCAAGGGTCGAGCACCGTGGATTCGACGCCGTGCAGGGTGGGTCCGGCGTCGAGGACCGCATCGATTCGACCGTCGAGATCGTCGAGCACATGCGCGGCGGTGGTGGGACTGGTGTGGCTGAACAGGTTGGCGCTGGGCGCAGCCACGGGCACGCCGGCCTGGCGGATGAGTTCGAGGGCGACCGGGTGCGCGGGCATGCGGACGCCCACCAGCGGACGTCCGGCGGTGACCGCGTCAGGAACAGCGGCGGAGCGCGGCAGCAGCAGGGTCAGCGGGCCGGGCCAGAATGCGGCCATCAGGCTGCGCGCTGCGGTTGGAATTTCCGTAACCAGCGAGGCGAGCATCGGGTTGTCGTCTACAGCTCCGGCGATGTGCACGATGATGGGGTCCCACGAGGGGCGTTGTTTGGCGGCGAAGATGCGCGCCACGGCGTCGGGATCGAGTGCGTTCGCGCCCAGTCCGTAGACGGTTTCGGTGGGCAGGGCGACCAGGCCGCCGCGGCGGAGGATGGCGGCGGCCCGGGCGATGGATTCCTGCGCATCGGCTGCATCGAGGTTCGCCGGATCGATGGTGAGGCGAAGGGTCTTCACTGGGTTCTATTGTCGCTGAAAGGCAGGGAAGAAGTGAATGAGTGAAGTAAGTGAAGAGAGGGAATGTCAGAAGAGTGAAGCAAGTGAAAGAGTGAATCAAGTGAAAGAGTGAAACGCGCTTAGGCTTCTGCTTCACTCTTTTCACTCCTTCACTTCCTTCACCCCTTCACTGTTGCCGTATACTCTCTGTCTATGGTGGCCGTGGAAACGGAGATCAAATTTCGGGTGCGCGACGTGGCGGAGCTGGCGGCGCACCTTGAAGCGGCTGGTTTCCACCTGGACACGCCGCGCGCCTTCGAGAGCAATGTTCTCTACGACACGCCGGACCGGAAGATGCGTGCGCGCACGGAGATTCTGCGCATCCGCAACTACGCGGGGAAGTGGACGCTGACCCACAAGCGCCTGCCCGACGATGGTCCAGGCGAGGACCGGCACAAGCATCGCATCGAAACGGAGACCGAGGTTTCAGATGGCAATGCGCTGGCCGAGGTGTTTCGCTCGCTGGGGCTGGTTCCGGCATTCCGCTATGAGAAATGGCGCAGCGAATGGAGCGACGGCCAAGGGCATTGCGTGATCGACGAGACGCCGATCGGCAACTATGCGGAGTTGGAGGGCACGGCGGAGTGGATCGACCGCATCGCGGCACGGCTGGGCATTGACGTCTCCGAGACCATGACGCTCAGCTATGGCCGGCTGTTTGAGCAATGGCGCGAGCAGAACCACTCCAATGCCGAGCATCTGACCTTCGAAGCCGTTGGCCGCTGATCGCGCACGGAGATCGTCGCCGCGCACCCGCACGTCACGCGCCCGGTTCCACTCCTCATGTTTTCCCCCGTGCCTGCCGATGAACTGCGTGAGCGCACCTTGCGCGCGAGGGGTCTCCATGGACCACAGAACGGAATGCAAGACCTGGCAGGAGCGGGTGAGGGCCGGGTGCGGGAAGGCCGTGGTTCTGGCTGCTCTGTTGGGGCTGGCGCTGCCCTGCTTCGCGGCCGACATGCGCGCGGTGAAGTTGCGCGTGCCGCCGGTTTATCCGGAGCTCGCCAGGCGCATGAAGATCACGGGCGAGGTAAAGCTGCTGGCCACGGTGGACGCCCAGGGCAATGTTACCGATGTAAAAGCGACCACCGGGAACCGCGCCCTTGCAGTCGCCGCCGAGGAGTCGGTGCGCAAGTGGAAGTTCGTGCCGGGTTCCGGTGTCTCCCAGGTGGAAGTGACCGTGACCTTCGCCATCAGCGAGTAGGCGCGGGCGGGTCCGAAGTTCGCGCCTGAGGCCCGCCCCGGTGCTCGCCCAATGCGCTCAGGATTTCTTCTTCGGGACCTTCTTGCCTTCCTTCCGCGCCTCCGATAGACCGATGGCGATGGCCTGTTTGCGGCTCGTCACCTTCTTGCCGCTGCGGCCGGACTTCAGCTTGCCCTTCTTCATGGCGTGCATCTCGCGCTTCACGTCCTTACCCGCCGACGGAGAATACTTGCGGCTCGAAGACTTCTTTGACGAGGACTTCTTCGCGGAAGACTTCTTCGCAGAGGACTTCTTGCTGGAACTGCTGCTCTTCTTGCTGCTGGATTTCTTGCGGGCTGCTTTCTTGGTCGCCATAACTATCCTCCCTCGAACTCAGATGTTCTCGCCATTCGAGACAGTTGTATCGAAATCAGGCACCCCCCAGCGAATCGCCGCAAAAAACAGAAGCGCGCCGGGAGCGATTCCGGCGCGCTGAATTGCGACGTGTTTCCGTTATGCCGTAGCGCGCTGCGCTTCCTGGTTGCCGAGCTTCACGCTGACGACCTTGGAGACGCCGGGCTCCTGCATGGTGACGCCGTAGATCATGTCGGCGGAGTGCATCATGCGCTTGGAGTGCGTCACCAGCAAAAATTGCGTGTCCTTGCTGAGGGTGTGCAACAGATCGGCGAGCCGGCCCACGTTGGTTTCGTCCAGCGCCGCGTCCACTTCGTCGAGCACACAGAAGGGGCTGGGCTGGAACTCGAAGATGCCGACCAGCAGCGCCAACGCAGTGAGCGCCTTTTCGCCGCCCGATAGCAGCAACACATTCTGCAGCTTTTTGCCGGGAGGCGAGGCGACGATGTCGAGGCCGCTCTCCGCCTGGTTTTCCGCGTCGGTGAGGCGCAGAAAAGCCTGGCCGCCGTGGAACAGGCGCGTGAAGACCTGGGAAAAGTTTTCGTTGATGCGCGCGAAGGCCTCGTCGAATTTCTGTCGCGAAATCAAATCGATTTCCTTGATGGTCTGCTGCGTGTTTTCGATGGACTCGATGAGGTCTGTGCGCTGGGTTTCGATGAACCCGTGGCGCTCGGCGGTTTCCTTGTACTCGTCGAGGGCCATCATGTTGACAGGGCCCATCTGCTCGATGCGCTGGCGCAACGCGCGGCATGCTTCTTCTTCGGCGGCGAGCAGTTCGCCCTCAATGTGCGCCAACTCGGTGTCGGCGCGAAGCACCGCGGCTTCCACGTTGACCTCGGCCAGGCAGCTAGCTTCAAGGTGTTCGAGGTCGGAGTGCAGCTTGGCCAGTTCGCTGGCGCGGTTGGCGCGATCGTCGCGCAACTGATCGAGCGCGGCGCGGCCGGCCTTGAGCTGCGTCTCAAGGTTGGCCAGTTGATGGCGGAGATTCTGCGCTTCAACTGCCAGCGCCTGCGCCTGGGCCAGCGCTTCGGCGCGAATCGCGATCAGCTCTTGCTGGCGCGCAGCCAGGGTTTCGCTCTCGCGGATACGCTGTTCTCGCTCGGCCTCGGCGGCGGCGCGCTGCTGTTCGACGGCGAGCATGCGGCGCTCCAGGTCGGCATGCAGGCGGTCGATGCGCTGGAACGCGGCTTCGGCGCCGCGGCGCCGCTCTTCCAGGCCGGCTAACTCCGCGGTGAGTTGCGCGGCTTCCTGCTGCAGGCCTTCGCGCTTCTGGCGCATCTCGGCCAACCCGGCCTGCTGCGCATCGATGGCGGTCTCGGCCTGCGCGTGTTCGCCTTCGAGGCGCGTTGCCTCTTCGCGCTTCTGCTCGATCAGCGTGTGCTTGGATTCCCGCGCATCCTTGTTGCGAGCGGCCTGCAGCGTCCACTCCCCGAGGCGCCGATCGATGCGCTGGACTTCGGCTTCCATCTGCTTGAGCGCCGCGCCCTGGTTGGCGGTATCGCGCTCTGCGTGACGGCGCGCTTCGCTGCGCTCTTCCAGTTGCCGAGCCAGGTCTTCGAGGGTGCGGGTGAGGGAAGCGGCGTTGGCTTCGGCCTCCGCCAGGCTGCCTTCAATGCCCGCCAGCTTCTTCTCGGTTTCGCGCAGGTCGCGCTTGAGGGCGAGCGGGCCTTCGCTGGCCGGCTTGCCGCCGGTCACGGTGGTGTTGTGGAAGCACTCGCCGCCGGGGGTGAGGAAGAACGCCCGCGTGTACTGCTCGGAGAGACGCTGCGCCAGCGCCGAGTCTTCGACGATGTAACCGTTCTTCAGCTTGGGCAGAATGGCTTCCAGCGAGTGGCCGAATCCATTCAGCACGCGGATGGTGTCCTTGAGCGGCGTGATGCCGTCCACGCTGACTGGTTCTTCCTGTTCGGCGCGCGCCACCACCGCCGCCGGATCTTCTGGATGGACGAGAAACGTAGCCCGGCCATCCACGCCGGACTTGAGCAGATTCACGCCCTGCTCGGCGGCGCTCCAGCTATTCACCACCAGGTAGTTCAACTCTTCGCGGAGGAATTCGTCGACTACGCCTTCGTGCTCGCCGCTCACCTCAAGGAAATCCGCCAGTGTGCCTACGGGAGCCACGCCGGGGCCGAGCGCGCCGGGCTTCAGCAACTGGCGCACGGAGTTGGTGGAATAGCTGTGGTTGCGGATGAGCGATTCCAGCGAGTTGTGCCGGCCCTCCAGCGATGCATGCTCGCTGCGCAACTGGTTGGCGCGGGCGCGCACGCCGTTCTCTTCCGCGCGGCGGGCCTGCAGGTTTTCGCGCAGCGCGGCGATTTCGCTTTCGAGCCGCTTGAGCGTTTCCGTGGACGAGTCGAAGCTGAGCCGGGCCTGTCCACTTTGAATGCCCAGGCTTTCCAGTTCGTTGCGCGACTGGCGCATTTCGGCTTCCAGTCGCTCGGCCTCGCGCTCCAGCGCGGCCAGGCTCTCCTCAGCCTGCGCGGTAGCATTGCGCGCGTTGCCTGCCAGCGTCAGCAGATGCAGGCCGTGGCGGCGATTGGCCTCTAACTGCCGCTCGGCATTGAATACTTCCTCGGCAGCGGTGCGTGCTTCCTGTTGGCGCGCGGCCACTTTCTGATGAAACGCGCGCGCCTCGCCGGCCGCGGTCTCGAGGAAGCTGTGCTGCTGCGCGCGCTCCTCCACGATGCCGGCCAGTTGCGTGCGGGTCTGCTCGATTTCGGCGGCGGTGGCGGCCATGCGGGCTTCCAATTCGCCCACGCGTTCGGTGTTGGCGCGCTCGCGGGCGGCGGCTCGCTCCAGTTCCACGGCGGCGGAGTTGGCGCGGTTCTGCGTCTCCTGGGTGCTGCTCTCCAGCTCGTAGCCGCGCTCGGTGAGCGAGTGCTGGCTCGCTTCCATGGCGCCGATCTCCGCGGCGGAGGCGTTGATCTGCTCAGTGAGCGCGGCAATCTCGGCGTCGAAGCGGGCCTGCTCGGCGTCCATCTGCGCCATGCGGCTGGCCAGCACCACGCGCAGCCGGGCGCGCAACTCATCGCGCACCTGGACGAAGCGCTCCGCCTTGGCCGCCTGCCGCTTGAGCGAGTTCATCTGCCGCGTGACTTCTTCAAAGATGTCGTCGACGCGGGCCAGGTTCTGCTTGGCGGCTTCGAGGCGCAGCTCGGCTAGCCGCTTCTTGGTCTTGAAGCGCGTGATGCCGGCGGCCTCTTCGATGATGGCGCGGCGATCGTGGGGCTTGGAGCTAAGCAACTGCCCGATGCGCTCCTGGCCGATGATGGCGTAGCTCTCCGGGCCCAGGCCGGTGCCCATGAAGATGTCCTGGATATCGCGCAGGCGACAAAGCTTGCCGTTCAGCAGGTATTCGCTTTCACCGGTGCGGAACAGACGGCGCGTAATCACGATCTCGCCCTTGGCGAATGTCCGCTGAAATTTCCGCCGGCGAATCTTGAGCACCACCGCCTGGGGCCCTTCCTGAGCGGCTTCGGCTGGCTGCTGCGGGGCAGGTCCTTCGCCGTCGTCGTCGAGAACCTGGCCGGGCTGCTCCGATGCCACAATTTCTTCGGCCTCGGCCGCCCTCAGGCGCCGCACCTCTTCCTCATTCCAATCCGCCGGGCCATCGTGATCGACCACTACCTCGGGCTCAACCGGGACCGGGCCTTCATAAGCGTCCGGATCCACCATGGTCAGCGTGACCTCGGCCATGCCCAGGGGCTTGCGGTCGCGGGTGCCGGCGAAGATCACGTCCTGCATGTTCGCCCCGCGCAGCGATTTGGCGCTCTGCTCGCCGAGCACCCAACTGACGCCATCGAGGATGTTGGACTTGCCGCAACCGTTTGGCCCCACCACCACGGCGATGCCCGTGCCCGCAACCGTCAGTTCCGTGCGGTCGCAAAAGCTTTTGAAGCCGAGGATGTGGATTTTTTTCAGTTTCAGCATGAGGTCTCCATGAAGTCGGGGGATCAAAAACGGCCGCTTTGCACAACATCCGAGGCAATCCGAGCTCAATCCAATAGCCGGGCTAATATTGCCTTTGATTGAGACTCTACGAAGCCGGAAAGGCAGGGTCAACTGGGGGACCGCGACTTTTTGTGGATAAGGCAGGCCGGAATTCGTCTTGCGGAAAAATAGGGGGCGTGTAGGTGTGTTTTCGGGTTTTCTCCGGGATTTCTCCCAGGTTTTCAACAAGCGGAGGTGCCCGGGGAACCAGCGCGGTTACTGGCGGAGCTGAATAGCCGGTAGCTGGTAGCTTGTAGCCGGTAGCCCGGAGTCGGAAGCCCAGAGCTGGGGAGCTGGTAGAAAAGGCACGGAGCTACGGGCTACAAGCTACCAGCTACGGGCTACAGGCTACAGGCTACAGGCTACAGGCACCTCATTTTACTTATGGTAGCGGCGGGCTTTAGCCTTGAGGGAGGAGACAGGTCCTCAAATCGCGCCCAGTCGCGAACGAGCCGCAATTTTAAGTTGAATCCCCGACGCAGGGTACTCGAAGCACCCCAGCGCGAAACCCCAACGATATCCACCTTGAACCCCAAGGAGACGCGCCATGTCTGAATCCACGAACAAAACCCCCGGACCACCGATACTCGACGATCAGAACGCCATGTTAAGCGAAGCAAAGTGCCCGGTGGCGCATGAGGCTCGCAAGCCTGCGATGGGCGGCGCCAGAACCAATGCGGAGTGGTGGCCCAACCAACTGAATCTGAAGATGCTGCACCAGCACTCGCCGAAGTCCAGTCCCATGGGTGAGGACTTCCATTACGCCGAGGAGTTCAAGAGCCTCGACCTGGAAGCCGTGATCAAGGACCTGCACGAGCTGATGACAAGCTCGCAGGACTGGTGGCCGGCCGACTACGGCCATTATGGGCCGTTATTCATTCGCATGGCGTGGCATAGCGCAGGCACCTATCGCACCGGAGACGGGCGCGGGGGCGCGGGCGCGGGCGCGCAGCGATTTGCTCCCCTCAACAGCTGGCCTGACAACGTGAGCCTGGACAAAGCGCGCCGGCTGATCTGGCCGATCAAGCAGAAATACGGCCGGAAACTTTCCTGGGCCGACCTCATTATTCTTGCAGGGAACGTGGCGCTGGAGTCGATGGGATTCAAGACCTTCGGTTTCGGCGGCGGCCGCGAGGACATCTGGGAACCGGAAGAGAGCATTTACTGGGGATCTGAGGGCAAGTGGCTGGGAGACGAACGCTATCGTGGCGACCGTCAGCTTGAGAATCCCCTGGCCGCGGTGCAGATGGGCCTGATCTATGTAAATCCTGAAGGACCCAACGGCAAGCCGGATCCAGTGGCCGCGGCACGGGATATTCGCGAGACGTTTGCGCGCATGGCCATGAACGACGAGGAGACAGTTGCCCTGATTGCCGGCGGACACACCTTCGGCAAAGCTCATGGGGCCGCCGATCCGCTGAAGTATGTGGATCACGAACCGGAGGGCGCCGGCATTGAAGAGCAGGGCCTGGGCTGGAAAAACAGTTTTGGCAGCGGCAAAGGCGTGGATGCCATCAGCAGCGGGTTAGAGGGCGCATGGACCACCAACCCGGTGAAGTGGGACAACAATTACTTCGAAAACCTGTTCGGCCATGAATGGGAACTCACCAAGAGTCCCGCCGGCGCCTACCAATGGAAGCCGAAGGATAAAGCCGCAGCGAGCACCGTTCCGGATGCGCACGACTCTGCCAAGAAACATGCTCCGGTCATGTTCACGACGGATCTGGCTCTTCGGCTTGACCCCATCTACGAAAAGATTTCCAGGCGCTACTTCGATCATCCGCAGGAGCTCGCGGATGCGTTCGCCAAGGCATGGTTCAAGTTGACGCACCGCGACATGGGGCCGGTGTCGCGGTATCTTGGCCCGCTGGTTCCCGAGGGGCAACTGCTGTGGCAGGACCCGCTTCCCGCGGTGGACCATGAATTGATCGCGGAAAAGGATATCGCCGGGCTCAAGGCCAAAATTCTCGCGTCCGGCCTTTCCATCTCCCAATTGGTCGCGACGGCCTGGGCGTCGGCTTCAACATTCCGCGGCAGCGACAAGCGCGGCGGCGCAAACGGGGCGCGCATTCGCCTGGCTCCGCAAAAGGACTGGGAAGTCAACGAGCCGCACGAGCTGGCAAAGGTCCTGAAGAAGCTGGAATCGATCCAGGAGGATTTCAACGAAGCGCAAACTGGCGGCAAACGGGTCTCGCTTGCCGACCTGATTGTTCTGGGCGGCTGCGCAGCCGTTGAGGAAGCCGCGCGCAAGGCTGGCCACGGCGCGAAGGTTCCCTTTACGCCGGGGCGGACGGACGCCAGGCAGGAGCAGACCGACCTGGACTCGTTTGCCGTGCTGGAGCCGAAGGCGGACGGGTTCCGCAATTACCTGCGCAAGGGGCTGGAGGATTCGGCGGCGGAGTTGCTGGTGGACAAGGCGAACCTGCTGACGCTAAGCGCTCCCGAGATGACGGTTTTGATCGGCGGTCTGCGCGCCTTGAAGGCAAACTACGGGCAGACTGAATACGGTGTCTTCACCCGGCGGCCGGAAACGCTGACCCATGATTTCTTCGTGAACCTGCTTGACATGAACACCAAGTGGCAGAAGTCCGCGAAGACGGAAGGCGTGCTGGAAGGGCGCGACCGGGCAACGGGCGAGCTGAAGTGGACGGGCACCGTGGTCGATTTGGTCTTCGGTTCGAACTCTCAGCTCCGCGCGCTGGCGGAATTCTATGCCTGCGCCGACTCGCAGGAGACGTTTGTGAGAGACTTTGTGGCGGCCTGGAGCAAGGTGATGAACCTTGACCGGTTTGATCTCGCGTCCGCAAAGACTGACCGATCCGCGGCGGAGCTTGTCGCCGGCGATTAAGCTGGTTCGCCAGAACCGCGGTAGACAATGGGCCGGAACGCATCCGCGATCCGGCCCATATTTGTTCGCTTGTCATTGTACGTCCATTGGACGTACAATGGTTGCCGGAGAGAAGCGATGGCCCGAAGCTCCGCAGTGCGAAAAACGGTCGAGAGCCGCACCCGAGCAACACGGCTCGGCTTTCGAGTGGATGAGGAGACCAAGAAGCTGGTCGAGCGTGCGGCAGCGCTTGAACGCCGAAGCATTACGGATTTCTGTCTGACTGCCCTCACTCAAGCCAGCCGCGAAACGATTGAGCGGAGTCAAACGCTTGTGCTTTCTACTCGAGACCAGAAGATTTTCTTTGACGCTTTGATGAATCCTCCTGAACCGAACGAGAGGCTGCGCGCAGCCTTTCGGGCGGCAGAGGATCGGATTCGCCCGTGACATGGAAGCTGCCCCACAAGCCGTTGCGGGTCGAACCACTCTCGGGCACGCACGACCGCGATGCATTCACCTGTGGCGTTCCCAGCCTCGATGCCTATCTGAAGACCCAGGCGACTCAGGATCTTCGCCGCAAAGCCAATGCTATTTTTGTGCTGGTGGACGAGGCAGAACCGGGCTCAATTCTTGGTTACTTTACCCTTTGCGCATTCGGGCTGTCTGCGGCCATTGTTCCTGAACAGGCGAAAAAACACATCCCGAGATATCCCGTGGTTAGCGCGACACTACTGGGAAGGCTCGCAGTGTGCGCGCGCAGGCAAGGGCAGGGAATCGGTTCCATGCTCCTCGCGAAAGCATTGAAGATGGCACTGGAGAACGCCTCCGTCGTTGGTTCCTGCATGGTTGTAGTGGACGCAATCGATGAAAGCGCTGCTTCCTTTTATGAAGGGCACGGCTTTATCCGGCTGCAGGATTCCATGCGCCTCATCCTGCCGATGCGCGCCATCAACAACTATGTAACGGAATGAACCGTTCCACGAACTGCGGAACCTCTAGCATGACCTTCTCGCCCATTGAATCCATTCGCCAGAGCTACGATCGCGTCGCCGACGCTTACGCCGATGCCATCTTCGATGAGCTGCGGCACAAGCCCTTTGACCGCGATCTGCTCACGCGTTTCACCGCCACCGCCGGACGTGGACCCGTATGCGACATGGGTTGCGGCCCCGGACAGATCGCGCGCTTTCTCCGCGACGCCGGCGCGAACGTCTTCGGCCTCGATCTTTCGCCGGGCATGATCGAGCAGGCCCGCCGCCTCAACCCCGGCCTGGAATTCCGCGAAGGCAACATGCTGGCGCTCGACCTGCCTGACGGCTCCCTGGTCGGCATCGTGGCTTTTTATGCCATCGTCAATTTGCCCGCAGAGCTGCGCCCGCCGGTGTTTCGCGAGATGGCCCGCGTCCTCCAGCCCAGCGGCTTGCTGCTGCTCGCCTTCCACATCGGCGGCGAAGTCCTCGGCGTCAAGGAGCTTTGGGGCCGGCCCATCACGATGGAGTTCTACCTGCTCGATCGTGCCACGATCGAAGCCGAGCTGCGCGCCGCTGGATTCGCGGTTCTGGAAACACTGGAGCGCGATCCGTATCCGCCGCCGGTGGAGCATCAGAGCCGCAGGGCGTACATCTTTGCGGCGAAGAGTTAGCAGCTCATCCACGCATCCCGGACGATTTGCCCTCCCGCGAATTCCGGGAGAACTCAGACATGCCGGCTAAGGAACCTTCGTGAAGTTCAGCAGCGCATAGTTCATCTGTCCTTCCGCCACCGTGTGAACCGTTAGAACGTTTCTGCCCTTGTTCAAATGGATGCGCGCGATGTTCTTCGCAATATTCCAGTGGTGCCACTGGCGCCATGCAATAGGCTCGGCCGGATCGAAGGTCGACACAATGGTCAGCGGTCCTGTTGCTGCGGCTCCGTTCACATCCAGGGAGATCTTCCCGCCGCGGTTCGACGTATAGAGCAAATCCGCCGAGTAATCACCCGTCTCGGCCACGTCTACCGTGATCTTGAACCACTCGCCGGGTTCGGTCCAGCCCACGTAGAGCAGCCCCGCCGGCGGCGCCACCTTGTTGTACGGGTTGTCGTCGATCTTCGGATCAAGCCCGAATTTGGTGTAGGAGGTGTCCACGCCCTCCTTCATGCGAAACTCGTTCAGATAGGTTCCATTCGCCGGATTCAGGGCGCCGCTTCCGTTGTTCTTCGCGTCGGAGTCGTGGTAGGCCACCCCTTCGCCGCCCAAATCGTAGTAGGCGCACATCACCTTGCCGGGGATCTTCTGTGCCCCGCCGTGGTACTTGCTGTCGTGAAAAGGGGTTCCCTTGTACTGCGCCAGATAGTTCGATTGCGCCGCGCCCAACACGCCCGCGGCAACCAACAGAACCGCACATGCACACCGGCGAACAAAGAAGGTCGTCATAGAGTTCCCTGTTTCTTTCATGGGATTTGCCGAACACACTCATACTAATCGCAGTGATCGAGCGGTCCGCTTGCTGACGTTCGCGGCGGGGCACGGAACCGGCACGGCTCACCGCGCGAAACACACGCTGCTGTAAAGTGGAAGCAGACATACCTGCACCGTGTGTGCGTAAATTGGCGCCGTTCCGTTGACATCCTCTGTCCAATCCGGCAACCTCCGTGAACTCCTCCGCAGCGCGTTCGGCTTCGCGGCCTTTCGCGCCAATCAGGAAGAAGTCTGCCGGGCCGCTGTC
The DNA here is from genome assembly GCA_035552555.1 of Occallatibacter sp. GTDB lineage: Bacteria > Acidobacteriota > Terriglobia > Terriglobales > Acidobacteriaceae > Telmatobacter. Next base: position 20,421 of record DASZLF010000090.1, read on the forward strand.
GCCGGCCGCGACCTGCTCCTCGTCATGCCCACAGGCTCCGGCAAGTCGCTCTGCTACCAGCTTCCCGCGCTGGCCCGCGGAGGCACCGCGCTGGTGATCTCGCCGCTGATCTCGCTGATGGAAGATCAGGCGGCCAAGCTCATGACCCTGGGTTTGAAGGTGGCGCGGATTCACTCGGGGATGGATCGCGCGGCGTCGCGCCAGGCTTGCGTGGACTACCTGAACGGCAGCCTGCAGTTCCTCTTCATCGCGCCCGAGCGGTTGCGTGTGCCGGGCTTTGCGGAGATGCTGGCGAAGAAAAAGCTGGCGCTGATCGCCATCGACGAGGCGCATTGCATTTCGCAGTGGGGCCATGATTTTCGGCCGGACTACCGGATGCTTGGGCAGCATATTCCTGCGCTGCGAGGCGAGGCTGAAGACCGGGCGCCGGTGCTGGCGTTGACCGCGACGGCGACGCCGAGGGTGCAGGCGGACATTCTTGCGCAATTGGGAATGAAATCGCCGGCGAAGTTTATTCATGGATTCCGGCGCGACAACCTGGCCATTGAAGTGGTCGAGGTTCCGGTGCCCATGCGCTCGGCAATCTTGTGCGGTCTGCTCAAGGATCCGGCGCGGCGGCCCGCGATTGTCTATGCGCAGTCGCGCAAGCAGTCGGAGGCCCTGGCCCAGGAACTGTCGTACCAGGTGCGCGCCGCCGCTTATCACGCGGGGCTGAATGCGGAGACGCGGGAGCGCGTGCAGACGGCATTTCAAGCGGCCGAATTGGAAGTGGTGGTGGCCACCATCGCCTTCGGAATGGGAATCGACAAGGCCGACGTCCGCACCGTGATTCATGCCGGGCTGCCCGCGACCCTCGAGGGCTATTACCAGGAGATTGGCCGCGCGGGACGCGATGGAAAGCAGAGCCGGACCATCCTGATGCACAGTTACGCCGATCAGCGGACGCTGACTTATTTCTTCAACCTCAACTATCCTCCGGCGCAGGATCTGGAAGAAGTATTTCGCGCGCTCAAGGAAGAGGCGCGGCCAGTCGATGAATTGCGGGAGCAGTCGAAACTGGCCCCGGACGAATTCGACAAAGCGCTGGAGAAGCTGCAGATTCACGGCGGCGCGCGGGTGGACTTCAGCGGCAACGCAATGGTGGGCGGGCCGGGCTGGAAGAAGACCTACTCGGTGCAGGCGGCGTACCAGCGCGAACAGTTCGAGAAGGTGGTGCGGTTTACGGATTCGCACGATTGCCGGATGTGCGCGCTGGTGCGGCACTTCGGCGACGTGGAAGATGCGGGCCGCGGCTGCGGGCAATGCGATGTGTGCGATCCGGGGGGCGCGGTGCTCAAGCTGTTCCGGCGAGCCACTGCGCGGGAGCGCGGCTGGGTGCAGGCCATTATCGAGAATTTGCGCGGCGTGAGCTACAAGGCCGCGGGCTCGCTGCAACGCGGAATTGCCGAGCTGGCCGCGCTGGACCGCAACGAATTTAGGGAGTTGCTGAACGCCATGCAGCGCGCGGGACTCATCGAAGTGGAGGAGGCGGAGTTCGAGAAGGATGGCAAGGTGATTCCGTTTCGCAAGATCGCTCTCACCGATGCGGGCCTCGACGTGCGGCCGAACACCCCACTGGAACTGCTGTTCAGCGAGGGATTCGTGGAGGAGTTTGCCACGGCTTCGCGGACGCCCTCCGGAAAGAAGCCGGGGCGAAGCAGCGCTCCGCGTGCAGCCACGAATCCTGGTTCGCCGAAAGCGCTCCCCGCTGCAACCATTTCTTCCGCCGTGGGGCCGGCGCGATCCGCACTGCAAAAGAAATCCGCGGAACCGGCTGCGCTGCCGAGCGCCAATCCGGAGCTGGCTGCGAAACTCAAGGACTGGCGCGCGGCGGAAGCCAGGCGGCTGGGAGTGCCCGCCTACGTGGTTCTGCACGACCGCACCCTGCACGCGCTGGCTGCCCTGCGGCCGAAGAGTCCGCATGACCTGCTGGCCATCGAGGGCATGGGGCCGGGCAAGGTGGGACGGTTCGGCGCGGCGATTCTGGAGTTGTGCGCGGCTGCCCGATAGGCGCACGGACAACTTTTCCTTTGTCTTGCCTCTCCAAGCGTGCGAGGGGAAGACCATGCCCAATCCTTCTAATTCGAACGAAAACGATCCGCAGCACCATACCGCAAAAATTCGCGAGATGCTGACCGGCCTGGCCGATCATGTGCGCGCCGACGTGGACAAGGTCAGCGATCCCAAAGCGCAGGCCCTGTTTGAAACCACCGCGGAAGTCCTGCTGGGATTACGCAAGGCGTATGAGGACTTCGATCAGCGGTCGGAGAAAGCCTGGAAACCGGCGAGTTGAAAAAGCAGGTATCCCGCATTTTGTACTGATCGACAACGTGCGGTTGATCGAACCCGTGAACACTCCCCAGTACCGCCGGTCTCCAGCCCGGCTGTAGTGGGGATCTCCAGATCCCCACACGCCTGCACCAGGATATTGACGGCCAGGGTACAACAGCCTTGGTTAGGCCTTAGTGTGGTGTCTCGTAAACAACTCAACAAAAAACGCTGTCATCCTGAGCGGAGTTTGGCCGTTTCTTGGCCAAACGGAGTCGAAGGACCTGTATTTGGGCCGCTGAAGGATGCAAGGAATTTGTGAGACACCACATTAGCTCACGTGCTCGATCTTCACCGACTCCAGGACCACGGGCTTTTGCGGCTTGTCCTGCGCGCCTCGGGCCACCTTGGAAATCTTGTTGGCCACATCCTGGCCTTCTACCACCTCGCCGAAGATGGTGTGATTGCCAGTGAGCCATGGCGTGGGCGCCACGGTGATAAAGAACTGGCAGCCGTTGGTGTTGGGACCGCTGTTCGCCATCGCCAGCTTGCCGGGCTTATCGAACTTGTGCGGCGAACCCTTGGTCTCGTCCTGGAAGCGATAGCCGGGGCCCCCCATGCCGGTGCCGGCCGGATCGCCGCCCTGGATCATGAAGTCGGGAATCACGCGGTGAAAGATGGTGCCATCGAAGAGCCTGTTGCTCGACTTGGCGTGAGTGCTGGGGTGCGTCCATTCCTTCTTGCCTTCGGCGAGTTCAACGAAGTTCTTCACGGTGACGGGAGCGTCGGCTTCGAAGAGGCGCACGGTGACGTCGCCTTCGCTGGTATGGAAATGCGCGTAGGTGCCTGGTGCAAGTGCCATGGGGTCTCCTATGAGCCTGTGATGGAAGTCTGGTTTTGAAAGGGCGCGACTTTAGTCGTGCCGTAAGTGCCGCAAAATCAATCGGGCTTTAGCCTCTGAGGGACGGTGTTTAGCGGCTGAGAGAGAAAATCACGTTGACCGTGGTCCGCACTTCCACGGGTGTGTTGTTCAAGAGGTAGGGCCGGTAGCGCCAGGATTTGACGGCGTCAAGCGCGGCCTGTTGCAGTTCCTTGCGACCACTGACCACTTTCAGATCCTGCACCGTTCCGTCAGTTCCGATGATGGTGTCGAGAACAACGGTTCCAGAGATCCCTTTCACCTTGGCCTCGTCGGGATATGAGGGAGGAGTCTTTGATTGGATCATTCCCGCCGCGACTCCCGCCGAGATCAGCACCCGCTTCGGTATCTCAACCGCAACACTACCGCCGCTGCCCGGCTGCGGTGGAGGCGGTGCGTTCTCCGGCACGATCATGACCTTTTTCAGGTAAACCGGGACCAGCGGCTTGTCATTCGCGTCGCGCTGCACGCGCGCGATGGTTTTCACCACGTTCACGCTGGGATCGTCGCACTGCCCGAAGATGGTGTAGTGCTGGTCCAGCGAAGCATACGCCTGTTCGGTAATGAAGAACTGGCTTCCGTTGGTGTTGGGGCCGGAGTTGGCCATGGCCAGCCGCCCCGGAACGTCGAAGTTGAGATCTGGATCGAACTCGTCGTTGAAGGCGTAGCCGGGGTCGCCCGTGCCGGTGCCGGTGGGATCGCCGCCCTGAATCATGAACTCCGGAATCACGCGATGGAACGTGGTGCCGTCGTAATAGGGTTTGCCGTGCATCTTCTTGCCTGTGGCCGGATCGGTCCATTCCTTCGTCCCATTGGCAAGCCCGATGAAATTCGCTACCGCCACCGGCGCCTGCTTCTGAAAGAACTGGCACGTTATCTGGCCCATCGAGGTGTCCATCACCACGGTGGGCCCGCTGGGCTGGATCAGCGCGGCCTGGGTGGGCTGCGGCCCGTCAGGCAAATCCTGTGCCGGCTGCGTTGCCGGCTTGGTGGATTGCTGCGCCAACGCGGAGGCCGCGAACGCGACGGTGAAGAGGGATGCAAGAAGCCGATGTTTCATGCCGCCTCTCAGGGTAAATGATGGGCCATGGGTGCTGACAAGTGCGGCTTTTTCCTCGCTGGTCCGGCTGCGGCGCGGTATGGTAATTGCATGCAAAATTCCAGTTTCCCATTTGCTTCCCCGCGGATTGCGCTTCTGTTGTGCGCAGCTTGTCTTGGCGGCTTTTCCGCAACCAGCCTGGCCCAGGCGTCCCCTGCCCCGGCCGATGGCAAGCCAGCCGAAAAGCAGCCTGCCGAAAAGACGGCGCTTCCTCCGCTGCCTCCACCGGCGCACGTCCAGCAATCAATCCAACTCGACGGCAAGCCCCTCAAATACACGGTGACGGTTGGCTCCATTCCGGTGCGCGACAAGGACGGCAAGATCGCGGGCGAGGTGGTCACGACGGCCTACACGGTAGAGGGCGCAAATCGTCCGGTCACGTTCGCGTTCAACGGCGGACCGGGCGCGGCCAGTGTGTATCTCAACTTCGGCGCCATCGGCCCCAAGCACATGCAGGCGGGCAACGAAGGCGACAGCCCCTCCGATCCGGTAACGCTCAGTGATAACCAGGGCACGTGGCTCGATTTCACCGACCTGGTTTTCGTCGATCCCATCGGCACCGGGTTCAGCCGCGCCCTGGTGCCGGAAGATCAGCAGAAGAAGCTCTTCTTTTCCACGCAGGCCGACATTCAATACTTGTCGCGCGTGGTCTACGACTGGCTGGTGCTGAACGATCGCCTGACTTCGAAAAAGTATCTGGTGGGCGAGAGCTACGGCGGCTTCCGCGGTCCGCGCATCACTCATTACCTGCAATCGCAATTAGGCGTCGCCATGAACGGCGTTGTGCTGATATCGCCCTACCTGAATCCCGAGCAGGAGACGAACGGCGACCTCTCGCCGCTTCCGTGGATGATGACGCTGCCCTCCATCACCGCGGCCCACCTGGAGCGCGAACACAACCTGACCCCCGAAGCCATGGCCGACGTGATCGCCTACACCCGCGGCGAGTATGCCATGACGCTATTGAAGGGCCGCTCCGATGAAGCCGCGGAGCAGAAGCTGATCCAGCGCGTCACCGAGATGACGGGACTCGATCCGTCGTTTGTGAAGTACTCCGGCGGCCGCCTGGAAACCGGCGCGTACCTGCGCGAAGCGCATCGCGAGGAAGGCAAGCTGGGCTCGGTATACGACTCCAACGTGACCTCGTTCGATCCCTTCCCGTTTGCTCCGGAGCAGCGCGCCAGCGACCCCATTCTGGCCAGCATCATTGCGCCGCTGACCACCGCCATGGTGGATTTTGTCACCCGCACCGTGGGCTGGAAAGTGGACGCGCGCTACAATGCGCTCTCCTACGACGTGAACCGCCTGTGGGATCGCGACAACGATCTGCGCCGCGGTTCGGTGCCCGACCTTCGTCAGGCCGTCGCCGCCGATCCCAAGCTGCGCGTGCTCATCCTGCACGGCTGGAATGACCTGTCGTGTCCCTTCATGGGCTCGGTGCTCACGGTGGACGAGATGCCGGTAATGGGCGATCCCACGCGCGTCGCCGTACACGAGTTCCCCGGCGGCCACATGTTCTACACCAGAGACAGCAGCCGCATCGCGCTGCGCAACGACGTGATGGAAATGTTCCAAAAGCACTAAGGGCAGGGAGTAGGGAACAGGGATTAGGGATTAGGGATTAGGGAACGGGGAGTAGGAATTAGGGGCTTGGAATCCGGGATCAGCTGTCAGCTTTTCTAATTCTTAGCCAATTTTTCTAATTCCTAGCCAACTTTTCTAATTCCTAGCCAAGTCCCTCACAATGCTCAACTTACCGCCGTCATCCTGAGCGGAGCAGGGCGCGGCTTTATGCGCCCTGCGCAGTCGAAGGACCTGCATTTCGGTCTCTTCCCGGCCAGTGACTTTCGACGCGCAGGTGGCTCGCGTTTTTGCGCCCTGCGTCGTTGAAGGAAACCGGCGGTTGCTCACAATCCAGTGCACCTCGGAATTGTTGAAGTAGTTCTGTTTATGATTTGAACCGTAAAAAATCTAATCCGGCGTAGCCGGAACCAAAAACGGAAACCCGTCCCGCACTGTATCGGTTCACCGGATCATTCATTTTGCACCAGATCCGGTGCACCCCAAAAATCTTGTCAAGCCCCCTCCCTGTGGAAAACCTAGCTAACTACAACACAACAAAGAGAAAATAAAGTTCAAATTCCTTGCCGGTTTTATCTCCGTTTCTGTCATGCTTAAAACCGATGAGACAAACAATGCCCGCCGGCCTCCAGGCCTCGGCGGGCATTTTCTTTTCCGCTCAAACCCTCCTCTCCGAGAGGGACCCACAAACTCGCATGGCCCAGAAAATGGCCCGGCAATCATCCCAGAACGGTGCGCAGACCCCATCGGCCCGTCAAAAGCAGTCGCAGCCTGACGAGGGGGGTAGTACCCCCCTCCTCATTGCTGCAAACCAAGTGCAATCCAATGTATGTAACAGGAAATAAACTATTTACGAGTCAACTTAGAACAAGCAAAGTCTACAGAAAACCATAGGTTGGCCGATCCCGCCCTCGCCCTCGCCCATACACCACCCGTGCGCCCGTCGCCGGTTGCCCCAGGTTTCCCCGGATGTGGAGAAGCGGGGATCCAGCTCGATCAACGATCAGCCTTTCTACTCCCTAATCCCTGCTCCCTACTCTCTACTCTCTTCTCGCTGCTCTCTACTCCCTAATCCCTAATCCTTAATCCCTGCCTTTCCCCTTGACTTCCTATCCATAGATAGTCTATATATAGCCTCCATGAAGAAGTCCGACCTGCTTCCCGGCACCCTCGACATGCTCATCCTCAAAACGCTGACCCGCGGCGCGCAGCATGGCTACGGTGTCGCGCTTTCCATCAAGCGGCTCTCCGATGACGTGCTGACGGTGGAAGAAGGCTCGCTCTATCCGGCGCTGCAGCGGCTCCTTTTACAGGGATGGGTGAAGGCGGAGTGGAAGATGACCGAAACCAATCGCCGCGCGCGTTTCTATAAGCTGACCGCGGCAGGGAAGAAGCAACTGGGCGTTGAAGTGTCGCAATTTGAGCAGATGATCGACGCCATCGGCCGCGTCCTCGCCGAACAGTCGTAGTGCCGGCCACCGATCACTGATCACTGATCACTGACCACTGACCACTGATAACTCTTCGGAGGTCCCCATGAACGCCATCTCCCGATTCCTCATCAAGCTCTCGCTGCTCTTGCGCCGCAACCGCTTCCGCGCCGATCTTGATGAAGAAATGGCCTTCCACCGCGCCCAGGCCGAGCGCGACCTGATCGCCGAAGGCTTCTCCACGCAAGCCGCGCAAACCGCCGTGCTGCGCCGCTTCGGAAACCCCGCTGCCCTTCGCGATCGTAGCCACAGCGTCGTCGCCTTCCGCGCTGAAACCGTCCTCCAGGACCTGCGATTCGCCCTGCGCCAGCTGCGAAAGAATCCCGGCTTCGCCGTCACCGCCATCCTCATCCTTGCCCTCGGCATGAGTGTCAGCCTCGCCATCTTCGGCTTCGTGGATGCCGTGCTTATCCAGCCGCTGCCTTACGCCCAACCCAATCGCCTGGTCTTCGTCACCGAGAGCGCGGCCATTTTTCCCAAAGCCAACCTCTCGCGTTACGACTACGACGATTGGAAGCGCATGAACACCACGCTCAGTTCGCTCGACGTAGTCGGCGGCACCGGTTTCTTACTCCGCATGGGCTCCATCGTCGAACCTGTTCCCGCCGCTCGCATCAGCGACGGATTCTTCCGTACGCTCGGCGTAAAAATGCTTCTTGGCCGTGACTTCCTCCCCGGCGAAGATCAGCCTGGCCGCGCCAAAATCGCAATCCTCCCCTGGAGTACCTGGCAGAAACGCTTCGGCGGGCATCGCGATGTGGTCGGCCAATCCGTCAGTCTCGACGGCGCCGCCTACACCATCGTCGGCGTCCTTCCGCGCGAATTTTCCTTCGCACCGCGAGGAAATGTCACGTTCTGGGTGCCGCTGCTCGATCGCAACGGATGCGAGACCAGGCGCAGTTGCCACAACCTCGACGGCGTCGGCCGCCTGCGCGACAGCGTCACTTCCCAAGCCGCCTTCGCCGATCTGAAGAACGTGGCGGCGCAACTCGAGCGCCAGTACCCTGACTCCAACCGTGATCAGGGCGCCTTCGTTCAGCCGCTCAAAGACGACATCGTGGGCGATGTGCGGCCCATCCTGCTCATGCTTCTGGCGGGCGCGGCCCTGCTGCTCCTCATCGCGTGCGTCAATGTCACCAGTCTGCTGCTGGTCCGCTCAGAGAGCCGCCGCCGCGAAATCGCGGTGCGCGGCGCGTTGGGCGCAACGGCGGCGCGCGTCCTGCGCCAGTTCGTCACGGAAGCCCTGCTGCTCACCATCGCCGGATGCACCGCCGGCCTGCTCATCGCGCGGTGGCTCATGCAACTGATCGTCAAGCTTATTCCCAGGACGATGGCCGACAACGTAGGTTTCCTCAGCAATCTCGGCATCAATGCACACAGCGCGCTGGTTGCCGTTGCCGTGGCGTTGCTGGCGTCGCTGCTGCTTGCCGCCATTCCCGCGCTGCTGCTCTCGCAGCAGAACCTGCACAATACGCTCGCGGAAGGGGGACGCAGCGCCGCCGGCCGTTTCTGGCAGCGCCTGGGCGCCAACCTCGTTGTGGTCGAGCTCACCATCGCCGTGGTTCTCCTCGCCGGCGCCGGCCTTCTTGGCAAAAGCCTTTACAACGTGCTCCACGTGCCGTTCGGCTTCGATCCCACGCATCTTGCCACAGCCTACGTCATGATCCCCGACGGCACACTTGCCAAAAACGCGCAGGCCCTCGCCCTCTACCACGATGTCGAGTGCCGCGCGTCGGCATTGCCGGGAGTTGAATCCGTCGGCATCACTACCGATCTGCCCGTGCAGTGCAATTGCGACACCGACTGGATTCGCATCGTGGACAAGCCCTTCCACGGCGAGCACAACGAAGTCAACCAGCGCGACGTCAGCCCCGGCTATCTGCCCGCACTCAAGGCGCGCCTGGTCCGTGGGCGCCTCTTCGCTGCGGATGAAACGGGTGCCAAGCCGAATGTCGTTCTCATCAACGAGGCGCTTGCGCGCAAATACTTTCCCGGTGAAGACCCCATTGGAAAGCGGATCGGCGACCTCAAGCTCACGCCCAAATCCATGCGCCAGATTATCGGCGTGGTCGCCGACCTGCGCGAAGGCGGACTCGATCAGCCCATCTGGCCGGCCGAGTACCAGGCCATCTATCAGACCACCGACAATTATTTTGCCGTCGCGGTCCGCACCTCGCAGGACCCGAACTCAGTTCTCCCATCTCTAGTGAGTACGATCCGCGCCATCGGTCCCAATCTCGGCGTTTATGGCGAGATCACCATGGGCGATCAGATCAACGCGAGCCAGGCGGCTTTTCTGCATCGCTTCTCCACCTGGATCGTGGGCGGATTTGCCTTCATGGCGCTGCTGCTCGGCGTAGTCGGCCTTTACGGCACTGTCGCTTACTCCGTTTCGCAGCGGGCGCGCGAGATCGGCGTGCGCATGGCTCTCGGCGCGCAGCGCTCCGCCGTCTACTCCATGGTCATGCGCCAGGCCGCATGGCTCACCGGCATCGGCGTGGGCCTCGGCATCGCCTGCTCCATCGGCGCATCGCTCGCCATGCGCAAGCTCCTCTTCGGCGTGAGCGCGTGGGATGCGACCACGCTCGCCGCCGTGGCTCTTGTGCTGGCCTTCGCGTCGCTGGCCGCCAGCTTTCTCCCCGCCCATCGCGCCGCATCTGTCAATCCGACAGAAGCCTTGCGCGCCGAGTAACGTGAAAGCCGTCAGCCCCGGCCTCTACTGAGTACCGCTGGTCTCCAGATGACTGTAGTGGGGACCTCCAGGTCCCCACAAGCCCGCACCGAAGCACGTCGCTCGGCTTCGCAAGGAACAGCTATCTTGCTTTCGCTCTGGGGCATCCAACTACCCGGTTTTCATTTCAAGAAAGGGAAGAAAAGGCAAATGACAGAGAATAAGCCCGATCAGGACCGCCAGCAGGCGATCAAGGAATTGGTCAACGCGTTGAACGAGGATCTTGCCCGGGAATACCAGGCGATCATTGCCTACACGGTCTACAGCAATGTGCTGCGCGGCGCGCAGTGGATGAGCATCGCCGCCGAACTCAAACTCCACGCGGCGCAGGAGCTGCAGCACGCCATGATCATCGCCGACCAGATCGATTACCTGGGCGGCATGCCCACGGCGACGTCCAAGCCCGTGAAGCTCAGCGATAAGCCTGAGGACATGATCCGATTTGACCTGGACAACGAAACCGAGACCATCAAAAGCTATCGCGAGCGAGTCAAGCAGGCGGAGGCCATCGGCCATTATGCGCTGGCCGAGCAGTTGCGCAAAATCATCGGGCAGGAGCAGGAGCATCAGCACGACCTGGCCACCGCGCTGGGAATCGACGTGCCGGATGTCTTCTGCCAGGGGGCTTGAAAGCAGGGACTAAGGGAAAAGGGGATAGGGAATAGTCATTCACCGGCTTCTCCGGCCCACCAGGGGATGAAACGGGGCTTTTGCATTTTCATTCGTTGTGTTGAAGCCCCATCGCCAGCCTGAGTTGGATCACGCGATTTCGCTGACAGCTATTTTTCAGGGCAGTCGGAATCGATAATTTTACTTTTTCAGCAGCCCTTTTTACAGCGCGACATGATGGCGGCGTGGAGCCGCTCTCTCAGGCCGGGAGGCATGTCGTAGATTTCGTGGGAGCGATAGATCTGGATGGTTTTGCGGGTGGTGCTGAGGGTGACTTCGCAGTGCTCGCAGTCGCGTAGATGCTGCCGGAGGTCGGCGCGCATCTCGGGGTTGATGACGTCGTCGAGCATGTCGTCGAGCAGGGCAAGAAACTGGGTGCAGGTCATTTCTCTACCCCCTCCTTCCGGAATGGGCCGCGGTGACCCTCTTCCGTTTGAAGTAGCGGGTGAGCCGCTCGCGAAGCTGCAGCCGGGCGCGCAACAAGCGCGACTTGACGGCGGGAATGCTGAGCCCAAGGGATTCGGCGGTCTCCTCGGTGGAGAGCCCTTCCACGTCGCGCAGAGCAAAGACGACCCGGAAGCCCGGCGGGAGTCCGTGGATGGTTTTGCGCAGGATTTCCGCCAGCTCCGACTGGGAGTAGTTCTGCTCCGGGTCGGGAGCCCAGTCGGCCAGGTCGCGAGGGACGCTGCCCTCCTCGGTTTCGACGTCCTCGTCGATCGAGACCATTCTGCCGGTGCGCCGCTTGCGCAGGCGCATCAAGCTCTCGTTGACTGCAATGCGAACCAACCATGTGTAGAACTTCGAGTTTCCCTGAAACTGATCGAGCTTCTCGTAGGCCTTGAGGAACGCGTCCTGCATCACGTCTTCAGCGTCTTCGCGGTTCTGCGTAATGTGCTGCGCAATGCGAAAGACCTGACGCTCGTACTTGCGGACGAGCTCGTCATAGGCGGAGACATCGCCGCCGCGGACCCGTTCCACCAGGGCCACGTCGGGGTGTTGCTCGTTTTCTCCTGCTAACGGTTGGATGGTCGCCATGCGAGTTGGTTGCGCAAATCCGCGGGGAGTTTGACCGGCTGGGGCAAGCGGACCGCTAGGGACATTCTACAGGGTTCAGGGTTCAAGGCTCGGGGGCCGGAAAAGCGGGGACCGAGGGAACAAGGGACCGAAGGACCAGGGATTAAGGGGGGAAGGGAGCAGGGAAAAGGGAATACGGTGCGGGAATGTTGATTGGAGTGATGCTTGCCGCTGTTCGGGGAGGGAAAACGCGCTTACATTGGATGTATGAGGGTGCGCATTTCCCCACTTTTCCTCTCCGGGCTGGGTAAGGCCTGCCTGGCTGGCTGGATGTGTCTGCTGATTGCCGTGGTTCCGATGTATGGACAGGCCGGGGCCGACGGAACGGGTTCGACCACCAAAAAACATACGGCAAGCAAGGCGGCAGCCGGTAAGCATAAGGCTGGGAGCGGGAAGAAATCGGGCCGGCTGACGCGGCGGCGCGGCACGCCTTCGGAACGGCGGGCGAAGACCGCTCGGCTGCGGCAGGCGTTTGTGGCGTCGACGGAGTTGCGGCCGATGGCACAGCAACTGATTACGCTGCGTATGCCGGCGGCGTATGCCGGGGTGACCCGCTATGCGCAACAGCACACAGGAGATGCATCGGGGGCGGCGTACCTGTCGCTGGGGCGGGCGTACCAGCTGGACAAGCGGTATCCCGACGCGGTGACGGCGCTGCACCTGGCCAGGCAGCACAGCGAGCTTCTGGCCGACTATGCGGATTATCTGGCGGCGGAGTGTCTGCACGCGCAGGGCAATGAAGCCGCGGCGGAGGCGTTGCTGCGGGGATTTGACGAGCGGTATCCAGACAGCATTTTCGATGTGGAAGCGCCGGAGCTGGAGGCGAACGTGCTGCTGTCGCAGGGGAATGCGACTGCGGCGCAGCGGGCGTTGCTGACGGTGGCGGAGGAAGCTCGCGATAAGCCGAACTACGAGCTGACACAGGCCAAGATTGCGTATGCAATACAGCAGAACGAGGAGGCCCTGCGGCTGTTCAAGCATCTTCTGCTGAGCCATCCGCTGACCACGGAGGCGGAGGAGGCGCGGGCGCGGCTGACGGCGATGGGGGCGGAGACCAGCCTGACGCCGGCGGAGTTGCGCAGCCTGGGAGACGCCTATTACAACGCCGGGCGGTACAACCTGGCTTCAGAGCAATATCACGCGCTGGCGCGGGATATGCAGCTAGATGCGAAGACGCGGAACGGGTTTGCGGTGGCCGCCGCATCCTGCGATTTAAAGCTGAAGCGGCTGACTGAGGGCGAGGCGAAGGCACTGGCCGACAGCAATGACGATAATGGCGCGCGGCGGCTTTATATATTGATGGAGCTGGCGCGGAACCGGCAGGACGACGCGGAGCAGCAGCGGCTGGTGAACGAGCTGGAACAGCGGTTTCCGCAGAACCAGTGGCTGGCGGAGGCGCTGTTTTCCAGCGGCAACATGTACATGCTGCGGCGGGATTATGCGCAGGCGGTGAGCTATTACACGTACCTGGCGATGCATTTTCCGGGACAACGGAATGCGGCGGCGGCGCATTGGCGGGCGGGTTGGCTGCTGTATCGGCAGGGGCAGTTCCCCGACGCGGCGCGGGTGTTCGACGAACAGATCCGGCTGTATCCGCAGGCTACGGAGAGCGCGGCGGCGCTGTACTGGCGGGGACGGCTCTACGAGCTTCAGGACCACAAGCCGGGGTTGGCGGTGGCGAACTATCGGGCCGTGACGGTGCGGTACCAGCACTATTTTTACGCTGAGATGTCGCGAGATCGTTTGAAAGCGCTGGGGCAGCCGGAGCTGGTTTCGCAGACGCAGGTGGAGGGATACCAGGCGCAGCCGGTGCCGCACCTGGTAGACACGTTTCCCGCGGATTCGCCACATATAGCGAAGGCGCGCCTGATTGCGAATGCGGGGCTGAACGACTACATTGCGCAGGAGCTGGCGGCGGACCCGGATTACGAGTCGTGGGGCGCGCTGGCCGAGGCGCAGATCTACGCGTCATTCGGGGAGACGTTCCGGGCGATGCGATCGCTGAAGAAAGCGCTGCCGTATGCCACGTCGGCGCCGATCAAGTCGATTCCGCTGGCCTACTGGCGGATACTGTTTCCCGAGCCGTGGTGGGAGACCATCAAGGCGGAGAGCGCGAAGAACAGCCTCGATCCTTATCTTGTGGCGTCGCTGATCCGGCAGGAATCGGAGTTCAAGCCGGACGCGATTTCGTATGCGAATGCGTATGGACTGATGCAGATTGAGCCGTCGGTGGGGCGGTCGCTGGCGCGGCAGGAGGGGATTTCGGGTTTTCAGTCGTACCAGTTACTGAACCCGGAGATCAACATCCGGCTGGGCACGCGGTATCTGCGCCAGATGCTCGATCGATTTGGCGGGGTGCAGGTGTACGCGCTGGCGGCGTATAACGCGGGCGACTCGCGAGTGGTGGACTGGCAGGCGGCGGGGCCGTATCGCGGGATCGACGAGTTCGTGGAGTCGATTCCGTTCACCCAGACGCGGGACTACGTCCAGGCCATCCTGCGCAATGAGGAGATCTATCGCGGGATCGACGCGGCGGCAACGAAGCAGGCAAAAGCGGGCATTGCGTCGCGCTAGATTCTGAAGTGCGGACGAGGAAGTTCGCAGGCATTTGTGGCAGTTGCGTGCCGGTTCCTATTTGGCATGGCAGCAGCGGGGAATCCTTTTCGGTACTCCCATGATGCGATTCCCATTGACGAAACAGTGCGGAGCGGCAACACTGTTTTTGACCCTGAGGCGTCCAATCTCTGGGTTGGTCTTCGCAGCTGCAGTTGTTGCACAACAGGGCCGGGGCGGGAATCACCGCTCAGGCTTGGTTGCATCTCAACCCCCGGAGGGCAGGATGTCAGCCGACTTGCAGTTTCTGGAAGAGTGGATCCCGGAAAGAATGGACCCCGGCACGGTTTTCGTCCTGGAAAACCAGACCACGCTGGGGCATGCGCAGAACCCGTTTGTGGCGGTGATGTCGTGCCCCCGTTGCGGCACCATGGGGCTGATCACACGGCGGCAGCTCTGCGGTGGCGAAGCCATGATCTGCGGGGGAGATTTCTGCTCCGCGGAGTACCAGCTGGAGGGCGAGAACATCTGCTATCGCAATCCCCAGTAGGAGCGGCTAACGCGAAGGAAGTTGCGCTTGCGGCAAAGGCGCGCGGACCTGCGTTGCGGGCCAGCCAAATGCGGATTATGCGACCTGCAATTGACGCAGGTAAGGTACGCTGGCTTTCATCAGGGGCAAGTCCATCTCCACAAAGTAGTTCTGGATTCCGCCTGTCCGGGCGGCGGTGAAGATCTTCCGCCAATCGAGAGTGTCCTGGCCCACCGGCATGATTTTACGCGTCTGAGCGGACCAGCCCTGGACGTGCATGGAGATGAAGCGGCCGGGATAGCGTGTGAAGTAGTCGGCGGCGTCGTAGCCATCGCTGATGGTGGATACCTGGAACTGGAACTTGACGAGCCTGGGATCGAGAAGTTGAAAAAGCAGATCGTAGGTTCGCTGGCCGTTGACCTTGGATAGCTCGAAGTCCTCGTTGTGAAGGCCCTGGACGATGCCGGCCGCCGCGGCTCGCTCACCCATGCGGTTGTATTCGTCGGCGGCGCGCTTCACGTCGTCCATGGTGGGATTGTGGGGACCGGCGAGGCTTGGCACCAGCATCTGCGTCAGGCCCAGATCTTTCGCCCAGGCGATGCGGGCGCTCTGATCCTTTCTCAATTCCGTGATGGAGAAGTGACTGCTGATGCAGGTGAGGCCGGCGTCGTGAAGGATGCCGCGGAGGTCGGGCCCGGAATATTTACCGAGGCCGGCGAAACCGGAGTCGGCGTAGCCCACGGGGGAGCATAACTCGACGGCTTGGAATCCCGCTGCGGCGAGCTCCTTGAGGGTGCCACGGAAGTCTTTCGCGATGCCGTCTCGTACGGGCCAGGTTTGACAGCCGATGGGCAGGCCAAGAGGGTCGGCGAGAAGCGGGCGCCCGGTCGTGGCCGCGATCGCTCCGATGACCGCGCTGGATGAGGCGGCTTGGATGAATGTTCTTCTCGATAGCGGTGCCATGTTTCCCTCCTGATCCGTACGAAGGAATTTTAAACGCCCGGATCGGCGATGGGCTCGGGCGCTCACAGACGAGAGAGAGAGCGTAGAAGCCGCTATGATGGGAATGGCGGAATCGGCGTGAGCGCCCGCGCGTGAAGCGGATAAGATGAACGTGCCCGGATGGCGAAACTGGCAGACGCAGCGGACTTAAAATCCGCAGACCTTTACCGGTCGTGGGGGTTCAAGTCCCCCTCCGGGCACCAGCACAGCAGCTTCGAAAGCATCTTATCGAGTACGCTGCGTTGCTGAGGACTTCAGTAAATTGTCTCTCCTTCGAACTATCGAGTTCGGTCACCGGCAACACGCGAGAGCCATTCGAGAACGGAAAGCTGTTTGGTCTGCGTGAGAGGACTCCGCGGGCAATCACCCGTGACTCGCCAATCAGGTGATGTACGAAGTTCAGTCTGACTGTAGCGCCGGGGTGGGTCCGTCTGCTTCCGTGCATGTCTCGCCAAATGCCAGCCAGCCACCCTTCCAGGTCATCCGATCTGCAAATGTGTGGGCAGCGGCTGACAGAAGCACATCGAACGTAGGAAGCACCGAGACAAAAAGCGGGGCGGCATCGAAATGCCGCCCCGCCGTAGTTCAAGTTGCGTGATTGTCTACCAGGTGAATTTGGCCTCCCCCTGGACGATTCGGTGGCCGGTCTTGTAATTGGCGTAGCCGAAGTTCACCCCTGGAGCAGGCTGTCTCGGGGTGCCGTCGGAATTGAATTGCAGACTCAGCCCAGGATCGCTGCCGCCGCTGAACGAGCGGACCGGATGGTTGAGGAAGTTGTAGCCGGAGAACCGGAACTGCAGCTTCTTGTTTTCAGAGTTCCCCCAGGTGAAGTTCTTGAACGCCGAGAGATCGCTGTTGAAGAACCCGGGTCCGTTCAAGGTGGGGAAGATATACGTGCCCTGCTGCTGAAGTGTGGGGAATGGAGCAAAGCAACTTCCGTTTACGTACTGGTGTGCCTTGAGCCCATGTCGCGGATCGCAGATCACCTTGGGCATAAGGGTCACGTCCGGAGTGCCCAGCACGTTTTGGTCGTTTGCCTGAATCGGGTTTTGGATTGTCTTGCCCAAAAACGTGGTGCCGGCAGGAATCCACCCGACGTAACCGAAATTGGACGTTACTGCCGCTTGGAGGTCCGCTCCGGTTTGGTACTGGGTGATGCCCGAAAGCTGCCAGCCGTTTGCCGCGCCTTTCAACAGCGGATTGGCAGACGGGTTGAGATTTGGGAACTGGTACACGTAAGCAACGTTGAAGATGTTGGTGCGGTTGTTGGGAAGCGTTCCGTAGTTGTTTTTCAGGTTGAGTGGATCGCCGGTCGCCGAGCCGCTCTCGCCGCGGATGCCAAGGGCCTTGGAGAACGTGTAGTTCGCCAGGAAGATGAAATGCCCTTGCTGCTTGTTCCACGTCGCCTGCAGACCGTTGTAGTTGGAATACATCTTATGGTTGATGATCTTCAACGAACCGTAGGCTGAGAGCGGGCGAGCGTTCTGGGTGGCGCCTGCGCTATAGCCGGTGTCGGCGCCGCCCTTTGAGCAGGCACCGCCGTCAGTTGCGTTGTCGTCCGGGTAGCAGTCCGGCAGCCAGCCATATTTCTGGAATAACGCCCCAGGACCAAGATCGTTGAGCTGGGAGAAGTTGTTGTTGTAGTTGCTCAGGAAGTCGGACTTACTGCCAACGTAGGATATTTCCACCAGGCTCTTCCAGGGAGCCCGCTGAGCTATTGTCGTGCTCCAGTCTGTGGTCCGTGGTTCCTGGTCGTCCGTGGGATCCAGCGCGGTGACTTGGCTCGGAATTGACAGGCTTGCTGCTTGCGGTCCAAGCTGGGCAAACGACGGGCTCCACAAAGCCGGTGAGGAGAACGAGCCGCGCACGATGCTGTACGCCCCGTTCTGCACGTTCTGCTCGTCGTGGAAGTGGTAGATGCCGAAGCCGCCGCGCAGCACAGTCTTGCCGCTTCCCATCAAATCCCAGGCAAAACCGAGGCGCGGACTGTAGAAGGCGAGCCTGCTCGAGGAACCCGACAGCGGCGTGGAGGATTGGACTTTGTTCCACTCGATGCCCGGGAATTTCAGACCGTTGGCCGTGCCGCCCATGTTTTGCGGGTACAGGTTCGGATACCAGGCAGCGAAGCCGTAACCAGTGGTGTCGACCCATGGGCCGAGGTGCGATATGCGGAGACCCAGATCGACAGTCACCCTTCTCGAGACCTTCCAGGAATCCTGCCCATAGAACTCGGTCGACAAATAGCGGAAGGCAGGAACTACATTGAAATTCTGCTCCGAATACTGGGTCATCTGACCGATCAGCATATCGGCATACGCGTTGCCGCTGGTATTCGATCCCCAGTTGCTGAAGACCGAAACGCCGTTGACAGCGCCGTCTCCGGGCTGCTCGTTCCAGGTGCGCTCCCAGTAGAAGCCGAACTTCGCGGTATGCGTCTTCCACACTTTGGAGACGTTGTCCGCAATGGAGGGCAGCGTCTTCTTGGCGTAAACAGTTCCGTTAAGCTCGAATCCCGTGTTGAGCTGGTTGGAGATGCCATCGCCCCAGCCGGTGGTTTCAGGGAAAAGCAGGCTCGTCTCGTTGGCGTGGCTGAACAGCATGTTGTAGTCAATGCCAAAATTCTGCCGTGACACTTTGCCCGGATCCTTGAAACTGTTCGGCAGGTTCAGGTAGACATAGTTGAAAATCAGCTCATTGGTGAGGGTGGGGGTGAACACCTTGGTCAGGTTCGCCGTGATCACCTCGGAGTCGGAAGCCACGACGATCGGGCTCGGATACGGAGTGGTCGGATCGGCCCAGCTCACCGCGTTGCCTGTCCAGAGAACGTCGAGGCTATTCTCAGCGCTATCGTCCTGGTGGTTGTACTCAACGAAGAGCTTCGTCGAATTGTTGATGCTGTAGTCAATGCGCCCGCGGTACTGCTTCATGTTCGAGTAGCGGGTCTGGGAGTTGATGTAGTTGGAGCCTCCATTTGCCCCCGGATCCGCATTGTTCAGGGGGTAGGTGTGCATGATCCCCAGCCCGTTGTGATCGGCCAGGCCTGGGGCACTCAGCATGGATGCGATGCAAGTTTTTGAACCATCGGGATTCGTACGCGTCTCGGTGCAGGTGAAAGCGTTCTCGCCTTTACCGCCCGCTGTCGTGCCGCCGCCGGTCGGCGTGTTATTCAGCGCATAACCCAGCAACTGGCTGGTATACGCGTTGTTGGAATCGGATTGGGTAAAGTCGCCATTCTCCATGTTTGCCGTGGGGACCACCGCGTGGTAGATGCCGTTATCCACATTCTGGCGGTAGAACTCGGTTCCGAAGAAGAAGAACAGTTTGTCGCGGTTGTGGTTGAAGTGAGAGCCCAGAACCACCGGTCCGTCGATCTGGAACCCGGGATAGAAATATTTGGTCTCGGGCCGGGGAGCGATTACCACTCCCTGGGAATTTTTGCCGGCGTTGTTGCCCAGCCAGTCGTTGGCATTCAGGGAATAGTAGCGCGAGTACAGGTACGCTTCCCCGTGGAATTGCTGGCCTCCCGATTTGCCGACGGTGTTGATGACCACCGGTCCCTTGGCGGAATCGGCGCCGAAGTTCGAAGTCATCACGGTGACTTCGGAGGTCATTTCGGTGTTGGTGTTTTCAGCCTGGCCGCAATTGCAGCCGGGATCGATAATGTGCGCGCCGTCCGAGGTGATGTCGAGAGCCCCGGTGCGCTGGCCATTGGCCGAGAAGCTGCCGATCGGACCATGCCCCGTGCCTTCGTCGGCAGCGGCGTAGGAGTTCTGGTTCAGTGCGCCGCTGGTCATGGCCATACCGGGCATGATCTTGATGAATTCGGCCGCGTTCTGGCCGACGATCGCGACGTTCTGCATAATGTTCTGGCCGATGGTGAAGGATTTATCTCCAGAATCGGTTGGCGTGATCTGGGTGGAGGTGGCTTCGACGGTAACCGTCTCGCTCTGCGCGCCCACTTTCAGCTTGATCGCTGACGCGTCACGATGATCGCCGGAGTTCAGGACGATGTCTTTGGCTACCCAGGTTGCGAATCCCTGCCGGCTGACCGTGAGGGAATAAGTGCCTGGGGGGACCGCGGCGAAGTTGAAGAACCCTTCCCCATTGCTGACCACGGTTCGTTCATCGCCGCTGGCCTGATTTTTGAGAGCTACGTTGGCGCCTGGAACTATGGCGCCCGACGCGTCGAGAACAGTTCCATCGAGGGTTGCGCTACTACTCTGCGCTCTTGCCGCGGGATCCATAAGGATCAACGCAGCAAAGAGAGCTAACGCCACCCACACCGACAACCAGCGCCGGGACACGGCTATTGGATGCCTGAACGAATTCATAGATGTGCCTCCTGAAAAGTGGATACTTCAATTGCTTTCGTAGCTCGTAGGAGTCGCCGCTTGGCGGTCCCCGAACTCGATTAAGCCGTGCTTGTAAACGATTTCCGGTGGGGGAATTTATTGTCGCTGCCCAGATTAAACCCAACCCGCGCAGTAAATCGAATTGCTGGGAGAAATATATAGCGCGGGCGAGATGGACCTGTCAACAAAAAGAATGCATCCACTGTAAAAGGAGCAGACACAGTGGCTTATGGCAGCCCCCGAGGGCTCAGATGGCGAAAATGGCGGCTCGGCGAATCCGCTCGCTTTGGAGGGGAATGCGCTGGTTGGCAGGATTTTGGCCCGGCCATTCCCATGTGACGAGCGCGAAGAGGGGGAGACAATATCACGTTGGCTGTGTGGAACGAATCCGCGAACCAGGTGTCGACAACACACGCGCCGGAAAACGCGCTCGTCTCACGGCCAGTTTTGCTGCTCCCCCTCGAGCCGGCGGTACTCGGCTTGTTCGCGGCGCACGTCGTCGGTGCGGCCCAGCGCGCGGTAGGCGTTCGCCAGGTAGAGGCGGATCTTCGGGCTCTCGCTGTCCAGCCGCTCTGCCGCCAGGTAAGCAGCCAGCGCATGCTCATCGTCCCCACTGGCCCGCAAGGCCTCCCCCAGTGCCAACTGCGATCCCACCGAATCGGGACTGAGCGCCACCGCTTCCCTGGCGTATTGCAGGGCATTCTTGGGCTTGCTTTCGACAATGTATCGAAGCGCAAGTTGAACACGGGCGGGCACGCTGTCGGGATTGACCTTGAGTTCCGCTAGAAACTCCGCCGCGGACTGCTCGGGATGGCGCGCTCCCAGGAAAGTTCCGTAGAAGTAGTGGACGTTGGGGAATTTTGGATAGGCAGCGATCAGCGCCTTGAAGTCCGCTTCAGCCTGCTCGGGCGGTTGAATGGCCAAATCCCAGAAGGTCTTTCCGGCCATGGTCACCACGTCGCGCTGGTCTGCGGGAACATCGGTTGGGAGAATGGGCATGCGCAAGGAGGCCAAGCCGGAGCCAAACATCATCTCGGGGTTATCGCGAGCTTTCATGGCGACGCGCACAAAGATTTCCTGCGCGAGTTCGAATGCCCCCTGCCGCGTGAGGAGCAGCGCAAGGTGGTAGTTGGCCACATCCATCAACTGGCCGCCAGGCTCCTTCACCGGGACCAGCATGTGCGCCTTCTTCAGGTGCTGAAACGAGAGGTCGAACTGTTTGGTGCGAAACTCGCAGAGCCCAAGCAGCGCCCAACCTGGCGCGGCCGACGCGTCAAGCGCCACCATGCGAGTCAAAGAGTCGCGGCATTGGGGATAGCGATCGTGTTCGTAGTCGATCATGCCCAGCGCCCACCACCCCTCGGCCCAGTCTGGCCGCAGCTTCACCGCATCGGAGTAAAGCTCCGTGGCCTGATCGTCGTGGCCGGCTTCGTAGGCTTGTTGCGCGGTGCGGGAAAGCTGTTCAAAGGACTGGGGCGTTGTCTGGCCCGCCGCGAGCGCGCCGCTGAAGAATGGGATCAAGAGCAGGATTCCGGAATACAGCTTCACTTGGTAAGACTCCGTCCTCGCGCCTCATCTCGCTTGCGAATTTCAGCGTCCATCTCTTCCGCGACTTTTCTTTCCCGGCGGCCATCGTCCGGACGCCCCAGGCGGAAGTAAATGGTCGCCAGGGTGCGGTGCGCCTCAGTGTACTCAGGATGATCCTTGACCAGAGACTCCAACAACTCTTCGGCGTGCTTGTCGTTCCCCTGCTCCGAAGACAGCAGCGCCGACTGGTAACGGGCCCGCATCTCACCCGGCTGCAACTGCAGCGCGTGTCCCAGATTCTTCTCCGCGTCCTCCAGTTGCCCTTCTTCCCGGAGCAATGTTCCCGACCACAACAGCGCCTCGAAACTGTTTGGATCCAAAGTGAGGGATTTGCGGAACGAGTCCTCGGCTCCTTTCAGATCCGATTGCAGAAACGCCAGCCTTCCGCGGAGGCTGTATGCCTCGGGCAGATTGGGATTCAGCTCGATGGCGCGATTCACCTCGATCAAGGCTTGTGGCAGGTTGCGGGCTTGCAACTGTGTATATGCCATCAGCATGTGCGCCTGGGCCGTGTCGCCGTTCTGCAGCAGCCGCTGAATGAGGAGCGCTCCTCGTTCCGTCTGGCCGTCGTGGAGCAGCGCAGTGCCAAGCATGTAATCCAGGCCCTGATTGTCCTGATCCGATGCCGCAAACGGATCGAGCAGCGCCACCACCCGTTTATTCTCGCCCTGACGCAGGTAGCACTCCCCCAGCAGCAACGCCAGGCGCTCATGATTGGGATCGTTTTCAGACTGCGCAGGGTAAACGGCTTCAAATTCGCGGGTTGCCTGCGCTATATCACCCGACTTGTACCAGGCGAGTCCCATGTTGAAGCGGATGCCGTAATTGGACGGATCGGATTTTAGCGCCAGCGTGTATTCCTGAATGGCTTCGGCGTAGTGGCCTTCGTGAGCCAGAGCGGCCCCCAGATTCGAACGAACGGGAGCCGCATCGGGATGAGCCTTCAGAAACGTTCGATAGGCGTCGATGGCCTCGGCGAAGTGGCCCGACTGCTGAAGCTCGACAGCCCGGCGAAGCGCCTGCTGGGCGGAGTCATTCTGCGCAAACGCGAGTCCTGTCGCCAGCAGGATCAGTAATATCAGCCGCACTAACACGTCGTTTGCACCCTTTCCGCGCAGCCGCAACGGCTGCGCGGCCGGACTCCAACTTCTAATCTAGTCCACCTTGAAATCCACTTTCTCTTCTGCGGTAGAGCTGCCCTGGGCGGCATCGAGCTTGATTTCGTAAGAACCAGGAGTGAACGGGTCCCCAGGGAGAGCCGCGATGTACGGGATGCGGCCGTCCTTTTGCACCGGGCCTAGTTGCACCGGCGCCGACCCCAAGTATTGACCCTCCTTGTAGAAGGCCATGGTCACCTTGGGAGCATCCTTGATGGTGGGATCGGGATACACGGCGAAGTAGAAAGGAAGGTAGCTGCCCTTTCCACCCTTGAGCGTGTTGTCCAGGGTAGGCGTCACTTTTCCGCCCTGGTAGTAGAACGGATCAAGGATTTGATTGTCTTTCAACTGGTCGTTACGGCGAACCACTACCACGTCGCTGATGGCCAGCGATTCGGATGGTGCGGGCACCGTCAGAGGAGTCTTGGTCACGCCAATCTTGTTGCCCTTCCGATCCATCACTACCGCGTCCACCGAATAGTTTCCCGGATCGAGTTCGGTCCGAAAGGTCTGGATCAGGTCGCCCTGCTTGCGAGCCTCCACGGTGTCCAGGGCAACTTCTACCGCGAAGGGCTTGCTGAATTTTTCAACAATCTCACCGGATGAGTTCTTCACTTCAATCAGCATGGTCGCATCGAGGAGAGCGGTCTTGCCGCTCGGCTGCGGGGCGAAAGTCAGTCCTTTCAGGGGGGCTTCGAGCGTCAGCATGTACTCGATTTTGGGACCGCGTTCGCTGAACCTCTCCGCGGCGATGCGGAAGGACACGTCGGCTGATGCCGTGGCAGCGTTGAGGGCATTCATCAGCGGCACCTCATAGGCAAACACCTGCTGCCGGCCCACGGCCTGGGGTAAGGCGAAGTAGCCGCTTCGGGTGTAGACTTCGATACCCGGCCGGTCCAATTTGACGCTGATGCGGTGAAACTTTCCGTCCAAAACTTGAACGTGGGGATCGTAGGTAGCCTCATAGTAGGTCTGGACATCGTCCATCACCTCTTTGAGAGGGGCTTTGACATTATTGGTTTCGGCAATCGTCGAGCCGCCGGTTTGCGCTGCCAGATCCCTCAGCCACATAAGCGGATTCGAGCGAAGTCCGTTCTCGGCGGTTTCCTGAGCCTGCGCCTGAGACTGTTTGACCTCGCCGGTGCCGCCGCTCGTCGACAGATTGCGGGTTTCTCCGGCGGCCGCGCCCACTTGGCCAACGCCGGTCTGGCTCAAATCCCGATGCCCAACCGAGGCGTCGCCCAATGCGCCGCCTGCGCTTCCGTTCTGGCTGAATGTCACCAGTCCCTTGGGGTCGACCGTATAGAAGGTGATATTGCCGCGATTTGCCGCGCTGACCATGAAGCTGTATTGCTCTTTGTTCACCTCGGGAATAAACAAGTTGGGATTGAAGTACAGAACCACCTTACGGCCTGGCAACTTGGACTGCGCCCCCACCAGTGCCAGCAGCGCATCGATCGTACCGCGAGCGCTGGCCTCGCGGTCTGCGGCATCCGCCTGCTCGAGCATGTCGAATTGCATCTTTGCCATCGTGAAGTTGACCGAAGCCTGAATCGCGCTTGCGCTTGGTCCGGAACCACCCGGTCCCGAAGTGCTGGTCAGGGTTGGTGCCCCCTGGCTGAGTGTGCTCTGAAGTTCCCCCTTAATCTCACTCGAATTCTTCCAGTATTGGAGCGTGGTCCACGCCGCAGATTTGTCCACGGCCTTCAGCAGCGCCGCTCGATCATTGGTGAACGGTTGGATCATGTTCAGCTTCTGGTCGATGACCACCACCGAGAAATAGAGGTTCTGCTCCGGCGCCATCTTCAAAATGTCATCGAGCGCCTGGCGGAAGAAGCGCTTGCCATCGAGATCCAGGTTTTCAAAAACCAGGGTCACCAGGCGAAGCTCACGCATAGGATCGACGGGGATGGATCCGGTTGAGGCGGGTGTGGCCGGCGCGGTCGCGGTTGTTTCCTGCAGGAACCGGAAGGATTTGAGATGCTCCTCGGCGCCGTCCTCATATACATGAACTTCCTCGGGACGAATATCGTGGATGGCCCGCCCTCTTTTGTCATGGAAGACCATGTCCAGATTCACTTCCTGGGTATTGAGGTGAAGGGTGGTGGTGGTCTGGCTGGCAGTTGCCGGCTGCGGTGTGGGCGTTTGGGCCGCGAGGCCCCATGCGAATGTAAGTGTGACAAATAGAGCCAAAGCCGAGCGTGTCATGATCCAGCCTCCGAGGGTGAGAATTGAGCGAGGGCAATTATAATCTATACAATGCGAGTAAGGGGAAGGTTCCCACCCCACTGGCAAGCGCGAGAAGCGCAAACCTATCATTCTTTGGGGCAGAGCCCTGAAATGCTTGCTGCTTCTGTTTAGTGTAGCAGTTGCATCGCGCGCTCAGCCGGCAGAAGTCAACTCATGCGGAGAGAAACGTCGAAAAGTTCAGGACGGAAGCGCGGCTGGGGACGCGGAGTCCGCCTTCTCGTTCTCGCGATGAACGGGTTGATACTTTGCGGGCCGTCGGCGTTTTGCGCCCGCAACCAGGCGAATACAGAAAAGCCTGGCCTCGCGGATCAGCTGTCGTTCGAGCAACTGGCTGCGCGCGCTGAGGCGGCCATGGACGCCAATCAAATCCCTGAGGCGACTCGTTTTTTTCAGCGGGCGACCGCAATTCGGCCGTCGTGGTCTGAAGGTTGGTGGTATCTCGGTACCATCTATTTCGATGACAGCCAATTCCTCAAGGCGCGCGATGCGTTTGTCCACTTCGTATCCGTCGAGCAAAAACAGCCGGGGCCGGGATATGGCATGCTCGGGCTGGCCGAGTTTCAATTGAAGGATTATCAGAAGGCGCTGGCCGCGCTGGAACGGGGCAGGGAACTCGGACTTGGATCGAATGCCGGTTTTGTCCACACCGCGCTGTATCGCGACGGCGTCCTGAATAACTATTTCGGGCAGCCTGAAATTGCGTTGGTGCGCTTGACGCTGGTAGCCAATCAGTTGGCCGCGGAACATCCTGAAGCTGCCAAGGACACAGTGCTGTCAGATTCGGGATTGCTGGACGCCTTGGGGCTTGCAGCGCTGCGTATACAAAAACTGCCTGACGAGATTCCGGCGACGAAGGCTGAGTTTATACGCGCGGTCGGGCACGCTCAAGCCTTGATCGCGCTGCAGGACCGCGCGGCGGCGGGGGCGGAGCTGAAAAAACTGGTGGCGCTGTATTCCTCGGAACCTGGGATGCATTACGACTACGGTGTATACCTGCTCAAGGAAGATCCTCCCTCGGCGCAAGGGGAATTCCGTCGCGAGATCGCGGTTTCGCCGCAGAACGCCGCTGCGCGAATTCAGCTTGCGCTTGAGTTTCTGCGCCTGGCCGATTATAAACAGGGATTAAAGTATGCTCAGGAAGCAGTTGCGCTGGCGCCAGGCAATTTTGTCGCCCACGTCGCGTGCGGCAGACTGTGGCTCGGACTGGGAAACACCAACCGCGCCGTGACTGAATTACGAACCGCCGTCCGCCTATCCCCAGGCAGCCCAGACGCTCATTTCGCCCTGGCACGAGCGCTCTCCGATGCCGGGCAGACCCGCGAGGCCGCTAAGGAGCGGAGCGAGTTCGAGCGCCTGAAAGCCTTATCGAATGCAGCTGAACGATAGAAGAGGAATCTCGATGTCCAATGACAAAAGCAGCAACCATGCAGGCCCGGGGTGGCGGGCTGAATGAAAAAGCACATGAAGCGTCTCAACAGGCGAGATTTCCTGCGCTACAGCGGCTGGCTGGGTTCCGGATTGCTGCTGCCGGCACACCTGCGAGGCACCGCTGCAGCCGCGCCCCTGCGGATGGATTGGACGCCCGCGCCTGGCGGCAGCACCATTCGTTTTGAGGACATCACCAGCCAGTCCCACCTGGATTTCAAGACGGATAGTTCTCCGACTCCCAACAAAAATCAGCCCGAGACCATGGTCGGCGGCATTGGCCTGATCGATTACGACAACGACGGATACCTGGACATTTTCTTTGTGAACGGGGCTGCGATCCCTTCGCTCAAGAAAGACTCTCCAAAGTACTACAACCGGCTGTACCACAACAACCGCGACGGCACATTCACCGATGTTACGGAGAAGTCCGGGTTGGCCGGCGATGGATATGACATGGGCGTCGCGGTTGGCGATTTTGACAACGACGGCTGGCAAGATATTTTTGTCGCGAGCGTGACCAAGAACCGCCTTTATCGCAATAACGGCAACGGCACATTCACAGATGTAACGGATAAAGCGCAAGTGGGCACGCCGACCTACAAGGGAGAGAAGATGTGGAGCGCGGCGGCCGGCTGGGTGGATTACGACAACGACGGAAAGCTGGACCTGTTTGTTTCGAACTACTGCAAATGGCACGTGAACGGCGACCCGGTCTGCATGAGCGGAGGGCGGGAGCGGGCCTACTGCCATCCCAAGTTTTACGAGCCGCTGCCCTGCACGCTCTACCACAACAACGGCGATGGGACCTTCACCGACGTCTCCGAGGAAATGGGCATCTCCAAGGTGCTCGGCAAGGGCATGGGAATCGCATTCAACGACTACGATGGCGACGGCTGGACCGACATTTTTGTTGCCAACGACAACATGCCCAATTCGCTCTTCCGCAACCTCAAGGGCAAAGGCTTTGAGGAGGTGGCGCTGGACGTGGGCGTGGCCTATGCGGAGACCGGCAAAGCGGTCTCCGGCATGGGAGCCGAACTGCGCGATCTGGATAACGACGGCATGCCCGATATCTGGCACACCGCCACGGAACTGGAAACCTTTCCCCTGTTCCGCAATATAGGCAAAGGGATGTTTGTCGACTTCACCGGCAGGAGCGGACTGGCGCGCTCCACGCTGGAGATGTCGGGGTGGGGCAACGGAGTGGCGGATTTCGATAACGACGGGCTCAAGGACTTGCTCGTCGCGCGCGGCAATGTTCTCGATAACATCGCGGATTTTTCTGAGCGCACGTTTGGCGAGCCGCTCTCGGTCTTCCGCAACATGGGCAACATGAAATTCGAGGACATTTCGACGCAGACGGGGCCAGCGTTGCAAGTGAAATTGCCCTACCGCGGCTGCGTGATCGGCGACCTCTTCAACAGCGGGCACATGGACATCGTCACCACGGCGTTGAGCAACGAGGCGAGGATTCTCCGCAATGTAACGTCGAACTCCAACAACTGGGTAGCGTTTCAATTGGTGGGGACGAAGAGCAATCGCATGGGAATCGGCGCGCAGTTAAAGGTCATCACCGGCGATGGCAGCGCGCAATACGATATTGTGTCGACCAGCGCCGGCTATCAGGCATCGCGCGACCCGCGAGCGCATTTCGGCCTGGGCCCGTTCAAGACAGTCAAGCAGGTGGAGATACGCTGGCCCAGCGGAATCCGCCAGGTGTTGAAAGATGTGCCCGCGAATAAGATTCATCGCGTCGAGGAAGCCTGAGCGTCGTTTACGGCGCATTTCATTGCAATCGACCTAACCGCGCGCACGGCGGCCGGGTCAAACATCCGATGGAGACTTCCCCGATCTCTGCGGCTGAAGTCTTTCCCTGCACCCTGTTCGTCCAATAAGACTAGGGATTCCAGTTCAGGTCTTGGTGTCCACTTCGTTTCGGCCGGTGCTCGATGCGCTATCTGCTCTGTTTTCTGATCGCTCTTCCGTTGGTTGTCCCCGGCCAGGCGCCTCAGGCGCCCGAACCGACGTTGCGCAGCACCACCTCCGAGGTGCTCCTCGACCTCGTGGTCCGCGACAAGCACGGCAAGATCCTCCACAATCTCCGCCCTGACGAGGTCCAGGTCTTCGAAAACGGTGTTCCGCAAACGGTGCGGCACTTCGAGTTCGTCAACGGGCATGCGGCCACTCCGGCATCGCCGGCGCTCACACCCGCTCCCCCAACCGACGCCTCGGCACCGGACGGCCGCGCTCCGGCCGCGCCTCCCAGCGTCAACGAGTTGCGCGACATCAGCGTCGTTTCCGTGGTCATCGCGAACCTGGACCCCCGGGGTCGAAAGCTGACCTTGGACGCCATGCGCAGGTTCGTTCAGGCTGATATGCAGCCCAACACCTATGTCGGCGTGTTCAGCCTTGACCTCGCGGGGCTCCGCTATATCCAGACCTACACCAATAACGCCGAAAAGATCTCCGCCGGTGTGGCTCGGGCGGTGGGTGCGGCCTTGAACACGCAGCTCGCCGCAGTTGGCCAGCTCAACACGCCGGAAACCAGCCATGGGGCCGCTGACACGGCCACTGGACCAGCCTCCGATCCAACCTCCGGCCCATCCACTGACCCCAACGGCACACTGTTTGGGCCCGCCGCAGGTCCGACTGGAGGTGCAACCGCCAGCGCTTCCGGTCCCGCAGCGGAGATCAACCAGATGATGGAGTCGAACTGGGTAAGCGAAATGCAGGACGTGTACGTGGACAGTCAGCGGTATCTTACGCCGCTCCGCGCGCTGGTCCAGTCGCAGGCGGACATTCCCGGGCGCAAGGTGGTGCTTCTCTTCTCAGCAGGGTTGCCGGTACACGATGACACCGTGGAGCTGCTTAGAAGCGTGATCAGCACCGCCAATCGTGCCAACGTCAGCATTTACGCCCTCGATACGCGCGGAACCACCACCCAGTCGACCCTGGATTACTCGCGAAACCTGCTTCAGCGCGCCGCACGCAAGAGCCGGGAACAGCAGTCGTCCCCGGACAAGACGGTAACCCCCGGCGAAGTCATTTTGGGAGAGATGGCGGAAACATCCATCCACTCCGACACCCGCTCCAACTTGGCCGAGTTAGCCGAAGGGACCGGAGGTCAACTGCTGCCGGATACGCTCGATCTGCTTGAACCGCTGCAACGGGCCTTGGAGGACGTGAGAACGCACTACGAGCTGACCTACTCCCCCAGCAATTCCACCACCGACGGGAGCTTCCGGAAGATCGAAGTGAAGGTCTCGCGCCCCGGGGCTCGGGTGTTCGCGCGCAGCGGTTACTATGCGCTGCCGGTGCTGAACGGGCAGCAGATTTATCCCTTCGAAATGGCCACTCTCAAGGCCCTCAATACCCGGCCGGAGCTGCACCAGTTCGACTTCCGCGCCGCCGCCCTGGAGTTTCGTCCTGGGCCGGTCCGCACCCAGATGGCTTTTGCCTTCGAAGCGCCTATCCGCGACCTTCGCGTCACCAAAGACGGGCAGTGGGAAAGGATCCACGTCGATGTGACCGCCCTCATCAAGAACGACCAGGGGCAGGTCGTGGACAAGATCAGCAAGGACATTGCCTATCGAGAGCCCGAGAACATGCTGGCCAACATGGAGCAGGGCGTGGTGAGCTTTACTTCACCGTTCCTGTTGCCGCCCGGCCATTACACCATCGAGACCGCCGCGATCGATCGCGAGAGCATGCGGGCAAGCGTGAGCCGCTCCACCATCGACTCCAGCGAGACCGCCGGCCTCGCCATGAGCGATATCACCATCGCCCGCCGTGTCGATCCCATCCAGGGACCTGCGGTTCTTTCCGATCCCCTGGTCGCACGCGGCGGAAAGATCACGCCCGAGTTGTCCAACTCCATCCAGCAGCCAACCGGCGGCCAGATGGAGTTCTACGCAGTTGCTTATCCTGCGGCCCCTGTCGATGCTCCCGTGCAGATGAACATCGAGCTGTGGCGCGATGGAAAGGCAATCATGCGCAGCACGCCAAGCCCCATCCCGACCGACCCAACCGGCGCCGCTTCCGTCCTGGTCAGCGTGCCCACGCAGAAACTGCCCTCCGGCTCATACCAGGCGCACGTAGCGTTCCAGTACAAAGGCCAGACCGTGACCAAATCTGTGGCCTTCACGCTCGGCACGGGCAGTTAGAGCGAGCGTCGCGCCCTTATTTCTTCGCGTGCTCCGCGCGCAGCTTTTCCAGCACCGCCGTGGTCTGCGCATCGCCCGGGTTGAGGCGGTGCGCATGCTCCAGCACCGGCAAGGCCGCCTCATCGTCGCCCAGCATGTAGAGCGTTGCGCCGAGGATGACTACAGAACCGTATGCTTCCGGACGCAGTGCCGTTGCCTTTTCCAGCGGGGCGCGCGCTTCCTTGTAACGCTGCAAACGGAAGTAAGTGAGGCCGAGGTTGTGCCACGCCTCGTACGAGTTCGGATCGAGCTGCACCGCTCGCGTCAATGGATCGAGTGCCTTCTCGTACGCGCCCGCATCCCCGTATAACTGCCCCAGCAACGTGAGCTTCTCGGGGTCGTTGGGGTCGAACATGCGCTGGCAGACCTCCTGCGCGGCGGCGGAAATGGGCTGGGTGCGCAGGGCGTCGGCGCAGGCGCGCACCTCGGTTTCCGTACTTTTGTGTTGGTTCAGCAATTTGTTGTAAAGGCTGTACTCGCGTGAGGCGTCCTGTTCGCGCCCGGCACTCGAGTAGGCCCGCGCCAGCCGATAATGGACGCGGTAGTCGCCGGGCTGGAGCTTTGCCGCGCGTTCGAGCCATTTGGTTCCGTCGTTCCCGTCGCCGGAGGAAACGTACGCCACTCCCAGATAGAACGCCGTATCTGGATACGGCGGGTTCTCAGCCAACGACCGGAACCGTTGGATGGCCGAAGCATAATCGTTCGACAGCAGGTCGATCCGTCCCAGGTAGTAGGTGACGTAGCGCGATTCGCCGGCCAGCTTCTGCACTTTCTCAAACTCACGGCGCGCTTCGTCGTTGCGGCCCAGTGAGAGCAGGCAGACAGCGTATTGAAAGTGCGCCCGCGGATCCGCCGGATGGAGCGCCAACGCTTTTTCAAACTCGCCCGCGGCCGCGTCGAAGAGCTGGTCGTGCATGAGTTGCGCGCCGCGGCTGAGGTGGGCATCGGCCCCGGGCTGCTGGACCGCGGGCTGCCGGGCCTGCGCCAGGCAAATCCCTGCCGCGAGCGCCAACAACGCCGCCGCAATCCATTTCATCGGCCGAACCGCTCCTGTCCGACGATCCCCGCGCCTTCCTTCACCGTCACCAGCTGATCCGTGCGGACAGCCTTCAGCGACTCGCGAGCGCCGTTGGGCCACACGATTTCTATGTCCGCCGTAGCAGCCGCTCCCAGGCCGAAGTGCAGCCGCCGGTCGCTCGAAGAGAGATAGCCGCTCGAAGCCATTACCGCTTGTGCCTGCCGCTTGCCCCCGTAGGTTACGGTGACTACCGCCCCGATGGCGCTGGTGTTGGAGCGTGTTCCCACGAGTTTCACCTTCAGCCAGTGCCCGGCGCCGCTCAGATCGTTGCGCAACAGCGACGGAGGCTCGTTGATATTCATGATCAGGATATCGAGATCGCCGTCGTTATCGAAATCGCCAAATGCCACGCCGCGGCTGGCATGCGCTTCCGCGATTGCCGGTCCGGCGCCATCCAGCAGTTCTTCAAATTTGCCGCCGCCCAGGTTACGGAATAACACCCGCGGGGTTTTGTGCGGAATCTCCGGATGCGTCCGCTCCAACTCGGGGAAAGTGCTTCCCGTGACCCAGAAAATGTCTGGAAGACCGTCGTTATCGAGGTCAACAATGCCGTCGCCCCAACTGACGTAGCGGGTTTCAACGCCCAGTCCGGAGCGCAGCGTGACGTCGTCGAATTCAAGGTGGCCGGTGTTCCGGTACAGTGCCGACGTATCTTCGGCGAAATGAGTTTTCAGCACGTCGAGTGAGCCGTCGGTATCGAAGTCGCCGATGGCGATGCCCATGCCGGCCTGCTCTCTGCCATCTTCGTTCACGGCCAGACCCGATTCCAGCGCCACTTCCTCGAAAGTCCCGTTCTCGCGGTGATGAAACAGTTGGCTGGGAGTGGAGTCGCACGCCACGTAGATCTCCTGCCAGCCATCGCCATCGAGATCGGCCGCCACCGCGGTGAGGCCATAGGCCGGCGTCACGGCGCCGATGCCGGAACGCGCGGTCACGTCGGTAAATGTCCCGTCGCCATTGTTGTGATAGAGCATGGGGCGCTCGGGAACCAATCCGCGCGGTCCGCAATTCACGGGGACGCCTTTGTAATTGCAACTCGAGCTTTTGCCAGTCGGCGGAATCTTATCGAAATCGAAAACCAGATAGTTGGAGACGAATAGATCCAGGCGGCCATCGCGGTCGTAATCCACCCACGTGCAACCAGTGCCCCAGCGGTTGCCGGCATGCAACAGTCCCGCCGCCTCGGTCACATCGGTGAAAGTCCCGTTGCCGTTGTTGCGGTAGAGAATGTTCTGCGGCCAGCCGGTGATGAACAGGTCCTCGAAGCCGTCGTTGTTGTAGTCGCCCACGGTGACGCCGAATGCCCAGCCCTGCCGCACCAGGCCGGCTTTTGCGGTCACGTCGGTAAACGTGCCGTCGCGGTTGTTCTTGTAAAGCCGGTTGGTGGCTCCCGCGACAGGTCCTTCCCGGCGAGTGCCCGATAGCAAAAAAATGTCGAGCCAGCCGTCGTTGTCGTAGTCGAGGAAAGCAACTCCGCAGCCCATCGATTCCAGGATGTAATCCATGCGGTCCGGTGGGCCGTAAATGACGGGAGCGCGCAGGCCGGCGTGAGCGGCGACGTCAGTGAAGCGTGCGTGAAACGGCAGGCCCGAGGGCTTTCCGCGAGGTTGCGGCCTCACCCCGCGCGACGCCATGCCTCCCAGTTGTTGCTGGGCCCGCAACACGCCTGCGCCCGCGGCGCCCGCGGCAAGCGCGGCAACGAACTGGCGGCGATTCATATCGCCTGCCCAGAGCGCGGTGCTGGCAAAACCGGATTAGCTTTTACCGAACGGGGAATAAATGGATGCCTGTTTTGAGTAGTGGACACGTCAACAAATCATCATCGATCATTTGCAATGCTGGTTTCAAGTTTTTTCCAGATCATGCTGTGGGACAATGATTCCACCATATAAGGTTGCCTTTCAGCGGCTCATCTCGGCCCGGATCTGCGGATTCGGCTTTGCCGGCGGGGAGATGGGCGGTGGAAGGGCGATGGCCGGATACCCACGTTGCCACAGAAGACGCTCAAACCGATATCGCTGAAGCAACTGGCGGAGAAGCTCAAGCTCTCGCAATCCACGGTGTCGCGGATCGTGAATGGAGAGGGAGCGGCGCATCGCATTGCCCAGGAAACCCAGCGCCGGGTGCTGCAGGCGGCGGCGCTGCACGGGTACGCGGCGAACAACGTGGCGCGCAGCCTGCGGCGCAAGCGGACCAACACCATCGGGGTGATTGTGCCGGAGATCAGCGAGGGCTACTCCGCCACCGTGCTCAGCGGGGTCGACGACGCGCTGCTGCAAGAGGGCTTCTTCTACTTTGTGGTGAATCACCGGCACCGGGCGGAGCTGATCGACGGTTATCCGCGCATGATGGTGGCGCGTTCGGTGGAGGGGATCATTGCCGTGGACACGCCCATCCGGCACGACCCGCTGGTTCCCATGGTGGCGGTTTCAGGACACCGCGCGCTCGATGGAGTGGTCAACATCGAACTGGACCACGATCAGGCGGCGCGGCTGGCGCTCTCGCATCTGAAGTCTCTGGGGCACAGTCGGATTGCCTTCATCAAGGGACAGGAGTTCAGCTCGGATACGGCGGAGCGATGGAATTCCATCTCCAGGATGGCGCGGATGCTGGAGATTGCAATTCATCCGCGACTGGTGGGCCAACTGGTGGGAGTGGATCCGGGGCCGGAGCCGGGCATCGAGGTGACGCGGGCGCTGCTGAAGACCGGGGAGCTCTTTACGGCGATTTTTGCGTTCAATGACATTACGGCGATTGGGGCCATTGTGGCGCTGCGCGAGGCGGGATTGCGCGTGCCGCGGGAAGTTTCAGTGCTGGGATTCGACGATGTGATGGCGGCCTCGATCAGCAACCCGCCGTTAACCACGATTCGGCAGCCACTGCGGGCGATGGGGCAGCAGGCGGCGCACACGCTGGTGGAAATGATCGCGAACGGCGGACGGCGGGAGCATCCGGAGGGGATTCTGGTAGGAGCGGAGCTCGTGGTTCGGAAGTCAACGGCCGTTGTTGGGCACGGGTAAATGCTTGTCGATTTTGGCGCCAATTCTCGTGCGCAAAGCCCGCGGGGGCTAAAGCCCAGCTCATTTTTATGGAGCATTTGCGGCACGACTGAAGTTGTGCCCTAATAAGAAACAAAAATGCAAGTTAAACAAAACAAAGGATCGGTCAAGAACGCCCGTTTCATCCATCGCGGGTCGGAAAAACGGCGGTGGCGGACTGTTACAAAGCAAGCGTTCGAACGAGTTTTTCCGCAGCCTGTTTAGCCCCTGCGGGATGTCCGCATCCTGAAATAACCCAAACCTTCATCCGTTCGCGAGCCGGCATCCCTCAAAAAAGAAGCTCTGATAAAAAAGAAGCTCTGGGTGGAGAATTCCACCCAGAGCTCAGGAAGGCCAGTGAGACAGGTCAGAACTGGAATCTTGCGGATAACTCGACCACTCTTCCGGCATCTGCGCCCTGCGCATAGCCAAAGAACTTGTTGTTGATGTTGGCGCCGGGGTTGGAATTGCCATTGGTGAGCGGAGCGAGCTGCAGGATGTTGAAGGCGTTAAACACGTTCATCTGCAGGCGCAGCAGCGTGTGATGATCTCCAAAGTCGTAGGCGAACTGCTTGGCCACGCTCATGTCCACATCCTGATAGCAGGGTCCGCGGAAGCTGTTGCGGCCGATGCCGGGAACGTAGGCATGGGAGTTGGCGGGAGGCGTGGTGTCGAAGTAGCTCTGCCCGCCGTCTGTGCCCCCTGTGCCGCGATTGGGGAAGTCGCCGCCATTGGTAAACAGCGAGTTGGAGCAGCCGGTGACGGCTCCGCCAGAATAGGAGAGCGGGCGAGTGGGACTGACCACGCCGGAACCCAGCACAAAGGCGGACGTTGTCAGGTTATAGGTGACGGGTGTGTAGGGGAAGCCGGTGTGCCAGGTGTAGATTCCATTCACCTGCCACCCGTTGATCACAGTATCTGCAACCTTGTTGGCTACGTGGACGTGGGGCGCTTCCCATAGAGCGGTTGCGGTCAGGCGATGCCTGGCATCGAAATCGGACGGGCCCCACTCGCTGGCGTTGTTGGCGGGGTTGGTCTGGTTGGCGTTAGAGTCGGCGAGGTCGCCGTTCGACACCTGGTCAAGGCTCTTGGAGTAGGTGTACACGAGGCTCGCCGCCAGGCCACGGCGCATGGTGTGGCGAAGCTGCGCGTTCATAGCGTTGTAGCTCTGGTTGGAATCGGTCTGGGCAAAATAAGCGGCGTAGACCGGCGAATTGGCATTGTTGAAGAGGAAGTTCTGGTCCACCAGGCGGGCGAAGTGGTGCCCTGTGCTGCCGGCATAGCCGAGGGTTGCGGTGAAATCGTTGGAAATCTGGTACTCGGTTTCGAAGGAGAACAGAACGCTCATGGGCGATTTGGTGTTGCGCAGCGCGCCGTAGACTTCCACGCTGGGCGTGCCGCCGCCGAAGGGGTTGGGAAATCCATTGGCGTTGACGCCGGTGGCGAGTGCCGGGTTGGCGGGATAACTAAATGGCGAGCTGCTGGTGCCGCGCACGTACGTGATGGAGCCACCCGCGAACGGGGTGCCGAAGTCCTTTGAATTGGTGCCGCAGCAGAGGCCGAAATTGGCCACGCCGGGGCCGTCCTCCAGGGCGGGGTTGAAGAGCGCGATGTCGAGGTGGTTGTAGGCGATTGCAAAGCCGCCGCGGAGCACCAGCCTCTGGTGCATTGAGTCAGGCGTGTAGGCGAATCCGAACTTCGGTCCGAAGTTGGAGTGCTCCGGATTCCAGAGGTTGGTGTGGGGAACGAGCTTCATGCCGCTCAGCTCGGAGCCGGCCGGCCCCAGTACGGGATAGTTGATTTGGAACCCCTTGTTGGTGAGCGGGGTGAAGTCTTCCCAGCGCAGGCCGGTGTTAATCGTCAATTCCGGTGACACCTTCCAGTCGTGCTGGGCATATATGGCAATGTCCTTGTCACGGAAGTAGCGCTGGGTGAGGGCGATGCCGCCGGTGTTGGGGTTGGCGGTCATGGCCTCGTAGATGGGAGCGTCGTTGGCCATGGACCACAGGCCCTGCATGGCATAGATGGGGCGATCCTCGCCGGAAAGATTGTCGTTATCCTGCTCGTCGCGGACTTCCACGCCCAAACGCACGGTGTGCGCTCCCCAGGTGTGGGTCACCATGTCGCGGATTTCGTAGGTATTTTCCGCAAACACGGCGGGAGTGGTCTGGCTCCAGTTGACGCCATACTGCGGGTTGTTGCTGACCGGCATGCTCTGGACATTGATGTAGGGGATGCCCCAGTTGACGGTAGCGCCTCCGTCGCGCACGCCGTTTTCAGCAAAGCGCGTGCCGTTGGCGCGCAGCTCGTTGAGCCATGTGGGCGAGAAGGTGTGGATGTAGATGGCGGTGGCCGCCGAGTTGAGTGGCTTGAACGGCACGTCGTCGTTAGGACGAGCGCCGTTGGTGCCGCTGGCGCCAAAGCTGTCGAGCTTGGTGAAGTAGACGATTCCGGCGAGCTGGTCATTCTGGGTGAGGTGCCAGTCGCCGCGGGCGTTGAACTGATTGCCGCGGGCCTGGCTGGGAATGCGAATGGCCGCGAGCTGAATATCGGGGATGCCGTCGAGCCCGCCGCCGGTCACCACGTTGTTTGTAGGATCGGAGCTGTAGCCCAGGCGCGGATACATGCCAAGCTGCGATGCGCCGCCCGCGGTCGGAGATCCAATGTCGATTCCATCGCCTACCACTTGGCAGTAGGGGCCCGAGGTCGAGGTCTGCATTACGCCGTTCACCGGTGGAAACTCGCCCTGATTGTTGGAGTAAGAGGAGCAGTCGGTAGGAAGCATGCTAACGACGCGAGGCGCCATGGTGGGCAGGGCGAGGATCGACGCGCTGATGCCGCCGGGCCGCGCTGAGGCAACGGTGGAGCGGAATTCGGGAGTCTCCACCCACTCGTTGGCAACGGAGCTGTTGTGCACGCTGAAGCCAGACCAGGAGGCGAAATAGAACAGCTTGTCCTTGATGGCCGGTCCGCCGAGCGATGTCGCCCAGGTGCGCTGCGCATTGTCGACGCGCGTGGGCAACCCCGCGCCAGGGCCGGCGAATTTGTTGAAGGCATTGAAGCCCGGGTTGTCATAGAGGAAGAACGCGCCGCCGTGCATGGCATTGCCTCCGCTCTTGGTGACCACCTTGATCTGCGCGCCGGTGTTGCGGCCGTCGGAGGCGTCGTAGGAGGTGGAGATCACGGTCATCTGGCCGACTGCTTCCTCATTGGGCGTTACAACGGCGTTGCCGCCGTGGGTAAGCGAATTCACGCTGACGCCGTCGAGCATGAAGTTGTTGTCGGCCTGGCGCTGCCCGTCAGCCGTGATCTGTACGCCATTTTCGGTCTGGAAGATGCCATTGTTCGATCCGCCGGGGCCCGCGGCGTTGGGCAGGAAGACCGCTCCGCCATTGCCCGAACGCGCGCCGTCGCCGGTGATGCCGGGCGCCGTGCGCAGCAATTCGTAGGGATCGCCGCCCACGATGGGCAGTCGTTCCACTTCCTCACTGCTGATGGTCGAGCCGATGCTGGCGTCGGCGGTCTGCAGCGACGGCGCCTGGCTCTCATTCACAGTCACCGACTCAACAGCGCCGCCGGTTTCCAGACTCACGTTGACGTCCCGGGGCGTTTCCGCCACCACCGCCACGTTATCCACCAACTTCTTCTTGAATCCGGATGCGGTGACCTGGAGGGAATAATTGCCCGGAGCTAGTTCGCTGAAGTGATAAAAACCGGTGTCATTGGTGATGACGGTCTGAGCGTGCTGGGTGGCCAGACTGGTGAGCGTCACTGAAGCGCCCGGGATGGCGGCGCCGGTGGGGTCGAGAACGGTGCCGCCCAGGCTGGCGCCGAACTGTGCATACGCGGGCAAGGCTGATAGGGCCAGCAAAAGCAGCGCGAAAGGCCACCATGCGCTGTTTCCGGGTTTGCGTCCGATTCGGTCCAGAAGGGCCGCAATCACCGTGGGATGATGCTTGATTTGCATTACTCCTCCTAAAGGTTTGCAACGGGGAAAGGTCGTTTTGCTTGTGTGTTTGTGAACCTAGCGCAATCGATTGTGCAGTTTCCCGCCGAGAACTGTCAAGAAGATGGGATGCCCCGCTCCGAGCTATGTCCTTGTGTTTGTCGCTTGGATGGCATGGCGAGCATTTCCTTCTCGTCCAGTTCGCCTTTTCGATGCAGCGCGGCAAGGCGCGGTTTTATGCGTCCTGGGGGAGTCGAGGGGGATCTGCGGTTCGAATCTTCCCGCGCCAGAGATGTTTCTACCATTTTCTGTAGGAGAAGATTTCATCGAACAGTTAGCATATATATTTTAGAATCTTTAACTTGACTCGATTTTCGTTGACCTATACCCAGGGGGGTATGAGGGGGTAGGGGTACGGGGGGGAGGGGGTGGGGGTGCATCTTCGGATTGGGAAGCCCAAGTCCAAGAGACGGTGGGGCGGGGGCGGATGTGGGCAGATGCCGAGTGCAGTGCGATTGTCTCCGTTGGTGCGTGTGCTCATCGCACTGCGCTTCCGGCGAAAAAGGAAAAACCCGCCGGGTGGCGGGGGTGTTTTCTTTTGACTACCTCTATTGTTTCATACCTGTAGATAAAACCGGCAAGCAATAGAGGGAAAAACTGAAGATTTATTGAACGGCGCAAGTGTTTCAAAGGATGCGGGATAGATGCCGGATTGTCGCAGTTCTGGCGCACACCTGTAGATTGTCCAGGGATTGACAGTGTTTTCCATAGGGGCACGGAAACGGCCGGAGGAGGAACAAGAACGCGAGTCAGCCCGAAGGCATAGTCGTTCCTGCGATTGCCCTGATCAGGGACGTCGGTAATGCGCTGAGACTGGCAGGCCGGTGGTATGCTTTTGCCATCCTAATTTTTAACTTCAGGACTGACTTGGCACAGAAGAGTGGGATGCAATGAAGACCTGTCCAGTCTGCGATACGCCGTATCCGGATCAGCACGTTTCCTGCCCCACGGACGGGGCGCTGCTGATTGAGCTGCGGGAGCTGCAGCCGGGGCACGTGGTTCGCGGCAAGTACCGGATCGTGCAGCTACTTGGGCACGGCGGCATGGGCGAGGTGTACCAGGCCGAGCATCTGATGCTGGGCGGGCAGGTGGCGCTGAAGTTTCTGGCGCAGGAGCTGAGCCGCAATCCCCAGTTCATCCGCCGATTCCGACAGGAGGCGCGGGTCTCCTACCAGTTGCGCCACCCCAACGTGGTGGAAGTGGCGGACCTGGACCAGGATGAGGAGGGCAGCCTTTTCATCGCCATGGAGTACGTGCCCGGTCCGAGCCTGCGCATGGTGGTGCACCACGCGCCGAATGGGCTTCCCATCGAGCGCGCGGTGAACATTATTCGCGGTGTGGCGGCGGGTTTGGCGGCGGCGCACGCGCGAGGTATTGTGCATCGCGACATCAAGCCGGAAAACGTGCTGCTGCGAACTCTGGCCGACGGGCACGAACAGGCGAAGGTGCTGGACTTCGGCATTGCGGCGATGACCGAGGGGATCACCAACATCAGCAAGACGCACGGGCTGTTGCTGACGCCGGAATACGCCTCTCCCGAGCAGTGGCGGGGCACGCCGGCAGCGGAGCTGGACGGGCGCACCGACCTGTACGCGCTGGGAGTGATGTTCTACGAGATGCTGGCGGGGCGGACGCCGTTTCGGGCGGTGAACAACGAGGGCTGGATGTTCCAGCATCTGCAGGGCATCCCCGAGCCGCTGGGCAAGGTGCGGCCGGCGGTTGCGCGGGAGCTGCCGGGGCTGGACGCGCTGGTGATGCAGATGATGGCGCGGGAACGGGAGAACCGGCCCGCCAATATGCATGCAGTTCTGGATGAATTGGACAGATTGGAACGGGAAA
Source organism: Occallatibacter sp. (assembly GCA_035552555.1). Taxonomy (GTDB): domain Bacteria; phylum Acidobacteriota; class Terriglobia; order Terriglobales; family Acidobacteriaceae; genus Telmatobacter. Next base: position 61,312 of record DASZLF010000090.1, read on the forward strand.
AGACCACGCGCCGCCAGACGGTGGTGGATGAGCATTCCGCCAGGGCACGCACGGTGGTGGAACCGATGCCGTCGCGGCCTGAACCGAATCCGGAGCCCAAGCCGGAACCGCGACCGCAGCCAAAGCCTGAACCGAGGCCTGAACCCAAGCCGCAGCCGGAGCCGCAGCAGGTCGTTCGACCGATCATTTCCACACCGGGGCCGGAACGGAACGAGGAGGAGGAGGAGCGGGAATCGGGAGAAAAGAAACCGGCGAAAGGGCGGAAGTTCTTCCTGGTTGTGCTTTTTCTCTCGGTGGCGATTGCGATCTTGATTCCGCTGTGGCTGGCCAACCGCCCAGTCACTGCAACACCGACTCTCAGTCCGGTGGGCGGGACGTATGCGATCGCGCAGCCGGTGGTGCTTTCCGATCCCACGCCGACCGCGAAAATTCACTACACACTGGATGGCAGCGAGCCCTCGGAGAATTCGCCACAAGATTGGGCGGGGCCGATCCGCGTGACGGTTCCGAGCGGGGCGACGGTGCGCGCGATTGCGGTTGCGCCGGGACAAAAACTGAGCGCCGAAGTGTCCGGCATCTACATGTGGACAACGAACGCTGAGGTTCCTGCTGAACTGCAGAACGCGGCTCCCTACGACCAGGGAAAATATCTTTACGATCACAAGCAATACGCCGCGGCGCGATCGCTGTTTTCGCAAGCCTGCGACGGCGGGGAGATGCGGGGGTGCAATTATCTGGGGTACATGTTTGCGCAGGGATTGGGCGGGGGACGGAACACCGAGCAGGCGCGTGCGATCTACCAGAAGGCATGCGATCAGGGGACGCTGACCAGTTGCGCGAGCCTGGGAACGCTGTACCAGGAAGATTCCGACGCCGAGAATGCGCGGAAGTATTTTCAGAAGGCATGCGACGGCGGGCTGAACACGGCTTGCACACTGCTGCACGACCTGCAATGAACAACATAGTCGGGGAACTCGGGACGAGACGCTCTCAGGGGTGAAGTGTGCCCGCGAGATGCGCCGGAGTGTGAATCGATGGGTAGATATAGGTGGAAAGCGGGAGTGGGTACGCGCGGGTGGCTGATGGTGGCCGCGTTGTGCGCGGGGGTGTGCGCGTGCTCCGCGCAGGACGACGGGCCGATCCTGAAGCCGAAGAAGCCGCCGGCGACGCTGGTGGTGACGTGCGATCTGGCTTGCAGGTGGACGCTGGATGGGAAGGCGCGCGGGGCGATCGCGGCGGGTGCATCGGGGAGTTCGCTGGTAACGGTGGGGCCGCATTTTCTTTCGGTAACCACCGACGACGGCTTGGATAAGGTGGAATCGCCGGTGGAGATCAAGGCGCCCGGACAGACGGTGCAGCGGGTGGATTTGCAGCCGTTTCGCGATGCGCGGCTGAAGGCGGCGCAGGAGGCGGAAGAGGCTCGGGCGAAGTATGAAAAGGAAGCTCACGAGGCGGTGCTGAAGACGGAGCAGGAAGCGAAGGAGAGAAGGGCGCGGGAGCAGGCGGATGCGCACTACAACAAGGGCGCGGACTATTCGAGGTGGGGCGCATCGGTCCTAGCGGCGCCGGAGTATCAGCAGGCGTGCGACGGCGGAAACATGGATGGATGTTTTCAGCTTGCCTATGTGTACGATGTGGGCAAAGGCGTGGCGCAGGACTATGGCAAGGCGCGCGAGCTTTATGGAATGGCATGCGATGCGAGCAAGATGGTCGCGTGTTTCAACCTGGGGCTTCTGTATGACAACGGCAACGGAGGCGCGCAGGATTATGTTCTGGCACGCGCTACATATCAGAAAGCCTGCGACAGCGGGTATATGGCCGGCTGTTTAAACCTGGGGCTTCTGTATGAAAACGGCAGCGGAGGAGCCAAGGATTATGTGCAGGCGCGCGCTCTGTACCAAAAAGGCTGTGACGGCAGTGATATGGGGTCGTGCAATGCACTCGGGACACTCTACGACGCGGGCCAAGGAGTGACGCAAGATTATGTGCAGGCGCGCGTTCTGTTTGAGAGAGCTTGCGCGGGGTTGGAAATGACCAGCTGCGATAACCTGGGTCGCGCGTTCCGCTACGGCAAGGGGACGGCGGTGAACCTGGAGCAGGCGCGGGCGTTCTACAAGAAGGCATGCGATGGCGGCAGGGAGGATGCATGCAAGAGCCTCAAGGAATTGCAATGAAGTGGGGCTGAAGCAGGCCCGCCTGGGTCGGTGAAGAAGGGGAGCGGAATGAAATTGAGCGTAGCCGCGGTGTTTTGCGGGCGCGCCGGCGCAGCAGTGCCGGAGGGGAATGCGCGCGTCAGTGCGCGAAAATCCACCAGTGGTGTTCGAGAGCGAGAAAGAGGAGAGCGCCGAAGCCGGCGAACAGCAACAGGCATACAGCGAGAAACTGAATGCGGCGCCTGAAGAGGGAGATGTGCATGCGGCCCGCAGGCGCAATCGGCTTTGTCTGCACGCGCGCCAGCTCGATGCCGATGTTGTCGTGGCCGCCCGCATCGAGGGCCAGTTGCAGCAGCCTGGCGGCGACGTTCTCCATGGCATCGCCGGGGGGCCCGATGGAGCTTTCAATCTGCGACTCCGCCACGTAGCCCCAGAGGCCGTCGGAACAAAGCAGCAGCATGTCTCCCGGCACGAGGGAAAGCATGTCGATATCGATTTCCACCATTTCTTCCTGGCCGATGCTGCGGGTCAGGACGGAGGCGTCGGGATGATGGGCCGCTTGCTCGGGGGTGATCAGGTTGCGGCTGAGCAGCGCCTGCACCGCGGAGTGGTCGGTGGTAATGCGGGAAAGAAGGCCATCGCGGAAGAGGTAGGCGCGGCTGTCCCCTATGTGGCCGATCCATGCCTGAATCGCGGTGGAGTCCTGCCGCAGCAGGGCCAGAACGACCGTGGAACCCATGTGGCGATAGCGGGAATCGGGTGCGGTGGCGGCGGTCAGCACGGCAGCATTGGCGCGGGCCGCGGCTTCGCGAATGGCTAAATCCGGAGGAGAATCCGGAGGCAGAAGCGCGAGAGTGTCGCGAACCGCATCGATCACCATGCGGGATGCGACTCCGCCGCCTTCATAACCGCCGATTCCATCGGCCACCATCAGCAGCTCGCCCAGCGGAGTGGACGCGTGGAGAACGGAGTCCTGGTTTTCCTCGCGCATGAGACCGCGGTCGCAAGCTTCGGCAAGCGCGAGGTCAAGGCCGGATTGTCTTGCTGCTTCGATCATGCTTACTCCTCGACCGCATTCACAGCGACCGGCGGCTTATTGCGGATCGCGATCGCGACTGCGCAGAATCGCGATTACGCTCCCGATCAACAACACCAGCATCGAGCACAATACTTCCAGCGAGACGCGGAAGCTGTGGCGATACCGGGTTGCGAAGGAAACCGGGTTGGCCACGGGATACTGTTCGCTGGCGGTGGCGCGGCAGGTTTCATCTTTCCCGCTCTCATTCTTGAAATGGAGGATGTATGCGGGGATCGTCTGCTCCACCACATCGCCGCAGAGAGCCGAAGGGGAGTCAGCCGGGCACGGATCGTCAAAAACGGGAAAGCCGGGCGGAGGCATTGCGGGATGCGAAGATTTTGGCGGAGCGGGCGGCGCATCGGGATGGAAGGTGCATTTCACATCGGGAAGGAATCGCCGCTCTCCCCATTCGCTGGCGGCGGCTTCGTGCAGCAGGTTGGCTTCAAAGGACCAGCGCGAGGGAATGACGGTGCTGATCACCTGGCCGGCGCGGGGCATGAGGAAGATCGGGCGCATGCCTCCGCCCAGGGCGATGATGGGCAGCAGGACGACTGGAAGCAAGGCGATGGCGCTTTCGTTGGTCTTGGAGGAAGCGGAGATGCACAGGCCCAGTCCCGCGCCGATCATGGAAGAGAGGAGCAGAACGAAAAAGTCCTGCAGGAAGTTGCTGTGCAGCCCACAGGCCAGATAGACGATGGCGAGCATGGAGCCGCACTGGAAGATGCACAGCGCGAGCAACACCGCCAGTTTGGAAAAGACGTAGGGCAGGAGTTTGAGCGTGACCATGCGCTCGCGCTTGTAGATGGTCCATTCGCCGACCACATCGCGGGCGGCATTGTTGCATCCGAACCAGACGGCTGCAATCACCATGAGGAAGTGGAGAATGGGCAATTTCTGCGCGAGCTCGTCGGGCTGAGTTGGCCGCAAAGGATAAATCACCAGCGTGACCAGCACGGCGAAGAGCGGCGCCTGCGCCAGCAGGATGGCAGTCTGCGCGCGATCGCGCAACTTTACGATGATGCTGCGGCGCACCAAGGCAAACCACTGCATCCATCCAAACTGGCGTCGCGGAGTTTCCTCGCCGGTTCTTTCCGCGGGGCCGGGCTGCTTGCCGGAGCGGTTGGCGACGAATTCCTTTTGATAATTCGAATCGAGGAAGCGCTTGCGCCAGGCGTTGGTCCGGTTGGCCTCGGGCAGCTTGTTCATCCCCGAGAAGAGCATTTCGGGATTGAGATCGGGCGCAGCGGCGGTATCCGCGCCATGGCCGTTGGCGGGGTTGAAGAACTGGACCGAATCAGGATAAGCAGGGCCGAAATACACCAACGCGCCCGGCTGGTCGCCCTTGTCGCGGGAGACCATCAGCAGGTCGTCGAACTGCTTGAACACCTTGAGGCTGGGCTGGTGAATGGTGGTGATGATGGTCTTGCCGCTTTTCGAGAGCTCCTTGAGCAGGTCCACTACCGATTCGGCATCGTAGGACGAGAGGCCGGAGGTGGGCTCGTCGAGAAACAAGACCGGCGTGTCGGTAATGAGCTCGAGCGCAATGTTGACGCGTTTGCGCTGGCCGCCGCTGAGGGTCTTGCGTTCCGGCGAGCCGATCACGGTGTCGATGCGGTCGAGGATGCCGAGGTCTTTGAGCACGCGGCTGGTGCGCTGGTCGATTTCTCCATCCGTGAGGTCGGTGCGCAGGCGAGCCGAGAAGTAGAGCGCCTGGCGCACGGTTAACTGGGGATGGACGATGTCGTCCTGGGGAACGTAGCCCATCTGCTGGCGGAAGAGATCGTAGTAGTCGTAGAGGCTCTGGCCGTTGAAGAGCACCGAACCTTCCACCGGCTTGGTATATCCGTTGAGCGCTTTCAGCAGCGTGGTTTTGCCGGCGCCGGCGGGTCCCATCAGGGCGACCAGTTCCGAGGGGAAGACGGTGAGCGACACCGAATCGAGGAGGCGTTTTCCGTTGGGCGCGTTGACCACAATGGAATTGGCTTCAATGGTGACGTTGCCGTGATACTCGCGCTGGACGAGGCCGCCGGCCTCGAGCAGGAAGCGGAAGCTGCCGAGGCCGATTTCCTGGCCGGGCTTGATCAGGATCTTGCCGGCGATGCGGACATTGTTGACGTAGGTTCCATTGCGCGAGCCGAGGTCCTCGACCACGATTCCTTCCGCAGTGCGGGTGAGCCGTGCGTGACGCCAGGAGATCATGGGGAACTGCAGGGGGACATCGCAATTCGGGTCGCGGCCAATTTCCATAATGGAGCCGCGAAAGGTGACCTGGTGCGAAGGCGTCGAGGCGATCTCGACCTTTGGGCCGCGGGCGAGCAACTGCGAGGCAGCCACCTTGTAGGAGCCGAAGTAGACGTCGGCAGCCGGATCGAGGACGGCGCGATGAATGCGGTTGCCCACCTGGCCGATGCTGGTGCCGTTGCGCGAGTTGCGATCCTCAAGGATGTAGGCGCCATTCTCCTGGGTGATCAGGGCGTGGTTCCAGGAGATGATGGGCAGGTCGATGTGGATGTGGGAAGCGGGATCGCGGCCGATGGTAATGACGCCTTTGCCGGTGCCTGGGCCGGGAAGCGGAGACTCGATGGTTGGGGCGCGGTGCGGCGTCTGCGATCCCGCAGGGGAAGGCCAGGGCATCTTCACGCGAGTGCCGAGGGTGATGTGCGATTCGGGGGAGACGCCGACCGGCTGACCGGCAGTGAGCCTTACGCCATCGACGAAGGTGCCGTTGGTGGATTGAAGATCTTCGAGAAGGTAGCTGCCATTTTGGCGCGAGAGGCGGCAATGGATCCGCGAGACAGTACTTTCGTTGACGCGCAGATCGCAATCTTCGGCGTTGCCGATTAGCCATGAATCCGCGGCTTTGGAATCGTCAGGGCTCATAGAAATACGGTGCTGTTAAGTGATGCCAATGTAGCATGGCGGCGCGCGCCTCGGTACAGCTATTTGCCCAGTTGCGGGAAAGCGCTGTGCGGCGGGCGCGGAGAAGGCTCCAGGCTGCGGCCATGTTCCTTTATCCAGTGCAGTTTAGGGAAGATGGGCGAGGCGTGGGACAGCGGCCGGATCGAGTGGCAAATTCCCGTGGCGTAGTTGAGCCCAATGCGTGCTATTCTTCCGCCAACAAATCTTTCGCTGGTGAATGGTTGTCAAGGTGAAGACGTGCCCTGTCTGCGATAGCGATTTCCCCGATCAGCACAGTACATGTCCCAGCGATGGAGCAGTGCTGATGGAGTCGCAGGAACTCGCGCCAGGGTCGACGATTCGCGGCAAGTATCGGATTGTGCGCACGCTGGGCCGCGGCGGCATGGGAGTGGTGTACCTGGCCGAGCACCTGTTCCTGGGCGGACGCGCCGCGCTCAAATTCCTTTCGCCGGAGTTGAGTCGCGAGCGTCATTTTATCCAGCGCTTCCGCAACGAGGCTCGCGCCGGTTTCCAACTTCGCCATCCCAACATCGTTGAAGTTATGGATCTGGACCAGGCCGAGGACGGAAGTTTGTTCATCGCCATGGAATACGTAGACGGGATAAGCCTCAGAGGCCTGATGGAAGCGGAATCCGATCCCCACTTTCAGCGCGAGGCGAGGCAGCCGATTGAGACTTCGCTGCGTATCGCGCGGGGCATCGCATCGGGGCTCGCGGCGGCGCATGCTAGAGGCATCGTCCACCGAGACATAAAACCGGAAAACATTTTGTTCGTCCAGACCGCCAGCGGAGACGTGCCGAAGATCGCCGATTTCGGCATTGCGTCCATGCTCGAGGGAGTCACGCTGCGGACGGGCACGCGCGGGCTGATGCTCACACCGGAGTATGCCTCGCCGGAGCAATGGCGCGGCATGGCTTCGGGGGAAATCGATGGCCGCGCCGATCTTTACGCGCTGGGCGGAGTGCTCTATGAAATGCTGACCGGCCGCTCGGCCTTTCATGCCAGCACCGTCGAGGGCTGGATGTTTCAGCACCTGCAGCAGAGCCCGCGGCCGCCGAGTGAGTTGCGGCCGGAGATCGGGAACTACCCCGGGCTGGAAGAATTGATGCTGCGGCTACTGGCGCGGGAGCGCGAGGACCGCCCCGATAGCGCCGAGGAATTTCTGCGCGAACTGTCCGCTGTCGAAGACCGCACTGCGAAAGCGCCGAGGCGGCGCACCATTGTGGAGCCGGCTCCGGAACCGCCGCCTGAAGTTCCCGTGCGGCCCTTGCCGGTAGATAAAGAGGCGGGTCGGGCGGTGGCTGTGCAACCGCAACCTGAGCGCGTCATACCGCCCGGACCCGCGATACGTTCGGTGACAGTGCGCGACGATGTGCCCGCTCCGCCCGAATCTGCTCGCGCCCGCAAGCCTCTTCCCATCGTGGTTGCTGCTGTCCCCGGCGAGAACCTTGGCCGCACGTATCTCGCGGGCCGCGTGCTGCTGGCCATCTCGTTTCTCATTATGGGAATCGCTTCCCCGAATCCGAATGACACGTTCCATGCTGCCATCGGGCTTGCGTTACTCGGATCCGCAATAGGGCTGTTCCTCCCCAGCAAGATTCGCATTCCTGCGGCGTTGCTGGGCGTGGCCGCTCTCATCGTCAATGCCGCGGTTTCGCTGTCGTTCAATCCCCGCAGGCTCTTTCCGTTTTTCCTCGAAGGGATCGCGCTTGCTGCGGTCTTGCTGGCGGTCGTGGGTCTGGAACACCGGCGCGCCCCCAACCGGTGGTTCGCTGTGGGAAGGATCGTCTTCGCGCTCGCCGTACTGGGCGAAACTGTGTTCCTGATCTTCAACTCCGAACAGGCGCACCAGGTGATTCCCACCGATCCGGTGTATTTCACCGGCCCCGACATGGTGATTGAGGGCATGCAATGGTCGAGCCTGCTTGCCTATGCCGCCATCGCGGTGTTCGTTCTGGCCATGGGAAGCATTCTGTTTCGACGTCTGGCGCACAAAGGCGCAATCTGGCTCGCCGGCGCTTCGCTGCTTTTCGTCCCGCTCGTCGCCCTTTACCGCTTCGACGACTTCTGCGGTCGCAGCTCAGTCTTTCTGGCACTGCTTCTGGCGTGGCTTCTTCAGCTTGGCCTAACCGGCGGCGCGCTGGTTCTGGCTACGGGACTGCGCCCAATTTCCTCCATCGAGACTGCTTCCAAAAGCAAGCCGAGGATTTTTCTGCGCAAACATGCCAAAGACATTGCTATCGCGGCCGGGTTGTTCGTCGTCCTGCATGGGCTTCTGCCGCTGTTCTTTTATCATTCCAATTCCGTAAAAGACTCGGATTGGGCGGATATCACCAGGGATTTCTACAGTCTCTATGCGCCGGGAGTTTCGGGAGAAATTCGTCAAGCCGCCCGCAACGGCCGCGCCTGCGCCGCCGGCGACCCGGGCGGTTGCACCGGTTTCGGCTGGTTCTATCAATCCATCGGCTGGAATGGCGGCAGGGCAAATGCAATGTTCAGCAAGGCTGCCGGCATGCTCGAGCCACGCTGCAATTCTGGTTCCGCGGGCGCCTGCGCCGCCTTGGGACAGCTCTACGAACATGGTCACGGGGTTGCGAGCGACGGCGCGAGGGCATTGACCCTTTACCAGCGTGCCTGCGCCGCCAACGACGCCTCGGGATGCATCAACCTCGCCAGTGCGTATGCGGGAGGAAACCTCGTGGCGCGCGATCCCGACCAGGCCTTGGCGCTTTATACCAAGGGCTGTACGCTGAGCCCCGGCGACGATTGCGCGCGCATTTACGATGACCTGGGCGACGTCTACAAAAACGGCAACGGCGTGGCAAAGAACCTCGTCAAGGCCGCGGAGCTTTACCGCAAGAGCTGCATTGCCGGACTCGTAGCTGGATGTACCGACCTTACCAACGCGGCTGACGGCCTAACGGAAGCAAAGAACGTGAAGCACGACTTTGTTCGCGCCGCCGGATATTACTCCACCGCGTGCGATCACGGGATTCCGGTTGCCTGCGACGACCTGGGAGTTCAATACGACCAAGGAGATGGAGTGCCGCACAGCGCCACAAAGGCGGCACAGCTGTACCAGAAGGCGTGCGATGGCGGGGACATCAGCGGATGCGGCAATCTCGGATACGATTACTGGCTCGGCGATGGCGTGCCGCAGGACAAAAACAAGGGCACGGAATTGCTGCGGCAGAGTTGCAAGAGTGGCAGCCAGTGGCACTGCGACAAGCTAAAGGAACTAGGAATTCAACCGTAGGCAAGCGTCATCGGGGGGAACACAATGGCAATCGTCAGCAGGCGGGAGTGGTTATGGAAAGCAAGCGCGGGAACGATGGCGGCAATGGCGCTAGGCCACGGATCGCCGTCGTGGAGCGAGGAGCCGCATGTCACAGTTTCTCCGCTTAATACTCTTACCGACGAGCAGGAGATCGAGTTGGGACGGCGCTTTGCGGCGGAGCTGGATACGGAGCAGCAGATCATTGAGAACCCGCTGATCGACGCGTATCTGAACAAAATGATTATGCAGTTGGCGAGCAAAGGGCAGCGGCCGAATCTTCCTTACTCGGTGAAGCTGGTGAACTCGCATGTGCCCAATGCGGAGTCGCTGCCGGGCGGATTTCTTTACGTGAACCGCGGGCTGGTTGAGCTGATCGGCACTGAGGACGAACTGGCGGCGACGCTGGCGCACGAGGTGGGACATGTGGTTGGCCGCCACGTGGTGAACAAGCTGGTGCTGACATTCAGGGCACGGGCAATGCTGCAGCCGGTGCTGGACGATCTGGACAAGCAGAACGGAGTGATTCGCAAGATCATTCTGCAGTTCGGAGGCGCGGTGGCGATGCTGGCGATGCTCCACTTCAGCCGGCGCGATGAAGCGGAGGCCGATCTGCTCGGCTTCTACGAGATGCTGCGAGCGGGCTGGGATCCGCATGGATTCCTGAAACTGTTCAGCCAGTTTGACGTGCTGGAGAAATCGTCGGGCGGCGCGCCAATTCCATTTTTGTCCGACCATCCGCCCACGCCGCAGCGAGCGGCGGCCATCACTCGGGAACTGAAGCAGGTCACGATTCCCGCAAAGGCGACGGCGAACACGGTAAAGTTTCAGGTATTCAAATCGGCCATGGGGCTGCTGCCGGAGCCGGTGAAGACGGCGCAGGCGGCGCCTGCCCAGGATGAGCAATGAGGGCGATGGCGCCATCCATGCGGATTCGGCTGGCCGGGGCTGCGCTGGGGGTTGTGGCGGCCGGTGCTGGACAAGCGGTTTTCGCGCAGGCGCAGAGCGGTTTCAAGCTGAGCGCCGGCCCGGCGTATACCAGCAAGGATGGTCAGGGCGCGCCGCAGTTTCCGGTGATCGACATTCGCGTGCATCTCACTGCGTCGGATGGCACGCCGAAGGAGTTCCAGGCGGCGGAAATGCGGCTCTTCTCAGGGGGAACGGAGATTGCGCAGGGCAGCTCGTTGCGCAGTTTTGCCGAGTGCGGATACGGGGTGCGCGCCGTTCTCGCCCTCGACGCCAGCGGCAGCATGAGGGGCGCGCCACTGGCCGCGATTCACGCTTCCATCGCCAACTTTGTGAATCAGGCGCGTGCGCAGGACAAGGTTGCGGTGCTGACGTTTGCGGATGATTCGCGCGTGGAAGTTCCATTCGGGGCGGACAAGTCGACGCTGGCGGCGCGGCTGCGGGAAGTCACAAGCCGCGGGACAAAGACGCGTCTCTATGACGGCCTGCTGGATGCGCTGTCGCAGCTCGAGAGCGCTCCGCCGGAATTCCGGCAGCTCACCGTGATCTCCGACGGGCACGACGAGGGATCGCGGCACACGCTGCAGGATGTGATTCACCAGGCCGTGACGGATCACATTGCGATCGACGCGATCGGGCTGACGCGCGGCAGTGCCGGCTATCTGCAGGCGCTGGCGCAGATGGCCAATGCAACGGGTGGCAACTACCAGCGCGCGCGCTCAGCGCAGGATCTCGATACGTTGATCAATCAGGGGATTCAGGGGATGCGCGCCGCGCCGGTAGTGCAGTTTGCGGCCGGCAAACTCGACGGCGATGGGCAGAAGCATACGCTGGAGGAGCGTTGGAGCCAGAGGAACGCAACCGCGCAGGTAAGCGTGACCGCGCCGCTGATGCCGCAAACCGCAAGCCCATGGCGGATGTGGGGATGGGTGCTGGGCGGGTGCTTTGTTGCGGGATCGTTGCTGCTGTACATTGCGCGGAGGCCCGCGGCGCGGCAGACCGCCGTTGCAGTTCTTTCGTCGCAAGAGCCGGTGGCGCAGCCGGCGCCGAACGTCGTTCGATCGGGGCAGACGGTGTTCGAAAAAGAACCGGCGATTGAGCCCCGGCCTCCGGCGCGCCACACGCCCACGCAGGTGGAGGCCGTCCCGCGCCCTGCGCCTGCCCGAACCCAGGTGGCGGCCCTGTTTGAGGCGGGCGAAAATGGGCATGGGGCCAGACTGGAAGCGATTGCCGGGCCGATGGCCGGGAAATGCTACGAGGTGCGCGGGGATTTTCTGGTTGGCGCCCTCGAAGGCAATCAACTGCAGATTGAAGACGATGGCACGCTGTCTGGACGCCATGCACGGCTGCGCCTGGCCGACTCGGTGTTGACCATTGAAGACAACCAGTCGACCAACGGCACCTACGTGAATGGCGCGCGCATCGGATCGGAGCGCAAGCTGCTGAAGCCTGGGGATGAAATTCGCATGGGGAAGTCAGTGTTTCGCGTGCGGCGCGATTGAGGAGTAATCAGAGATTGCAGCAGGAGGGCGAGGAAAATGGCGTATTGCAAGGTCTGTCAAACGGCAAACCCGGAGGGCGCTCAGGTGTGCCAGGTTTGCAAAAATCGACTGAACGGCGAGACTGAGATGCAGCCGGGACGCCGAGCGACGGTGGTGGAATCCTCCGGCGGCCAGCCGCCTCGCAGGTCCACGTTGGATGACGCGGACAGGCTTGCCGCAGCCGCCGCGCAGAGGCACGCGGGCGGATCAGGCGCGCCGCGCCGCAGGACGGAATATATCTTCGACCCCACGGGAAAAGAGAATGAGGCGGGGAAGGCGGGCGCAAAGGCGGCCGACCAGGCGAAGACGCGCAAGATTGTCGCAGTGCTGGTGACCTACACGTGGACCGATGAGGGGCAGGTTTTTCCGGTGTTCGAAGGCCGCAACCGCATTGGACGCGACGCCACGCAATGCGAGATTGCGATTCCGCAGGACGAATCGCTGTCGGCGGTGAACAGCCACATCCTGTACCGGAAGAATTTTGTGATTGGCGACGATGTGAGCATGAACGGAACGTTTGTGGATGGAGAGCCAGTGGAGACGCAGTTTTTTCCGTTGCGGAATTATGCGCAGATTCGCACCGGGTCCACGGCGTGGACATTTATCGCGGTTCAGCCATCGGCGGTGGAGCAGGGCGAGGCTGCGCCAGAGTCCACGGAGTAGGACCGGAAGGCGCGATGCCGCCGGCGCTATCGGAGAAGGAAGATCTGGAAGCAGGTTCCGGAGCGGCCGGCGACGGCGGAGGCGCCAGCCTGGGCGGACATCGACTATCGGCCGATGGACAGCGGCGATCGGCGTTTCCGCTCAGGCGCGTTGCAATTCCTCTGACAGCTTTTGATTGTACTTTCGAACCATGGAAGGGATCAGGAACAGGTCGACCAGCACCCAAACGGCCGCTGACAACATCAGCAGTCCCGCAAGAAAGTCGCCGAGGTATGCATCCACCGTTCCATTGAACGCCGCGCTCATATATGTCATGGCTACGGCGAGGAAGAACCCTCCGAACCCCAGCGCCAGCATCAACATGGCGGTTCGTCCGCGGTCGAGATAATAGCGATGTGCGCCGATCACGCCCAGAAGAATGGCGAGTACGTAAGCAACGGCGATCTTCTTTCGATTTCGTTCGTATGCCGCTGCGAAGGCGCGCTCCTGTTCAAAGGTCCGCTCATGCACCAACTGCTCAGGCATCGTTGGCCCTCCCATAAGGAATGAAGGATGATTTGGACGCATTGGAACACCAATGGCGGCAAGGCGCAATAAGAATCCGTCGGCGCATCGTACCCAATTTGAGTCGTGTCAATAGGCCTGGAACTGATTGAGCGGCAGGCGGACGCGGAAGCATGTGGCGCCCGGGTCGGAGCGCACACCGAGATGCCCGCGGTGCTTGCGCACGATGCGCATGGCATTGTCGAGGCCGAGGCCTAGTCCGTGCCCCGGCGGCTTGGTGGTGAAGAAGGGCTCGAAGATGCGGTCCTGCAGCGCCGCGGGAATTCCGGGGCCATTGTCGCAGATCTCCACCAGCAGCAATTCGCCTTCGAGGCGGCAGATGAGGCGCAACTCAGGCTGGCGATCGATGGCTGCCATCGCCTCCAGCGCGTTCTCCATGAGCGCGGTCCACACCTGGTTCAACTCCGCGCCATAGGCGCTGATGCAGGGCAGGTCCGCCTGATACTCGCGCTCGACGGAGACGCCCTTCATGCGCGATCGCAGCATCTGCACGGTGGCATCGAGTCCCGCCGGCACATCCACTTCGAGAATGGCCGCGCGGTCCATGTTGGAGTAAGCCTTGACCGCGCTGATGAGGTCGAAAATGCGCGCGGTGGAACCGATGAGCGTTTCCACAGAGCGCGTGGAGCGCAGATAGCGGGCGAAGTATTGCAGGGTGACGCAGGTGCCGTTGGTTTCGAGGATATTGTGCAGTGCTTCCAGATCGGGGACCGTAATGCCATGTTCGGCGAGGTCCGGGGCGATCTCCCACGCGCCCTCGCACGGCAGAGCGGCAATCCATTTGCGCAATTCCTCTTCGCGATGGATCAGGTCCGCGGCATCGAAGCTACCGGCCGGGCGAGGGCGCTCAAACACGCTGTGCTCCCACGCTTCGACGTTGTGAATCTGCTCTTCGCTGAGGCAGAGGTTTACCAGCTTGAAGCGGTTTTGCCGGTTGGCGCGCAACTCGGTTACCAAACTGGATGCGGCGCGCTGTGCCGCGGAAGCGGGGTTGTTCAATTCATGCGCCAGATTGCCGGCGAGCTTGCCCAGGGCGGTGAGCTTCTCCGCCTGCTGTTCGATGCGCGTGACCTCGCGAACGCGATCGAGCAGCGTGGAGACCACGCGCTGCGCCATGCTGGGGATGGCTTCGAGCATCGCCGGAAAAAGCGACTTATGAATCAACAGGGCCCATACGTTGCTGATGGCGACGCCTTGGCCGCCGAACGATTTCATGCGTGAAAAGGGGAGAAACCCGGTCATCTGGCCGGCGCGGCCAATGAACAGCGCCATATGCTGTCGCCGGACGTGAATTTCCCCTTTGAGGATGAGGACCATGCGATCGGCGGGAGTAGCCTCTTCAAAGAGCACTTCGCCGGCTTCGGCCACCAGTTCCTCGCCATGCTGGGCGAGCCACAGCCGATCCTCCAGCGACAGGCCCTGCAGAGGCGCCACGCGCTCAAGAGCCGCAACAATTTCTTCAATGGGCGTGGGCGTCGCGGGCGGGGAAGCGATGGGCGAGAGCATTGCCGAGACCTCCGGGGGGAACCCACGTTCAGAATAGCCGATGAATGACGGTGAGGTGAGAGGAATCGCGATGGTATGATGGCGATTTCAAGGAGAAGGGACGCACCTCATGTTGAAAACCTTTTCAGCGATCGCGCTGCTTTGCGCTACATCGCTCGCCGCCGCGCAATCCACAGGGGCAAAGTTCGATAGCGCAGCAAAAGTGTTTCGCCTGGATGGCGGCAATGTTTCTTACGTGTTTGGCGTGAATGCGCGCGGCGAGTTGCAGCAGATGTATTGGGGCGGTCTAGTGGCTGCGTCGGATGCGTTTCCCCAGGCGGCGCCGATGCCCGAGTGGGTGTCGTTCGACTCGTCCTATTCGACCACGCCGCAGGAGTACGCGGGATGGGGCGCGGGGCTTTTCGTTGAGCCGGCGCTGAAGGTGACGTTTGCCGACGGCAATCGCGATCTGGTGTTGCACTACCAAAGCCATACGCTGAAGCCAGATGGCCTGGACGTGGTGCTCAAGGATATTTCTCGCAACATCTTCGTGACGCTGCATTACACGATGGATTCGCAAACGGGGATCTTGGCGCGCTCGGCCACCATTGAGAATCGCGAAGCCGCGCCGGTGACGATTGAGCAGGCCGCGGCGGCCGCATGGGCCCTGCCACGGGGACATTACACCCTGAACTATTTGACAGGGCGGTGGGCAGGCGAGTGGAACCTGACGCAGGAGACGCTGCACCCCGGCGCACGCGTGCTGGAGAGCCGGCGTGGCAGCACCGGTCACCAGGCGAATCCGTGGTTTGCAATTCAGAGTGGCGAGCCCGGCGAAGATCACGGAGAAGTATGGTTCGGCGCGCTGGCGTGGAGCGGTTCGTGGCGCATCACCGTGGAGCAGGACCAGCTCGACGCCGTACGTGTGACCGGCGGCTTCAATCCGTTCGACTTCGGCTACGTGCTGCATCCGGGCGAGCGGTTGCAGACACCGGTCTTTTATGGCGGATATTCTGGGCACGGCCTGGGCGGCGCGTCGCGGCTGCTGCATTCGTTCGAGCTGCACAACATATTGCCGCGCACAGAGAAAAAAGCATCGCAGGCTACGCCCAAGCCGCGGCCGGTGATCTATAACTCGTGGGAGGCAACAGAATTCAACGTCAATGAAGCCGGCCAGATTGCTCTCGCGGAAAAAGCCGCGGCACTGGGCGTGGATCGCTTCGTGATGGATGACGGCTGGTTTGGCCAGCGCAAGAACGATCACGCGGGTCTGGGTGACTGGTATGTGAATCCGGAGAAGTTTCCTCACGGGCTGAAACCGCTGATCGATCGGGTGCACGCGCTGGGGATGGATTTTGGTCTGTGGGTTGAACCGGAGATGGTGAATCCGGATTCGGATTTGTATCGCAAGCATCCCGGCTGGGTGCTGAATTTTCCGGGTCGTCCGCGGTCGGAGCAGCGCAATCAACTGGTGCTGAACCTTGCGCGCCAGGATGTGCGCGATTATGTCTTCGGGTTCCTTGACAAGCTGCTCAACGAGAACGATATCGCGTTTCTCAAGTGGGATTACAACCGCAACTGGAGCGAGCCGGGGTGGGACCAGTTGCCGCCTTCGGAGCAGAAGAAGGTGTATGTTGCATTTACTGAGAACCTGTATTCGATTCTTGCCGAGCTGCGGCGCAAACATCCCAACGTGGAGATTGAATCCTGCTCGGGTGGCGGGGGACGCGTCGATTTTGGAATCCTGCGTTTTGTGGACGAAGTGTGGCCTTCGGATAACACCGACCCGTTCGACCGGCTCACAATTCAGGACGGCTTCACGTATGCGTACACGCCCCAGGTGATGATGGCATGGGTTACCGACTCGCCGCATTGGCTGAACAAGCGCAGCACGTCGCTCGAGTATCGGATGCTGAGTTCGATGCAGGGTTCGCTGGGAATCGGCGCCGACATTCGCAAATGGAGCGAGCAGGACACTGCGCTGGCCAAGCGCCTGATCGCCGCGTATCACCAGGTGCAGCCGACCATCACCCAGGGCCAACTGTATCGGCTGATTTCGCCGCGCAATGGTAGCGAGTTTTCTGCGACGCAGGCGGTGAGCGCGGATCGATCGCAGTCGGTGGTGTTCGTGTTCATTTACACTACGCAAGAGGGGCGCGGTTTTCCCATCCTCAAGCTGAAGGGGCTCGATCCGGTAGCTGAATATGCCCTCACGCCGATCGAGGGCAAAGCTGCAGTGCACACGCCTGCCGCGGCAAGCGGCGCCTGGTGGATGAATCATGGGCTGGAAATGGATGAGGGCTTCCGCGGGGATTTTCAGGCGGCGGCATTCCGGCTGGATCGGAAATAGAAAAAGCGGGGACAGCGAAAAAGGGCTCCCGCTCGCGCAGGAGCCCTGAATCGCATGATGCCGGATCAGCGGTTCCGGGCGACTTCCTCCACCGTCACCGGATCGAGGAATGGCATGCTGGCGCGGAGCTTTTTGCCAACGATTTCGACCGGGTGTTTCGCTTCGGCTTCGCGGAATGCCAGGAACTCCTTGCGTCCGGAGTTCTGATCGGCGAGGAATCGCTTGGCAAATTCGCCGTTCTGAATTTCAGTGAGAATCGCCTTCATCGCCTTGCGGCTTTCTTCGTTGATGACGCGTGGGCCGCTCACGTAATCGCCCCACTCCGCGGTGTCGCTGATGGAGTAGCGCATGTAAGCCAGGCCGCCGCGATAGATGAGATCGACAATCAGCTTGAGTTCGTGCAGCACTTCGAAATACGCGCTCTCCGGCTGATATCCGGCTTCGACGAGGGTCTCATAGCCCGCCTTGATGAGCGCGCTGACGCCGCCGCAGAGCACCGCCTGCTCGCCGAAAAGATCCGTCTCGGTCTCTTCCTTGAACGTGGTCTCCAGCACCCCGGCGCGGGTGCAGCCGATGCCCTTGAGATAGCTGAGATTCAGCGCGTGCGCCTTACCGGTAGCATCCTGGTGCACTGCAATCAATCCGGGAATGCCGCCGCCCTCCGTGAAAACTTCGCGCACGCGATGGCCGGGTCCCTTGGGCGCCGCCATTCCCACGTCGATGCCCGCCGCAGGAGTAATCGTCTTGAAATGGATGTTGAATCCATGAGCGAAGAGTAACAATTTCCCCGCGGAGAGATTCGGTCCAATCTCTTCGGCGTAAAGCTTGGCTGCGGTCTGATCCGGGACCAGAACCATCACTACGTCAGCCCACTTGGTCACTTCAGGTACGGTGCCGACTTCAAGCCCCGCCTTCTGCGCCTTGGCAATCGACTTGGAGCCGGCGGCAAGGCCCACTTTTACCTGCACTCCGGAATCCTTGAGGTTGAGAGCGTGGGCATGGCCCTGCGAGCCGTAGCCGATGATGGCCACTTTCTTGGCCTGAATGAGGGAAAGATCTGCGTCGTGGTCGTAATATGTGGTCGCCATGTTGGTTTCGATTTTCCTTTGCTTGCGATTTGGGAGTTCCGCGCCCGGCGGTCCAGGCATATTTCGGTGAGAAGAACTTTCGTATCCGTTATGCCTTGACGAACGTCGTCAGGCCGCGTCGTGCGCGTTCGCGAAGTTGGCACTCCCGCAGCTCATCTGCGAGAGATTCCAGTTTGTGCACGCCGTAGATCGAAAAATTCTCAAGTTCCGCGTCTGACGAGAACAGGTGCAGCGAGGAGTAGCCCAGGAGCCGGCTTCCCAGAGGCTTGCGCAACTCAAAATGATCGATGCGGAACAACTCGAGCGACTCCTGAACTTTCGACAACATGCCCCGTTCGAGTTTTATCCGCTGCGTGGTGATGCGATAGTTGACGCTTCTACTTTTGATGTAGAAGTAAAGACAAATCAACGCAAACGCGAGCAAAAAGGCTGCGCACAAATACAGGATGCTGCGGCTGGACTTCTCGATGTAGCCCAGTGCCATTGCATAACCCCCAGCAACTGAGATAGCGATCAAAATCAAAAACGGCAGGAACTGATGCACAGTGTAGATGGTTGCCGGATGCCCCGAGAACAGATCCCTTTCGGTTTCGACCTGTTTGGCCGCAGCGAATGCTGCCAGATCGGTGTTGCAGAACCGGCACTTGATCGCAGCGGCTTTGATGGTTTCTCCGCAAACTGGGCAGACCTTGGTGTCATTCTCCAAGGTTCGACCGTTCATGTCAGAAGGTGGTGTGCTCATGCCCAGACTCCTATCGCTGCATTATTCCGGCTCTACCACCGCGCCTTCTTCGGCTTGCTGCGTCTGATTCGCGTTGCCTTCGGCTTCTGCTTCACCGGCGCCCATGGCCTTGAGCACGCGGCTGGTGTGATGACCGCGGCGCATCGTCATCTTGCCGCTCCGGCAGATCTCCAGAATCTGATTATCGCCCTCCGTAAGCACCTGGATCAGCCCTTCAATCTTGCTTTCTACGCCGGTCATCTCAACCATCAGCGACTCCGGGGCCAGGTCGACGATGCGCGCGCGGAACACTTCCACCAGCTCGAAAATCGTCGAGCGCGTATGCTTGGTCGCGGCCACCTTGATCAGCGCCAGCTCGCGCGTGACCGAAGGCGCGCCCGCGATGTCGTCGACGTCCAGCACATTCTCCAGCTTGAACATGCTGGCGCGAATGCGATCGCCGGCCTCGGTCGACGCCTCGCAAACGAGAGTCAGGCGGGAAAGCCCGGGGCGTTCACTGCGCCCCACCGTGAGCGAGATGATGTTGATATTCAAACGGCGGAACAGCGAAGCCACGCGCGTCAGCACGCCCGGCTTGTCTTCAACATATGCGACGAATGTGTGCAGCATAAAATCCTTTCCAAGTGAAAGAGTGAATGAGTGAATCAGTGAAGGCTTTTGAGCATTGCGAATTGCGGAGTCGCTATTGATTCACTTAGTCACTCATTCACTCGTTCACTCTTCTTACTTGTCTTCCGCCGATTCCAGCAGCGGATTCTTACCCGGACGGCGGATCATCTCGTGCAGCGCACTGCCAGCGGGAATCATGGGGTAAACCGAGTCTTCCTTTTCCACCAGGAAATTGAGCAGAAATGCGCCCGGGTGCGAGCGCGCCTCCGCGACCGCTTCGGCAACCTCAGCCCGCGTGCGCACCGCGCGGCCGGCGATTCCATGCGCGTCAGCAAGCTTGACGAAGTCAGGGCTCACCAGCGGCGTCGCCTCGTAATTCTTCTCGTAGAAAAACTCCTGCCACTGACGCACCATGCCGAGATAGCCGTTATTGATGACTGCGATGTTGATCTTGAGATTTTCCTGGGCAATGGTGGCAAGCTCCGGCGAGGTCATCTGGAATCCGCCATCGCCGGCGATCACCCACACTTCCTTGTCGGGACATGCGACCTTTGCGCCAATGGCCGCGGGCAGCGCAAATCCCATCGTGCCCAGTCCGCCGGATGTGATGAGGGTGCGCGGATGTTCGTGATGGAAGTACTGTGCCTCCCACATCTGATGCTGGCCCACATCGGTCACCACGATCGCGTTGCCTCCGGTGATGCGCCACAGGTCGTGCATCACATGCGCTGCATAGAGATGACCGGAATCCGGCAGGTTCTTGATGTCGCGTACCGCGACCGCGCCCTTGCTGGACTCGATCGCTTTGATCCACGCCGATCCATCGCGCCCTGAGATGCGCGGCAGCAAGCGTTCAAGCACCTCCGCAAGATCGCCGACAAGTGCCACGTCCACCTTGATGTTCTTGTTGATCTCGGCGGGATCGACTTCGATATGAATCTTTTTCGCCTTCAGCGCGTAGGTAATCGGTGTGCCGATCACGCGATCGTCAAAGCGCATGCCGCAGGCAATCAGCAGGTCGGATTCCTGAATGGCATGATTTACCCACGCCTCGCCGTGCATGCCCATCATGCCCAGATTCAGCGGATGCGAGGCAGGGAATCCGCCCAGGCCGAGCAGCGTAAGCGCCACCGGAACCTGCGCGCGTTCGGCAAGTGACCGCAGCGGTTCCATTGCGCCGGATTGAATCACGCCGTGCCCCGCAAGAATCACCGGCCTCTTTGCATTGCGAATCAACTCCGCTGCTTGCGCCAGGCCCGACTCCTCGACGCGCAGCATGGGATGGGGCCGATACGGCGCGGGTTTGGCGGCTTCGAAATCGAACAGCGCCGAAGCCTGCTGCGCATCCTTGGTGATGTCGACGAGCACCGGCCCGGGCCGTCCGGAGCGCGCAATTTGAAATGCGAGACGCAGCGCCGGCGCCAGTTCTTCCGCGCGGCTCACCAGAAAGTTGTGCTTTGTCACCGGCAGCGTGACACCGGTGATGTCCACTTCCTGGAATGCGTCGGTGCCGAGCACCTTACTGGATACCTGCCCGGTGATGCACACCACGGGAATGGAATCGAGCATGGCCGTTGCAATGCCGGTCACGAGGTTTGTCGCACCGGGACCGCTGGTTGCAATGGCCACGCCCACCTTGCCCGTAGCGCGCGCATAACCATCGGCCATGTGCGCGGCGCCCTGCTCGTGACGCACCAGCACGTGGCGAATGGGAAATTTGCGCAGCGCGTCATAGGCTGGCAGAATCGCGCCACCCGGATAGCCGAAGACGTCCGTAACGCTCTCGCCCACCAGCGTGGCCCACAGAATCTCTGAGCCCGTCAATCGAGCAGGCGTGGCGAGATTCGCATTTGGGGAAGGCGAATTGGCGTTGATTTCCATGAATGACTCCTTCGAACTACCGGGTTGAATGTGAATTGCCGGATGATAACTGAACTGGCCGGCGATTTCTAAGTGGTGGCTCCGTGGGAGGCCGACGTTACGCGGTCCACATACTTGCGGAACACGCCCGCGGGCCAGCGCAAGGATGGAGGTGCGAAGTTTTTGAGGCGTGCGGCCAATTCTTCTTCGCCGATCTCCAGCGTCAGCTTGCGATTCGGAATGTCGAAGTGAATGATGTCACCTTCGCGCACCGCGGCGATCGGTCCGCCCACGAATGCCTCGGGCGCCACATGCCCCGCGGTGAATCCTCGCGTTGCTCCTGAAAACCGCCCGTCGGTCAGCAGTGCCACGTGCGCGCTGAGTTCGGCGTTCGACGACACAGCCGCTGTTACCTGAAGCATTTCGCGCATGCCTGGCCCGCCCTTCGGTCCTTCGTAACGGATCACCAGGACGTCGCCCGGCTTGATCTGTCCCGACTGCACGGCGGCAAAACAATCCTCTTCGCATTCGAACACGCGCGCAGGTCCGCGATGCTCAAGGCGATCTGCAGCGGCAACTTTCATCACGCAACCCTCGGGCGCAAGATTGCCCTTGAGAATGACCAGGCCGCCGGTGGATTTGATCGGCTTGTCGAACGTGTGAATGACCACCTGGCCCGGCGCTTCTTCGGCCAGTGCAGCTTCTTCGGCCAGTGTGCGTCCGCTGACGGTGAGGGTCGATCCATCGGCGTGTCCCGCTTCAATCAGCCGTTTTGCGAGCAGGCGCGATCCACCCGCCGCCTGAAAGTGCGAGGCCATGTACTTGCCCGCGGGAACAAGATCGCAAATGAAAGGCGTGCGCTTGCTGATGGCATCGAAGTCGTCGACCGACAACTCAATATCCATTTCTTTCGCAATCGCGATGAGATGAAGAACCGCGTTGGTCGAGCCGCCGCTTGCCGCTACGCTGGCGATCGTGTTTTCGAGCGCCTTGCGCGTGACGATCTGCGAGGGGCGGCGGTTGGCCCGCACCGCGTCCATCAACATGCGGCCGGCTTCGCGCGTGGCCGCGTGCTTGTCCTTTGCGGTGGCAGGCACGCCGGAGAGATGCATGGGAGAAATGCCCAGCATCTCCGCGCTCATGGCCATGGTGTTGGCGGTAAACTGGCCGCCGCACGCGCCGGCGCCAGGGCATGCATTGGCTTCCAGTGCTTCGAGGCCGGCATCGTCGATCTTGCCCGCGGCATAAGAGCCGATGCCCTCAAATACGTTCTGGATCGTGATGTCGACGCCGTTCAGTTTGCCCGGCGCAATCGAGCCGCCGTAGAGCAACATACCGGGAATGTCGAGCCGGCACAGCGCCATGATGATGCCGGGCATGTTTTTATCGCAGCCGCCGATGCCGACCAGGCCGTCGAAAAGATTCCCGCGCGCCACCAGCTCGACCGAATCGGCGATCACTTCACGCGATACCAGCGATGCCTTCATTCCCTGCGTGCCCATGGTGATGCCGTCGGAGATGGTGACGGTATTGAATTCCATGGGTGTGCCGCCAGCTTCGCGAATACCTTCCTTCAGCGCCTCGGCCACTTCGCGCAGATGCACATTGCAGGTGCCGATCTCGGTCCACGTGTTGGCGATGCCGATGATCGGCTTGTGCAGATCTTCCTTCGCAAAGCCGGCGCCGCGCAGATAAGAGCGCGCGGCTGCGCGGCTGGGTCCCTCGGTCAATGGAATACTCTGACGCTTGCCTTCGATGGTCATTTCTTGCGAAAACCCTCTGAGCTTCTAGCTCCTAGCTTCTAGCTGCTAGCCTGTCTCTGTTGCGATTTACATCTTTACTCATTGCTGTCATCCTGAGCGAAGCGCAGCGAAGTCGAAGGACCTGCATTTGCTTTACGACAATTCGCCTACTTCGCTTTCAGCCATGCAGCGTCGTCGTGCTGCTTTTCAAACTTGTCCAGTTCGTCTGCGTGTCGCAGCGTCAGGCCGATATCGTCGAGCCCTTCGATGAGGCAGAACTTGCGGAACGGATCCATCTCGAAGCTCGCCTTGAATCCGCGGTCGTCCGTCACGGTCTGATCTGCGAGCGAGACGGTGAGCTTGTAGCCGGGAATCGTCTTCGCGTTGTGAAGCAACTGCGCGACTTCCGCCTCGCTCAGCTTCGCCAGCACAATTCCGTTCTTGCCGGCGTTCGAAAAGAAGATGTCGGCGAAGGTCGGCGCAATCACGCAGCGAAACCCGTAATCGCTCAGCGCCCACGCGGCGTGCTCGCGGCTCGATCCGCAGCCGAAATTCTTCCCGGCGATCAGAATCTGCGCGCCTTTGTAGCGCGGATCGTTTAACTCGAACTCCGGGTTCGGATCGCCCGATGCCGTCCGGCGCCAGTCGAAGAACAAGAAATCGCCGTAGCCGGTCCGCTCGATCCGCTTCAAAAACTGCTTGGGAATGATCTGGTCGGTATCGACATTGGTGCGATCGAGAGGTGCGGCCAGCGACGTGAGGGTTTTGAACGGTTCCATCAGGCAGTTACCTCCTCGTTTACATTCCAGGTGCGAATATCGACAAAGTGGCCTGCGATCGCGGCTGCCGCGGCCATTTCCGGTGAAACCAGGTGAGTGCGTCCGCCGCGCCCCTGCCGTCCCTCGAAGTTGCGATTGCTGGTGGATGCGCAACGTTCGCCGGGCGAAAGAATGTCGGGATTCATCCCCAGGCACATGGAGCAGCCCGGTTCGCGCCAGTCGAATCCGGCATCTTTGAAAATCCGGTGGAGGCCTTCGGCTTCGGCCTGCGCCTTCACTTGCTGCGAGCCGGGAACCACCATCGCGCTTACGTGCGATGAGACCTTGTGGCCTGCGGCAATTTTCGCTGCTGCGCGCAGATCTTCAATGCGCCCGTTGGTGCACGAGCCAATGAAGACGCGGTCGATCTGCACGTCTTCGAGCTTGGTGCCGGCCTTGAGATCCATGTATTCCAGCGCGCGTTCGAACGATCTGCGATCGAGTTCGTTTTCCACCTTCGCCGGATCGGGAACCGCCGCTGTGACCGGCGCGACCATGCCGGGGCTGGTTCCCCAACTCACATACGGCGCCAGCTTGCTTGCGTCAATCGTCAGCTCGCGATCGAACTTTGCACCGGGGTCGGTGGGCAGCTTGCTCCACTCGGCCACGGCGCGATCCCATGCTTCGCCCTTGGGCGAGAAGCGGCGGTCCTTCAGATACGCGAAGGTTGTTTCATCGGGAGCGATCATGCCCGCGCGCGCGCCGGCTTCAATGCTCATGTTGCAGATGGTCATGCGGCCTTCCATGGAAAGTGCGCGAATGGCGGAGCCCGCGTACTCAATCACCGATCCGGTCGCGCCATCGGTTCCAATCTGGCCGATGATGCTGAGGATGATGTCCTTTGCCGTCACGCCGGTGGGCAGTTCGCCTTCCACCGAAATGCGAAATGTCTTCGGCTTCGATTGCGGCAGCGTCTGCGTGGCCAGCACGTGCTCCACTTCGCTGGTGCCGATGCCGAAGGCCAGCGCGCCAAATGCGCCGTGCGTGGATGTGTGCGAGTCGCCGCAAACGATGGTCATGCCCGGCTTGGTAATGCCCAACTCCGGCCCGATGACGTGCACGATTCCTTGTTCGCGCGAGTTCACGTCGTACAACTCGATGCCGAACTCCTCACAATTGTTTCGCAGCGTGGCAATCTGCGTGGCCGCGATCTGATCGACGATGTGGAGCCGGCCTTCGAGCGTGGTGGGCACGTTGTGGTCCACCGTGGCGATGCAGCGATCGGGGCGTCGAACTTTGCGGCCGGCAAGGCGCAGCCCTTCAAACGCCTGCGGCGATGTGACCTCGTGCAACAACTGCAGGTCGATGTAGAGCAGCGTCGGTTCGCCCTTCGGATCCGCGACCACATGCTGCTCCCAGACCTTTTCAAATAATGTCTTCGGCTGATTCATTGGTTCTCAGAATTCTCCCGTTGCTCAAAACAAAGTTGGCGAGGGCCGGCCATAGCGGCTTCGCGGTTTTCCTGTCTCCCGGCTACGCGTACGCGCATCCGGCTTGATTCGCGCTATCGATCAGCCTGTCACGGGCACCATATGGTCCCGATGACTGAGAATCTTGTGCAGCATGTCGCGCACCTGCGTGCCCATGGCTGTAGTCGAGAGCACGCTGTAGCCATGCGGATTGGCGCGCGCCAGGTCCGCAGTGCGGAACCCCGCTTCCAATACTTTGCGCACCGCGGTCTCTATGGCGTGCGCCTCGATCTCCAACCCTGCTGAATGGCGCAGTATCAGCGCGCCCGTGAGAATTGCGCCCAGCGGGTTGGCCAGCCCTTTGCCTGCGATGTCAGGCGCCGAACCGTGCACCGGCTCGTACAAATTGACTTTTCCGCCAATCGTAGCCGAAGGCAGCATGCCGAGCGAACCGGTGATTACAGCGGATTCGTCGGAGAGAATATCGCCGAAGAGATTTTCAGTGAGCACCACATCGTAGTTGCGCGGCTGGTTCATCAGGTGCATGGCCATCGCGTCCACGTATTGATGTTCGACGGTTACGTCGGGAAACTCCGCCGCGACTTCATTCACGGTGGCGCGCCATAGTTGCGATACTTCGAGAACATTGGCCTTGTCCACGCTGGTCAGTTTTTTGCGCCTGTCCTGCGCCAGCTTGAATGCAATGCGGGCCACGCGCGCCACTTCGTCTCGCGTGTACACCATGGTGTTCCACGCGCGGCCCTCGGTCTTATCCCATGCGCGCGGCTGCCCGAAGTAGAGTCCGCCCAGCAACTCGCGCACAAAAAGAATGTCGGCGCCTTCCACGATCTCCGGGCGAAGCGGGCTGTTTACCGCCAGTTCCTTGAATGCGAATGCCGGCCGCAGGTTGGCAAACCCGCCCAACTCGGAACGAATCTTCAACAGACCGGCTTCAGGCCGCTCGCTCGGGGGAAGGGAATTGAACTCATTGCCGCCCACTGCGCCCAACAGCACGGCGTCGCTGGCCAGCGCTTCACTTAGAGTGTCGGCGGGAAGCGGCGTTCCATCCTGCACAATTGCCACGCCGCCAATGCGACGCTCAGAAAAAGCGAATTCGTGTCCACCCAGCGCGGCCACGTCCTTGAGCACGGCAACCGCTTCGTTGGTCACTTCGGGGCCGATGCCATCGCCGGGGGTTACTAGAATCTTCAGGTGCACGAAAACTTCCCTCAGGGGCTAAAGCCCGCGATCATTCTGGTTTGTTGCGGCACGATCCACCGCGGCGGATCGTGCCCTTTCAAGACTGCGTCAGTTCACTTCTTCTACCACCGGCAGATGCCGTCGCTCGCGAATATGTTCCGGCAACAGCCCAATCAAATCCTGGTCGTACAGATTCTTCTTGCGGTCGGCGAGGGCCACAAAGCTGTAATAAAAATGTTGCAGCTCGTCGCGGTTGAGCTGGAAGCCAAGCGCCTCAAGCCGATGCCGCAGCGCCGCCCGCCCGGAGTGCTTGCCCAGCACCAGGCTCGACTTGGCCACGCCCACCAGCGCCGGCGTCATGATTTCGTAGCATAGAGGATTGGCCAGCATGCCATGCTGATGAATGCCGGACTCGTGCGCAAACGCGTTGTCGCCCACGATGGCCTTGTTCGGTGAGGGCTTGAAAGTAATAATCTGCGCCAGGACCTGGCTCGTTGGGTAAAGATGTTCGAGCTTGATACTGCTTGTTGCGCCATAGTAGTCACGGCGCACATAAAGAGCCGCCGCAATCTCTTCAAGCGCCGCATTGCCGGCGCGCTCGCCGATGCCGTTAATGGTGCACTCCACCTGCCGCGCTCCCGCGCTGATGGCCGCCAGCGAGTTGGCAACCGCCAAGCCCAGGTCGTCGTGGCAGTGCGAAGAGAGAATGATGCCGTCCTTGTCGATGGCGGCCACGCGCTCGCGAACCTCGCGGAACATGCGGCCGTAGTCTTCAGGAGTCGAATAGCCCACAGTGTCGGGCATATTGATCGTCGTTGCCCCGGCCTCGACCGCGATGCGCACCATTTCAACCAAGTAGTCGCGGTCGGCACGGGTCGCGTCTTCCGGCGAAAACTCCACATCGTCGCAGAGGGAGCGGGCCAGGCGCACCGATTCGGCAGTCCTGTCCAGAGCCTCCGCGCGGCTCATCTTGAGCTTGCATTCCAGATGCAGATCGCTCACCGCCAGAACCACATGAATCCGCGCGCGGTCGGCAAACTGCAGGGCGCGGGCGGCCATCTCGATATCTTCCGTCTTGGCACGAGCCAGCGACGCGATTTTGGGCTCGCGGACGGCCTGGGTAATGGTGGCAATCGCGGCGAAGTCGCCTTCCGAGGCCATGGCAAATCCGGCCTCGATAATGTCCACGCCGAGATCTTCCAGGGCGTGGGCCATGGTCAGCTTTTCCTGCGTGGTCATGCTGCAGCCGGGCGATTGCTCGCCATCGCGCAGAGTGGTGTCGAAGATTGAAACGTGGCTGTTGGTTGTCATAGCACTCACCTGGTGAGGGTAAAAACCGTGTTTGAACATCTATAGTTTCGCGCATTTCACCCATATAAGGCAAAGTTATTCTTTTTGGGGTTGCGATTACAATTGCTTATGGAGCCAGTGATCAGTGGTCAGTGGTCAGTTATCAGTGAAACGGCGATCGGCGACTATCAACGTTCGATAGGCCGTTTCCATCCAGCGGATACTTCCAGGGCGAAATGACAGTCCGGGAAAAGTAATGATGGTGCTGCATAAACGAGCCATTCTGACCACTGATCACTGACCACTGACCACTGACCACTGATCACTGACCACTGCGCCGGAGGCGCCATGGAACTCAGCCAGTTGGAAACTTTTCTTGCCGTTGCGGAAGAGCGCAGTTTTTCCCGCGCCGCGGCCCGCCTGCATCGTACTCAACCCGCGGTAAGCCAGGTGATCCGCAAGCTCGAAGAAGCGGTGGGCGAGACTCTGTTCGATCGCGCGGCGCGGGATGGTTCGCTCACTGCGGCCGGCGTGCTGTTGCGCGATTACGCGTTGCGCCTGATGGCGCTGCGCCGCGAGGCCACCAGCGCGTTGAGCGAGTTGAAGAGCCTGGAGCGCGGCCGGTTGCACCTGGCGGCGAATGAATACACCTGCACTTACCTGTTGCCGGTGATCGATGCGTTCCGGCGCGAGTATCCGCATATTAACGTTACCGTGCAGAGAATGCTGGCGTCGCACATTCCCGACGAGTTGAACCTGCGCGCGTTTGAAATGGGCATGATCTCGTTTCGTCCCGATCCCGCGCAGTTCCGCACCATCGCTGTGTATGGCGACACCCTGGCGTTCATCGTCAGTCCGCGGCATCCCCTGGCGGGGGCGGAACGCGTCTCCATCAGCGACCTGGGGAAAGAAGATTTCATCGCGCACAATGTGGCTTCGCCGCTGCGGCGCAAGGTGATCGAGACGTTCCAGCGCTACCGCACGCCGCTGAATATGGAAGTGGAGCTGCCCACCATCGAGGCTATCAAGCGCTTTGTGGCCATGGGCAACGGCGTGGCGCTGGTGCCGCACCTCACCGCGGCCCGCGAACTGGAAACCGGCGAGTTGGTAGCCGTGCCGGTTACAGAACTGGAGATGAAACGCGTGCTGCGCCTGGTGCATCGGCGGCAGGGAACGCTTTCCTACGCGGCCACCGCCTTTCTGCAGACGGTGCGGGCGCTGGCCCGGCGTAACGGGCCGCCGTTCTACTACCATGTGGAAAAAGTGAGCTGAGGACAGGAATCAGGGATAAGAGATCGCAGATGCCGGCAGGTTCGGGCAGTGAGGGGTTTTGTGTTATTCATTGAGACACCGTTCAGGTTTCTCTGCGTCTAAGGCTTAGATCATTCCGGCCATCTGTGGTTCTGGGTCCGGGCATTTACAATGCTGAGAGCGGGGCCCGGCGCAATCCGGAGCACCGGAATGACAAGCTCGTTGCCAGCCGGGACGGTTGCGCAGTCGTGAGGTTCAGGACCGAATGAAGAAGATCGTATTCGTACTTTTCCTGCTGGCCGCGTTTGCGGCGGCGGGCGGGGCTCAGGAAAGCCGCCAGGATATCAGCATCAGCGGCGTGGGATTGATTGAGCCATTTATCGCCTCATCCACCGACGTTCAGGTCCACTCCAATTACGCATTGGGGGCATTGGCCAGCTACCGATTCATGCTCACCCCCAACAGCGCTCTCGAAGTCAATTACGGCGTCACTTACCAGAACACTTTCCGGTTCGTGGTGGGAAACACCAACGTGGTGAAGGTCTTGACGCGCACCCAGGAAATGTCCGGGGCCTATGTGCGCAGCTTTACCTTTCGCAAGTTCAACCCGTTTGTGGAGGGCGGCCCCTCGGGGCTCATTTTCCTTCCCATTCGGAACTCCGGCACCACTTCTATCGATGTGAAGCAACAGACGGAGATTGGCGGAATGTACGGCGCCGGCATCGCCTACGAAATCAGCCCCAGTTTCGACATTCGCGCCGAATATCGCGGGATCGTGACCAAGGTGCCGAATTTCGGACAGGGGGCCGGAGCCTCCCCGAACCTGACGACCAATAAGTGGTTCAACGTTTTCGAGCCGACCGTGGGTGTGGCGTACCACTTCTAAAGACAGGGAGTAGGGAACAGGGAGTAGGGAGTAGAAAGCCCGGCTCTCGTCTTGAACACTGTTTTGGCCAATGGGGATGGAACCATGCCGTCCCCATTGGTATTTTACGCAGCCATTCTTGTATCAAGACGATGGACTGACTGCCACCAGCCCTTTCTACTCCCTACTCCCTACTCCCTACTCCCTATTCCCTATTCCCTATTCCCTATTCCCTACTCCCTACTCCCTGCTTCTCGGTAGCATCCCAGCGATTTCACCATTGCGCAGTGTGGGTGAAGAACGGCCAGCGCGCGATCGCCTTCCTCGCGGGTCCCGATCTGGCAATCCACATAGAAGATGTACTCCCATGGTTTACCGTGCACCGGGCGTGACTCGATTTTGGTGAGGTTGGTGCCGATGGCCGACAGCTCGGCGAGCGCCGCCACCAGCGAGCCGGGGCGATTCTCCACCGAGAAGGCGATGCTGATCTTGTTGGCATGGGGATCCGTAACCGCGTCTCGGGTGCGCCGGATGAGGAAAAAGCGGGTATAGTTTTCCGGGTTGTCTTCGACATCCGAGGCGAGAATCTCCGCGCCATAGTATGCGGCAGCGGCGGCGCTGGCAATGGCGCCTGCGTGGCGATCGCGCAGTTCCATCAGCTGCTTCACGCTGCCCGCGGTGTCGTAGTAGGCAAACGACTCCATTTCCGTGTGCTCGGCGAGAAAGCGCCGGCACTGTGCCAGCGCCACGGGATGGGAAAACACGCGATCGATATCCTCCACGCTGTTGCCCGGCATGCCGATCAGGTTGTGGCGAATGCGCAGCAGTGTCTCGCGTTCCACCTGCACGTCATGATTGAGCAGCAGGTCAAAGTGCTCCAGCACCGAACCCGCCAGGCTGTTCTCGATAGGAATCACCGCGGCATCGACTCTTTCATCCGCAACGGCCGCGAACACATCCGCGGAAAGCGACGTGGGCACAATGACGGCGTCGGGCACAAGCTTCAGCGCGGCCTCGTGGCTGAATGATCCGGGTTCTCCCTGGATAGCAATCTTCATCGCGATGCCCATGTCTCTTTCACTTCTGTCATTGGTGCTTCATTGCTCCACGCACTAGCTCTTCAGCCAGATGTCCGCGGCCACGAAGGCCAGGAACACCATGGCGATAACGCCGTTCATGGTGAAGAAGGCCGCGTTCAGGCGGCGCATGTTGCGCGGTGACACGATGGAATGCTCGTAGGCCAGTAGCAGTGCCACCGCGGCGATGCCGAGCCATCCGGCGGTCTGGAAATGAAACAGCCGCGCGAACCAGGCCAGCAGTCCGAGCATGCAGGCGTGCATCAGCCGAGAGGCCCAGAATGCGCGAGAGATGCCGATGGAACGCGGCAGGCTATAGAGCCCGGCGGCGCAGTCGTGATCGTAATCCTGGCAGGCGTAAAGCACGTCGAAGCCGCCCACCCACAGGGTGACCGCGGCGGTGAGCACCACGATGCGCGGATCGAGCGAGCCGCGTACGGCAATCCACGCAGCGGAAGGCGCCAGGCCAAGCGCCAGCCCCAGCACCAGGTGCGACCAGCGCGTGATGCGCTTCATGTAGCTGTAGCTCAGCAGAACCAGCAGCACCATGGGTGCCAAGATGAGTGTGAGCCGGTTGAGCTCGGCGCATGCCAGCACAAATACGAGGGCCATCAGAACGGTGAAGCCAAGCACGAAGCGGCGGGTCAGCAATCCCGCGGGAATGGCGCGGTTGCGGGTGCGCGGATTGGCGGCATCGAGATCGGCGTCGGCCCATCGGTTGAACGCCATGGCGCAGGAGCGTGCCGCCACCATCGCCACCAGGATGAGAAGCACCGTGCGCAGCGCAGGCAATCCTCGCGCCGCCAGCAGCGCCGCGGTCAGCGCAAATGGAAGCGCAAAAATAGAGTGCTCCCACTTGATCATTTCCAGCGTCGTGCGCGTCCTGGCCCACAGGTTTGGCATGGTCGAGCCCATGTCTCAGTGTAAACGGGGCAGGGTGAGGGTGGCTGCTTCGGGATCGGATCAACGTTATCGCAACCTTGCGCCGATTGCGAACCACTGGTCGCGCACTGCACGGCAGTCAGACTTGTGCTTCGGCTTCGTCTACGGTCTCCAGCATGGGAATGATGGTGTCCACGCGAGTCATTTTGAACAGTTCGCGTACCCTCGGGCTCACCCCGGCCACCAACAGCCTGTTACCGTTCCTCTGGCAATGAGTGAAGTAATTGATCACGGCGCCCATTCCGGCGGAATCCATGTAGAGCACTCCGCACAGTTCGAGAATGGTTACCGGCGCCTGCTGGCCTCCGCGCAAAGCGTCCTGCAGCGCGAACAGGTTTGCGAGTGTGACCGGGCCGGTGAGGCGGAGGATCCGGGTGCCCGGATTCCTTCCCTCCTCGATATCGATTTGCAGCGGATCGTCCTTGGGCATGGCGAAAGTGTAAGGAATGAACTCAGTTCCTTCATTACAATTTCATGAATGTCACAGATTCAGTTCTCAGTTCGTAGTTCACAGTTCACATCACAGAACCCGAAGGAACTGTGAACTGCGAACTGTGAACTGCGAACTATGAACTGCACTACCTACTTTTCTGGTTTCTCCGAGGGCTGGCCCGCGACCTGCAGATCGTTTTTCACGCTGAAAACGCCGGAAACTCCATTTGCCCGCATCCCTGCAACGTCCTTGTCAGCCTTGGTGTCCACTACGCCAGCCAGTTCGACGTGTCCGTTCTGCACCGAGATGCGGATCGGCTTGGCCGGATCGATGGCGTACTTGTTCAGCGACGGATACCCGTACACCGCGCGGGCGACTGCCAGGCGGGTCTGGTCATCCATGATCGAGGTGGGATCGACCTCGATCTCATCGTTCACCTGCTTCACGCCGGGGAAGGTGCTGGCCAGCGCCACCGCCGAGTCGCGATCGACATAGGTGCGCGCATGTCCGCCCAGCGTGACCTCTCCGTTTTGCACGCTCACCGAGATTGCGTTGAACATGTTGCCGTAGCCGACGCGATCGTATTGAAGCTTCTCAACCAGCTTCTGCTGCAGTTCCTGGTCGGGGACCGTCTTGCCGCTGACTTCGATGTCGTCGCGTACGCCCTTGACGCCCTTCACCTTCTCAGCGCGCCGCTCCGCATCCATCTTGTACTCGAAGAGGTCCACCGATCCGGTCAGTGTGGCGATGCCGTTATTGTCCACGGTGACTTTGACGTCGCTGAATTGCTTTTTATCCAGCTTCTTCTGGATCGAACCGGCAATATCCGAGTCGCCCTGCGCGGGTGCGCTCCAGGCAATCAGAGGCAGGAGCACGAGAGCTCCGGCGAGCATTGCCGTCGTGGCTGCGGTTCTTGAAAAACGCATCGTTCTGAACATTTTGTCTTTCTCCTTCTGGTCAAACGCTGCTCCCGGTTGGGAAATTGGGTGCAGCATGCCGGCCGAACTTGACCTCCGGCGTACTTATTTGACACAGATTCTCCGGAGATGTCTCGGAGTTGTGTCGATGCGGCAAAATACTGGCCGATGAACAATTTGGAGGGGCCGCGAGCGCCTGTGACGCGGGCTTTTCAGCACGACTGAAATCGCGTCTGCGATTGTTTACTCTTTCGTAAACTATGGTGCTCAATCCGGGCGGGATCGGCGATGTTGATTATCTAGTAAACCTCAGCCCATTGGGAGGTAAAAGCGAAGATTAGGTGAATCACGTTTTTGGGCATCTTCGCCGTATATTGCTCTTGTAAATAGGCTTATAAGATTGCACCAGATTTGGTGCCTGTGGAAAATTATTTGGAAATTGTTAATTTTCTGGTTAACCCTCGACGAGACTTTTCGAGGTTCGTTAGGGTTGCGGGGTGGGGGCACAATTTAGCTGCCGCAGACCGGGCCGCAAGATGAGTATGGCGTACCGGCTGCAATCCAGCCGTGAGCGCCGTCACGTATCGGTGTGATCTGCCGCGGCGGTCGGCAAGCCAGCGTAGGTTGGTCCGGCCTACTTGGAAACAACGACCATCTTGCTCGGCGATCCAATCGACCAGGAGGAGTCCTCGGTGACCGACGTCGAAGTTACCGTAAACACGTACAGCATATTGTTGGCCGTGGAGATGGCATACATATGGTTGGAACCATCCCACTTCACATCGTTGATCCGTGTGCCCCTCAGCAGGGTCTGGTAAAGGGTAAGCGGGGCCGCGCCGTTGAACTTGTAGATCTCAATTCCATTTCCATTTGCCCCTATAGCTTCGTTGCCTCCATAGGCCACAAACAGGTTGCCGGAAGGTGAGAACGTCGAGTGGGGCTGGTACAGCGACGTAACCGGCATATTGCTCCAAGTGTTGGTGGTGGAGATGTTTCCGTTCGAGGCTACGGTATAGGTGCCGAACTGTGCCGGATTCGTCGTTTCTCCTGGATAAAGCTGAAGAACCAGGTAGTTGCCGGTTGGAGAGGCATCGGGGCTATCAGCGAAGTATCCTTCCTTGCTGGGCGTCGGATCGCTTTCAGTAAACTCCATGAGCTCAAGCGTTCCCGCCGGCGTACGCCGGAAGCCGACCAGAGCCGTATTCTGCGCTACCGGCTCAGCGGCGTAGGCAAACCTCTCGTTCCCCAGGATCGAGGGAAGGTAGCCGGTGTAGCCGCCCGAGGACGCCTGCACAACCGCATCTCCGTCGTTCGAGAAGGCCCCGTCGCTATGGATGAGGTAGGTCTGATACTCGGCGCTCTGATACCTATACTCATATGGAGCGATGTACTCGCCTCCGCACCAGAGCAGCACGTAAATGTATCTGCCCGTGTGGTCGAGCACCGCGCCTTGCTGAACGCTGTTCGACGGGCCGCACTCGTTCCCGGAGTAGTCGAAGAAGGGTATCTGCGATAGCTGAGATTCGATGGCTCCGTCGGAGGCAATGCCGTAGGAGTGGATCAAATCCTCGCCCAGCGTGAAAAACTTGGTTGGCGTAGCGCCGACGATTCGCCCGGCAGGCTTGAACGGCGAGCCGGGGATGGTGCTCAGTTGCCCGGTTGACGAGGCGCGGAAGCCATACACAGAAGTGCCAAAGTCAGAACCTTGCGGCCCCTGAATCTGAATGTATACATACGCTGCGGTGGACGGCGTTGTGGACGCTGTGGCGGCCTGCGAGTCTAATTGTACGAGTGAACATGCGGTGAGGGTTGAAACAAGCACAAGGGGAAAAACGACCCCAAGGCCTCGGACTGCATACGTCATTGGTATTCTCCCGTTGGGTAAGGTAAACACCAGGCTTTTCAAACTCTCGACGCAGGGAACCGCGGAAAGAGAGAATCTGCCCGTTGTTCCGGCCTACTCGGAAACTACGACCATCTTGAAGGGCGATCCGATGGAAAGGGCAGTGTCCTCCGTGACCGATGTCGAAGTCACCGTAAAGACGTACAGCATGCTGTTGTAGCTGGAGATGGCGTACATATGGTTAGACCCGTCCCACTTCACGTCGTCAATGGGAGTACCGTACAGAAGCGTCTTGTAAAGGGTGAGCGGGGCAGCGCCGTTGAACTTGTAGATTTCGATTCCGTCCTCATAGGCCACAAACAGATTGCCCGATCGAGAGAACGTCGTGCGAGGCTCGGGGAATGCCGAAGTCGGCATGTTGTTCGAAGTGTTTGTGGTGGAGATGTTTCCCACGGAATCCACTGTGTAGCTGGCCAGTTGTGCGGGAGTTCCGTCGTCCGGATAGAGCTGGACAACTACGTAACTGCCGCTCGGAGAAGCGTCAGGAGAATAAGGGACGTAGTAACCGTTCGCGAGCGTCGGATCGGTCTCCGCAAACTGCGGCATCACTTGCAATGCGCCCGAGTCTTCCCGCCGAAAACCTACGGTAGAGGACTCGTGTCCCGCGCTCTCATCAGCATAGGCAAAGCTCTCGTTCCCGAGGATCGAGGGAAGACCGACCGAGTAAGGGTCGGGCTCGCCGATTTGATCTCCCCAATTCTCTTCGGTGTCCCCATCGAAGCTGAACGATCCGTCACTGTTGATCTTGTAGGTTTGGTAGGCCGAGCACGACCAGTCGCCGCCGTCCTCGAGCAGAACGTAAACATACTTGCCAGTGTGGTCGAGGACTGCACCGTTCACGCCGGTCGTATCGCCGCCGCACCTGCTCCCGGCGTACTCGAAGATAGGAATCTGTGCCATCTGCAATCCGATGGCACCGTCAGGTGCGATCGTATAGGAATGGACCAAATCCTTGCCCAGCGTGAAGAACTTGGTTGGCGTGCCGCCGACGATTTCCCCGGCAGGCTTGAACGGCGAACCGTGGATCGGGCTCAGGTGCCCGGTTGGCGAGGCGCGGAAGCCATATACAGACCCTTCCGGTCCCTGAATCTGAATGTATACATACGCTCCAGTGGACGTCGTTGTGGACGCTGTGGCGGCCTGCGAGTCTAACTGTACGAGTGAACATGCGGCGAGGGTTGAGACAAGCACAAGGGAAAAAACGAGGCCGAGGCCCCGGACTGCATACGTCATCGGTATTCTCCCTGGGTAGGTAATCGCCAGGTTTTTCAAACTCTCGACGTAGGGAACTGCGGAAAGGGACAGACTCGCCGCCCTGGCCTGCCGCCCAGCCGGCACGCACGGTGGCTCCCGTTAGGAAGTGCGGGAAGAGGGGAAAGGTTGCTTCAAGCTTCTGAAACCGGGAACAGACGGGATGTTCCCTGAGCGCTGTGGCGCCAGGGCAATGGCATGAACAGCGACGGTGACCAACTGTTCGGCCTCGCGCCGCCCCTCCGGGGCTAGCTCTTTGTTTTGGCCGCAATCCCAGGACTGCGTCCGCCGCGGCGGACGCAGTCCTGGGCTATTCTCGAACCCTCCCTCCGGGAGGAAGAGCCGCGTTGGTCCAGTTGAAGCTGCGAAACGAAACCCGGGGACAGACGGAAACACGGGGCAGACGGGACGTTCCCGCAACCTCATCATCGACCCGCGGACCGCGCGCTAGCGATATCGCCGGATCGCCTTCACTACCATGGAGAAAACACCCGATTCATCGCGTGTCACCTGCAGCGAGACATGCCGGTTGATGGCGATTTCAGCCTGCAGAAGCTGCTGCGCGGTGGTGTCGACATTGGTGGCGTAGGTCAGGGTTACGTTCTTTCCCAGTTGCTCCTCGACGGTGATGCGGGTGGTGGAGTTGCCCAGCGCGCCGAGGTAGCTGGGGTCCACCTTTACCGAGCCGGCGCCGAACAGCTTCTGTACGCGGCTGCTCACGGTGGCATTGAGCGCACCGCCCAGCAGCACGTCGGTGGAGGGGCTCAGGCCCACGGATTGTTGCTGCTGCTCGGTGTAAATCCCCTGCTCGCTCTGGGTGCGGCCCAGGGCCAGCAGCGCCACCACGTCGGCCTCGGGCAGGGGAGGATCGCTGCGATAGGTGACGGTCATCTTCTCCGGGGTCCCGTGCAGGCCGAGGGTGATGTCGTAGTCCTCCACGCGGGCGGTAGCGTTCAGGTCGATGGTGGGCTGAATGCGGACGGGATTGGTGAAGGTGATGTCGCCGCGCTGCAATTCGTAGCGGGTGCCGGCGATGGTGGCGGTGCCCTCGGTGACGGAGATGCGGCCCAGCAGCGAAGGTGAGGCCACGGTGCCACGCAGGCGCAGGTCCACATCTCCGGCCAGCTTGGCGTAGGCGTTCTGAAAATTCAATTGCGGCGAAGACTGAATGCGCACATCGAGCCGCACATGATTGGACGGAGCATTGGGCGCTGCCACCGGCTGCACCGCATTGGCCTGCGCGGCCAGAGCGGCAATGTCCAGGTCGGGGCTGATGGAAAAGCGCGTAATGAGAATATTGCCCGAAAGCAGCAGGCTGGTTTGCGTTCCCTGCAGTTGCAGGTTGGCATCGGCCAGCGAGCTTACTCCTTCGGGATAACGAATGCGGACCGATCGCCCGGTCACCGTGAGATTGGCGTAAATTCCGTGCTGATAGGCGAGGTATCCGCCGAGGCTCAATTGGCCGCCGCCGGTCATTGCGGTCAGAGAGCGGACTTCCAGACGATTCTGGTTGAATTCGAGCGTGCCGCGCAACTGGCTCAGTCCGTTGGGCAGATCTTCCAGCGCCAGCGATCCGTTCTGGAACTCAACTTTGCCGCGCAGATCGGGATTGGCCAGCGGACCGTGTGCCTCCACCTGGAAAGTGGACGTGCCGCCGGAGGTCACATCGCGGTCCAGCGTTTCGGCCAGCTTCAGATTCACCGATCCGCTGGCGGCAAAGTCAATGCGCCGGGTGTCCTTCAATCCGAGGCTTCCCTGGGCGCGGAGATCGGTATTTTCACCGGTGATATGCACCGGGTCAAGAGTCAGGCGCGCATCGGTAAGGGAAGCGTGCAGTCCGCCTTCGCTCTGCAGATGCACACCGGCCACCAGCATGGCCATGGTCTGCAGGCGCAGGTCGCCGCGCATCTCCAGCGGATGGGCCAGCGGGCCGGCGACATCGGCGGTTCCGCTGAGGGCCGATTGCGCGCTGATGCCGTCGATGTGGGCCAATTTGAAGACCGTGGCGATGTCGAAGCGGGAGAAGTCAAGGTGAGCCTGGGTGGAATAAACGCCCGTCAACCCGGTCTGGCCATGCACCGCCAGCTCCGCTGAATCGAGCTGAGTGCTGGCGTCGTAGAGCAGGGCGCGGTTGGCGGTATGCGCGGTCACCTGCAGCGCGCCCAGCGATTGGCCTTGTACGGTGAGTCCTGCCACCGTAGCGCCGCCCTCGATGTGCGGATCGTCGCGCGTGCCGGAAGCGGTAACGTGAAAGCCGAGTATGCCGGTGAGGCCTGGCGCGGATGTGCGGAGTTGTTCGATCTTGGCCAGGTTGACCCCGCCACCGGAGGCCTGCCCCTCGAAACGATGGGCGCGAACATCGTACGTGCCGGACCCAGTCACTCCACCCGCCGGGGAAGCTGCGATCACCGAAGTCAGCTTGAGCACCTGGTTGGTAAGCGAACCCTGTGCGCGCAGCGTGGAGACCGGCTCGCCGTAGATATTTCCATCGCTCAACTGCAGTGAGCCCGATCCCCCCAACGCACGCAGCGGGCCATCGGCGGTGATTTGCGCGTCGAGCCAACCGGTGATGGGCGCGTCCACGCCGGCCAGCGGCAGCAGGTCACTGACTGAAAGCTTGGCGGCGTGCGCGTGCAAATGCAGCACCGCGTTGTTGTCGAAGGCAGGCAGCTCGCCGCTCTTCGCAACCGCGTGCTTCTCTACGGGCACGGCTGCCACCAGGGTCCCGTCCACCAGGATTTGCGCCGCGCCGCGCTGCAACTGGCCGTGCACAATGGCGATGTGCTCCGCGTCGTAAGCGCCCTCGGCAGTGATGGAATCCCAGCGCATCACCTGCGGTTTACCGGAAGCGTCATTGATTTGAGACGGCAGATCGAAGGCAATCTGGGTGGCTTTCAGGCTGCCCGTCAACCGCGGCGATGCCAGGCTCCCAGCCCACGTGCCCTGAAATTGTGCCTGTCCATTCAGCGCCACGGGAAGGGCAGCCGCGCCGGATCTGCCGTTGCGCGTGAGGCCCAGGTCGCGCAGAACCGTGTCGAACTCCGCCAGGTTACCGGAGTGAAATTCCACGCTGAGTGCGGTGGGGCTGGTGAGCGGGTAGGCGCCAAGCCGTCCGTGTGCGGTCAATTGGCTGGTGGGCAGGCTCAGGTCGAGCGTGCGCACGTCTACGGCGCCGTCGCGCTGGGTGTAGGTGGCGTCGATTGCGCCGGTGGCGGGGGCTTCGCCGGGAAGCGTGCGGCCGGAGGGGCTAAGGCCCAGTGTGGAGGCGACGGAGAGCGTGTTGACATCCCCGTTCTCCCACGCGGCCCTGGCGGGCCCGTTCAACTGCGCATCGATGCCCAGCCGCTGAAACGGAGGCACGCTGACGATGTCCAGAACCGTGTCCAGCGCCACGCCTTTGAAGGTGGCGTTCACCTTGCCATTCACGGGAATGGTAATGTCGGTGTGCTTCAACAGGGTGGAGTGGGCCGGGGTTTGCGGAACACGCTGCGGCGCGGGCTGGGGGTGGGAGCTGAAACTGAATTTCCTGCGCGGGGGTGCGGACGGTGGAGGGACTGGCGCCGGTGCGGCCTCGATCAGAGGCATGGAGGCGGGCGGCAGCCAATTGTGAAGCAGTACCTCGCCATCCATTTCGCCGCCTTGCTGCAGCCGCGCGACAACTGAAGTGATGCGCAGATCGCGGCTGTCGGCGTGCACGCGCGAGGTCAGGTCAATGCCGCGAGCGGTTACGCCGGGGCCGACGTAGGAAGCTTTCTCGGCGTGAACGGTCCCGTCGAATCGGAACTCACCACCCTGGCCGCCGCTGGTCAGGTTCAGGTGCGCAATTCCCTCCGGCGTGAACGGATACCCCAGAGTTGGATCGAGCAGGCGCATGTCCAGATCGCCGGCGATGGTCGCCTGCCAATAGGGATTGGCAAAATGGACCAGGGAACCGGTGATGTTGAGGGTGCGATCGGGCGCGCCGCGGGTGTGCGCCGTAATGCGCAGAGAATGCAGGTTCACCGCATCGCGAGTCAGGTCGAGCGACGCCTGCAGGAATCCGTGAACGGGCGAGACCTTGTTCTGCACCGTTCCGCCGCGGGTCAGGTCGAGGTCGCGGACGCTGGCTTCTACGCGATAGCTCTCCGGGCTCTGGGCGGCGGCGGGAACATAGTGCATCACCACCGCGATATCGTCGCCGCGGAAATCGAGCGGCTGATACCTGTTCTGCGCATCGAGCCATGCGGCGCGGTTGTCCAGATCGATCATGCCGTTCTCCACAGCCAGGTGATCTGCCTGCAGATTGAACAGGGTTTCCAGCGCCGTGTGTTTCGCATTGAGCGGCTTGGCCGGGTGCGGCTGGTTGGTGGCTCCGTCGGGATAGAAAATGAGGTGAATCTGAGGCCGCGCGATTTCCAGGTTGCGCAGGAGAATCCGCGGACTCCAGATGCCGAGAATGCTGAGGCTGACCTGCAGGCGTTCTATGCGCGCGTAGGGAGCTTCAGAAGGCGCTTCATCGCCGTGAATGATGATTCCGCGCGCATCGGCGACCAGGCGCAGCGGCCGCCAATGGAAGCTGGCAATTTCCACTCGCCCGCCGGTGGCATTCTGCAACTGAGCGGCAAGGCGATGGCGCACCATGTTCTGGAACTGCGCGGAGTGTACCCACAGCGTCAGCGCTGCCACCATGGCGGACAGTGCGACGGCAACTCCGGCGGTGTTCCACAGCAGGCGATGACGCCTCCTCGGCCGTTGCCGAACGGCAGGCTCAGTCCCGGGCAGGGTCATGCGTCGCCTCCGCCCTGGCTCGCCGAGGCGCCCGGAGAGTCGATGTCAGGATCGAGGATTTCAATGTCGCCCTGCTTGCGCAAATTATCCAGCCAGGCGCTGAACAGGCTATTCACCTGCTGCTGAAGCAGGATTTCCTGGATCCGCGGGGCCACGGAATTGAGCGCAGGCGCGGCCTGGCCGGGCGCATACTGCGGAAGCAGCGTCTGTTGGTAGTAGGACTCGATCTCCTCCTCGGGAATGCGGATGCCCTGGCGAAAACGGCTTTCGATATAAGCGAGAATCTGCAGGCGCAGGCGCAGGTACGAGTCCACCTCCGCCTCGGTCAGCCCATTGGCGGCGAGGAACGCAGTCCATCCGGCATCCGAGGCGCAGTTGAGGCGAACGCAGGCGGGAAGCTCCCGGCGCAACTCCGACCGGCGCTCGTCGATCTCCGCGGCGGGCGGCTCGGCCGCGTGGGCTTCCTCCTGGCGAATCTGCTGCTGGATGAGCGTGCGGCTGATCAGGCGTTCGAGGGCGCCCTTGCGGTCGGGCACCTCGCGGCTGCCGGATTCAGGCTCCAGAACGGACAGGCGCAGTTCGAGATCGAGGTCGCTGGCCAGGATGGCGCGATTATTCACCACGGCGACCACGCGATCCAGCACCACCGGGGCGGCTGGCTGCTGCGCCAGCACGCGGGCCGGCATTGCAGAAATACACAGCAGGACCGCCGCCGCGAGGCGGACCGCTGCCAGCCGGATTGGTTGCCGAACGCGCATCAGAAGGTCTGCCCCAGGCTGAAGAAGAAGTTGAAGTGGCCGGCTTCGCCCACGTGCGGTTGCGAGTCGGGAACAGAGAGAGAGTAATTGATATTGACTGGATAAATGGGCGGATTGAGTAGATAGCTGAAATCCAGCCGTATCGGACCCACTGGCGTGTGATAGCGCAGGCCCACTCCGGGAGCATGGGAAAAGTAATTGAAGCTGCACGAACTCTGTTGGCCGGTCGAGGTGAGCGGACCGGTGGGCACCGGCTCGGGATTGTCAGAGGTGAGCTTGGTGCAGTTTTCGCGGTCCGGCTGGCGCACCCGCAACGCGCTGGCCCAGGCATCGCCGGCATTGGTGAAGACATTCCCCATATCGTGGAAAAGCACGAAGCTGACCGTGTTGCCGAAATAGGGAAGAGTGGGCGGCGGCAGGCGGAGCTCGAGATTATTGACCAGCGCGCCGGCGCCGCCGATGGGAAAGCCGGTTTCGCCGTCGCGCGGGCCCGCGGCATTGATTGGGAAGCCGCGCAGGGAAGTGGCGCCGCCGGCATAGAGGCGCTCGGGCAGCGGAATGAGCTCGCTGTCATGATTGCCGAAGGCGCGCTCCTGTCCATACCGCGTGTTGCGCGCCAGCACGAAACGGTTCTTGTCGAAGCCGTAGAAACTGGCATTGGACGTGTCGATGCGGTTGAAATGGGCTTCCGCTCCGAATGGGGCGGCGGAGAGGAACTCCTGGAAACTGGTGTAGGTGCCGCGGTGCGCATCCACCGGGTTATCGCGGGTATCGCGCAGCCAGGTGATGCTGGGACCGCCGACACGCACCGCCGCCGCCAGAGTGGAAACCTCCGTGGGAAACACCTGCAGGCTACTTTCCGCCACCTTCACGCGGCGAAAATCGATACCGTAGATGAGGGTGTTGGCGCGCGACAGCCCGGCCCCGGGGCGATTGAAGTTCTCCGTCACGCGCATGCCCGTCTCAAGTCGCGAAGCCACGTAGGTGGTCACGTCCTGGCTGTTGGCGTAGCCGCCGGAGAAGGTGAGCCCGAAGTTGTGATTGCCGTGGAAGTGCGGGTTCTGGTAAATGAGATCGACCTTCTGCTCCAGCAAGCCATAGTTGCCCTGAACGGAAAACGACTGGTCGCGCCCAAACAGGTTGTTGCGCGTCAGTGCCAGCAGCAGGCGCGGGCTGACGCCGGTGCGGCCGCCCGGAGTGCAGGGTACGCCGCTGGCGATGAAACCGCGACAGCCGTTTTGCGGCGTGCCGGTCTGCGCCTCGAATCCGCCTCCATAGGTAAACGTCCAGCGCCGTGCCTCCGTGGCCTGCAGCAGAACAGTCTTCTCCGATTCGGCTCCATTGGGATTCTGCACTGCTACGTTGATCTCGTTGAACAGGGCGAACTCGTAGAGATTGCGCTGGGTCTCCTCGAGTCCGGTCTGGCTGAGGGGATCGCCAGGGTGAAGCGTGACGGCGCGGCCCACGGTGTCGGGCCGGGTGTAATGCAGCCCCGTCAGCAGCACGTTGCGCACAAACATCTGCGGGCCTTCCACGATGCGGAAGACCACGTTGGCCTTGGCAGGATCGCCGGGATCGGTCTTCTCCTCCACTTCCACGCGCGCCTGGTCGAACCCGCGCGCCATGTATTCCGTGGAAAGGGCGTCGCGGTCACCGGCCAGATTGCGGGGCGAAAGCAACTGGCCCGGTTCGGTATTCAGCAGCGGGAGCAGCTTGCCCGAGGCAACGTGCTGGTTGCCGTCCAGGAGCACCGATCCTACCCGCTGCTGCATGCCTTCATCGATCTGATAGATCACCGTCAGCGGAGCGGCGGAATCCCCGGGCGCGGCTCCCGATGGCGCGGTTTCGCTTCCTGGTCCCGCGCCCGCCGGGAGACTGGTCTGTGGCGTCACCTTCACGCTGGGAAACCCGTTATTTTGATACACGCCCTGGATGGCGGCCACGTCGGCGGACACCAGCGCCTGGCTGTACACCCCGTGGTGATCGAGTGCGTTGGCGGCATGCACACTCAGCAGTTGCTGCAGCGTGCCGGAGTCGAAATAACGATTGCC
This sequence comes from Occallatibacter sp., assembly GCA_035552555.1. Lineage (GTDB taxonomy): Bacteria > Acidobacteriota > Terriglobia > Terriglobales > Acidobacteriaceae > Telmatobacter. The sequence continues at coordinate 105,277 of DASZLF010000090.1, forward strand.
CTCCACCGCCACCCGCTCGACGCGACGCCGCGTCCCCAGGTCCACGTTGTAGACGATCAGATCCTCGCCCGGCCGCGGGGTCTGAATCTGGTGGTCCACCTTGACGTCGAAATATCCCAGGCTCTGGTAGTAATCGCGAACGCGCCGATTGCCTTCGTTCAGCAGATCGTCATCGACCGTGCCTTCTTCGAAGATCGGAACCAGGCGCTTGATGCGATCTTCGCCGGGGCTGGCGCCCTCCACGACCAACCGCACCACCGGGCCGCGGTTTGCACTGAAGCGGTAATGGATTTTGCGCGCCTCGTACTGTTGCGATTCCAGCTTGATTTCGGCTTCCAGGCGATTCTGCCCGCGGTAGTATTTCAGCACCCCGGCCAGCGCGCGGTTCACGGTGTCCCGGTCTGCCGGTTGTCCTGGCCGCAAATGCCCGTAGTGGCGGAACTCTTCCAGCGTCAGCCCGGAATCGCCGGTTACTTCCACGGTTCCCACGCGGGCGCGCGGGCCGGAAATCACTTGAAATGCGATGTCTGTGAGCTGTTCCTGGGTATGTGGAGTGAGGGTCTGGTGGATTACCGGATCGTGATACCCATTCTGCGCCAGCACCTCCCGCATCTGGATCAGCGCCTGGGTCATTTTGGCCGTGGTCAGACGGGTGCCGGGATTCAGACGGCTGGCCCGCTCCAATTGCGTGTTTACGGTGGCGCCTCTGGCGCCGTCCACGGTCACGGTGCCGATGAACGTCCGGGGAACGCCCTGAAAGATAAGAGTCACGCCCCCGGGCTCCGGCTCAGCGCCGGCTTCCACTGAATTGAACACGCCGGTGGCAAACAATTGGCGCAGGCTATCCGCCACTTTTTGCCGGTCCAGGGGAGATCCGATGGCCTGGGGCAGACGGGCCTGGAGATAGGCAAGGCGCTGGGCGGCCACCCCTTCCATCGTGATGTGGCGAACGATTTGCCCTTCAAATTGTGCAATCGGGCTCGAAATCGACCCCGAAACAGATCGACCGGGAGGCGCGGCGTAGCATCGAAGAAAGAGGCCGCCGAATATGGCAATGCCAACCAGGCATGTCCGGACGAACCCGACCATGCGAGCGCAGCCGCTCAGCTCCGGAGGCATTGACCTCAATTGTTTTCCCCCAACCGAACCACGAAATAACACAAGGCAAGAAAAGTGCATCCAACCGTTCATCAGCGAGGCTACGATCCCGGCAATTCAGGCCGATCCTCTGCCACTTCAACCGCTGCCCCCTATACTAACGAGGATTTATGAGCGGCGCAGCCCTTCGCGGCCTTTCGGTCGATCTCCCAAGGAAACGAATGACGCCAAGCAGGATTTCAATGCAAACGCCTGAAGCAAGATCGTCCCGGGCCACGGAGTCGGCAGCCCAGGCCGTGGAGGCCCCGCCGCCGCCGGACCCAGTCGAAGTCGATTCCGCTCCAAAGGGGAGTGAACCCCAAACCGCGGCGGCAGTTGCGCCGCCTCCCGCTCCCCCCGTGCCGGGCAGCGAGGCCGATGCGCTGGCCCGTGCCCAGGCCGGAGATCATCATGCGTTCGCGCAACTGTATTCCCTGCATAAGCGGCGGATCTATTCCCTCTGCCTGCGCATGGTGGGCAATGTTGCGGAGGCGGAAGACCTGACCCAGGAAGCCTTCCTGCAACTGCACCGCAAGATCGCCACTTTCCGCGGCGACTCCGCCTTTTCCACCTGGCTGCACCGGCTGGCCATCAACGTGGTTCTTATGCACCTGCGCAAGAAGGGCTTGTCGGTCATCAGCCTGGACGAAGCCATGGAGCCCACCCCGGAGGAAGGTCCCGGCCGCAGCTTTGGCGCGCCCGACCTGTCGCTGGCCGGTTCCATTGACCGCCTGGCGCTGGAGCGGGCGATTTCTGACTTGCCGGCCGGTTATCGGTTAATCTTTGTGCTGCACGATATCGAGGGCTACGAGCACAATGAAATTGCCGCGATGCTCGACTGCTCCATCGGTAACAGCAAATCTCAACTGCACAAGGCTCGGCTGAAGCTGCGCGATGCCATGCGGACCATGCCCCGAAGGGAGGGGCGGCGATGATCGACAATCCTAACAACATGACATGCGAGGAATTCCAGGCGCACATGCCGGAACTGATCGGCTCCGGCGAAAATGCCGCCGCCCATCCTCATGTGCAGAATTGCGCTCTGTGCCGGGCCCTGCTTGCCGATCTGGAAACCATCGCCGAGGCTGCCCGTTCGCTGTTCCCGGTGGAAGATCCGCCGGAACACCTATGGGAACAGATCGAATCCGCGATCAAGCACGAAGAGCCCAGCAGAAGGTGAAGCTTTCAGTTCGCCTGCCGCCTCTTCTCCTTCCACATTGAACCACGGAGGGACCTACCGATGGCGACAGGCCCATTCTCTTCCATTACCTGCACAGAACACGTCGGCCGCGCTCAATTTCGCCTGAGCGTGGCCGATAACGCATGGGGACAACACGGCAATCGCTGGATCGGTATCCCTCTGGATGCGGGGAACGACCATTTCATAACCCGCGCACCATGGTGAGGCATCGGGAGCGGGAATACGTGGATCGAAGTGGATATGGAACCAGGGCCGGCTCCCCCGACGTACTGCGAGGCAGGGAATGGGTCAAGCTGCAGCATTTCCGCATCTTTTGGTATACTGCGCTGTCTAATGTGAGAGAAGTTGATACGAGGACACTCAATGCCTAATCCAAGTCTTAATCCGCCGCAGCCCCCATCCCCGGCAGCCAAACCTGCCGCCGGACCGCGGCGAGTTCCCGTTCTGCCTGTTCGGGATACTGTCTTATTTCCTCATGCTGTGTTGCCTTTGACCGTGGGCCGTGAAAGTTCCATCCAGCTGATCGAGTCGCTGGGCGACGAGCGAACCATTGCGGTGACCGCGCAGCAGGATGCGCGGCTGGATGCACCCAGCCCCACGGACATGCATGCCGTCGGCACTTTGGCCACGGTGCACAAGGTCGTCCGCATGCCGAATCAGAGCCGCTTCGTCTTCACCGAAGGCGTGGAGCGGGTGCGCCTGGTGCGCTATGTGCAGACCGAGCCCTTCATGGTGGCGGAAGTGGAGCCGCTGGAAGACGAGACCGAGGCCAGCGTCAGTGTGGAAGCCCTGGTGCGCATCGTCATCGGCCAGTTTCAGCAGATTGTCACCGAATCGCCCACTCTCTCCGACGAGCTGCGCACCATCGCGGCCAATATCGAAGAGCCCGGGCGCCTGGTGGACTTCGTCGCGTCTTCGCTGCCGTTTCTGACTACCGAGGACAAGCAGCAACTGCTCGAGACTCCCGGCATCGGCGCTCGCCTGGAGCTGATCAATACGCATCTCGCCAAGGAAATCGAAGTCCAGCAACTGCGCGCCAAGATCCAGAACGAAGTCCAGGACCAGGTGCAGCAGTCGCAGCGCGACTACTATCTGCGCGAGCAGATGAAGGCCATCCAGAAAGAACTGGGCGAGCAGGACGAGGGCCAGCGCGAGATCGAGGACCTGCGCAACAAAATCGATGAAGCCGGCATGCCGGAAGAAGTGAAGAAAGAGGCGCTGAAAGAACTGTCTCGCCTGGGCCGCATGTCGCCTATGGCCGCCGACTACTCGCTTACCCGCAACTACATCGAGTGGCTGGCGGTGTTGCCGTGGTCCAAGTCTTCGGGTTCAAAGATCGACATTGGCAAAGCCAAGGAGATCCTGGACGAGGACCACTACGAACTGAAGAAGGTGAAGGACCGCATCCTCGATTACCTTTCGGTGCTCGAACTCAAGCCCGACATGAAGGGGCCGATCCTGTGCTTCGTGGGACCTCCGGGTGTGGGCAAAACCAGCCTGGGCCGGTCCATTGCGCGCGCCCTGGGACGCAAGTTCCAGCGCATCTCTCTGGGAGGCATGCACGACGAGGCGGAAATCCGCGGCCATCGCCGCACCTACATCGGGGCGCTTCCGGGGCAGATCATCCAGAGCATTCGCCGCGCCGAAACATGCGACCCGGTAATCATGCTGGACGAAGTGGACAAGCTGGGCCGCGATTTCCGCGGCGACCCCGCGTCGGCATTGCTGGAGACGCTCGACCCGGAACAGAACTACACCTTCCGCGACAACTATCTCGATGTGCCGTTCGACCTGTCGAAGGTGCTGTTTATCTGCACCGCCAACATGCTCGATACGGTTCCTCCGCCGCTGCTCGACCGCATGGAGCTGATTCCGCTGCAAGGCTACAGCGAGGAAGAAAAGCTGCACATCGCCAACCGCTACCTGATCCCGCGCCAGATCAGGGAAAACGGCATCGCGCCGGAGCAGATCGAGTTTCCCGAGGAGTCGGTGCGCCACGTCATTCGCCACTACACGCGCGAAGCCGGCGTGCGCAAACTCGAACAGGTCATCGGCACCATCTGCCGCAAGGAAGCGCGCCGCGTGGTCGAAGGCAAGAAGGAGAAGCTGGTCGTTTCCCGCGAAATCCTCAAGGAGTTCCTGGGCAATATCCAGGTTCGCGTCGAAACCGAAGCGGCCGAGCGCGTGAAACGCCCCGGCGTGGCCATCGGCCTGGCCTGGACCCCTGCCGGCGGCGACATCCTCTTCATCGAGGCCAACAAGATGAAGGGCAAAGGCAGCTTCACCATCACCGGCCAGATCGGCGAGGTCATGCAGGAGTCCATGCAGGCCGCGCTCACCTGGGTCCGCTCCAATGCGGCGCGCCTGGGCCTTCAGGAGGATTTCACCAAGGAGATCGACCTGCACATCCACGTGCCGTCGGGGGCGATTCCCAAGGACGGACCGTCGGCGGGCGTGACCATGGCTACGGTGCTGGCTTCGCTGCTGACCGATACGCCGGTCCAGCCGCTGACCGCGATGACGGGCGAAATCACCCTGAGCGGCAATGTGCTGCCGGTGGGCGGTATCAAGGAGAAGTTCCTTGCCGCGCGGCGCGCCGGGGTCACCACGGTGATCCTGCCCGCCGACAACAAGCAGGATGTGGAAGAGGACCTGACAGTGGAGATGAAGGAAGGCGTCTCCATCCATTACGCCCGCACCATCGACGACGTGCTGGCGGTGGCGCTGCCGCAGTTCAAGGCGCAGCCGATAGCCGTTCCTTCGCCGTCGGAACAGCCCGCGACCGCCGCTGCGTAATTCCACCAGCGGCGTTACTCCAGAAAGCTTCCGTGCCCCATCTTTGCGCCTTCTTTCCGGCGCAAGGGTGAGATCACGAGAGCTCCGTCAGGCCGGCGAACCTGCCGGCATTTGCTTTTTATACGAGCGGCTCGAAACCCGAGTGCGATCCCAGTCATCCTCCGCGCTTTCTCGGCATCTCCCGCGTCTAAAGCCTTGAGGCGATATTCTTCTCCGTGATGCAGGTTCGAATTCTTCCGTTTGGCGTGTTAAGAGACTGGCTCGGCGCTTCCACCCTGGAGCTGCCGGAGGGAGCCACCGTGGGCGGCCTGCTGGAACGCCTCTCCGCGGATCGCTCCCCCATTCCTGCTGCGACCTGGGCCAGCATCGCAGTCAGCGTCAACCAGGAGTACGCGCAGCCCGCGCACATCCTGCGCGAAGGCGATGAAGTCGGCCTGCTGCCTCCGGTTTCCGGCGGAACAGATGCCACCACCTCCAACCAGAACGACATCGGCCGCATCGCCATCGTGCGCGATCCGATCCAGGCCGGCCCATTGGTCGCCGCGGCCAGGCGGGGCGAAGACGGCGCGGTGGTGGTGTTCGACGGCATCGTGCGCAACAACTCGCGCGGCCGCCGCACGCTGCATCTCGATTACGAAGCATACGAAGAGATGGCGCTGAAGCAGATGAATGAACTGGCGGCGCAGGCACGCGAGCGGTTCGCGGTGCGCCACGTGAGCATTGTCCATCGCCTTGGCCGCTTGATGGTCGGCGAAACCAGCGTGCTGATCGTTGTGGCTTCGGCGCACCGCGCGCAGGCCTACGAGGCCTCGCGTTGGCTCATCGATACGCTCAAGAAGACCGTGCCCATCTGGAAGAAGGAAACCTTCGTCGACGGCGCCGTGTGGGCCGACGGCGAGCCCTTCCCCGAAGGCATTTCGATCGCCGGAGCGGAGACAACGCATGGTGCGTAGCCGGTCCGCCAACTTAGCTTGTCATCCTGAGCGCAGCAGGGCGCGGCTTTATGCGTCCCGCGGAGTCGAAGGATCTGCGGTTCGGGTTTTCCGCCACCTCGCATGCCTGCTTCTCCTTCTCGCCCCCGCCGTTCGGGCCCAGCAAGACTCCGGCGACACCTTCCACATCGAATCCAAGCTGGTCAATCTCTTCGTCAATGTGACCGACCAGACCGGAGCGGTGGTCGGCGGCCTCACCAGGGATGACTTCAAGGTGGCCGAGGATGGGCGCCCGCAGCAGATCGCGGTGTTTGAGCGGCAGTCGGAGTTGCCGCTGAATCTGATACTGTCCATCGACACCAGCGGCAGCGTGTACAAGGATCGCGAGCAGGAGCGGGAAGCCTCAAAGAAGTTCATCCACGCGCTGCTGCGTCCGCAGGACCAGATGGGCCTGATCGAATTCTCCACCTACGTCACGCTGCTTGTTCCGTTCACCAACAAGGTCAGTCAGCTCGATCGCGGGCTGGGCGCGCTCAAGGGCGGCGAAGCCACCGCGCTCTACGATGCCATCTACCTGGGGTCCGACAGCCTGGCCAGGAAGCAGGGGCGCAAAGTGCTGGTGCTGGTTTCCGACGGCGGAGACACGGTCAAAGATAAAACCTACGCGGAGGCGCTGGAGCAGGCCCTGCGCGACGAGGTCACGATCTACTCCGTGATAGATGTGCCCATCGAGGCGAGCGCCGGGCGGGACATTGGCGGCGAGCACGCTCTGATCACGCTGGCGGAGCAGACCGGCGGCAAAAGCTTTTACGTGGAATCAGGCAATCTCGACAAGGCGTTCGCCAAGGTGAGCGAGGATCTGCGCACGCAATACCTGATCGCCTACTATCCGCATAACCAGGCGCCGGGGCTCAGCTTTCATCGCATCAATGTGACGGTGCCGCGGGCGGCGGCGGAATCGTTCAACGTGCGCTACAAGACAGGCTACTACACGGATTCGCCGGAAAAGCCAAAGCGCCGGGTGCCGGTGGATTAGCTCTTCAAACCCCATAGTGCTTGAACGGAATATCGACATTGAAATAGAACGTCTGATCGCTTCCGTCCTTCGCGTTCTTTACCTTCATCACGTCGTAGGAATGTCCATTCTGGTTCATGACGCTTTGTCCCGAGGGCCGGAAACCGAGCACGCGCAGCAGCACATACTCCTCGTGCACGGTGATCACCACCCACGCCTTCTCCGGGCTGGAGCCGTCTCCTGAGCTGCGGATGGAGTCGATCAGGCCGCGAAAAATGGTCAGGTGAAACTGCGCCTGGTCCATGGCCCCCATCTGCTTGCAGGCGGAGAAGGCCACAAAATGGGCATCGATGTTGACGTACTCGCTGGCCAGCACGGTCTCGGCGCTCTTGAGGGCTTTGGGAAAGTCCCTGGCGTCGAGCGCCTCGAACATCGCCTTTTCGGCGTCCGTGGTGTCTTTGGCCTGTTTGTACTCGGGGGAATCCATGTAGCTGACGCGCAGGCGGGTGAAATCAATGCTGGTATTGCCGCCATTCAGCGTGGCCAGAAGCGCAGCATATTCCGAGGGCTTATCGGCGGCGGAGACAACCAGCGGAAGAACGACCAACGCAATCAGGATGAGAAATGCATGTCGGGTGCGCATGATCCGGCAATGCTACTCCGGGCGCTATCCCATGTCGATACCCGGCCGCACCCTTCGATTCGGCGGTTACCGTATTGGGAATGTTGCGTCCAAGGCATTGGAATCCCGAACGCCTGCGGCACTCGAAAGGTGAACGCGACAGATGCAATTTCGAGGAACGGTGTGTCTGATCCTGGCCCTGGCCGGCGCGGCTTCGGCGCGATGCTCCGGCCAGGAGTTTGCATCGGCCGTGACCGATGCCGGCACAGCTTTTCTGTCGGATGCGGAGGCAGAAGCCGCGCGGGGGATGTACCTGCTTTATAGCCAATCGTTCCTGGACAAGCAGAACGAGAGGATCGTGTACCGCGGCTCGTTGTACGGCGTGCTTCGCGATGTCAAACTGACGGGATGCGAAGCCGAAGCCAACGTGCAGATCTTCGATCTCTTTTCGGGGTCTGTGAACAATCGGCCCACCGGAGAACTGCAGGATTTGACCGAGTACCAAATCCGGTTTCACATAACGGCTGAGTTGGCTGGGGCGTTGAGCGTGATGCAGGGGCGTCCCGCGCAGTTATCGCAGAGCAGGCACACGCAATGCGATGGCGATCCCTCGTGCGCCTTCAACTGGTTGAGTATTCAGACCGGGCATCCGGTCCTTCACCAACGGATCGTATCCAATCGCCTGGTGACGTTTGACGGCGATGTGAATCGGATTCTGGCGCCGGTGAGTTCCGTGGAAGCGGGCAATCGGCTGATTCGCGATTTGAAGGTGCTGGCGCAATCGCGCTGCAGGTAAGGGATCGCGTTCCATGAGCGGTACGATCGGCGCGGGGGATCAGAGAAACGGGTTTGTGATCTGGAGAGAGCCGAATTTCCGGCCGTGCTGAAGATCTTCGGTATACAGGGTCCGGCAATCGGCCTCTATGGCAGCGCTTACGATCAGTGAGTCGTACCAAGACAATCCGGAATCGAAATGGATTCTCATTGCCGCACTATAGAGGGCGGCTGAAGAGTGAATCGAGAGCATTGGCCGGAATGTCACCGTGAGGTATTGCTCGGCCTCAACTCTCGTGAGCGGCTGAGCAAACTTGCGTAACGCGAGGTTGAAAAACTCCTGAACGACCTGATAACTGACCACGCCCTTGTGCGAACCTAGCGCTTTTCGAATGAGTTCCCGGGCTCTTGAACGTTTTGCCGGGTAATTGGGGTCGAAAGAATAGACGAAGACATTCGTGTCCAGAAAGAATCTATCGCTCATTCATCTCTTCCCGAGTGAAATGTCGTCCCGGATCGATATGGCTTAGGTTCTTCATCAGCGCGTCGTAGTTTCTCGCATCGCCTTCAGATGCAGTTAATTGGACAAGCCACTCGCGAAAGATAGCATTGAGCGTCTTCCGCTGCGCGCGCGCTACTGCGCGTGCTTTTTCGATCAGATCATCATCGGCGCTGAGCGTGACGTTCTTCATACGAAAACAGTGTACACGAATTTCGTGGCCACGGGATAGCGCCTTGTAGAGTAGAAAAATGGCTCAACTTGCCGCACAACCGGAGTGGAGGAGGGAACTGCGCGCGATGGTCGCGCTCGCCATTCCGGTGGTGCTGAGCGAAGTTGGCTGGATGACGCAAGGCATTGTGGACACCATCATGGTGGGGCGGCTGGGGCCGGAGGCGATTGGGGCGGTCGCCATCGGAAACGCCGTCTATTACGTGCCATCGCTGTTCGGGATGGGGCTGCTGCTGGGGCTGGATACGCTGGTGTCGCACGCCTACGGGCGTAACGATCACGATGCTTGTCATCACTGGCTGGCGCAGGGGGTTTACCTCGCATGCATTGTGAGCCCTCTGCTGATGGTACTGCTGGCGGCGTCGAGCCTGGTGTTCGGGCATGTGGGGATTCACCCAGAGGTTGCGGGGCCGGCGGGGAGTTATCTGCGCGTGCTGGTCTGGGGCACTCTGCCGCTGTTGGTCTACGGCGCGACGCGGCGATATCTGCAAGGCGTGGGCCAGATGCGCGTCATCACGGTCACGTTTGTGCTGGCCAACCTGCTCAACTGGGGCGGCAACTGGGTACTGATCTACGGCAAGCTGGGTTTTCCGGCAATGGGCGTGCCCGGGTCGGCGCTATCGACGGTGATTGCGCGCAGCGCCATGGCGATGGCGCTGATGGGGTTTGCCTGGCGCTACGAGCGCGGCCGCGGCCATCCCCTGTTTGCGCGTTGGGCCAGGCCGAGCTGGCTCAAAATCAAGCAACTGGTGAGGCTGGGCGCGCCGACGGGAGGGCAGATCCTGCTGGAAGTGGGGGCCTGGAACCTGGCTACCTTTTCAGCCGGGTTCCTCACGCCGGTGGAACTGGCCACGCACACCATTGCGCTGAGTTATGCGAGTTTGACTTACATGGTGCCGCTGGGGATGAGCGCGGCGGCGGCGGTCAGCGTGGGACACGCGGTGGGCGCGGGGGACCGGGCGAAAGCGCGGCGGGCGGGATGGCTGGCGCTGGGGCTGGGGACCGGCTTCATGGTGCTGGCGGGCATGGTGCTGCTGTTGGCGCCGGAACCGCTGATTGCCCTCTATACCAGCGATCCGCGAGTGCTGGCCGCGGGGCCCACGCTTCTCTACATCGCGGCGGCGTTCCAGGTGTTCGACGGAATACAGACCGTGTCCACGGGAGCGCTGCGCGGATTGGGAGAGACGCGGGTGCCGATGCTGGCAAACCTGGTGGGTTACTGGGCACTGGGGCTACCGCTGGGATTTCTGCTTTGCTTCGTCCTGCGCAAGGGAGTGTACGGGTTGTGGATCGGGCTCACTCTGGCGCTGGTAGTGATTGCCACGGCGCTGCTGCGGCGGTGGAATAAAGACAGTTCACCGTTCAGAATTCGCGATTCTTAGCCGATCGAGAGGCTGCAATCGGCGAGACTTCGTCCTATGAAGTGGGAACACGGGAGGTAACGCCTTCGGTGCTTTCTGCGACGGCAAACCTGGCAAGTGACTATAATCACATAGGAGCTAAAGGTATTCTCCACAACGAATCTCATCGGAAGGAATCCCGCCCAAATGGCGACTGGAGACCTGGCCCTGGGTCAAGAACAGGGCCTCAAGAGCGCGCGACCGCGCGTGGTTAACGACTTCAGCATCAACGTAGCAACGGTGAACGGGTCCGGCTCGCAATCCGCCAATAGCGTACTGCTGAAAAGCATCTTCGGAATGGGTGTTCCCGTAAGCGGGAAGAATCTCTTCCCGTCGAACATCGCCGGACTTCCCACCTGGTATACGATTCGCGCCAGCAAGGACGGGTATGTAGCCCGCAAACGGGATACCGAGATCCTGGTGGCGCTGAACCCTGAGACCGCCCGGGAGGACATCCTGAGCCTTCCCGCCGGCGCAGTGGCGATTTACGAAGAGAACATGAACCTCAAGCAGTATCGCGACGACGTGATCTGCTACCCGGTGCCGTTCGACAAAATTACCGCGGCGGTGTGTCCCGAGGCCAAGCTGCGCAAGCTGGTCAAGAACATGGTGTACGTGGGAGTGGTGGCGCAACTGCTGTCCATTGACCTCTCGGTAATCGAAAAAAGCGTGAAGAAGCAGTTCGCGAAAAAGCAGAAAGTATTTGACCTGAACTTCGGCGCGGTGAAAGCTGGTTTCGATTTTGCCCAGGAGAAGCTGGTCAAGCACGATCCATATGCCATCGAGCCGATGAACGAGACGGCGGGCAAAATCATCATCGACGGCAACGCGGCGTGCGGCATGGGCGCTGTATTTGCCGGAGTGACGGTGGTGGCATGGTATCCCATCACGCCGTCGACTTCGCTGATCGAGGCCACCACCGACCTGCTGAAGAAGTTTCGCGTGACGCCGGAGGGCAAGGCGACATTTGCGGTGGTTCAGGCCGAAGACGAGCTGGCCGCGATCGGCATGGTGCTGGGCGCGGGCTGGGCGGGCGCAAGGTCGATGACATCGACATCGGGGCCGGGCATCTCGCTGATGGCGGAGTTTGCAGGCCTGGGATATTACGCTGAGATTCCGGGCGTGATCTTCGACGTGCAGCGCACCGGGCCGTCGACAGGCATGCCCACGCGCACCCAGCAGTCGGATCTGCTGTCGATCGCATTTTTGTCGCACGGCGACACCAGGCATGTGCTTCTGCTGCCTGCGAGCGTGAAGGAGTGCTATGAGCTGAGCGGCGAAGCATTCAATCTTTCCGAGCGGCTGCAGACCCCGGTGTTTGTGCTGACCGATCTTGACCTGGGCATGAATAACTGGATGGCGGATCCGTTCCAATACCCGCAGAAGCCTCTGGATCGCGGCAAGGTGCTGAGCAAAGAAGATCTGGATAAGATGGGCGGATTTGCTCGTTACAAGGATGTGGATGGCGACGCGATCGGCTGGCGGACGCTGCCCGGCACGGATCATCCCAAGGCGGCGTACTTCACGCGCGGCTCGGGGCACAATGCCAGCGCGGGCTACACCGAGAAGCCGGACGAGTATACAGAAGTTGTGGATCGGTTGGCGCGGAAGTTTGAGAATGCGCGCACGCTGGTGCCGGCTCCTGTCATCGTGAAGGACGGCACGTCGAAGATCGGATTCATTGCCTACGGCAGCTCGGACTTTGCGGTGCGCGAGAGTCTGGACCAGATCGCCCGGGAATACGACAAGAGTGTGGATTATCTGCGCATCCGCGCGTATCCGTTTGCGCACGAGATTCACGACTTCGTGGCCTCGCACGAGCGCGTGTACGTGATCGAACAGAATCGCGATGCACAGATGGAGAGCCTGCTGAAGCTCGATTTTCCGGCGGACCAGGTCGTCAAGCTGCGTTCCATTCTCCACTACAACGGCCTGCCCATCGATGCGCGCAGCATTACCGAAGAGTTTGCCACGAAGGAGGGCCTCTAAATCATGGCGGCAACAGCAACCCCGAATCCTAAAGTAAATCGTCTCGGCCTGCCCATCGTGGAGTATCGCGGCGGCAAATCGACGCTCTGCGCCGGATGCGGCCACAACTCCATCAGCGAGCGCATCATCGACGCCATGTACGAGATGGGCGTGGAGCCGGAGCGGGTGATGAAGATGAGCGGCATCGGCTGCTCGTCGAAGAGCCCGGCGTATTTCATGAGCCGCGCGCACAGCTTCAACAGCGTGCACGGGCGCATGCCGTCGGTATCGACGGGCGCCATCCTGGCCAATCACACCATGACCACCATCGGCGTCTCCGGCGACGGCGACACGGCATCCATCGGCATGGGACAGTTTGTTCACCTGCTGCGCCGCAATCTTCCCATGATCTATATCATCGAGGACAACGGCGTGTACGGCCTGACCAAGGGCCAGTTTTCAGCCACGGCTGACATCGGCTCGAAGCTGAAGACGGGCGTCATCAACGACCTGCCCGCCATCGACACCTGCGCGCTCGCCATCCAGCTTGGCGCCACGTTCGTAGGGCGCTCGTTCAGCGGCGATAAGAAGCAGTTGCTGGCGATGCTGAAGGCAGCCATCGCACACAAAGGCACGGTGATGCTCGACGTGATCAGCCCCTGCGTGACGTTCAACGACCATGAAGGATCGACCAAGAGCTACAAGTTCATGCAGGATCACGACGAGCCGATCAACGAGATCGGGTTTGTGGCGAGCTTCGACGATATCGAGGTGGACTACGACTCGGGACAGGTGTACGACGTGACCATGCACGATGGCTCGAGCCTGCGCTTGCGCAAGTTGAAGGAAGACTACGATCCCACCAACAAGGCCAATGCGGTGCGCACGCTGATGGAGTCGCATGACAGCGGTGAGATTCTTACCGGCGTGTTCTATATCGATACGCAAAAGTCGACGTTTGTTGACCTGCTGAACATCGTGAATGAGCCGCTGGGCCAGTTGCCGGAGTCGGTGACCAGGCCGCCGAAGTCGGCGCTGGATGCGCTGATGGCAAATCTGCAGTAACCAGTGGTCAGTGAACAGTGACCAGTGAACAGAAAAGCCCCGCGCGATGCGGGGCTTTTCGTTACGCGGTAAAGATCGTTCAGCCTATCGCGCCGTGGCGGTGATGCGCACGCCCATCCCGTTCAGCTTGGTTCGCGCCTGTGCTGCTTCGGGAGTCTGCGGGTGGCGGCGGATGAGGGAGCGCAGTTCCTGGATTCCGGGCTCGCGGCGGTTCATGGCCAGCAGTGCCAGGCCTTTGTGCAACTGCGCGGCAGGGGCCTTCGAACTCTTACTGTAGGTCTCCAGCACCGCGTTGTAGGCTTTCACGGCCTCGGCATAGTCCTGTTGGCGATAGGCGATTTCGCCCAGGTAAAACTGCGCGGCGCCGGCGAGTTCGTCCTGCGGATAATACTGCAGCACGTCCTGGAACTCGCCCTGCGCAACCTGGTAGCGAGCGCTGTTGAAGTCGCGCACCCCCGACTGGTAGGTCTCCTGCAGGGGAGGCGCCTGGTTGGCGGCGGGAGCCGGGCCGGCTGCGCCTTGCCCCCCGGCCTCCGGAGCGCCGCCCGTACCGGGAGTTGTGCTCGGCGCCGGCGCGGGTTGCGGCGGAGCCTGCATGTTCTGCAATTGGCTCTGCATGGCGTTAAGGGCGTCCTGCAGCTTGCCCAGCCGCGATTTGAGCTCGTCCACGGAGTCGCTGAGCGACTGTACCTGTCCTGAGGTGGAGTCCACTTTGCCGCTGATGGCCTCGTTCTGGGCGGCGATTTTCTGCTGCAGCGTATCCACGGCCGCGGACATGCGATTGGCGTTGTCGGCGGTCTGCTCCACCAAATGCTGGATCACCCCGAAGCGCGTGTCCATGGTGGACTGCAGTCGCTGCACCATGTCGAGCAGCTGCTGCACCTGGGTCTGCAGCTCGATGATTTCCTTTGAGACGGCATGGGCGCGCACGGGGGCGAAGCCGGCAAGCGCCGCCAGCAAAGCGACGGCGAGAAGGCGATGGCGAAGGGCGGGTGCGTTCTTCATGATGTCACCTGTTGGAAGCTGACAGCGGGATTGCAGTTCACAGATCGCAGTTCGCAAGGAAAGAACCGCTTACGACCAGACAGCGGATGCCGCGAGACCCCCAGCGGAAATTTTGAAGCGGGTCCACGCCGGGTAAAAGCACGTGGACCCTCTTTCTGTCAGCTATCCGCCGGCAGCATTCATTTTACCGGTCTATGGTGAAACCGGCGCGGCGGTTCTGCTGCCAGCAATCCTCGGTGGACTCGGTGCAGAAGGGCTTTTCCTTTCCGTAGCTGATCACGCGAACCCGAGTGGGCGCGACGCCCGCGTTGACCAGCGCATTGCGTGCGGCTTCGGCGCGATTCTGCCCAAGGGCTAGGTTGTACTCATTGGAGCCGCGCTCGTCGCAATAGCCGCCGATCACAACCTTGATATCCGAATGGCTGTTGAGGTAGGCAGCGTCCTGCGATAGTATGCCCTGCGCATCGGAGCGAATGTCGGCGGTGTCGTAGTCGTAGAAGATGTCCTGCACATGCGACTTGAAATCTTCTTCGGCGCTCATGGTGTTGACGGGCACCGAGACGGCGGGCGGAGCATTGACCGTGACCCGGGCGGTGGCATCCGCGGAGCCGCCCTCGCCGCGCGCTACCAGGTGGTAGCTGGTGGAGGCGCTGGGAGTGACGGTCTTCACGCCGGAGGTGGGCACGTCGCCCATGCCTTCAATGGAGACATTGGTGGCGTCGGTGGTCTTCCAACTCAGGACGACCTGGTCTCCAGCGGAAATGTTGGTGGGAGTGGCCGTGAGTTGCGCGGTGGGCGCGGGAGCCGCGGGAGGCGGAGCAGTTTCACCAGGCGGCAGCGGCTTCTCCTTCTTCTTACATCCGGCAACTGCAAACAGAGCAACCAGTAGCAAAACCGGAATGACGATGCGCGAAATGTGTTTCAAAATCGAATCTCCTTGGTGGGTTTTGGAAGCAGCGGTTTTTTCAGAACAATCGACCATTTTAGTCCTGTCGGGCGCATCATCAGGGGAACCGGCTCGCGCCTCGAATGTTCAGCAGCCACTGCATTGGACTTGTGCCTGGTTTCATTTGAAAAGCAGTGCAGGACGACACAAATATGATACCGCCGCGAAATGGGGGACTCCAGTTGGCGTGAAGTTACCCCTCTCCGATCATTGAACACTGACCACTGACCACTGACCACTGTCTTACTTCCAGCTCCAGTTCGGCATGAAGTTCTCACCGCCCTTGGTGAGCTGCTGTTGTTGCGTGCCGTCGGCGAGCATGGCCCAGATCTGCGAGCGACGGCCTATAGTGCGCTCGAACACGATATGCCTGCCATCCGGCGACCACGATGGAAAATCGCACGAGCCTGAATCGTGTGTCAACTGCATCCAGCGCTTGCTGGCAATGTCCATCACATAGATGTCCTGCCCGCCGGGAGCGCCGGGGCCGTATTTACGGTTCCAACTGAAGGTGAGGAACTGCCCGTTGGGATGCCAGGATGGGGAGATCGCGTAGCCGCCATCGGTCATGCGCTGGATGTTGGCGCCATCCTGATCCATGATGTAGATCTGCGGCAGGCCGGTGCGGCCGCTCACCCACGCGATCTGCGCATTGGTGCGTGGATTCCAGGTGGGAGAGACGTCGGGTCCGCGAAAAGATGTGAGCTTACGCAGATTTCCTCCGCCCGCGTCGGCAACCCAGATTTCGGGGTCGCCGGTGCGACCGGAGGAGAAGGCGATTTTGGTTCCATCTGCCGACCAGGCTGGGGATAAATTCGAGCCACCTGCGGATCCTCCCGGGAAGCTGACCAGTCGTCCAAGGTCCAGCGAATACATCCGGATGGCCCAGCCTTCCTTACCCAGGGAAGCGAACGCAATCCGGCTATTGTCCGGTGAGATGCGGGGGGAGAGGGAAATGCTGCCCAGATGGGTGATCTGGTGCTGGTTCTGGCCATCGTAGTCCATGGCCCAGATTTCCTTGGATCCGGAGCGGGTGCTGACAAAGTAAATCTTGGTTTCGGCAATGCCGTTGATGCCGCCTCCGAGGCGAAGGATGATTTCGTCGGCAAAGCGATGGGCGACGGTGCGCGCCATGTCCTGTGTGGCGGCCTCATTATATTGTTTTGCAAGCACTTGCGGGTTGGCGGCGTTGCGCGTGTCGTCCAGCCAGCCGTAGACGACCAGGCGCCCGTTGTCAGCTTTGAGGGCCCCGAACGCCACCATTTCGGCGTTGGCGGGAGCGGCGGCCCACTGGGGCAGATTGATCTCCTGCGGGGACCCTGGCGCGGCCTGAGGCGCCATGCTTTTCGAGACCATGTCGAAGATGCCGGCGGTCTCAAGATCGCTGTATAGGGTCGCGTCGAAGGTGGCCTTCAACGTGGGCGTCTGCGGATCGGCGGCGGCGGGCTTGAAGTCGGCGGCGCCGAGGCGGATGCGGGCGTTGCCGAGGTTGGTCCCGGTATGGACCCAGTCCTGGGCACCTATTCGAGAAGCGGGGAATAGAACTGCGGCAATGATTGCGGAGACAAGCAAAAGAAGATGTGCCTTCATGAGCGCGGTAGACCTCTCTCTTCTGGTCGGAATGGGGTTAACGAGGGGCGTTCGAACAATCATAAGTCACATCCAGCCAGCGGTCGTTCGATTCGGGCGGCAGAGGTCCAAATGTGTCAACCCGTTGAGCTGCGCGGAGGCAGGAATTGTCCAGGGTAGGGCTACCGCTAGAGCGGTCGATCCTGAAGTTCGACGGTATCCCCGAGCGATCGACCTTGAAGTAAATTGTGGCCACTGCCCCGATGGGTGTTCGGTGGTCCACCTCTTGTCGGTTCCAGTTTTGATCCACTTTGCGCTTGATGATTTGGACGTACCATCCGAACCGTGTGCCGAAATCTCCATTTGCAACCGACACAGGACCATTCGCTGACGTCTGCGGAGTGGTGCTTCGCGGAAGGTTGTTGGCGGCCTGCTCGCCATACTGGGCGCGATTGTTCTGCTGCGGCTGGGGATTCTTTTGCGGAGTGCGCGGCGCGACTTGCGGCTTGGGCTGCTCGTGCTTGCCCTGGATCGGGATAGCCTGCTCGTCGATCTTCGGCGCCGCCTTGGGCGTGGGCGGCGCGGGCGCGGGACTGGGTTTTTCAGTGGCCAGGACATTCTGGTTGGGCGGCTGGTCAGAGGGCAGCGGAATCGCGGAGGAGACGAGGTTCACGCGAATTGCTCCGCCGGAAGTGGCTCCGCCCCAGAGGTTCGATTTAAAAAAGCCACCGGCAATGTAGTAAGAGACAATGGCGCCTGCGAGGGCCAGATGGAGCAGCAGGGAACCTGTGGCGGGCGCGGCGACAGGCTCGCCGGCCAGCTGGCGTTCCAGGTTCTCATCGTGTTCCAGTAGGTTGCTCATCGTCCTTCGCAATCGGGTTACAACATGGGTAAAACCATCCCTCAGGGGCTAAAGCCTGCTCATTTCGGGCCACTTCTCGGCACGACTGAAGTCGTGCCCCTTCAAAGCGTCGTTTCATTCGCATTTTTCCGCAGCCCCGCCTGGCCCCCAAGGTCGTCCCAGACTCCGCGACCTCTGACTACTGCCCACTGATCCCTGCTCACTGACCACTGCCCTTCGTCTCCAACGGCTGTGTCACAATCGAGATATTCGTGATCCCCGCCTGTTTGACGGCATCCATCACGCTGGCGAAAGCGCCAAACGGCACGCGTTCGTCGGCGCGCAGGTAAATAATCTGTTTCGACGGATCGGCGTTGGACACCTGAAGCTTCTGCGGCAGATCGTGGATGTTGACCGGCGTATCCCCCAGAAAAATCTGCTGGTCGCGATCGATGGTGACCACCACGCGCTGCTCGGTGATCTCCTTGACGGTGCGAGTCTTGGGCACGGCGACTTCAATGCCCGACTGCAGCACGGGCGCGGTGATCATGAAAATGACCAGCAGCACCAGCACCACGTCCACCAGGGGGGTGATGTTGATGTCCGCCAGGGAACTGCGGGTTTGGCCGTTTTGCGTGGTAAATGCCACGTGTCAACCTCGCGACGGAAGCTCACGGCCGGCTTCCGAGATGGTCCGCGTGGAGGTCGCCGCAGTGGGCCCCGCAGCGGAGGAGCGGACGTGGATCTCTTCCATGGAATTGAGCAGTTCGCGGGCGAAGTCGTCGATGGCCGATGCGAAGATGCGGATCCGGGCGTTGAGTTGGTTGTAGGCAACGACGGCGGGGACGGCCACAAACAGTCCGGCGGCGGTGGTGATGAGAGCCTCGGAGATCCCGGGAGCGACGGCGCGCAGGGTGGCTCCTCCCGCGGTGCCCAGGCCCTGAAAAGCATCCACCACGCCCATCACGGTTCCGAAAAGACCCACGAAGGGGCTGGTGGCAGCGATGGTCGCGAGCCAGGGCATGCGCCGTTCCAGGCTGGTAACGGCCTCGCTGGCGGCGGTTTGCGCGGAACGCTCCAGGGGCACCAGGTTACGCGGCGGTCCGGAGCCGCCGGTCTGCCGGCGATACGTCTCGTAGACGTCTTCAAAGACCTGGGCCAGGGGGCTGTCCTTGTAGTCGCCGGTAATCGTGGCGATTTCCTGGAATCGCGTAGCCTTGCGGAAGGCGCGGATGAAACGCCGGCTTTCGCGAGTGGCCTTCCGGAACGTGGACCACTTGCCGAAGATCACGGTCCAGGAGTAGAGGCTGGAGATGAGAAGGACGACCAGGACGCCCATGGCCACGGTGCCGATATTGCTCATCAGCGCCATCAGGGCGTTCAAACCGTGGGAGACCCCGCCTTCCGGGGGTGCGGCGGTCTCATTCTGCAACAAAAAGGCAAGCGCAACAGGGATAAAAATCGGCATTCACCTCATCATTAACGGTAACAGACACAGGGATGCGGGGAAAGTTACGCAGCAGATGCCCCCTGCATACGTTGGATGTCAGGATCAGGGCACGGGAATGCCCCGTTCATGCTATGCTGCGCTCGGATTCACAGTGAAACAGGGAACAAGGGAACAAGGGGACGAGGGAACCAGGCCGGTGATCACGATGCGCTTCAGCAGGACGAAATGCTTATAGAACTTCGGGCGGAAAATTACGCCGTGATCGACCACGCCATCGCCGTGTTTGGGCCGGGGCTCAACCTGCTGACCGGCGAGACGGGCGCCGGCAAATCCATCCTGGTGGATGCGCTGGCTCTGCTGATGGGGGGCAAATCGTCGGCGGAAGTGGTGCGCCATGGGGCGGAGAAAGCCGTGGTGGCCTGCGTCTTCGAGGCCACGCCGGGCGCTGAGACCGTCCTCGAAGTGAACGGGATCGATGCCGAGGGCACGGAAATCATTCTGCGGCGGGAAATTCTGTCTGGCGGAAAAGGACGCGTGTTTGTGAACAACCAGCCGGCGACGGTGGCGGTGCTGAAACAGTTGGCGCCGGAGCTGGCGCTGGTGCACGCGCAGACCGAGACCCTGACCAGCTTTGACCAGGGACAGCAGCGGCATCTGCTCGATCGCTTCGGGGGAATTTCAACCGACGCAGCGGCAGAGGCCTACACACGGTGGAAAAAGGCAAGCGAGAAGCTCAAGGATTTGCTGGAGGGCGAGCAGGACCGGCTGCGCATGGTGGACCTATGGAGCTATCAGGCAAAGGAAATTGAAGCGGCAAGGCTGGAGCCGGGCGAAGACGAAGCGCTGGCGACGGAGAAGCGCGTGCTGGCCAATGCGGAGAAGCTGTACGCGGCGGCGATGAGCGCATTCGATCAGCTCTACGAGGGCGGCATTTCAGTGGAAGTATGCTTGCGCGCGGCGCTGAAGCACGTGGAGGAACTGGCGCGCTACGACGGCAAATTTGCTGAGGCGGCGCAGCAACTGGAATCGGCGAGGGCGACGGTCGGCGATCTGGCCGCGACCCTGCGGGATTATGCCGAAGGCATCAACGCCAGCCCCGAGCGCCTGGCGGAGATTGAGGACCGGTTGGCGATCATGGACCGGCTGAAGCGGAAGTATGGCAAAACCGTGGCGGAGATTGTCGCGTTTGGCGAAGACGTGGCCCGCAGGCTGGCCGAAGTGGAAGATCGCGACGAAATCCTGAAGACGCTGCGCGCGGAGCTGGAGACGGCGACTGCGGAGTATCGCCAGGCCGCGGGCGCGTTGAGCAACGAGCGCAAAGCTGCTGCGGCGAAGCTGGCCAGGCTGGCGGAAACGCAGATCAATTCGCTGGCGATGAAGGTGCGATTCGAGATCGATGTGGCGGCACGCGAGCCGGAATCGCACTGGACGTCCAGCGGCTGGGATGAAGTCGAGTATCGCATCGCCACCAATCCGGGCGAGCCGCTGAAGCCGCTGCACGAGATCGCGTCGGGCGGCGAGATGAGCCGGGTGATGCTGGCGCTGAAGGTCGCCGTAGAAGAGACCACATCCAAAAACAAGAAAAAGATGCCCACCCCGCGGACGCTGGTGTTCGATGAAATCGATATCGGCATCGGCGGCCGGGCAGCCGAGGCGGTCGGACAAAAGCTGAAGGCGCTGAGCCGCGGACAGCAGATTCTGTGCGTCACCCATTTGCCCCAGATTGCGGCGTTTGCCGATCAGCATTTCCTCATCGACAAGCGCGAGACCGCGGGGCGGACGAAGATGCAGGTGCGGCTGCTGGATCAGCGCGCCAGTACCCATGAAGTGGCGCGGATGCTCAGCGGCGCCACAGTGACGGAAACAAGCTTGCAACACGCCGCACAGATGATCGCAGCGAGCCGGTAAGTGTGAATTAGCGGCAGGTATACAATGTGTACCTGAGGTGGAATTCATGGCTTCCGGCATGGTTCATATTCGCGTGGACACGAAAGTGAAAGCGAGGGCGGCGAAGACCCTCGCCAAGATGGGTTTGACCGTCTCGGACGCAGTGCGCATTCTGCTCACCCGCGTGGCTGCGGAGAAAGCGATGCCATTTGATATTCGAGTTCCCAATCGCGAGACCCTCAATGCCATTGAGGCGGGCGAGCGGGGTGAGGTCTTCAGGGCTTCCACTGTCGCAGAGTTGATGAAAGAACTCCATGCGGACGATTGAGTGGACATCCGCCTTTAAGCGTGACTTCAAGCGAGTTGCTTCAGCGCCCCGGCACAGAGACATCGATGAAATCCTTCCAGCGATTACGGCTTTGCTGGCCGACGATCAACCCCTCCCCGAGAAACACCACGACCATGCGCTGGGTGGCAGTTGGAAGGGCCACCGCGAATGCCATCTCAAGCCGGACCTGCTGCTGATTTACAAGCTACCGGACGACAGCACCCTGCGCCTGACTCGTATGGGCACTCATAGCGATCTCTTTAGAAGGTAAGCGGAATCAGAAAGACCCCACGCCGGGTGCCGCTGACGCCGAAGCTGCTGCAAGCCGAACTCGATGTTCTGGCCTCGATGCCTGAGAGTGAGATCGACACCACCGATATGCCGCCGATCACCGATTGGAGCGAAGCGGTTCGCGAGCGCCCCATCGCATCGAGAAAGCGCGAGACCTCTGACCACTGACCACTGATCACTGGCCACTGATCACTGCTGTCAGTTCGGCAGTTGGCTCATATCCACCGGCGGCGATGTGAGCATGTTGGCCACCGTGGCCAGCATGAACGTCGGGTGCAGCGGCTTGGCCAGAATTTCGAATAGGTAGCCCTTGCGCTTTGCTTCTTCCAGCAGCCCCCCGGTGCCGGGCTGCCCGCTGAAAAGCAGGAAGTGCACGTCGGGGTAGCTGGCCTTGAGGAAGATCGCGAACTCAATGCCGTTCATGCCGGGGAGCACGACATCGATGATGGCCAGTTCGGGGCGCCACTCCTCCAGCATTTCGAGTGCCTGTTCGGCGGAGTAGGCGCTGCGCGAGTCGTACCCGTTGGAGGAAAAAATAAGAGAAAGCGTGTCGGCGATGGTTTCTTCGTCGTCGACGACCATAATTTTGCGGCTTCCTGGAAGTCCTTGCATATCCCCTCGTTCCCTGCCGCAGTCGCCAACTGTGAACCTTTCTCTGGGCGTTCGCTCAAGTCCGTAAACGTTACCAGAGAAACAACAAGTAGCAATGCAGAATCTATAGAATTTAAATCCTTAAAACTATTCTTTCGTCCCGCGGACTCCAGCGCACGCCTCCTGGCCGATCGGAGCATTGGATCGAACCGCGCGAACCCCGCTGCTGAGTTAGATGCCGGAAAATTCCTGCCAGGATACCTGCACCGGCTCAGAATATCTGACTTCATCTGCAAAAATTGCAGGAGTGCAAAGGCTTGCCGAAAGGCCGCAGCGAAAGAGGATGCTGCCATGGGGACGCAGGCGAGGCTGACGGCTGATTGTTACTGCACGTCCACCGTGCGGAATCCCAATGCATACAGCAGTCCGGTCACGCTCACGCGGGCGTTGTCGCGCGCCTTGTCGAGAATCTTATCGTCGAGAGCCGCCTGGGTGATCTGCTGCTCGGCGGTCTGGCGCACCTGGGACTCGAGATTGGGATCGGCAGGGACCAGCAGCCCGGTGCTGCGCTCGTACACGCGGCTGCGTGCGTTATCAATGCGCGTGATGAGGATTTGCGCGGGGGGAAGATGCACGTGCACCGTGTCACCTTGCACGCGCACATCGCCCTTGCCGAGCCCCGTCAGGTCGACCCCGGCGATCACCTCTCCGTGGGCGATGAACAGAAGGCGGTCGCCTGCCAGAAAATCGGGCAGGCCGGGCGCCTGGCGATTGCCTTCTACTATTTTGTCGATGGAGTAGTCGACTGACTCGAGGCGCGAGAGCTGCCGGATCTTCTCCACCACCGAGGGCGCGGAAGTATCGATGCGAGTGCTGCGGCCCCAGTGCAGGATTCCCAGCGGCGTCAAAAGCCCAAAGGGAACCAGGACGACACCGAGGATCAGACCCACAAGCAGCCCCCCAGCCACTGCCCAGCCTGCGCGGGAGCGGCGCTGCGGAGCGGAGACAACTTCTGACTCGCCCATGATGGGTTGGATGCCGCGCCCGGTCGCGGAGCCGAAACTGAAGTAGTGCAATTGATTTGCCCATTGGTATACTGTTGCTGTGACTTCCACTGTGCTCGAACCCATCTCGAACGGTGACCGCACCGAAGCTTCCCCCTCCAACAAGCGAGTGCTGCTGCTCAAACCGCGCGGCTTCTGCGCCGGCGTGGTGCGTGCCATCGACATCGTGAAAATCGCGCTGGAAACCTTCGGCGCGCCCATCTACGTTCGCCGCGAGATCGTGCATAACCGATATGTCGTGAACGAGTTAGCGGAAAAGGGCGCGATCTTTGTCCATGAAATTGACGACGTGCCCGATGGCCAGCGCGTCATCTATTCCGCCCACGGAGTTTCGCCGGCGGTGCGCGAGCGCTCCAAGGGCCGCGGGTTGAAGGTGATTGACGCCACCTGCCCGCTGGTGACCAAGGTGCACATTGAGGCGGTCAAATTCGCCAGGCAGGGCTATTCGCTGGTGCTCATTGGCCACCGCGACCACGACGAGATCGAAGGCACGCTTGGCGAGGCGCCGGACGTGACCCAGGTGGTTTCGAATGTGCAGGAAGTGGCGGCGCTCCAGGTGCCCGACCCAGACCGTGTCGCTTACCTGACGCAGACCACCCTGAGCCTCGATGAGGCGCGGGATATCATCCACGCTCTCAAGGAGAAGTTTCCCAACATCGTGGGGCCGCACTCGCAGGACATCTGCTATGCCACGGAAAACCGGCAGGTAGCTGTCCGCAACGTGGCCCACAACGCGGACCTGGTGCTGGTGGTGGGCTCGACCAACAGCTCGAATTCGAACCGGCTTGTTGAGGTTTCGCGCAATCTGGGGACCATCGGTTATCTCATCGATAACTCCCGGGCAATCGATCCCAAGTGGCTGCAAAATGTAAAAAGCGTTGCGGTTACCGCAGGCGCGTCGGCCCCCGAGGTGCTGGTGGAAGACGTGGTGAATTATTTGCGTCAGAACGGTTTTGGCAGCGTCGAAGAAGTAGAGGTCATGCCGGAAAATGTACGCTTCGGCCTGCCTCCCGAGATCGTTCAGGCGATTGGCAGCGCGGGTGGCGAGGCTCTGCCGGTACGCTGAGTCCGGCACGCCCGGATCGGCCACAGGCCACCTTCCGGTGCGGGTTGGTTTCAAATAGCTGCGCGCCGCGCGAGAAGTCTCTCCTGACGTTTCGGTTAAAGTAGCCGAAAGACCGGAAATCTTATTGGCGTGTCCTGCCGCTGATTTCGGGATTTTTCCGGGCGGGAACTCCCGGTCAGAGCCGGGTCTGGAAACACGAGGCATTTTTTGTACACCGCATGAATTCAGCTCAGGAGAAAACACAAACCGCAGCCCCCCGGTTCGGGCGGCTCGATGCGGACCTGGCCGATGTGAAGAACGCCATCGCCCGGTCGGCGGAGTACCTTCTGTCGCGGCAGCATCCCGACGGCTACTGGTGCGGCGAGCTGGAAGCCGACTCGATGCTCGAGGCCGACTACATTTTCCTGCACACATTGCTGGAAAGTGGGGAGCGCGGCCGGCTGGAGCGCGCCTGCACCGAGATGATGCGCTACCAGAAGGACGATGGCAGTTGGAGCCTTTATCCCGGCGGCCCGGGCAACATCTCCCTTTCCGTGAAGTGCTATTTTTCCGCCAAGCTGATGGGCATCGGCGCGGACGATCCGCGGCTGAAGAAATGTCGCGAGTGGGTCCTGGAGCATGGCGGAGTGGTGGCCTGCAACACCTTCACCAAGATGTATCTCTGCGCGCTGGGCCAGTATGATTACGACGCGGTCCCGGCCATTCCCCCGGAGATGATGCTTTTTCCTAATTGGTTCTATTTCAATATCTACGAAATATCCTCCTGGTCGCGCTCCATCCTTGTTCCGCTGGCCATCATCTACGCCAAAAAGCCGTTCAAGAAAATCCCCAGTGAGCAGGGAATTGCGGAGTTGTTTGCGGGTGGCC
Organism: Occallatibacter sp.; assembly: GCA_035552555.1. Lineage (GTDB taxonomy): Bacteria > Acidobacteriota > Terriglobia > Terriglobales > Acidobacteriaceae > Telmatobacter. The sequence goes on from DASZLF010000090.1 coordinate 130,822, forward strand.
GCGACAACGCCATCCTGCGCCTGCACATGGATCGCAAGAACGTAATTTCGTGGCGCAACTTCTTCCTGACGCTCGATCGCGTGACGCACTGGTTCGAAGCCGTGCACATTCGCCCCCTGCGCGCGTGGGCCCTCAAGCGCGCGGAGAAGTGGATGCTGGACCGCCTGGAGATGAGCGATGGCCTGGGCGCCATCTATCCGGCCATGATGAATGCGATTATTGCGCTGCGCTGCCTGGGGTACTCCGAAGACGATCCGCAGGTGATCCGCGCGCGCGACGAGTTTGAAAAGCTGGGTATCGAGGAACCGCCGATCGAGGCGATGCCGGAACCGACGTTCCGCATGCAGCCGTGCGTGAGCCCGGTGTGGGATACGGGACAGGCGCTGTATGCGCTGGGGGATGCAGGCGTGCCGGCGGACGATCCGCGCATGGTGAAGGCGGCCGATTGGCTGCTGTCGAAAGAAGTGCGCCACAAGGGCGACTGGGCCGTGAAGGCGCCAAACACCGATCCCGGCGGCTGGTACTTCGAATTCAATAACGAGTTCTATCCCGATACCGACGACACCGCGCAGGTGCTGTTGGCGCTGAGCAAGGTGAACAATCCGCGCGAGCGCTATCAGCACGACATTTGCCAGCGGGCCATCGACTGGGAGTGGGCCATGCAGTGCCGCAACGGCGGCTGGGGCAGCTTCGACAAAGACAACACCAAGATGATTTTCCAGTACATTCCGTTTGCCGATCACAACGCCATGCTCGATCCGCCCACCGTGGACATTACCGGGCGCATGCTGGAGATGCTGGCCGGCTACGGCTACACCCGCGGCGACAAGCGCATTGAGAAGGCCATCAAGTTCATTCTCAGCCAGCAGGAACCGGACGGAAGCTGGTTTGGACGCTGGGGCGTGAACTACATTTACGGCACCTTCCTGGTGCTGCGCGGATTGGACGCGATCGGGTTCGAGCACAATGAACCGCAGGTGCAGCAGGCGGCGGAGTGGATCCGCATGGTGCAAAACTCCGACGGCGGCTGGGGAGAGACGTGCGGCAGCTACGACGATCCGAACACGCGCGGCGTGGGTCCCAGCACTCCATCGCAGACCGCCTGGGCCATGCTGGGCTTGCTTGCCGCGGGCGACGACCGCTCCGATTCGCTTGCCAAGGGCGTCCGCTGGCTGCTCGAGCGGCAGCGCCAAGACGGCGGCTGGGACGAGGCCATGGGCGAAGGAGCGCGGCGTGAGAGCATCATTACAGGAACCGGCTTCCCCAAGGTTTTTTACCTGGCGTATACCATGTATCGCCAGTACTTTCCGCTGATGGCTCTCACCAGCTATCGCCGCGCCATGGAACCGAAAAGCAGCTTCTAGCCTCTAGCTTCTAGCTGCTAGCTTTTTCACGCATTATTTGAGCATTGTTGTTCGTTCCGCCTAGCTAGAGGCTAGAAGCTAGAAGCCTGGGAAGCGAGCCGCTAAACTGTATGTAAGAGGAATTGGGGCAACCGCCCCTGAGGGAAAAGAAGAATATGGCAGTTCCGATCTCCCAGATGGCAACCGTTGCCAGTTATGTGCTCAAGAAGCGCTTCTCGGGCCAAAAGCGATACCCTCTCGTGCTCATGCTGGAGCCGCTCTTCCGCTGCAACCTGGCCTGTGCCGGCTGCGGCAAAGTGCAGTACCCTCCTCATGTGTTGAAGCGCATGCTCACGCCCCAGGAGTGCTTTGCCGCAGTGGAAGAATGCGGCGCGCCCATGGTGTCCATCCCCGGCGGCGAACCGCTGCTCCATCCGCAGATCGTCGAAATCGTCAACGGCCTCATTGCGCGCAAGAAATACATCTACCTGTGCACCAACGCGATCGAGCTTAAGCGCCGCCTGCCGGAATTCACCCCATCGAAGTACCTCACCTTCAGCGTTCACCTCGACGGCCAGCGCGAGCATCACGATTTCAGCGTCTGCCGCGAAGGAGGCTGGGATCTCGCGGTCGATGGCATCAAGGACGCCGTGAAGCGCGGCTTCCGCGTCACCACCAATGCCACGTTCTTTGACGGCACCGACCCCAACGGGGTCCGCGGTTTCTTTGACGAAGTGATGGATATGGGCGTGGAAGGCATCGTGCTCTCGCCCGGCTACAGCTACGAGAAAGCGCCGGATCAGAAGCACTTCATGGGCCGCGCGCGCGTGCGCAGGCTGTTCCGCGCCATCCTGTCGAATCGCAAGCCCAACTGGAAATTCAACATGTCGCCGCTCTTCCTCGAATTCCTGATGGGCGACCGCAAGTACGAGTGCACGCCGTGGGGATCGCCCGCCTACAACATCTTCGGCTGGCAGCGCCCCTGCTACCTGCTGCAGGACGGCTACGCGGAGACATTCAAGGAACTGCTGGAGACCACGAAATGGGAAGAGTACGGCGTGGCCAGCGGCAATCCCAAGTGCGCCAACTGCATGGTGAGCTGCGGCTATGAGCCCTCCGCCGTAATCGAGGGCTTCGGTTCGCTCAAGGGCTTCTGGGGCATGGTTCGCGGCACGTTCAGCAAGTATCGCGACCCGCACGCCGCCAAGCTGCTCAGCGACTACGCGACGCAGGCACACGCGCCGCTGGTGCAGATCGAAAGCCACTCCAGCGCGCTCGAGGAGACCAACGCCTGAGCACGCGCACCGCCCGAGCACGCGTAGGGTACGGGCTTCAGCCTGTACAATCGAGCCGCAAAAAAATTGGGGCTTTAGCCCCTGAGAGAACCACATGACCGCAGAAGTCCACAAATACACGCTCGACCAGATCGAAGCCCTCGAACTCGCCCCCGGCGCCGAGCACGAAAAACTCGAAGGCTGGATTCCGTCGCTCGCCTCCGACGAAGAACTCCGCCAGGCCCTCGAAAAAGCCTTCGATTATCGCGGCGATGTGACCATCACCACCAAGGCCGGCGAGCGCATCGAGGCCTACATCTTCAACCGCCACACCGGCGACACCCTGCAGGACTCCTACATCCAGTACTTCGCGCCCAACATGCCGGCCAAGCAGAAGCTCAGCTACGCCGACATTGCGCGCCTCGAGTTCAGCGGCAAGGACCGCGCCGCCGGCAAGCACTGGGAAGACTGGGTCAGGGCCTACAACGAAAAGAAGGCCGCCGGCGAAAAGAACATCGCGCTGCATCCCGACAAGATCGATTGATGTCGCCCCCATTTGGCAGCTTCGAAACCACTCGCCGTTGCGGATCGATGGCATTTGTGGATCTGGATGCGGATGTGGGTGCGGATGTGGGTGCCCCAGGTCCCTCGCTTTTGGGGACCTGGGATGGAAGCCAGCCGCGCCATCCCCGCCAAAACCCCACCCAACATTTAAACTAAAGACTCGCGACACGATGCGAATCTTCGTTACAGGCGCAACCGGATTTGTCGGCCATCACGTGGCCCGCGCGCTCGCCGCGCAAGGCGCCGACCTGCGCCTGCTCGTCCGCAAATCCAGCAATCTCACTAATCTAGAGGGCATTCCTGGCGACACGCACGTAGGCGACCTCGCCGATCCGGAATCGCTGCGCCCGGCGCTCCAGGGCTGCGACGCGGTGGTCCACGTAGCCGCCGACTACCGCCTCTGGATTCGCGACCCCGAAACGATGTACCGTGCCAACGTGGACGGCACCCGCGATCTTCTGCGCCTCGCTCGCGAAGCCCGTGTCCCCCGCGTCGTCTACACCTCCTCGGTCGCCACCATGCACTTCTTCACCAACGGCGTGGTCTCCAACGAGGACACGCCCGTCTCCCTCAAGGACATGGTCGGCCACTACAAGCGCTCGAAATTCCTGGCCGAGCAGGAAGCCGTCAAAGCCGCGCAATCCGGGCAGCAGGTGATGATCCTCAACCCCACCACGCCCATCGGCCCCAACGACGCCAAGCCCACGCCCACCGGCCGCATCTTCGTCGACTTCCTTAACCGCAAATTCCCAGCTTATGTCGATACGGGCCTCAATCTCGTGGACGTCGGCGAAGTAGCGCGCGCCCACGTGCTGGCGCTGACCAAGGGCAAGCCCGGCCGCCGCTACATCCTCGGCGGCGAGAACCTCACGCTCAAGCAGATTCTCGACAAGATGGCAGCCATTACAGGCATTCCTTCGCCTACGGTGGAGATTCCGTTTGTGGTGGCCGCGACGTATGCGTTCTTTGAGGAGATGATCACTGGACGCTTCCGCGGCAAGGAGCCGCGCGCCACGCTGGAAGAAGTCCGCATGGGTCGCAAGAAGATGTTCGCGTCCAGCGCTCGGGCACAGCAGGAGCTGGGATTCCGGATTCTGCCCGTTTATCCAGCCATGCGCGCGGCAATCGAGTGGTTCCGCGCCCACGGCTACGCGCCGTAAAACCAAGCCATTGCCGAGGTGGTCGGTTGCTAGCCATGATTCATAGTGCTATAGTTCTCAGTATCGGGAGAGATCGTTGCAAGTCTACCTGACTAGATGGATGGCTCGATATGCCCGGCGCGAAGGAATCAGCCATGCGCGCCTGGCAGAAGCAATAACCCGTGCGGATCAAGGGCTGATCGATGCCGATCTAGGCGGCGGGTTGATCAAGCAGCGAGTTGCGCGTGCTGGGAAGGGACGTTCCGGAGGATATCGCACCATCATTGCCTACCGGCGCGGCGATCGGGCAATCTTCGTGTTCGGATTCGCCAAAAGTAAACGGGAGAATTCGGGGCCTGACGAATTGCAGTCCGCGCGGGAGATTGGCACAATCTGGCTCTCCGCCGATGCGAAGCGGATTGCGCGGGGTATTCACGACGGGGAGCTGAAGGAGGTTGTCAATGAAAGCGAAGAAACTGACCCCTATGGCAGAGGCGATGCTTGAGACCGCCGAGGGGATGCATCGCATCGGCGTGATGGATGACGATACCTACCGCAAGATCACCGTGCGCCATCTTGGGAACAAAGCTAACGCTCTAGCTAAGCCGATAAGCGCGCGCCAAATCCGCGCGATCCGGCTGAAGGCAAATCTCAGTCAGGCGGCATTGGCATCGGTTATGAATCTGACGGTCGGTTACGTTTCTCAACTGGAGCGCGGTGTCAAAGAGCCCAAGGGGCCGTCGCTCGCGCTGCTGAATATCATCCGGCGCAAAGGTGTTGAGGCGATCCTGTAGGCTAGCCGTGCGTCTTGCGATTGAGTGGTTCCGGGCGCATGGGCACAGGCTTTGAGCAATACCCCAAAATGAGGCTTCATGGGCCGAACTAATAAAGACTCAGCGAGGAATGAGAGACGAGACATTGAAGTCAGACTCGTAGGCGATGCTTTTAATGTTCTTCTGAGCGGAAAGTTGGCGTACACAGAGATTTCAGAGCGTACTCTGAATGATGTTCTCTGCGTTCGATGGGGCTACTGTGGTTCTGAATTCGAAGAGATTCTGCGTGAGGTACGTTCTGTTGGGCGGAAGACCATCCTCTTCTAGCGACGGTGGTCTTCTGAAGCCGTTGCCGATGCGGACGAGAACTGGATGGCGGGCGTTGCGCAGAGAAACGACCCCTGCATGACCCGAGTAGCCATCATTTCAGCTCTCCCCGGCGAGCTCAAGCCGCTCGTCCGCGGCTGGCCCCATTCGACGCGCAACGGCATCGACTTCTGGGCGCAGCGCGACTCCGAAGAGGAGTGGATCGCCGCGTGTGCCGGTGCGGGCCAGGCCGCCGCCACCCGCGCCTTCGCCGCTCTTGAAGAAGGCGGGCCGATCGACCTGGTCTTCTCCATCGGCTGGGCGGGAGCGCTCAGTGCCGAAGCCGCTCCCGGAAGTGTGCACAACACGGCCGGCGTCATCGACGCCCGCACCGGCGAGCGGTTCGTCTGCGATGCAGGCGCCGGCGATCTGTGGCTTGTGACCAGTGCCCGGGTTGCCGACGAAGCTGAGAAGCGGCGCCTCGCCGGCACCTACAAAGCCGATCTGGTCGACATGGAGGCCGCCGCCATCGGACGCCTGGCAGCCATGCGCGGCATTCCTTTTTACGCAATCAAGGGCGTCAGCGATGCCTTTGACGCCAAATTGCCCGATTTCAATCGGTTTATCTCGCCGGAAGGCCGCTTTCAGGCGGGCCGCTTCGCACTTTATGCGCTCCTGCGGCCTTCTTACTGGCCTGCATTGGCGCGTATGGGCGAGAATAGTAAAAAGGCTGCAAAAGGCATTGCACAAACCCTGCTCGATTTTCTCGACGACCGGGCATAATCAGGACACGGAATGGCTACCCAAACTTCTCGCGCTGAGTTTCAAATCGAAGGCCGGCTTCCCGCCACCATGCGCGCCGTGGTCTATCGCGGCATCAACGATATGCGCATCGAGACCGTGCCCGTGCCGACGATTGGCCCCGGCGAGCTGCTGGTGCGCATTGCTACCTGCGGCATCTGCGGAACGGATCTGAAGAAAATCCACTTCGGCTCGCACTCCGCGCCGCGCATCTTCGGCCATGAGATGGCCGGCACGGTTGTCGCGGCCGGCGAAGGCGTCGCGTCCTACGCAATCGGCGAGCGCGTCATGGTCTTTCATCACGTGCCCTGCAACGAATGCTATTACTGCCGCAAGGGCACGCCGGCGCAATGCCCGCTTTACAAGAAGACTGGAGTGACCGCGGGGTTCGAGCCTGCGGGCGGCGGCTTTGCCGAGTACATCCGCGTGATGAGCTTCGTCGTTTCCAACGGCGGCGTCGTGCGCATCCCCGACGGCGTGCCCTTCGAGCAGGCAGCATTTGTGGAGCCGGTGAATACGGTGCTCAAGGGCGTAAAAATGCTCAATCTGGCTGCGGAGGACACGGTGCTGGTGATCGGACAGGGACCCATCGGCCTGATGCATGCGGTGCTCGCCAGCCGCACCGGCGCGCGCGTGCTCACCTCCGATCTCTATCCCGAGCGCCATGCCATCGCCGCACGATTCGGCCTCAACAATCCCATTCATGCCGGCAGCGAAAATGTTGTCGATCGCGTGTTTGCCGAAACCGACGGTCGCGGCGCGGATGCCGTCATCCTGGCCGTCGGCGGTAACGCCCTCATCAAAACCGCCATGGACGCATGCCGTCCGGGCGGCAAGGTCATGCTGTTTGCGCAGACCCAGCACGGGGAAGCAACTTTCGACCCCGGCGCGGTTTGTATGGATGAGAAGACGCTGATGGGCTCCTATTCGTCTTCGTTCGGCATTCTGGACGAAGTGACCGGGCTGGTGTTCGGCGGCTATCGCGACGGCTTCGACCTGACGCAACTCATCTCGCACCGTTTCCCGCTGGAGCAGGCGGTGGCGGCCATCGATATCGCATCCCATCCCAAGGCGGACTCCATGAAGATCATGATTGAGCCGGTGCCCGGGGTCGGAGCGCAGTAGGAAGGAGGAGAAGTGGCAGGCACCGTAAAAGCCGTAATCCTCCGTGGCCGCAAGAAGGTCGAGAACGTCGTCGAGGGAGGCCTGAATACAGTCGAGACGGTCGTCGAAGCAGGCCTGAACACGGTCGAAACCGCGGTCGTCAAAGGCCGCCAAACCGTCGAATCCGCCGTCAGCCTGGGCCGCAGGACCGTTGAGCACGCGTTTCTCCACGAGCGCATGACCATGCAGGCCGCCGTCCTTCACGGCCGCGAAGATGTGCGCATCGAGCAGGTTCCCATTCCCAAAGCAGCCGCGGGCGAGCTGATCGTCCGCGTGGGCGCCGCGCTCACCTGCGGAACGGACCTGAAGGTCTTCCGCCGCGGCTATCACGCGCGCATGATCGTGCCCCCGTCGCTCTTCGGGCACGAAATGGCTGGCACCGTGGTGGAAGCGGGCGAAGGCGTCGAGGGCTTTGCGCCGGGTGGCCGCGTGGTCGCGCTCAATTCCGCTCCCTGCGGGCAGTGCTACTTCTGCCAGCGCAACCAGGAAAACCTCTGCGACGACCTGCTCTTCAACAACGGCGCATATGCCGAGTTCATTCGTATCCCGGCCCGGATCGTGGCCAAGAACACGCTGCGGGTCCCCGATCATGTTCCGCTGGAGCACGCCGCGCTGACCGAGCCGCTGGCGTGCGCGGTGCACGGGTTTGAGGACTCGCGCCCTCACCCCGGCGACACCGTGGCCGTTATCGGCGGCGGCCCACTCGGGCTCATGATCCTGCACGTGGCCGCGCTCGCCGGCTGCGAGGTCATCGCAATTGTGAAGCACGACGGCCAGGTGGAGGCCGCGCGCCAACTCGGCGCCGCGCACGTGGTCCAGACCACGAGCATCCGCAAGGCCATCCAGGAGACTCGCGCGCTCACCCATGGGCGCGGCGTGGATATCGCCCTTGAAGCAGTGGGCGTGCCTGAGGCGTGGCAGGAGGCTGTAGAACTTGTGCGCAAGGGCGGCACGGTCAATTTCTTTGGCGGTTGCGCCGTGGGTACGCACGTTACTCTCGACACCAACCGCATCCACTACAGCGACATCACCCTGCGCGCCACATTCCATCACACGCCGGCCATCTGCCGCCGCGCGCTCGACCTGATCGCCGGCGGGCGCTTCCAGGCCAGCGCCTTCATCACCGGCCACGCGCATCTCTACGAGCTGAATCGCGTCTTTGAGAAGCTGATGAACCGCTCCAGCGAGATCAAGACGGCGATTGTGCCGTAAGGACCACCATGACGACGGCATCGCAGCGCGGCGGCACCGAACATACGGCATCGGACGAACTGCTGGAGCGCGGCTGGAGCGCGCTGCCCGCCAGCTACCGCATCCCCGCCGTTGCTCCCTCTCTCGACGAAGCCCGCGCCTGGTGCAAGAATCTCGCCGAATCGCACTACGAAAATTTCCACGTCGCATCGTGGTTCCTGCCCCGCGCGCTGCGGCCACATTTTCACGCGATTTACGCCTATTGCCGCGTCTCCGATGATTTAGGAGATGAGGTCGGCGACACTGCGGCGGCGCTGGCGTTGCTGGACCTGTGGGGCCGCGAGCTCGACGCCTGCTATGAGGGCCGGGCGCGGCATCCCGTATTTGTCGCGTTAGCGGAGACCATTCGCGCCTGCTCCATTCCCAAGGAGCCCTTTGCCGATCTGCTGGTCGCGTTCCGCCAGGATCAGACGGTCACGCGCTTCACGACCATGGAAAACGTTCTGGCGTACTGCGCATATTCGGCGAACCCGGTGGGCCGGCTGGTTCTATACGCTTGCGGCGAAGCTGACGAGGAAAAGTTTCACTTGTCCGACGCCACCTGCACGGCGCTGCAACTCGCGAACTTCTGGCAGGATATCAGCGTGGATTACGCCAAGGGCCGCGTGTACCTGCCACAAGCCGACATGGAGCGCTTCCGCGTAACCGAGGCGACTATCGCCGCGGGCGTGGCCACGCCGGAATTCCGCGCGCTGCTGCGCTACGAAGTGGATTACGCGCGCAGCCTCTTTGAGCAGGGGCTGCCGCTGATCGGCCGAGTCAACCGCGAGCTGGCCCTCGATCTCGATCTGTTCAGCCGCGGCGGCCTGGAGATTCTGCGCGCCATCGAACGGCGCAATTACGATGTATTGAGCGCACGGCCGGCAATCGGCAAGAGCACCAAGCTGCAACTCGCATTCCGCGCACTGAGCGGCAGGTTTCTGCCGTTTCTGCGCCTGGGTGCGAGAGAGGCTTCGCAGCGGACTCAGCGGCCGGGAAAGCCTTCTTGAGCACCACAGTGGTTTCCGACCAAATCTCGATTGAGCATGCGTATGCCGCGTGCCGCACCATTGCCAGGCGCGAGGCGAAGAATTTCTATTATGCATTCGTGGCGCTGCCGGAGCCGAGGCGAAACGCCATCTGCGCAATTTACGCGTTCATGCGCAAGGCCGACGATCTGGCCGACGAGGAGAGTGTGCCGCGCGAAGAACGGCGCCGGCAACTGGATGCGTGGCTTACGCAATGGCACGCGGTGAGCCTCGGCGCGGAAACAGACGATCCGGTTTTTATCGCGGTGCACGATGCCATCGCACGTTTCCGAATCCCTCTGAGCCTGCTCGATGAGCTGGTGGCGGGAACCGCGATGGACCTGGAGCACGCGGCCACCGGCGCGCCCGATACCTACGCCACCTTCGACGATCTTTATCGCTACTGTTACCTCGTTGCGTCGGTCGTCGGACTCGTGTGCATCCGCATCTTTGGCTATTCCGACCCGCGCGCGGAGAAGCTTGCGGAAGAAACCGGCGTCGCCTTTCAGTTGACCAACATTCTGCGCGATGTGGCGGAAGATGCGGCGCGTAACCGCGTATATCTGCCGCTTGAAGATCTGCGCGCGCACAACGTGCCGCTCGATTCGCTGCTGAAGCGCAAACCGGGCACGCCGCCCACGCCAAATGAACGCGCGCTCCTGGCCGAAATCGCTGCACTCGCCGAGAAATACTATCAGTCCGCGCAAAAGCTCCTGCCGCTCATCGATCGTGAAAGCCGCCCCGCGCTGTGGGTGCTGGTGCGCATTTATTACCGGCTGCTGATCCGCATTCGGCGCTCAGGTTACGATGTCTTTTCGACAAGGATCTCCGTACCCACTTTTCTGAAGCTCGAGATTCTTGCTGTGGGCATGGCGCGCACGGCATGGGCGCGTGTTCTCTCCTGATCGCAGAATGGTTGAACCGTTTTGAAAGGGCACGGCTTTAGCCGTGCCGAAACGACGCTACAATGTTCTGGGCTTTACAGGCTGCGGAAAAACGGCTCCGGACGGGCAAGGCGCGTAGGGGCGCGACTTCAGTCGCGCCGTATGTGGCCCAAAAAGATTGTGGGCTTTAGCCCCTGCGGGATGGTCTTCACCTTCGTCCAGCCCGATGATCGACTTTTTCCGCAACCTCTTTAGCCCCTGAGGAACGATTTGCCTCCATCAGCGCATGACAATCCGCCGCGCCGACTCGTGACCGTGATCGGCGGCGGAGTGGCCGGCATGAGCGCTGCCTGCGCGCTGGCCGAAGCAGGCTTCCGCGTGCAGCTTGCGGAACGCCGCGGCTATCTCGGCGGTCGCGCATCGTCGTATCTCCATCCCGGCGTGAATGAAATCATCGACAACTGCCAGCACGTGCTGTTCGGCTGCTGCACAAATTTGATCGGCTTCTACCGGCGCATTGGCGCGCACGACAAAATCCACTGGACCAGCGACATGACCATGATCGAGCCGGGCGGCCGCCGCTCCACGCTCGGTTCCACTCCGCTGCTGCCCCCGCCGCTGCACGGCCTGCCGAGCCTGCTCTCCGCGCATGCGTTCACGCTTGAAGACAAACTCTCATTGGCGCGCGCACTTCGCGCCATGCTGCAGCCCATTCCGCAGGATTCCACTGAGACTCTCGCCGCATGGCTCACGCGTCATCGACAATCGAGAGGCGCGGTCGAGCGCTTTTGGAAACTCGTCATTGCCAGCGCGCTGAATGCGGAGATCGAGTGCATCGCCGTGCCCTACGCCGCCAAGGTCATCCGCGAGCTGTTCATGAATTCCGCCGAGGCCGGCCGCATGGGAATCAACAAAGTTCCGCTCAGCGAACTCTACTCAGGCGTGCCGCAGTTTCTCGAAAGGCGCGGCTCCGCGGTGCATCTCAACACCAGCATCGAATCGCTGGAGTGGGATGAGGGAACATCGCGTTGGTCCGTTTCTGGCCGCGGCCTGACTCTCACCTCGGAGTTCCTGGTGCTCGCCCTGCCCTTCGAAGCCATGGGCAAGCTGCTGCCGCAGATGCCGCCTGCCGGAGGCGCCGGCGATCTGGCGCGCCGTATCGAGCACCATGAACATTGGCCCATCTGCAGCGCGCATCTCTGGTTTGACCGCGAGATCACCGAGCTCGACCATGCCGTGCTGCTCGACCGCGAGATTCATTGGCTCTTCAACCGCGGCCGTCTGCAGCCCTGGCGCAAGCAGAAGGGCAGCTACATCGAGCTGGAGGTGAGCGCATCGCGCAGCTTTGCCGCGCTCACCCGCGAGCAGGCAATCGCGCTTGCCGTGCGTGAGCTTGCGGAGTTTTTCCCTGCGGCCGGCGCGGCCAAACTCGAAAAGGCCGCGCTCGTCAAAGAAGTTCGGGCCACCTTCGGAGTTCCTCCTGGAATCGACGCCTTCCGGCCTTCTTCGCAATCGCCGTGGACCAATTGCTTGCTTGCCGGCGACTGGACGGCAACCGGCTGGCCCTCGACCATGGAGAGCGCCGCGCGCTCAGGGCATCTCGCCGCGGAGGCGTTGTGCAGCAACGTCGACGAGCCGCGACTCATTCTCGATCCCGATCTGAAGCCGCGAGGCGTGATGCGATGGGTAAGTGGAACGGGCAAAAACCGAACGCCGTGTTGAATATGGTAAAGTTGTTACAAACATGGAGATCGATGTGTCGAACGTACTCGATAAAGATGCGGTTGCCCGAGCACTAGCTGACGCTCATCGAGCATTCGTTCCCGCGATCAGCCGCATAGTTCGAGTGGTTGGTGCTGACGAGACCGAGCGCCAAGAGCCGGTGAAGCTGCTCGAAGTCAATCCTGAAACATCGGCTTCAGGCATCGTTCCGATCGCATTCGGTCCGGATCCCCCTCAAGTTCCCTTTCCGTCGGTCGTAATCGAAGTGACGGAGGCGGAATTCGAGAGCATTCGCGCAGGGAGGTTGCCGCTTCCCGACGGTTGGCGTCTCGCCGACCAACTCTATCCGTGTGCAGCTTGATGGCAAGTTGGAGCGAGGCGTTCGCCGCACAGGCCGCTTCCGATCTCGATGTGTATGAACGGTTGGCTCAGAGTCCTCTGCCGCAGAACCACAGACTGCATTATCTGCAAATGTGGCTGGAGAAGCTTTGCAAAGCCTATGTTCATGGGGTAAATCTGGATGCTTTGAAGACGACGCACAACGTTGTTGCCAAAGTCTTGCCCCGTCTCATCAGTATGCACTGGCGCCGGCTCGGACTTACGCAGCAGCCCGATATAGCGCAGATCACGGCGCTGTGCAGGGAAATCGACCTCTTGCATCCACAAGTGAACGATGATAGCCGAAGGCCGGACAACGTGGAATATCCGTGGATAACCGATACAGGTGAGCTGGAAATTCCTGCAAAGTGGAAGTTCCCGCTTACCCATCGGCTCTACTCGAATGCCGGGCGGCTGCTGCTCAAAGCATCGAGTCAACTCACAAGGAATTCCGCTGCCTTTATGCGATAAGGACAACGGTTCTTACAAAAAACGGCTTGGTCGCTCGTTCCCGTAACTTCAATGCGCCAACAGATAGACCCCGATGCAGACCAGCACGGCGGATGCCCATCGCCGCCTGTCCACGTTTTCGTGCAGGAAAAATTTGCCCGCGACGGCGTTGGTAACCAGCGTGAGCGAAGCGCTTGCCGGCGCCACCAGGCTGAGGTCCAGGTGATTGAGCGCAAACAGCAGCGAGAAAAACGCCAACGCGAGAAAAGTTACGCCCGCAAAGAACAGCGGGCACGTCACTACGGCTTTGATGGCGCCCTTCATTCCTGAGCGTGCGCGGATTTCATCGAGGTCGCCGATGGACTTCATGGCCGCGGCGGTGAGCACTTCGCCGATGGTCGATGCGAGCACGATGGCGGCGATCATGGCGCCCGCGGCCCAGGGACCAGTGGACTGAATCGAGGAGGGAACTGTCATCGCGCCTGCTCCTCTTCGACCAAACGATCCGATTGTGCTCCGGCCGGCATCTTCGGGCGCTCGGTCATTGCCGGGCCTTGGGCAACGAAGCCCACTCCAATGGTGATGAGGACGATGCCGGCCCAGCGTTCAAGCGAAATCGGTTCCTGAAGCCAGAATTTTGAAAGCAGGGCGACGATGACGTTGCCGAATGCAGTGGCCGGCAATACAAACGTGAGGTCGGCCCAGGAGAGCGCCGTAAGATAGCTGGCAAAAAATCCGATCAGCAGCGCAATTCCGATCGCGATCCAGGGAGTGAAGACAGCGGCGACCAGCGTGGCGGGGTGGGCGAGGGTGATCGCAGGCAGGCGGGTCATGCCGCGAGAGAGACAGGTATCGCCCAGCGGCGCGCAGAGAGAGACCAGCCCCAGAATCATCCATTGGTGCGGCGAGAGTCGATGATGCGCCATGAATGCGTGCGGTCCTTCCCACCGCGAACCAAAAAGAAGGGCGGACGCAGCGCGCCGCCCTTCGCTAGTTCAACCGGTGAGCGGCTAAGCGCCGGCGTTCGCCGTAGCCTGGGCTTCGGCTTGGCGGCGGCGCGTCTCCTTCACCTGCTTGTTGCGTTGAGAGCGCAGCTTGAGGAACGCTTTGGCCTCGATGTAGAGGCGCGGCACATCGCGATTCACAATAGCCTTCCATACCACGCGGAACGCCGCCTTGGGCCGGAAGTAGTACTCGTCGTAGAAGCGGTGCACCATCTCCATCACGTAGTCGACGGGCAAACCGGGATACTCGATGTGCGCCATCTGGTGGCCGCCGCCGTCTTCCATTTTCTCGTTGGTGATGAAGCCATTGGCCTTGGCGTAATCGTAAAACTCGGTGCCGGGATAGGCGTGTGCAATGGAAACCTGAATGGTTTCCACATCCAGCGTCTTGGCGAAATTGATGGTGTTGCGGATCGATTCCCTGGTCTCGCCGGGAAGGCCGAGGATGAAGTCGCCATGGATGACGAGGCCGAGGTCGTGGCAGTCCTTGGCGAATTGGCGCGCGCGTTCCACCGTGGCGCCCTTCTTGATGTTCTTGAGAATCTGCGGATCGCCCGACTCGAAGCCCACGATGAGCAGCCGGCAACCCGCTTCCTTCATCGCCTTCAGCGTGTCGCGATCGGTGGTCACGCGCGACGTGCAGCTCCAGGTCAAGCCCAGCGGCTTGAGCTTTTCGCACAGCTCGATGGTGCGGACCTTCTGAATGTTGAACGTGTCGTCGTCGAAGAAGAACTCCTTCACGTGAGGAAAGTTTTCCTTCGCCCACTTGAGTTCGGCGGCAACGTCATCGGTGGAGCGCTTGCGCCACGCATGTCCGCTGAGCGTCTGCGGCCAGAGGCAGAACGTGCACTGCGCCGGGCAGCCGCGCGTGGAATAAAGCGCGATGTAGGGGTGCAGCAGGAAGGGGACGTTGTAACGCGTCACATCCATGTCGCGCTTGTAGATCTTCGTGGCCCACGGCATTGCGTCAAGATCTTCGATCTGCGGACGATCGGGATTGTGCACAACCTTGCCGTCCTGCTTGTAGCTGATGCCGAGAATCTCGTTCAAGGGCTTGCCATGTGCGAACTCGACCACGGAATGATCGAACTCGCGGCGGCAAATGAAGTCGAGCGCGGAGCACTCGTTGAGCGCCTTGTCAGGGGATGTGGTGACCGGCGGCCCCACGAACGCAATGCGGATCGATGGATTGGCTTCCTTGATCGCCTCGGCGAGCCGCTGGTCGCCCTCCCAGCCCACGGTGGACGTGAACAGGACGAGGAACTCGTAATCCTTGCAGATCTTGATCGTCTCTTCCGCGGAGACGTGGTGGGGCGGCGCATCCAGCAGGCGCGAGCCCTCCAGCATGCCGGCGGGATAGGCCAGCCAAACCGGGTACCAATACGACTCAATCTCGCGCGTCGCCGGCCAACGCGAGCTGGCGCCGCCGTCGAAGTTCTCGAACGAGGGCGGGTTGAGGAACAGGGTTTTCAATGGCATAGACATTCCCTTCTATCTTATCATCGAGCGAATTTTCTGCTGGTCGGCAGGAGCTAAGCGCTTATTTTGCGTGGACTTCGTTGAGCCAGTCGTCCATGTGGCCGAGAGCGCGCAGCAGGCCCAGCCGCGCTTTGGCCAGGTTCAGTCGCGCCTCCTGCGCGTCTATGTATTTCTGCCGCTCGTCAATCTGCGCCAGCTCGCCCGCCTTGGGAGAAACCTGCGCCGGCGCTCCCGGAGCCACGCCCGCGCCGTTCCCGTTCTCGATCTCTGTCTGCACGGTTTTCAGATCGTCCGCGGCAATCTGCTGCTTGAGCGAAGCCACCTCGGCTTGCGCGTCCAAGTCGCGCAGGTTCGCGTTGAGCTGTGTAATCTGCAAATCGTTTTGCCGCTGCGCCTCTTCGGCTTCGACCGTCGCCCGCAACGCATCGGCATCGGATTCGCGCCCCTTGGCACGATGACTCATGTCGAACAGCGGGATGTTGATGTTGAAACCGGAGAAGAAGTTGTTTGCCGGCAGTGGGTGGGCAGTATTGAAGTACTGGTTGACATTGTTCAGGAGCGTCGTGTTGCGGTTGTATTGCAGGAAGAAACTCAACTGCGGAATGTAATTGGTCTCTTCATCGCCCTTGGCCAAATGCTGTTTCGAAACTGCAATCAGCCTCGCCGCCGCCACGCCCGACACAGTCACCGGAGGGTCGCCGCCGTTCACCTTGGGAACCTCAGGGATGCTGGCGTGATCCGGAATAATCGAGCCAACGGGAAGTCCCGTCAGTGTCGAGAGCTGCTTCTCCAGCGTAGCTACGCGCGATTCCAGATGAATGTGCGCCAGCTTCACATTGGCCGCCGTCAGCTTCGCCTCCAGCAGGTCATGTAACGAATCCACACCTGCCTCAGCCCGTTGCTGCTCGATTTCCACCAGTCGCGCAGCGCATTGCTCCTCCGCCTGCGCTGCCTGCAATTCGCGATTCACCGTGTCCAGCTCGATGTATGCCAAGGAAGCATCCAGCGCCACCTGCTCCCTCGCGTCCTTTAAGCGCGTCGTTGCCGCCTGAATTCCCGAGTTCGCCGCATGAATGTAATATTTCTGCGGAATGCTGAACACCAGCGACTGGACCGTGGCGCTATACAGCGATGGCGGTTGTCCGGTAAATCCCACCTCGGGGAACGCCGGGATCCCGGTGCTGAAAGAAAGAGACGGGATGAACACATCCTTGCTCTCCGACAGCACCGCCTGCGCCTTATCCACGTCGGCCTGGGCCATGCGCACCGCGGTGCTGTTGCGCTGCGCAAGGTCCACCACTGTTTTCAGCGACACCTGGGCCGGGGCCAGCGCGGAGCCGGCGGCAAGCGCCACTGCGGCAATCAGCAGCGCCCTCGGTCGAGCGGCCGGATGGTGGGTCGAATTCACGTGAATCTGTCCGGTCACAACTTCAAATCCTCTGCGGGCTTATAGGTGCTGGCGAGGGCAAGGGCTGCGTTGCGCTCGCGGGAAGCGGCTGTGGTGTCTCCCGCCCGGGCCTGAAGCCGCGCCAGCCAGGTGCGGGCCACGAAACTGGGACCCTCTTCGGTCTGGTTAGGCGACGACAGATACTCCTGCAGCAGGCGAATGGCCAGGGCGGGCTCGCGCTGCGCGTGCACCAGCAGCGAAGCGCCATTGAAGAGAGCCACTGCGGAGTGCTTGTCGCGTTCCGCCGCAACCCGCCCATTCTGGATGGCATTCTCCATCTCCGGGAAACGCTTGTTCTTGCGCAGGAAGCTGGCCAGGCGCATCCATTGGAAAGCGGGATGGGGACTGATCGCGATCGCCTGGCGGTACTCCCTTTCGGCGGTGGCAAAGTCGCGGTTTTCCTGGGCAATCCCGGCGCGGAGCTCGTGAGCGCGGACGGGATCGACGCGATCCAGTTCGGCGGCAACCGACTGCGCCTTGGATGTGCCGCCGCCGACCACGCCGGGAGCGGAGTTGTAGAACTCGCCCAGATCGGCCAGCGCCTCGGCGTTGCGCGGATTGAGTTGCACCGCCTGTTCGAATTCCATCCGCGCACGTTTGGCCAGGGAGTATGCAGTCACGAAGGACGCAATATCCGCTCGTTCGCCCAGCACTCGACCGAGCCACAGGTGGTCCATCGAGTTCTGTGGATCGAGACTCACGGCCATCTCGCATTCCGGCTGCGCCATATCGAACTGCTCCAGCGTGAACATCACCCGGCAGCGCAGGTTGTGCGCTTCTGCCGAGTTCGCCTCGGGCGGGGGCAGCGAGCGGAGGATGGACAATGCCAGGTCCGCCTGTCCCGCCTGCAGCGCCGCATTCACTTCGCCCAGGCCGCCGCCTGCAACGGGTGCCGCCGTCGAAGCGGCCGCCGACGCGCACAACACCAGGCTGCCGAGCAGCGACAAGGGCTTTCTCACTTCAATGCCTTGATTGGCACGCCTTCCTGCAAAGGCTGCCCGCTGATGGTTCCGGAGGCCACCCAATCGCCGGGTTTCAAGCCGGAGACGATGGCTACCTGGTTCAGGTTCATGGTTCCACTGGTTACGGGAGTCCGCCGCAACTGGTCGCCCACAATGCGAAAGACGAAGGTCTTGCCATTCTCCACGTGCAGCGCCTCGCGGGGAACGCTCAGGGCGTTGGTCTCGCTGGAGGTGGTCACGGTGACGGTCACGTTGGTGTCGGGAAGCAACTCGCCGCCATCGTCATCGATCTTCACCAGCACTTCGCCCACATTGCGAGTTCCATACTGGCTGACCGTGACCGGCACCCGCTCAATCTGCCCGTGCCACACCTTGCCGGGACGCGCGTCCCACTTGATGAGGATGGGCTGGCCAACGGCGAGAGCTCCGATCTCCGGCTCGTCAAAATAAGCGCGTACCCGTTCGCGATGCAGGTCGGCCAACTGCAGCAGCAGCTTGCCTTCCTCCATAAAATCGGTAGGCTTGGCGTTGAGCGTGTAGACGGTGCCCGCGGCGGGCGCGCGGACCGTGGTTTTGCTCTCCACGTCGCGGGCAGCCAGCAGGCTGGCCTGCGCGTCGTCCAAAGCGGCCTGGGCGCGCGCGATGTCGGCGGCAGAATAGCGGGTTTTCGCGGTGGCCTGGCCGGCTTCGAGCGCGGCGTTGGCCGACTGCAGCCGCTGGCGGGCCGCCGCAACTTCACTGGCCGAGGCGGCGCCGGTGGCGTTCAGCTTTGTCAGCGCATCCACATCGTGCTGGGCCTGGTCGCGATCGATGCGTGCCCGGGCAACCTCGGCCGCCGAGGCCTGCTGCTGCTCAACCGTCCCGTTGTGGGTGGCCGAATCGAGGGCTGCCTGGGCCGACTTGACCCCGCTTTCCGCGGTCGCCACCCGCGCCCGGGCCTGGATGTCATCGAGGGTGAGAAGGACCTTTCCCGCCTGGACCAGGTCGCCGGTTTGCACATACACGGCCTTCACCGTGGTGGCGAGGGGGCTGTACACCTCGTAATTCATCTCCGGTTCCACGCGGCCATTGGTGCTAAGCGTGCTTTCGATGGATTGCCGGGAGACCTGAACGGCGCGAACCTGCATCCGCTCGCGAAACAGCGACCTGACCGACAGAAAAACCAGTACGAGAATGATAGCGACGCCGAGCCAAACCCAGCGCCAGCCCAATTGCCCTCTATCTTTTGCCATTCGTGCAACCTGAGTCAGTATATCTGACTCATTTCTGCGCCATACGGCGCACCAAAATCGATGCAGCGCGATAATTCATGCGCAGACTGGGCGGCGTATCGCGCAAAATGAATCATTCGTACAATGGAAAACATGGCTCTTGAACCCCGTTACACCGACGACCACGCCAATGCGGGCCTGGATTTCGCCTTTCCGCCGATCGAAACATGGAAGAACCAGTTTCCCGGCTACGAGATCGAAATCGATGACCCGGAGCTGACCTCGGTCTGCCCCAGGACCGGCCTGCCCGATTTTGGCGTGCTCACCATCCGCTACATGCCGCGGGATCGCTGCCTCGAACTCAAATCCCTTAAGGAATATCTGTTCTGCTATCGCAACCTCGGCATCTTCCAGGAAAACATCGTCAACCAGGTACTGGAGGATGTGGTGAAGGCCGCCGATCCCATCTGGGCCGTGGTGAAGGGCGTCTTCCGCCCCCGCGGCGGCATCGGGACCACGGTGGAGGCGCGCTGGCCCCGCCCGCAGAGCTGAGGAAGGCGCCGGGGCACGAGCGAATCACGCGACGAAAACGCGCAAGGGAATAACGCGACAAAAACGCGCAAGGGAACAACGCGACAAAAACGCGCCAGGGAATAACGCGACAAAAACGGTGATGTCATCCTGAGCGGAGTTTGGCCGGCTTTTGGGGCCAAACGGAGTCGAAGGACCTGTATTTGCGCCGCTGCCGGATGCCATAGTTCCGAAAGGACACGCCAGCCCAGCGGTCGCTGTGAGCGATAGAAACAAGTTCTATCGCTCATAATTCGAGTCATTCTGATCGATAGAAAGGGCTCGGCAGAACTGCCGCCCGGTTGTTCAACCCGGAAAAGGGCCCTGGCGCTGCGCTGGGAAAACCGCCACTTGTTGCAGATGATACGATGGTTGGCGAATCCAGCGTGCCAGGTCATGAATACAAAGAAGCCTGCGGGGCAAAAGCTCGCGGCAACGAAAAAAGGCCGTATCTCAGCCTGGCCCACACTTGAGGTCGCGCTTGCGGCATTCTTTCTTGCGCTCCCGGCTCTCTACAACGGCTTTCCCATTCTCTATCCGGACTCGATGACCTACCTCGACGACGGGCGCATCGTTGCGCGGGCGGTCTTCCTGCATCGCATGTCGGACTACTACGGCATGCGCTCATTTTTTTACAGCCTGGTGATTCTCCCCTTTCACTGGAATCTGACCGCCTGGCCGATTGTTGCCTTGCAGTGCCTGCTCGTGGCTTACGTGATCCGGCTTGTAGTTCGCGCACTGGCTCCGGACTCCGGCGCGTGGTTCTATCTGGCGATGGTGCTTCTGCTCAGCTTGTTTACTACAGCAGGATGGTTCTCGAGCCTCATCCTGCCTGACATACTGGGCTCGATCTTGTATCTCGCCATCTTCCTGCTCGCTTTTGCAGCAGAGACTCTGTCGCGGGCGGAGCGCTGGTCGCTCTATTTGATTGCGTGGTGGGGCATTACATCCCACGCTACCCACCTGGTGCTCTCCACTGCGTTGTGCCTTCTGCTGGTGGCAATCATGGCCATGCAGCGCCGGCCCTGGCTGAGAATTCTTAAAATCACCGGCGAAATCGCGGCAATCATTGCCGTCGCCGCAGCCTCGCAACTGGCTCTCCACGGCTATCTCTATGGGCACCCTTCGCTGAACGGCGAACGGCCGCCATTCCTGATGGCCCGCGTGATTGCGGATGGACCGGGGCGATGGTATCTCGAGAAACATTGCGGCGAGTTGAATTGGGCAATTTGCAGCTATGTCCAGCACCTCAATGTCGATCCCGACCATTTCCTATGGTCGCCTGACGGCATCTGGCAGACCGCATCCGACGACCAACAGGAGCAGATGAGTCATGAGGAAATGCCCCTCGTCCTTGCCACTCTGCGCGCGTATCCTGGGGCGCAGTTTCAACGGTCGGCCGCCAATTTCTGGCAGCAACTCACAACTTTCGGATTCGATGATCTGGGACCGAGCAGTTGGGTCCTGGACGAGTTTCCCAGCGTGATGCCTGCGTCGCGCGCAAGCTACCTTCGCGGAAAGCAGGCACAGGATGCCATCCCGCTGGATGAGCTGACTGAATTTCAGTTCTGGGTGGTGATCGGCTCGGTGGGTTTCATGGCGGCTTTGGCGCCCATGATGTTGCGCTTCCGGCGTGCCCGCCTCGGTTCGCTCACTGCTGTGATTGCCTTTGTGGTGATCTGTAACGCAGCCGTTACCGGCGTCTTATCCATGCCCGAGGATCGCCTTGAGGCACGTGTCATCTGGATGGTGCCATTTCTGTCAGGAATTTTTGCGATCACGTGGCTCAACAATCGCCGGCTGGACGCGGGCCGCCGCGAGGCAGCAAAATGCCCCCTTGCAGCGGCGAGATGATTGGTTTCGCCGGAATCCATCGCTCAAACATAGCAGCCTGTCGTGGCAGTCTAGTTTTGAAAGGGCACGACTTCAGTCGTGCCGCAAGTGCCGCAGAATCTTTCGGGCTTCAGCCCCTGAGGGATGGGTTTCTCGAAATATCGGCTTTTGCCACGGGCTGCAACGAAGTGTTGATCCATTTTACTCAGGGCATGCCCGCGGCGCAGTGGTCAGGCAAGCGTCTATGGGCCGGGGCCACCCGGCTGTTGGTCCTGAGAGTTCGTGATTGTCATCACGGACAAGCCATGCAGGCGCGATCCACCATTACGGCTATTCACGATTCAGCCGCCGATTGCGGAGCGATGCGTATTGCTCGCGATTCGGCTGAAGGAAGAAGGCCGTTTTGTACAGCCGGCGAGAAGTGTTGGTGGGGAGCGCCGCGGCGGGCGCCGCGTGGATGACCGGCTGTTTCTCGCAGCGCACCCACTGGCAGGTGCTGAGTGACAGCGAGGCGCGAACGCTGGCCGTTCTCTGCGATCAGATCGTTCCCGCCGACGATTTCCCCAGCGCATCGCAGGCCGGGGTGGTCACGTTTATCGATCGCCAGTTGACGGGCCCCTACCGGCGGCATCGCAAAGCGTATCGCAAAGGGCTGGAAGACGCCGAAAAGCTGAGCCGGACTCGCTTCAGCGTCGAGCTCTCAAACGCAAACGCCGCGCAGCAACTGGAGTTGGCGCGCGCTATCGAGCGGGAACATCCGGCGCTTTTCGAACTGGTGCGGCGGCACACGTTGCAGGGCTACTACGGATCGCCGCGCCACGGCGGCAATAAGGATGCGGTGAGCTGGCGCATGCTGGGGCTGGCTGAGCCGCCGCTGCGCGGACGCGCACAATACGACTTCACCGCAGGATCGAAGCCATGAAAAGCGTGAACGCGGTGATCGTCGGCGCGGGCGCGGCGGGAGGCATTGTCGCTAAAGAGCTTTCCACCGCCGGCCTGAACGTGGTGTTGCTGGAGCGGGGCAAGTGGTACACCGCGCACGATTGCCGCAAGGACGACCTGCGCAACCAGCGCACCACCGTGCTGGGCAATGCGTTCGGCCCCGACGACGATGGCAATCCGCGCGTCATCGTCTACGGCAAGGGCAACGCGCAGACGGTGTTGCCCAGCGACGGCGCCTACCAGAACAACGCGGCGTGCGTGGGCGGCGGCACGTTGAGCTACGGCGCCCAGGCGTGGCGTTACATGCCGCAGGATTTCCGCATGCGGACAACCTATGGCGCGCCCGCGGGCAGCTCTCTGGAAGACTGGCCCATCGGCTACGACGACCTGGAGCCGTTCTACGAAAAAGCGGAATACGAGATTGGGATCTCGGGCGACTACTCGGGCACGCCGTTCAAGGGACCGCGAAAGCGCGATCTGCCCATGCCGCCGCTGCCGCCCAATCGCGAATTCGGCATTCTGGAGCCGGCGGCCAGGCGGCTCGGGCTGCATCCGTTTGCTCTGCCCATGGCGCGCAACTCCGTGCCCTATAACGGGCGCGGGCCGTGCATGCGTTGCCGCTGGTGCTGCGGGTTCGCCTGCGAGGTGGACGCAAAGAACGGCTCGCAGAACACAGTGCTGCCCGTCGCGCTGGCCACCGGAAACTGCGAGCTGCACACCGAGTGCACGGTGACGCAGATTCTGACCGATGACCATGACCGCGCGCGCGGCGTTTCCTACATCGATGCGCGCGGAAACCAGCAGGAGCAGGCGGCGGACATCGTGATTGTGTCGGCGTGCGCGATCGAGTCGGCGCGATTGCTGCTGAATTCGAAGTCGCGCCTGTTTCCCAATGGCCTGGGCAATCGCTACGACCAGGTGGGCCGTCATCTGCAGGGGCATCACTACACCGGGGCCACAGGATATTTCGATTTCGAGACCTACGACGATGTGGGCCCGGGCGCGAGCATCGCGGTGATGGATTACAACCACGGCACGCCCGGCCTTTGCGGCGGAGGCATGCTGGCCAACGAGTTCATCCGGTTGCCGATTCACATGATCGATCGCTTGCCCGAGGGCACGCCGCGGTGGGGCCTGGCGCACAAGCAGGCCATGCGCGAGTGGCACAAACGCAGCATCGTGGTGATGGGACCGACGCAGCAGATTCCCACGGCGACGGCGCGAGTGACGATTGACCCCAGCGTGCGCGACAAGTGGGGATTGCCGGTGGCGCGCATCGAAGGCAACGTGCATCCGCACACCTTCGAGATTGGCGAACTGCAGGCGCAGCGGGCGGAGGCCTGGTTGAAGGAGGCGGGTGCGATTCAAACCAGCCGCATGGCGGGCAAGCCCGACGGAGTGAGCGC
Organism: Occallatibacter sp.; assembly: GCA_035552555.1. Taxonomy (GTDB): domain Bacteria; phylum Acidobacteriota; class Terriglobia; order Terriglobales; family Acidobacteriaceae; genus Telmatobacter. The sequence goes on from DASZLF010000090.1 coordinate 154,732, forward strand.
GGGCCAGCACCAGGCCGGCACTTGCCGCATGGGCGACGATCCGCGCGGCTCGGTGGTGAACCGGCATTGCCAGGTGCACGACATCGACAACCTCTTTGTGATCGACGGCAGCGTGCACGTGACCAACGGCGGATTCAACCCGGCGCTGACCATCATGGCCGTGGCCTACTACGCGTCGGATGCGCTGGTGCGGAACTGGAAAGGAACGCGGTTTCGCTCATGAGACGCATTCTTTTACTCAGCGCATTCGCAGCGGGCGCGGCCGCATCCCTGGCGCTTGCCGGAACCTATGGCGCTACGCTCTACTATGCCGCGGGCCACGGCACGGGTTGCGCGGACTGCCACGAGATGGCGGATGCGGTGAACGCGGTTCACGGTTCCGCGCACGGCAATGCGCAGTGCATGGATTGCCATGAAGCCAGTGTGGGCGACAAGCTGCGCCACGTTCGCGCGCACGTCCTGGGCAAGCGCCCCGACGGCGTGCATCTGCGCGAAGCGGATGTGCGCCGCATGATGTTCAGGTGTCAGGGCTGCCACCAGCAGGAATACGCAAGCTGGCACGCCGGGCCGCACTCAGCCACGTACAGCGCGATCTTCACCAGCGCCAAGCACAATGCGAGCCGCCGGCTCAATGACGACTGCTTTCGCTGCCACGGCATGTACTTCGATGGCGCGGTGCGCGACATCGTCCAGCCGCAGAACACGCGCGGACCATGGCATCTTACGCGGCCTGAGCTCGCCGATCAGCCTGCAATTCCGTGCCAATCGTGCCACTGGATCCATCGCGAGGGCACGCCTCAGACCAAGCCGGCGGAGCGCATCTCCGTTGCGGGACCGGCAGTGCGCGATTCGCTGGCGTTTTACGATCGCCGCGAACAATTGCACTTCCGCGCCGCCTCGTTGCCCAATCCGCAGCTTTACGACGGCCCACTCCCGCTGAAGATCAGCCCCGATCCCCGGCAGGCGGTCTGCTATCAATGTCACGCCCCGCGCCAGCCGGACACCAACAGCGCGGCTGCCATCCAGCATTGGGGGCCGCAGGCCGGTTCCGGCGACGATCGTACGCCGATGGGCGTCCACCAGGGGCTGAGTTGCGCTGCCTGCCACGCTGGTCACAACGAGAGCGCCCGTGCCTCGTGCGCCACATGCCACCCGGCGCTGAGCAACTGCGGTCTCGACGTGGAAAAGATGGACACCACCTTTGCCAACGCCAAAAGCGCGCATGACATTCACTGGGTCAAGTGCGCGGATTGCCACCAGCACGGCATTCCGCGTGCGAAGCAGAGTCCGTTGACCGCAGGGCAGTAGATAGCCCGCGAGGTTCCTTCCCGTGCTCCAGGGGAAGGGAACAAGTACAATACGGGGATGGAGCCAGTCATCCCATCCCTGTTGAGGCTCGCCGAGCATCGCGGGATCCAGGCGGTCGATTTCGCATGAAACGCGTCTTCGGCCTTCTGCGCTTCGGGCTCCCGTATTGGTTCAACTGGCTGCCCGGCGTTCTGCTGCTGGCCTGTGTCGGCGCGCTGGAAACCTTTCGCATACTCCTCTTTCAGCCCATCTTCGACCAGGTTCTTCGGCCCGACGCACCCGAAGGCCCCATCACGCTGGGCCTCAAGAATTCGCGCTGGCACTTCGACCTTCGATCGCTCATTCCGCATTTCATTCACATTCATAATGCGTGGACTGTGGTGGCGCTGGCGCTTGTGGTGTCCACCCTCATCAAGGGCATCTGCGATTATCTCGGCACCTACCTCGTCAACTACGCCGGCTTCGGCCTCATCACCGACCTTCGCAATCATCTTTACGAAGCTACGCTGCGCCGCTCTTCCAGCTTCTTCCATAAGCACGCGACCGGCACCATTCTCTCCACGCTCATCAACGATGTGGACCGCGTGCAGATCGCGATCAGCTCCGTCATTGCGGAATTCCTCCAGCAGTTCTTCACTTTTATAGTCGGCGTCGTCTTTGTCGTCCGGCTGGGTGGAGTGTTGAGCTGGTCGCTGCTCTTATTCGTACCGGTCGTGATTACCTCTTCTCGAAAAATAGGCTCAGAAGTGCGCACGCGCACGCGCACTGGGCAGGACAAGCTGGCGGAGATCCAGAACATTCTGCATGAGACGGTGACCGGACACCGCATCGTCAAAGCTTTCAATACCGAACTCTGGGAGATTTTGCGCTTCAAGAGCGCGGCGCGGCGGCTCTTCAAGGCGAACCTTCGCAGTGTGCGCATCCAGTCGATCAGCTCGCCGTTGATGGACACCATCGGGGCCATCGCCATTGCCATGTTCCTGTTCATCGGCCGCAATGAGATCCAGCACGGCCAAATGACCATGGGCCTGTTTGCAGCGTTCATCATGCTGCTGTTCAAGCTTTACGATCCGGTGCGCAAGTTCGCCTATTTCTACAACGCCTTCCAGCAAGCCATGGGCGCTTCGGTCTCGATCTTCGGTTTCCTCGAGCACCGCGACGACGTAAAGGAATCGGCGCGGCCCAGGGCGCTGCCGGGGTTCAGCTCCTCCATCCGCTTCGAGAATGTCGGATTCTCCTACTCCAACGAGGAAGGCGAGCACCAGATTCTGCACAATGTCGACCTCGAAGTCCGCGCGGGCGAGGTACTGGCGCTGGTCGGCCCCAGCGGCGCAGGCAAAACCACGCTGGTCAATCTCATTCCTCGCTTCTTTGACGTCACCTTGGGTCGAATCCTGATCGATGGCTTCGATCTGCGCGACCTTACGCTCTCATCTCTGCGCCGCCAGATCGCCCAGGTCACCCAGGAGACCATCCTTTTCAACGACACCGTGCGCAACAACATCGCCTATGGCCGGCCGGACGTCAAACTGGAAATCGTGGAAGAAGCCGCGCGCAACGCACTGGCGCACGATTTCATCCTGCGCATGCCGCAGGGCTACGACACCGTGATCGGCGAAAAAGGTTTTCGCCTCTCCGGCGGCGAGCGCCAGCGCATGGCCATTGCCCGCGCCATTCTCAAGAACGCGCCGGTTCTGATTCTCGATGAAGCCACCTCGGCGCTCGATGCGGAGAGTGAATCGCTGGTGCAGTCCGCGCTCGGCAATCTGATTCAGAACCGCACCGTGGTCGTGATCGCGCATCGCCTCAGCACCGTGCGCCGCGCCAACCGTATTGCCGTGGTGGAAGAAGGCCGCATCACGGCCATCGGCACCCACGACGAGCTGCTCATCACATCGCCCACCTATCGCCGCCTCTATCAACTCCAGTTCATGGATGCGCCGGATGCGGCTGCGCCCGGCGACCGCGGACTGGATCAACTTGAGCCTGAACCCCCGCAACCGTATCAGCTCCTGGAGCCGGCGCTTTCAGGAGAGGCAGAGGAATAGAAATGCCCATCTACTCCATGACTGGTTTTGCGCGCGTACAGGTGCGCATCCCTCTGAACGGCCAGGACCAGCTCGGATATACGCTCACCGTCAAGAGCGTGAATCATCGCTTTCTCGACGTGCAATTACGTTTGCCCTCGAACATGGACGCGCTGGAGATGGAATTGCGCCGCGCATTGAAGGAGCACCTGGTGCGCGGTCACGTGGAGCTGACGCTCAGCGTGGAGCGAACCGGCCAGCAGGGCGGCGGCTACAATCGCGAGTTGGTCAGCAGCTATATTGCCGCATTCAACTCCGCGCGCGAAGAACATGCGCTCACCGGGCTGCCCGATTTGAACGCCATCCTGCGATTGCCCGGATTGCTGCAGGCCGACGCGCGCAGCAACGCGGAGGAAGACCTCTCTGCGCTCACCGAAAGCGTGACGGAGCAGATCGGCCCCCTGCTCGGTCAATTGAAAGCGATGCGCGCTCGGGAAGGCGAATCGCTCGAAGCGATTCTTCGCGGCTCGCTGGATCGCCTGGCGGAAGCGGTGGAAGGCGTGGCGCTGCTGCGGCCCGACGTGGAGCAGCGTTACCAGGAGCGGCTCACCCAGCGCCTGGTCGCCGCCACCGGCGCGGAGTTCAACCGGCAGCGACTGCTGGAAGAAGTCGCGGTGCTGGTCGACCGCAGCGATATCTCCGAAGAGCTGGCGCGGATGAACACCCATATTGGCCATTTCCGCGAGTTGCTTGCGGCCGGTGGCGAAGTGGGAAAGAAACTGGATTTCCTGCTCCAGGAGATGAACCGCGAAGCCAACACGCTGCTGTCGAAGACCGGCGGGGTAGGCGGCAAGGGCACGCACATCACCGAATTGGGCCTGGCGATGAAGGCGGAGATCGAAAAGGCAAGGGAACAGATTCAGAACGTGGAATGAAGAACGCAGCCTCTAGCTACTAGCCTCTAGCTCCTAGCCTTTGCTTGAATGGGCCAGCGATTTCCGGTTCCCCGCACAAAAGAGCTAGAAGCTAGTAGCTAGTAGCTTGGGAGAAAAATGGCAGGAATTCTCTTCATCATTTCGGCGCCTTCGGGCTCGGGCAAAAGCACCCTGGTAAACGAACTGCGCAAGCAGGTCACAGGCATCGATTTCTCCATCTCGTGGACCACGCGCGCCCCGCGCGGCTCAGAGGAGCACGGGCGCGAATACTACTTCACCGACCGCGCGGAATTCGATCGCATGGTGGCCGCGGGGGAGTTCCTGGAGCACGCCGAAGTCTTCGGCAATCTCTACGGAACGGCGCGGCACAACCTGGACGAAGCGCGTACACAGGGGCACGACCTGCTGCTCGACATCGATGTGCAGGGCGCTGCGCAGGTGCGGGGCGCGCTGCCGGAAGCGGTGAGCATCTTTGTGCTGCCGCCCGATCCCAAACAGCTGCGCACGCGCCTGCGCAACCGCGCCCGCGCCGACGGCCAGGTGAACGAAGCCGAGCTCTACCGCCGCCTCAGCGAGGCCAGCAGGGAAATTGAGAATTATCGGGATTACAGCTATATTCTCATCAACGATATTCTTGACCGGGCCGTGGCGCAGCTTGAAGCCATCGTCCTGGCTGAGCGATACTATCGCAACAGCGAACCCATCGCGATTCGTTCGCGCCGTGTGCTGGAAGTTGCAGCGGCTTGTCGGCAGTCCAATTCGCAGGAGCGGCTCAAACCCGTTCTGGAAGCGTTTGGGATCGGCCATCCCCCTGACCAGCAGCAGTTTAACTTTGATGAGGACCCCGATGAAGATTGAGACGCAGTTTGACTCGAACTACCGCAAGGTTCTTGTGGCCGCACGCCGGGCCCGCCAGTTACAGAACGGCTCTTCCGCGCTTGTCACCACTCATTCCACCAAGGCCTGCCGCATCGCCCAGGATGAGATCGAGGCGGGCAAAATCTCCTACGTCCGCAAGGACGGAGTCCCGGTGGTCAAGGCCCCGGTGGAGGAGAACGGCGTCGCCATCCTCCCGAGGTAACGCCAGGTTTCAGGGTTCAGGGTTGCAGCATTTGAGGGGTGCTTACACGAGGTATACTGCCTTGGTGCAGAGCATATTTTAAAGCATAACTTTTATGGAATCAGTAATATAAGGGCGAATGGCGCGCATACCCCATCGTCGCTCAATCTTCGCCTTTCTGACGGTCACAGAGAGGGAGAGACTGTGCCATTCATCGCAGCTTTATCGCGATGAGTGGGCCGCGAAGCATTGCGGTCCATCGCGACTCGATTTCGACGACTCTCCTCGAATGCCGGTGGCGTAGTGTCCGAGGCTGCTCCAGGGATGTTGCTCTGGCGATGCCACCGGGCCGTGCTCGACCGGGATGGAGTCGCCGAAGCACTGATCACTGATCACTGATCACTGACCACGGACGACCGCCACCTGTTCTAAAATCGATCCATGCGCGTAACGGTCGGCGTCTCGGGAGGCATTGCAGCCTACAAGGCCGCGGAACTGGTGCGCGCCCTGCAGCGCCGCGCCCTCGAAGTCCACGTGGTGATGACCGAGGGGGCGTGCAAGTTTGTGCAGCCGTTGACGTTTGCCGCACTTTCCGGACACAAGGTCATCACCAGCCTGTGGGATGAAACCGGGAGCGCCGAGAGCGCCTACGACTCCTCCATCGAGCACATTGGCGAGGCGCAATGGACAGAGGCCCTGGTGGTCGCTCCGGCCACCGCCAACATCCTGGCCAAATTCGCGCACGGCATCTCCGACGATTTTCTGACCACCCTGTACCTGGCCACCACGGCCCCGGTGCTGGTGGCGCCGGCCATGAACGTGAACATGTGGGGGCATCCGGCAACGCAGGCGAATCTTGAAATTCTGCGCCAGCGAGGCGTGCGCATCATCGAGCCGGGCACCGGCGACCTGGCCTGCGGCATGGTGGGCGCGGGCCGAATGGCCGAGCCGGAGGAGATTGCCGAAGCGGTTCTCAACGCGCTGGGCCGCCGCCACGATCTGGCCGGCGAAACGGTGCTGGTGACCGCCGGAGGCACGCGCGAGGCGCTCGATCCGGTGCGCTTCCTGGGCAATCGGTCCAGCGGCAAGATGGGCTACGCGCTGGCCGAGGCGGCGCAGGCCCGCGGGGCCAAGGTCATTCTCATCAGCGGCCCGTCGGCGCTTTATCCGCCATCGCATTGCGAAGTGGTGAAGGTGACCACCGCCGAAGAGATGCGCCATGCCGTGCTCTCGCGCATGGAAGAAGCCACTCTGATTATCAAGGCCGCGGCGGTGGCCGATTATCGCCCCGTCACCGTCTCCGAGCAGAAGCTCAAGCGCACTGGGCCGTTGACCATCGAACTCGCGCCCACCGAGGACATTCTGGCCGAAGTGGCGCGCCGCCGCAGGCCTGGCCAGCTCGTCATCGGCTTTGCCGCCGAAACCGAGAATCGCATGGAGAACGGCCGCGCCAAGCTGCTGCGCAAAGGCGCCGACGCCATCGTGATCAACGACGTCTCCGGCGAGAAGGTGGGCATCGACTCCGACCTCAACGCCGCCACGTTTCTCACCGCGTCCACTGCCACCGAAATGCCGGAGATGACCAAGCGCAAGCTGGCCGACCGCATCCTCGACGAGGTGCTCGCCCTGCGCCGGCCCAGGTCGCTGGTGATGGAAATGGAAGGGCTCTCGTCGCAGGAAGAAGTCCTGCGCAAGTCCGCGCCGCCCGCCGCCCGCCGGCAGATCGTCGTGGAGTAAGCCCGTGCCCGTTCTCGATCCCGCAACTCAACAGGCGCTCGCTGCCCGCATGCGCTTCTATCGCGATCTCGGCCTGACGGAGTTCTATCGCCGCCCGATCGACACCGCCCATTCCGGCGTAACTCAGGATGAGGGTGCCCCAGGTCCCGCTTTTGGGACCTGGGATACGGCATCCCAATCCACAGTCTCACAGGAGCAAGCCATTCCGCCCCGCAAGTCCATGACCGCGCCGCCCGCCGTCTCCGATGCCGTTCCCGCCGCCGATCGCGCCGCCGCCTTGCGCATCCTTCGGGAGGAATTGGGGGACTGCACCCGCTGCGCCCTTCACGCCGGCCGCAACAAGATCGTCTTCGGCGACGGATCGCCCAACGCACGCATCCTGTTTGTGGGCGAGGGGCCGGGCGCGGACGAAGACGCGCAGGGGCTGCCCTTCGTGGGCAAGGCCGGCCAGCTTCTCAACAACATGATCGCGGCCATGGGCCTAAAGCGCGAAGAGGTCTACATTGCCAACGTGGTGAAGTGCCGTCCGCCGGGCAATCGCACGCCGGAGCCCGAGGAGGCCAACACCTGCTCGCCGTTCCTGTTCCGGCAGATCGACATTGTGCGGCCCGAGGTGATTGTCGCGCTGGGCGCCACCGCGGCCACTTATCTCCTGGGCCAGCGGCAGCCGCTTGCCGGGCTGCGCGGGCGCGTACACACGTGGCGCGGCAGCAAATTGATCGTCACCTACCATCCGGCGTTCCTGCTGCGCGATCCGCGGCAGAAGAAGGAAGCCTGGGCCGACTTGCAGATTGCCATGCGGGAGCTGGGGCTGAAACCTGCGGCAAAGAGCTGACCCTGCTCCTCACCTCCGCCGCGAAATGCGCGCCGCAATCAAAAAGTCGATCCCGATGATCAGCCACATCACTCCGGGAACCATGAGGAACGCCCAGGCCGTATTGTGGAGCGGCGGATGGATCGCCTCCACTGCGTAGATCGCCAGCGAGCAGATGCTGAGGATCACCGAGGCAGCATGCAGGGAATCGCGGCTGCGCCCCGATGCGCGGCGGCTTACGCGATTGGAAGCGTACATCCCCGCAAACGGCGACAGCACCCACACCGCAAAAATGGTCACCAGCACCATGGAGTGGTTGTGACGCCCGGCAAACAACGTGCATGCCAGCGAACCGGCCGCCCCCACAAGCACGGCAAAGCCGGCGCTGCTCTGCAGGGATGTGGAACGCGGCTCCGTCTCAACGTCAGTCCGGTCGCTGCCGTTCATGCGTCTCTCCTGAATGTCTATCGATGTTTCTCGCTCAGCGTTTCGTCACGCCACAGCGCCACGCCGCCCAGCAGGCCGGTCTCATTCGGCACAATGGTCACCCGTTCCGCCAGCGCGAAATCAATCTTCTTGGTGTTGCCGCCGCCCAGATAGAGATGGTCCCAGTTGAACGTGTTCGAGGTCTGCTCGATCGCCTCCTGCAGATACTTGTTCCAGCGCTTCTTGCCGTACTTGTCGAGCCCGCGCCGCCCGATGTAGTCCTCGTAGGTGTATTTTTTCCAGGGATGATGTCCCAGCTCCAGCGCCACCAGCCGCCCGGAACTGTAGATCGAGGAACCCAAGCCCGTCCCCAGCGTGAGAATCATCTCGATCCCGTCGCCCTTGATGGCGCCATAGCCCTGGATCGCCGCATCGTTGGCCACGCGCACGGGTCGCTTCCAGCGCTTTTCCAATTCGTGTTGCATGCCGAAGCCCACCCACGACGGGTGCAGGTTGAACGCCGTCCAGATGGTGCCCCGCTTGACCACGCCCGGAAAGCCGATGGAGACGCGATCGAAATGGGGCAAAAGGGCGCGCAGCTTTTCCAGCCGGATGAGCACCGATCGAGCGGTGGGAATCGCGGGAGTGGGAAGGCGCTGGCGCTCGCTGACCGGCTTGCCCATCGGGTTGAGCAGCATCGCCTTGAGTCCCGACCCGCCAATATCGATGGCGAGGGTGATGGGGCCGAGGGTTTTGCCGGAGAGCGCTTTCGCGGCGGGAGTGAGGGCGACCGAGGCTTTGGGTTTCATCAGCAGGAATTGTACTGCGGCAACGGTGGTGTGCGCGATGACCCCCGGCAACACGCCCCGCGGGGCCATCCCCTACACTGATCTTTGCCCTCATGCCCGTCTACTGCGAAGTCGCCCTGCCTGTTCCGCTGGACCGCACCTTTACCTATGCGGTGCGCGACGGGCAGCATCCGCGGCGCGGCGCACGCGTCATTGCACCCTTTCGCAACGAAAAACTGATTGGCGTGGTGATGAGCGTGGGCGGCAATGCGCCCGGGCCCTCCGCTGGCGAAGCCCCGGCCCCTCCGCACAAGGAATTTGAAGTGCGCTATCTTGAGGCCGTGCTCGACCAGAGCGCCGCCGAGGAAGGCGACGATGCGCCGCTGCTGAGCGACGGGCTGCTGTCCCTGGCTGAGTGGATGGCGCAGTACTACCTGGCGCCGCTGGGCGAGGTGCTGCGAGGCATGGTGCCGCTGATGGCGGAGGTGCGCCGCACCGTTTACTACCGCATTACCGACCTGGGCCGCGACGTGCTTGCCGGCAGCCTCGATGGCGATTCCGGACCGGGCCGCAGCCACCCGCTCGCCGCTCAATCCAGCGAACCCAGCGGACGCGAAGCGGCCCGGCCCGGGAAGCGCGCGGGAAAGCTCTCGGCGGAGGAGCAGGACCTGCAACGACGTGTGCTGGAGCGCCTGGCCGCGGGCGAGCCGGTGAAGGTTTCCACGCTGCGCACTGCCACGGCCGCTTCGCTCCCGGTGCTCGCGGCGCTGTTGCGCAAGAAGTGGATTGCGCGCGAGACCGCCGCGATAGAACGCGATGCGCGGCGCATGGAACGATATGCCGTCTTCGTGCCTGAAACGCGCCTGCCCGTGCTCACGCAGAAGCAGCAGGCCATCCTCGCCGAGCTGGCGGCCTGTGGCGGCGAGATGCCGCTGGCGGAACTGCGCGCCAGGGACCTGCCCTCGTCCACCCTGCAAACTCTGGTGCGGCGCGGCCTGGTGCGCATCGAGGAGCGCCCCGCCGCATTCCGCCTGGGCGGCATCGAGAGCGCGGCGATGCCGCTGCGCCTCAACGAACCCCAGACCGAAGCGCTCGCTTCCATCGCATCGGGCCTGGGAGCATTTCGCGCCTATCTCCTCCACGGCGTCACCGGCTCGGGCAAGACCGCCGTCTACCTGGCCGCCATGCAGCGCGCGCTCGATCGCGGCCTGGCTTCCATCCTGCTGGTGCCGGAGATCGGCCTCACGCCGCAGACCGCCGGCCTGCTCGATGCGGCGTTCGGCGCCAAGGTGGCGCTGCTGCACTCCGCGCTTACGCCGGAGGAACGCAGCGAGCAATGGCGCCGCATCCGTCGCGGCGAAGCCCCCATCGTGGTGGGCACGCGCTCGGCGATTTTCGCGCCGGCGCCCAACCTCGGCCTCATTCTCGTGGACGAGGAACACGACCAGAGCTACAAGCAGGAAGAAACGCCGCGCTATAACGCGCGCGATGTCGCGGTGATGCGGGCCAAGCTGGCCGGAGCGGTGGTGGTGCTGGGCTCGGCCACGCCGTCGCTGGAAAGCTGGCAAAACTCGGCGCAGGGAAAATACGCGCGCATCGAGATGAAGGAGCGCGTGATGCAGCGCCCGCTGCCGCAGGTGGAACTGGTCGACATGCGGCGCGAATTCCAGGAGACGGGGCAGGAGAACTTGTTTTCGCGCTCGCTCATTGAGCAGACGCAGGCGGCGCTGGAGCGCAGCGAGCAGGCGCTGATCCTGCTCAATCGCCGCGGCTACTCGTTTGCCGTATTGTGCCGCGCCTGCGGAACCAAGCTCGAATGCCAAAATTGCGCCATCGCGCTCACTCACCACAAGCCGCCGGCGGAAGATGGCCTTGCGCGCGAAGGCCAGCGGCTGGAGTGCCACTACTGCGGCTACAAGCGCACCGTGCCCGCGCGCTGCCCCAACTGCGATTCCGAGCACCTCTACTACCTTGGCGCGGGCTCTGAACAAGGAGAAGCCCGGCTGACCGAGATCTTCCCCACCGCGCGCATCGGGCGCATGGATCGCGACACCGTGCGCGGCCGCCACGATCTGGAGCGCTTACTGGCGCGCCTGCATGGCGGCGAAATCAACCTGCTCGTTGGCACCAAGATGATCGCCAAGGGTCACGATATTCACGGCATCACGCTGGTGGGCGTTGTGGGCTGCGATCACGCGCTTTCCATGCCCGATTTTCGTGCCGCCGAACGCGTCTTTCAGCTCGTGACCCAGGTCTCCGGCCGCGCCGGCCGCGGTGAGCTCCCCGGCCGCGTGGTGGTGCAGACGTACTATCCCGATCACTACGCGATCGTGGCGGCAAGCACGCACGACTACGCCAGCTTTGTGGAGAAGGAACTGAAATATCGCCGCTGGATGCACTATCCGCCGTTCGGCGTGCTGGCCAACGTGCTGGTGCAATCGGCCAGGCTGGAAGAGGCGGCGGGCTGGTCGGCGGTGCTGGGCAAGTGGTTTCAGCAGGCATCGCCCGCCGCGGCGGGCGTGCGCGTCCTCGGCCCCTGCACCGCGCCGGTGGCGCGCATCAAGGGCGTTTACCGGTTTCACCTGATTCTGAAAGCCGCCTCGCGCAAGGCGCTGAACGGCGCCTTGCGCGGCATGCTTGCCCACGCCGATGCCGCGAACGTGCCAAGACGCAACCTGATTGTGGATGTGGACGCACAGCGGCTGATGTGAAAGCGCGCACTGGCAGCGCGCCGGAGAACGCGAACCCCATCACGAACTTTCCGGGGTACTCCATCAGCCATGGCCACAGGTCGCTGTCGCGCGCCGCCCTCACCTTGCCGGGCAGCGAGCGGTACATCCTGGGCCCGCGCCTGGTCACGCGCCGCTGGTGCCAGTCCCGCCGGTGCCGTCGCCTTCCAGCGCATGCAGATCCTTGCCCGGTTTGAAGCGGACGGCTTTCCCCGGCGTAATGCTCACTTCCGTACCAGTCCGCGGATTGCGCCCGATCCCGGTTTTGCGCGCCCGTACGCTGAACACGCCAAACCCGCGCAACTCAATCCGTTCGCCGCCCGCCAGGGCCTGTTTCAGCCCCTCAAAAACCGTGTCTACCGCCGCCTCCGCCTTGGTCCGCGGCAGGCCAGTGCGCTCAATCACCTGGTGGACAATGTCCTGCTTAATCAAAGGGGAACCTCGCTACTACGATTTGAACCGCAGACGAACACTCTACCCATGTGATCCTACAGGTTTTGCACGATTTGCGAAACACCGGATTTGACCGTAGCGCAGCTTTTTTCCGCCCCCGCGCTGCTTCCCGGCTTCCTTTCCCCTGAAAGGCGCTTGAATGCCCGGAGTTTCCGTTGTCACCGCCCGCCCAACTCCCGTAAGATGAGGGTTCAACGCCGTAAAGCCCTTGGAAAAAAGGCCCCGTACGCATGGGCGATCGCCAGGGCCGGCAGGAATACGCTCCTCGGCGGGCTATATGGTCCCGATATACCGCCGCAGCCACCCTCCCTGCCTCGGATTTGCTCGTCTTTTCTCCTCAGATTCGGAATCGCCTGGCCGCAAGGACCTTACGAATGCTGTTGCCCGGGAGTCACACGTGTCTCCACACCGCCATACCCATTCTATCCGCATCGGCGTCCTCGCTGGCGAGCCCATTCGCCTCGAGGGGCTGGCCATGATCTTCGAGGGTCAGCCGCCGCCCGGTCAGCCGCAGTTGATCCCCGTCGTCGGAACCCTCCAGAATCTGCTCGCCAACCCCGCGGTCAAGTACCTGGTCGTCGATTTGAACTCCTCCTTCGACGGGTTCGAAACCCTCGAGCTGGTCCGACGCTCCCGTCCCGGCATGCGCCAGATCGTAATCGGCCCCGAAAACGACGACGAACTGGTGCTCGAGGCCATTGTGGCCGGCGCCCGTGCCTATCTTGATTCCTCCGCTACCCCGCACACCGTCCGCATGGCCGTCGACGTGGTCGTAAGCGGCTCCATCTGGGCGCCCCGCCGCCTGCTTTCTCTGCTCATTGACCGTCTGCTGGGCGTCTCGCAGAGCCAGGTTACCGCTCCCGGCCTCCAACTCACCGCCCGCGAACGCCAGGTGCTGGAGCTCATTCTCCTCGCCCGCTCCAATCGCGAAATAGCCTCCCAGCTCGGCATCGGGGAGCGCACCGTGACTGCCCACGTCAGCCGGCTGATGCGCAAAACCGGCGCCGACAATCGCATTGAGCTCTCCATGCGTGCCCTCAACCGCGTGCTACTGCCGGACGTCAAGGCGCAGAACAAGGCAGATTGAGCCAGCGGATTCAATTACCTTGGGATCGAAAAATAGGTTACTAAAATCCACAGCCGTTCCGTACTCTTGTACCCAGTGACCAGATCCGACACACTACATCCAGAAACAACGCAGATCTGGGGAAGGAGTTCACTGGCTATGCCAATGAACTCCTCTTTTTTTGGTCTCATCGGTCAATCGGTGGCCCCGGGCCAGAGAGAGTACCGGCCAAAGAGCACCACCCGCCTTCAAGCCTCGCTGAATAACGCTTCGGGCAAGGTAACACGCGTAGGGGCAAGACTTCCGTCGTGCCATATTTGGCTCAAAAAATGAGTGCGGGCTTTACAGGCTGCGGAAAAACTCGCCTCACCGCCCTGTTTTGAAGGGGCACGACTTTAGTCGTGCCGATAACTGCCCTAAATTGAGCTCGGCTTTAGCCGCCGAGGGACGGTTTTCCGACCTTTGCGAACCCATGTTCGAGTTTTTTCCGCAGCCTGTTTAGCCCCCCTGCGGCTTTGCGCTTGAAAAGCGCGTCCGATTTCGGCTCTTTCTGCTGCCCCTGTTTACACCCGCGATACCGCCCCAGCCATTCTCGTTCCGATGCGGTAGCCTGAAGTTGTGCCCCCGCCTTCTCCCTGGCGTCCAGGGAAGTGCGACTTCGGCGGGGAAATCGCGTCGGAACGACCATCAAACCGCCGCCACCCCAGCGGAATCGTACCAGCGGAATCGGAAAGGACCAAAACGATGATGAAGTTTCTTGCGTCTCTCAGCCTGTGTTTCGTGCTCACCTGCACCGCCTTTGCCGCCTCTTCTCGCGCGGACCTGCAGGAGCGCGTCGACGCAGCGAAATCTGTCCTCGATGAGGTGATGGCCGCGCAGGACAGCACCATCCCCTCGAACATCATGGAGCACGCCACCTGCGTGGGCGTGGTTCCCGGCCTCAAGAAGGGTGCCTTCGTCTTCGGCGGCCAATACGGCCAGGGCGTGGTCACCTGCCGCACCGGCCACGGCTGGAGCGCCCCCGTGTTCATCCGCATGGCGGGCGGCTCGTGGGGCCTGCAGATCGGCGCGCAATCCACCGATCTGGTTCTGGTTGCCGTTAACAAGCGCGGCTTTCAGGACTTGCTGAAAAACAAGTTCAAGATTGGCGCCGACGCCGCTGCTTCCGCAGGCCCGGTAGGCCGCAATGGCCAGGCGGCCACCGACTGGAAGATGAACGCGGAATTGCTCACCTACTCCCGCAGCAAGGGGCTGTTCGCCGGCATCGACCTCGACGGCACAGTAGTGAGCCAGAACAACGACGACACCCAGACCTACTTCGGCCACGACTATACGTTCGAACAGATACTCAAGGGAACCGTGGACGTGCCGGCGGGCGCAGTTCCGTTTGTTAAAGACGTTGCGCATTATTTTGTGTCCGCCCGCCGCAGCCAATAAAGGCAGGTTCGCGGCCCCCCGCCTTGATTCCAGGGCCGGGAAGCCGCGGCGCGCGGAAGCTGCCGCCCACCCCACCAGTTACACTTGTCCTTTGCCCATGCAGCAGAGGATTGAGTATTGGCTGGTGTTGGCGGTGGCGCGCACATTGGGACGCCTGCCGCGGCCGGTCGCGCGCCTGCTGGTCCGTGTGCTCACCTGGTCGGCTTACCTTGGCCTGGCCCGCCTGCGCCGCGTGGGCGAGCGCAACCTCGAACTGGCGCTGCCTGAAATTCCCCGAGCGGAACGCAACCGCATCCTGCGCCAGGTCTTTCGCAATCTTGGCTGGCAACTGGTCGAGTTCTGCCGCATGCGCCGCTACACCGCGCATAACACCCAGGGCTGGATCCGCACCGAAGGCCTCGAGCACTACCTGGCCGCCGAAGCGCGCGGCAAAGGCGTTCTCATCCTCACCGGCCACCTCGGCGCATGGGAACTCTCCAGCTTCTACCACTCGTTGATGGGCCACCCCATGGGCATGGTCATCCGCCGCCTCGATAACCGCCCGCTCGACGACTACGTCAACAGCATCCGCTGCCTCCACGGCAATCGCGTCCTCCACAAGGACGACTTCGCTCGCGGCCTGCTCAGCGCCATGCGCGAAGGCCGCACCGTCGGCATCCTCATGGACACCAATATGACCCCGCCGCAGGGCGAGTTCGTTAGGTTCTTCGGCATCACGGCCTGCACCGCCTCCGGCCTGGCCCGCGTCGCCCTCAAAACCGGCGCCGCCGTGCTCCCCGGCTTCTGCCTCTGGGAAGAGCGCGAGCGGCAGTACGTGTTGCACTTCGGCCCCGAGCTACAATTCGCGCGCACCCGCGATCACGAAGCCGATATCCTGAACGCGACGCAGCAATGTAATGACGTGCTGGAGTCGTGGATTCGCCGCTATCCGGACCAGTGGTTATGGATTCATCGCCGCTGGAAGACCCGCCCGCCCGGCGAACCCAGCCTCTACTGAGTTAAGGAAGGCTTCAATGAAGTGGTGTTGCGATCAATTCAGAATGAACTTCGGTATGGCTGGTTCCCGTGGCTTCGGCGTGTTCGCAACGGACGATCCGCCTTATCGCGTTGGATTCGTGGTTCAACACCGCGCGCTTGAACCCGGGGGCGAACCTCCGAAGCACGCACCTTCACCCCTCTCGCTAATTTCCGAAATGCGAATCAGTTATTGTCCGTGGTGCGGAACGAATCTGGTTGAACATTATGGAAAGGATAGAGAAATCATGCGTAAGGACCTGAAACTCTAAGCCTGCGCGATAAGGAATCGGCATGAAACTCAGCGAACTCATCGAACGTCTCGGCGGCACGCTCACCCAGGGAAGTCCCGACCACCGTCTGCAGGGCGTAAATTCCTCCGCCCTCGCCGGCTCCGGCGAAATCGTCTTTGCTGAAGATGCCGCATCCGCCACAGAAGCCTTGCAGAGCAAAGCCGGCGTTGTGGTGCTGCGCCCGGGGCTCGTCCCGTCCTACCCGGCGAAGAAATGCGTGGTCGAAACTCCGCAGCCGCGCCTCTGGTTCGCCCGCGCCGGCAAGCTCCTCAAGGCATCTCTGCCGCATACCGGCGTTCACCCCAGCGCCGTGATCGGCGCCCGCGTCAAGCTTGGCGAAGATGTCACCATCGGCCCTTGCGCAGTGATCGAAGACAACGCCCGCATCGGCGCCCGCACCCGCATTGAGGCCGGCGCAGTCATATGCGGCGGCGTGCGCATCGGCGAGTATTGCCGCATCTATCCCCGCGCCGTGCTCTACAGCGGAACCACGCTCGGCAATTGGGTCGTCGTTCACGCCGGCGCGGTGCTCGGCGCCGACGGCTTCGGCTACGTGCGCAATTCCGCCACTGGCGCCTACACGCAATTCCCCCAGCAGGGCACGCTCGTCATCGAAGACGAAGTCGAGATCGGCGCCAACACCACCATCGATCGCGGCGCGCTTGCCGAAACCCGCATCCGCCGCGGCGTCAAAATCGACAACCTCGTCCACATCGGCCACAACTGCGACATCGGGGAAGACGTGATCCTGGTCGCGCTGACCGGCATCTCCGGCTCCAGTTCCGTGGGAAAAGGCGCGGTGCTCGCCGGCCAGGTGGGCATTGGCGACCACGCCCATGTCGGCCCCGGCGTGATTCTCGGCGGCCAGGCCGGCGTGCTCACCGGCAAGACCGTCACCAATGAAGGCCTCAAGCCCGGCACCGTGCTGTGGGGAACGCCCGCGCGCCCTCTCATGCAGGTCTTGCGCGAGCTGGCCATGCTCGCCCGTCTCGCCCGCAATCGCCATCGCGCCTGAAACGGCGGCCGCCGCTCGGTTCGCTCGAGCAGCTGTCCCAAAACAGGTCAATTCTGCGGTAAAAACATTAAAGCCGGCCTCCCAATCGCCGATATCCCTTGCAGAAGAATTCTGCGAAGGGAGAGCAAACATGGAGATCGGTCCTATCGCCCCGATTCGACCCGTTGCCATGGTTGCCCCGGCGCGCACCGCCTCCGATCTCGCCGGAGTCTTCGCCATCGAGTTCCGCAACCAGCAGCCGGACGACTCCTACTCGCCCGCCCGCAAAGCCTCCCGCGGCCTGGAAGACGAAAACACGGAAGATCAAAACGCGGAAGAAGAAACCGCTGATCACGAAGACTCTGAGCCGGCTACCGAATCCGGAGAACGCAGCCTGAGCTTCTTCGCATAGCTCGCAAAAACTTCCAGTCGCAGCGTGTGACCGCGCACCCAGTCCCTGGTCCCTTAGTCCCTAGTCCCTCAGTCCCTAGTCCCTAGTCCCGGCATCGAGTCTACTCATACCGCAGCGCCTCAGCGGGCAGAATCCGCGCCGCCGACTGCGATGGATAAAGCGTCGCCAGCAGCGAAATCCCGATCGACACCACCGCCACCAGAACCCCATCCACAATGCGCGGCGCAAAGGGAAGCGTGTCGATCGAATACACCTCGGCCGAAAGATGAATGAAGTGATAGTGTCCCCCGGCCCACGCGCCCACGTAGCCCAGCACCAGCCCCAGTGCCGTGCCGATCACGCTGATCAGCAATCCCTGCATCAGGAAAATCCGCCGCACCTGTGCCGGCTCCACGCCAAAGCTCATCATCACCGCGATGTCGCGCGTCTTTTCCATCACCATCATGGTCAGCGCAATCAGGATATTCAGCGCCGCCACAATCACGATCAGCGTGATGATGATGAACGTCACCACCTGCTCCTCGCGCAGAGCGCGGAACAACTCGCGATTCTGTTCCATCCAGTTGTTGGTCATGAAGCCCTTGCCGGCCGCGCCTTCAATCTCGTGCGCAACCTCCGGCGCGCGGTTGAGGTCGTCGATCTTGAAGCTGATCACCGACAGCAGGTCCGGCTCGTCGAACAGCCGCTGCGCGTCCGCCAGGCGAATGAATCCCATGTCCGCGTCGTACTGATAGAACCCCGAGTGATAGGTTCCCGCCAGCCGGAACGGCACCCACTTGGGAATCATTCCCTCTGGCGTCAGTTCACCCTGCGGGCTGATCAAAACCACGCGATCGCCCACCGTCGCGCCGACCGTCTCCGCCAGGTCCTGGCCCAGCACAATCGGCGGCAACTCCGCATTCGGCGAAACCGAACCCGGCTGCGGCTGCAGCGCCGCAATCGATCCCGGCGTGGCCTCTTTCAGCAGCCCGCTAACCGTCAATTCCCGATCGGGCAGAATGCCTTCGACAAGCGCTCCGCCGTCGCGCGCGCCGCGAGCCACCAGCACCTGCTCATACAGTCCCGGCGATGCGGCGGTCACATGCGGCAGATGGCGCAGGCGCTCCAGCAGCGGCTGCCAGTCGCGGATGCCATCTCCCGCAACGCGCATCAATTGCACGTGCGCGCTGGTGTCCACCAGGCGATCCTGCAGGTCGCGGCGCATGCCGTTGGTGATGGCCAGCGCGATAATCAGCGCCGCCACGCCCCCCGCCACGCCGGCAACCGAAATGGACGTGACCACGCCCACCACTGCCTGTCGCCGCTTGGCTCTCAGGTAGCGCGCCGCCACGAACAGCTCAAACCGCATACACCAACCTCTGACCAAACCACTCCGACTGGTTGCGGAAAAACTCGATGTCTTGAAGGGGCACGACTTCAGTCGTGCCGCAAATGCCTGCAAATAAGGACGTGGGCTTTACAGGCTGCGGAAAAACTCGCCAAACCGCCCTGTTTTGAAGGGGCACGACTTCAGTCGTGCCGATAACTGCCCTGAATTGAGCCCGGCTTTAGCCGCCGAGGGATGGTTTTCTGATCTCTGCGGCTTGATGTACGACTTTTTCCGCAGCCTCTTTAGCCCCTGCGGACAGTCCCGCTTACTTCGCTCCGACGCCCGCCGCCTCGAACACCGTCTTCGCCAGCCCCACATTCTCGTGACGATCGTAGACCCGCACCGTCAGCAGGTGTTCGCCGCTGTTGCCATGAAGCGCCGAAGCCGGAATGTGAAAATCGTAATGCTCGCGCAGCGAATCCGAAAGCCCGCCCACCGGCTCAACGTACTGCCAGGGCCCCGCATCCAGCGAGTATTCCGCCTTCACCACGGCCGACATTGCGTCCTCGGCATCAAACGTTACCGAGGCCGCGCAAGGCGCCTTCGCGCAGGAACTCTCTTCCGCGGCCTTCAGCCCGCTCACCACCGGCGGCGTGGTGTCCACCTCGAAACGGTCGCTGATCTTGTCGCCGGTGAGCGCATCTGCCGGCGTATGCGACGGCGCATCCGAAGCCACCACCTTCAATTCGTAGCCGCCATCCGGTATCAGCGTCTCGTCAAACGTGTACGCCTTATCGGTAATCCCATCCTTCAGCAGCCGCCACACGTGCTCGCCATCGCCGCGTAGATACAGCGAATAGACCAGGTCATCGCCATTGTCGTCGTGCGCCGCCCAGCGCGCGGTGATCGCCGTCCGGTCTTTCACCGCGGCCAACGAACTGTTTGAAGCTGTGTCGAAGGTGATCGTAGGCCCCTGCCCGCTCGACGGCAAAGTGATGTTCACGGTCTGCGGCTGGCCCGTCGGCTGCGATTGCGCGTTGAGCCGCGCGCCCGGAACCACCGCCACCTCCTCCACCACCGGCGCGGCATTCACTGCCAGGTAATTCACGCCCACGCCGCTCAACCGTCCTCCGCGATGCAGCATCGCCTTCCACTGCAGAAACCGTCCCGCCGGAGACGCAATGGCGCCGTCTTTCAACGGCTCCCAATCCGACCACCCGCGCACCGGCTGCTCCACATTGCCGCTGCGCGTCAGCAGATCGTAGCCCGTCGAACCCGGCTCCACTTCCACGCGGCCATAGCGCGCCAGCGCGCCCGCATCCAGCACGTCACTCAAATACTCATGCTTCTCCGCCGCGCCAAACTCCACCAGCTTTCCCGTGTTGCCGGTACCAATCAGAATCCTGCCCGCGCTCTCCGCCGCCATCGCCAGCCCCTGCTGCGCGTCAAGATGCCCCACGTCTGCGTAATCGCCGTTTTCCTGAATGCGAAAGATGCGCCCGCGATTGCCGCTCAGCGCCAGCAGGCCGTCCGCTCGCGCCGCCAGCGCGTACACCACTTCATCCTTGCCGCTCCAGATCCTGCGCGGCGCCTGGCTTTCCGTCAACCCATAAATCTCCGTGCCCTCCGGAGCCGACGAACTCGCGTTCGCCGCCTGCAGCGACCCCGGCTGCACCACCGTAAACGTCACCATGCCCGTTCCCTGCACCGGCAGCGGCGGCAGCGGATTGTGCGCCTTGTCGCCCACGCTGGCCGCGTAGATGGTGCCGTCCGCGCCGATCGCCAGCGCCGGAATCTCCCTCCGCGGAGCTTCAAACAGCACGTACCCCTTGCCCTCTGCATTGATCCGGTACACCAGCCCGCTGCCGTCCGATCCCGCAATCAGGTTGCCCTTGCGGTCCCACGCCATCGCTCGGATATGCTGCTCGTCGCTCTTGAAAAACTCTTCCGGCCGCGCGCCTGCCTTCGCCACATCCACGCGGTAGATCGCCGCCGGACCGCCCGTTGCAATGTACATCCGCCCTTCCGGATCGAAGACCATATCCCACACATAGTGGGATCTCCCCGCATCTCTCTCAGGCTTTTCCGCTGCGGGCTTACCCGCGGCAGGCGGCCCCGCGGGCTTCTCCGCCGCATGCGCGGGATCGAAGACCACAGTCGCGCTGTGTTCATCCTGCTTGGCCGTCGCATTCGCATTGAGCTTGTACACTTTGCCGCTCGGCATCACCGCGGCGTAGAGCGCGCCATCGGGCCCCAGGCGCACCACCTGCACGCTCAGGTCGTGGGTCTCAAACAGCGTGGTGGATTTTCCATCCGGACTCACGCGCAGCACCGTGGCCGGCGAGCCGGTCCCCAGGTATGCATTGCCGTTCTTGTCCGCGGCCACCGACCACACGAACGTCGAGGGCGTAATCGCAATCTGCTTCAGGCCGGGCGCCTCGCGCAGGGTGCCGTCGCTCCCCAGCGCCACCCCCTCCGGCGTCCCTTTCTCAAACTCCTCCACGCGCGACTGCGTCCACAAATGCGTCCCCTGCGCGTGGACGGCAGGCAATCCCCATCCGGCGGCAAGAACCGCCGTTGCGGCGACCATCGAAAGGGAACAGCGAAGGCGGGTGAGTTTGCGGGCTGCTTTCACCATGCTGTTGTCGAGTCTACTAAAGTTCCCCGGCGCCAGGGCAGGGAACCGGCGCACTGAAACCTGCGCCGGTCTCCACAGGCTACGGAAAAACTATCTACATCGGAGTAGACCGCGTAGGGGCACGACTTCCGTCGCGCCGTATGTGGCCCAAAAAGAATCTGGGCTTCAGCCCCTGCGGGCTTTGCGCCTGAAGATCGTCTCCCATTTCGACTTTTTCCGCAGCTTCTGAAGTTGTGCCAAAGCCAGACTTGATCAGAGTTTCCCTAAGGGCTGAGAACTGTGAACTACGAACTGTGAACTACGAACTGTGAACTGTTCACTACCCGCTCCCGCGAAACTGAATAATCCGTCGCCGATCGCGCTTGCCCGGCCGTCGCTCCGGCAGCGGCGCATATTGCTCCATCGCCTTGCGCTCTTCCGCCGCTCGCGCCCGCGCTTCCTTGCTGGCGACGGTTTCACGATAAAGCGTCTGCGCCACCGCCGCCGGGCCGCGCATCTCGCTCAGCCCCAGCACTTCCACCTCGAACTCGCCGCCCTCGTTGCGTATGTGCAGCATGTCCCCCACGCGCACCTCGCGCGCCGGCTTGGCCTCGGTTCCACGCGACCGGATGCGTCCCAGGTCGCACGCCTTCGACGCCAGCGCGCGCGTCTTGAAAAAACGCGCCGCCCACAACCATTTGTCCATGCGTACCGAGTTCATTGGGGAGCTCTCAGCTCACAGCTCACTGCTAACAGCTTCCATTCAATTCGCCAGCACCGCGCGATACCGAACTTTATTCTTCTTCACCTTCTCGATCGCTTCATTCACCTTTGCCATCGCGAACGGCTCCGTCTGCGCCTTCACCCCGTGCCGCGCCGCCACATCCAGCATCTCGCGGATGCGATGCGGGCTGCCGATGGGGCTGCCCGTCACCGTGCGCACGCCCGAAATCATGGGGAACGTGTGCAGCGAAACCGGCGACGGCGGAACCCCTACGAAGCACAGCGTTCCATTGGGCCGCAGCGCCTGCACGTACACGCCCCAGTCCTGGTCGGCGTTCACCGTGCTCAGAAGGAAGTCGAAAGATCCCGCCAGGTCCTTCAGCGCCCGCGTCTCGCGCGTGTTCACAAAATGGTGGGCGCCCAGCGCGCGCGCCTCCTCTTCCTTGCCGGCCGATGTGGAGAAGGCCGTCACCTGCGCCCCGAACACCCGGGCAAATTGAATCGCCAGATGCCCCAGTCCGCCAATGCCGATGATTCCAACCCGCGACGAAGGATTGACCCCGTGGCTGCGCAGCGGATTGTAGACCGTAATCCCTCCGCACAGCAGGGGAGCGGTGTGCTGGCTGTCCAGCGGCTCGGGAATCGCAAACACGAAGCGAGCGTTGGCGCGAACCCGCTCCGCATAGCCGCCGTGGCGCCGCACGCAGGTGGCCTCAGCGCTCAGGCAAAGGTTCTCCATGCCGCGCGTGCACCACTCGCATTCCCCGCAGGAATTCGATTGCCAGCCCAGTCCCACGCGCTGGCCCGCCTGCAGCGAGTGCACCCCGGCCCCCACCGCCTTCACCGTGCCGATAATCTCGTGCCCCGGAATGAACGGATAATGGCTGATGCCCCAATCGTTGCTGATGAGGTGAAGGTCGCTGTGGCAAACCCCGCAGTGGGAGATGTCGATTTCCACGTCCTGAGCGCCCAGTGGTCCCGGTTCATAGCGGAAAGGCAGAAGTTCGGCTCCCGCCGCGTGAGCTGCTAATCCTAGAATTTGGGCCATTTCGTTCTGGATCCTCGCTGGGGGTTGCAAGTAAGGCCGTCGATATCGGGTCCCCCGACCTTTTCATCTCGTTGAAATAATGGTGCCCTGAAAGAAAAGCTTCTCGCTGCCCTTAGTTTACCCCGCCGCCCGGGTCCACTCGCAAAGTGAGCACCTGGAATCCGGTCAGCACCCCGCCCGCGGGAGCGTCCGCCGCCAGCTCCGCCGATTCGCCGTTCAGCGTCACGTCCTGCGCCGCCCGCAGCCCCTCCAGCGCGTTGGCCAGCGAGATGGGCACGCTCGACAGCGTCTGGCCCTCCATCCCCGCCTGCGTTTCAGGAACCAGCAGGCTCACATAAATTCGGTCCCCCGGATGCTGACTGCGCGCCTCCGCAAGGGCCGTCTCCATATCTGTCGGCCGCGGCGCTATCCGCGGCTGATCCAGCGTCCGGTCCAGTGTCGCCGCATCTGAAACCAGCACCCGCAGCGTTACGCCCTCCAGCCGCGCCGGCACCGTGAACGGAATCCGCACATTGCGCTCCGGCTGTTGCCACGGCCGGACCGTGGCCTCCAGCACCACACGGTCCCCCGGGTGCACAAGGTTTCCTGAAATCAGCCGTGCCGATTGCAAATCCACCGACGTGCGCCGCGGAATCGACTCCACGTTCAGGTCAATGGCGCGAATCGATCCCTGCCGCGCGCCATTGCTATAAAGCGTGGTGAACTTCTGCCCCGTCAGCAACGCCGCGGTCAACTGCGGCGGCAGCCCCTCGCTGCCCGACGCCCATATATCCAGAGGCGCCGGCGCATATCCGTTCACGTCGATGTCGCCCGTGACGTGATAGCTGGTGTCCGCTGTGCTCTCGTTGCTCTGCAGCAGCGACTCATACAGCGTCACCAGCAGCGCCTGCGGCGTCAGCGACGGCAGATCCAGCACCTCGATATGCAGCGTCCGCGTCTTGTCCGGATCATGCACCGTGATGCGTACCGGAATCATGTTCGCCTTCGCGCCCAACACCCCCCGAATCGCCGCATCGCGATCCTCGGTGAACGCCCCAATCGGCTCCCCGGTGTTGATGATCTTGAAAGAATTCAGCGGCGAAGCCAGCGTTGCCAGCACCTCCGCCGTAGTCATGGGCAGCGAAACCGGCCCCGCCTGCAGAATCGGATGCCCGCACGCCAGCAGTTGCCGCGGATCGACGTAGGTCACCGTGCAGGTGGCCGCAATTTCCAGGTCGCCCCGCACCAGCAGCGCGCTCACCGCCGACCCTGGCACCACCCCCGCCATCGCGCCCGCCGTCTCCCGGGCCGCCTTGGAAGCCCTGCCCGTGCTGCCCACAGCGGCGGAAGACCCGCTCCCAGCGGTCATGAGAACCCCGTTTCCATCTCCAGCCGCAAAGGAGGAACCGCCTCCACCGGCCGCAACCATCTCCAACCCGGTCCCAGCCATCTTCTCCTGCCAAAGCCGAATCGCCTCAGGATGGAACCGACTCATCACCAGCGGCGTCTCCATAGCCTGAAACATCGTCCCATCGAAACTCTGGCTTCCGGCCCCTACTCCCTCGTTCCCTCGTTCCCTTGGTCCCTGCATTTCTAATCCCTGATCCCTAATCCCTAATCCCTGCTTTTCCGTTCCCTCGTTCCCTTGGTCCCTTAGTCCCTGTTCTATCGGCATTTGCTCCACCTCCAGCATCTGCTCAATCGGCGTTATGCCGGCGATAGGGTCTTTGCTGAACTGCCCAATGCGATACGAAAGCGATCCCAGCAGCTTGTTGCCCACGTAGACCGGGCTGCCGCTCATGCCCGCCACAACCCCCGTGTATTCAGGTTTGGCGCCGTGCAGTTGCGCCAGGATCATGTCGTGTCCCGGCCCGCGCGCTCCGCGCAGAATCCCCAGGATTTCTACCTGCATCGGCTCGGGCCTGGTTCCGGTAAACACCGTCCAAGCCGTCGCCATCAACCCCCGATGCACCTCGCTCAGCGGGTAAATCCCTCCCGTGGAAGGCGGCGGCGACGCCGGAACCGCGGCCGGCTCCGCAGCCGATTGGCACGCAAGCAAAGCAGGAAATAGCGCCCCGCCCACCAGGACGGCAGCCGTTAAAAGCCGCATTTGGATTTCCTTCCCACCGTTTCCCACGTCTATAACTGTAAACCGGCTCCACGGCCAAGTGGTTCGCGGGTACCGGCTCAATCTGAGCGCGTAAGAACGCAACTTAGGTCGCGTCGCTAGATTCCGAAGCATTTGAACGCGTAAGGACGCGACCTTAGTCGCCTCGATAGTTTCCATGAATTGGCTCGGGCTTTACAGGCTGCGGAAAGAACTCGCCACACGTCATGTTTTGAAGGGGCACGACTTTAGTCGTGCCGATAAATATCCTAAATTGAACCCGGCTTTAGCCGCCGAGGGACGGTTTTCTGAGATTGGCAGCTCGATGGACGCGCTTTTCCAAAGCCTGTTTAGCCCTGCGGGCTTTGCGCCCCGGAATCGGCGCCAAAATCGACTTTTTCCGCAAGCTCTTTAGCCCCTGCGGTAACATTCGAGAGACGGAGAATCAAGGCTTTTGTTCCGCCCCCCGGCCGTAACCGTTATGTATTTAGAAACGTCTTATCCCGTATGCTGTTGAGCACAGAGGTCGTCATGTCTACCATGCACCCGATCGCCTTCCGTTTTCGCCGTGGTCTGCAAGGTTGTGCCTTGCTGGTCGTTGCTGCTCTGATGACTGCTCCGCCGATCAGCAGGGCGCAGAGCCCCGCGCCCCAGCCGCAGACCCAGCCCAAGCCCGACCAGTCCGCACCCGATTCCGGAGGCCCCGACGCCGACAACGGCGCCATCGCCCTGCCCAAAAAGAAGGCCCCGGAAGACACGCCGCCCCCCGCTCCGGCCGAGCCCAAGTTCAAAAATCCTCCTGACGTGCCCAACTACTCCCTCCACATCAATGTCCCTGAAGTCACCGTCGACGTGGGCGTGGTGCTCGAGAAAACCCACCAGTTCGTGCCCGGGCTCAAGCCCTCCAACTTCCGCGTCTACGAGGATGGCGTCGAGCAGAAAGTCTCCGGCTTCAAGCGCGTCGAAGCGCCCATCACCGCCCTCATCCTCTGCGAGTTCGCGGGCAGCAATTACACCTACGCCTTCAATTACGACATGATTAACGCGGCCTGGTCGTTCGCCCAGCAGCTCCGACCCCAGGACTACGCGGCGCTCATGACGTTTGACATGAAGACCCACATCATCACTGACTTCACGCAGGACAAAAACCAGATCTACCAGGCCGTCCAGACGCTCATCATCCCCGGCTTCAGCGAGCGCAACATGTTCGACGCCGTCTCCGAAGCCATCGATCGCCTCAGCCGCATTGAAGGCCGCAAGTACATCATCCTCATCGCCTCCGGACGCGATACCTTCTCCAAGCTCACCTGGGATCAGTTCCAGAAGAAGGTGAAAAGCTCGCAGGACACCACCATCTTCGCCATCTCCACCGGCGGCGCTCTCCGCGCCATGACCGAAGGGGGCCCGGGAATGAGCGCTGGCATACGCGACCTGGATTATCTCCAGGCCGACAACGAGATGCGCACCATCACCAAGATGACCGGCGGCGCCTGGTACTCACCACGCTTCGTGGCCGAAATGCCCGAGGACATCGCCGACATCAACAAGAACATTCGCTCCAAATACGAGCTCATCTACCACCCCAGCAATGCCAAGCAGGACGGTACCTATCGCAAGCTGCGCGTGGAGCTGGTGGATGACGAAGGCAAGCCGCTGCGTTTCCAGGACGAGAAGCACCACCCGCTGAAATACGACATCATCGCCCGCGACGGCTACCGCGCCCGCCCTGAAGTCGAGTAAACCCTGGGTACGGAAAAGCTCGCGCACCGCCCCGTTTTGAAAGGGCACGACTTTAGCCGTGCCGATAACCGAAAACTCCGCGCATCGCCCTGTTTTGAAGGGGCATGACTTTAGTCGTGCCGATAACCTCCCCAAAATGAGCTGGGCTTTACAGGCTGCGGAAAAACGGCTCCGGACGGGCAAGGCGCGTAGGGGCGCGACTTCAGTCGCGCCGTATGTGGCCCAAAAAGATTGTGGGCTTTAGCCCCTGCGGGATGATTTCTCCCAGACATTCCACCATGTGACAATCCTGCGGCTCCCCGCTATCCTGATTTCGGCTTCCCGTGTCCGCCATCCTCCAAACCGCCCGTCCGCGCCTGTCGCCCGCCCTGGCCACGCTCACCCTCCTGATCTGCCTCAACCTGCTCAACTACATTGACCGCTACATCCTGCCCGGAACGCAGTCGCTGATTCAGAAGGAGTACGGCTGGAGCGACGAGCGCATTGGCGCGCTGACCACCGCATTCTTCGTCGTCTACATGTTGGTGGCGCCGCTTACAGGCTGGCTGGGCGACCGCTTCAGCCGCAAGCCGCTCATCATCGGCGGCGCGGTGCTGTGGAGCCTGGCCACCCTGGGCACCGCCTGGGTTCACAGCTACTTGACCCTCTACCTGCGTCACGCGCTGGTCGGCGTGGGCGAGGCTTCCTTCGGCATTTTCGCCCCCGCGGTGCTGGCGGATTTCTATCCCGAGCGCGACCGCAACCGCATTCTCTCCATCTTCTATCTCGCCATTCCCGTGGGCGCGGCCATTGGCTACACGGCGGGCGGGGTGCTCGGCAGCGCGTTCAACTGGCGCACCCCGTTCTTCATCTGCGCCGTCCCGGGACTGCTGGTCGCGGCCCTCTACGGAGTAATGGGACACGAGCCCCGGCGCGGCGCCAGCGATCGCCTCAGCGCCACCGCGGATCGCGCCACTTTCACGGGACTCTTCCGCAATCCAGCCTTTCTCACCGGCACCTTCGGGCTGGCCATGCTCACCTTTGCCATGGGCGGCATCTCAAGCTGGATTCCGGTGTTTCTGCAGCGCTATGCCGGCCTGTCCACTGCCAGGGCCGGAACCCTGGTCGGCGTCATTACCGCCATTGACGGCATTGCCGGAACCGCGATCGGCGGCTGGCTCGCCCAGCGCTGGCTGCGCACCAATCACCGCGCGCTCTACCTGCTCTCGTTCTGGAGCGTGGTGCTCACGCTTCCATGTGGCGCGCTCATCTTCTTCGGGCCGCGGACCTGGGCCGTGCCATCGCTTTTCGCGGCGGAATTCTTCCTCTTCCTCAACACCGGCCCCCTGAATGCCGCCATCGTCAACTCGGTGTCTGCTCCAGTGCGCGCCACCGCCATTTCGGTGAACCTGTTCTGCATTCACTTCTTCGGCGATACCTTCTCACCGCAGATCATCGGCGCCGTCTCCGACCGCACTCACAGCCTGCGGCTGGCCCTCGGCCTCACTCTGGTCTCCCTGGTCATCTCCGCCGTCATTCTCCGCGCCGGAGCCCGCTTCGCCCCGTCGCTGGAGGAGACGCCGGCCTGATCGAGACCGGTTGCGCGACGCTGTATACACGTAATCACACGGTCAACGGCCTAACCAGCGAACCCTGGGGGCAAGCGTCTGCCGCGCAGCGGCGCCAACTCGCCAACTTGCGATGCCGCGCAGCGGGCCAACTCGCCAATTCCTTCCCAAACCTCCGCCCCATTCAGCCCAGAGACGACGCCAAACCGCCGCTGACTTGCTGACTTGCTATGCCGCGAAGCGGCGCTGACTCGCTGAATTCTTCCGAAGAGAACCGAACCGCCTAATCCCAGGCAAGGGTTCTCACACAAGCCTCGGCTGGTCCAGGAAACGTCCTCAATAACTGCACCAAAAACGGTGCTTGTGGAAATCTTGTCAAGCCCCTCTCGCGAAAATATCTTGTAACTCCGTTTAGAATCAATGCGAGATTTTTCAAGAACACTGCCGGTTTTACCGCGGTTTGTGTCATGCTTTTATCAGATACGCAGAAACAGCGCCCGCCCGGCAATCCGGCGGGCTTTTTTATTGGTCCCAGAGACATCCCGTGCCCCATCCTTGCGCCTTTTTTCTGGCGCAGGGTGGGAGACCAGGACCACAAATCTCGAAAGGAATTCCCATGCCCTCCTCCATCGCCTCTCCCTCGCCTGACCCTGAAACTGCCCTCAACGCCGCCGTTCAGCGTTGCTGTGAAGCCTACCAACAGCGCCTCGCCTCCGAGCGCGCCGCCGGAGCCTCCCTTTACGACATCGACCAAAATGCCGGCGACGCCTTCCGCTACGTCATGCCCTTCCTCTCGTCCCCTGCAAACATCGACGCCTTTATCGCCTGCGTCGCCCAGGGCATGCTACTCGGCGCAATCGATACAGACGACGCCTCCAAGCTTCTCTACGCCGCCCAGGTCGCCATCGCCTCCCGCCGCGCCCAGGGCCAGCCCGGCCGCCCCAAATCGGAAAAACCCCCCACCCCCCCGCCTCCGGCGCCACCCCCGGATCAGGCCCCCAATCCCGTCCCCATTCCCGCCTCGCTCCCTGCCGCAACCCGGCCTCCCGCCGCATCCAAACCCCAAACCCAGCCCCAAACCCAGCCCAAGGCACAGTCCAAGACCCAATCTTCCATCCCCACACCAGTCCAACCCGAGCTCCCACAGCCCAAAGCAGCTCCGGAAACCCCCCACCCCCCACCCCCCTCCCTCCCGGACAGGCCTCTTACCCCCATCGCTTCCGCCCAATCGGTCGTCGCCGCCGAACCCGAACCGCAAAGGTCAAAAAATCCCCCACCCCCTCCCCCCTCAGGAGCAATGCTCCGACCGATCTGGAATTCGCAGGGGGTGCTTTGGGCGCCAAGCGCTGACTGCCCCTTGGTCGAAGTCTGGTGCTGACAGCCCGTGGTCAAAGTCTGGTTCTGACAGCCTGTGGTCGAAGTCTGGTTTTGAAGGGGCACGACTTTAGTCGTGCCGTAACTGCCGCAAATTGAGGCGGGCTTTAGCCCCTGCGGGCTTTGCGCCTGATAATCGCCCTCCATATCGACTTTTTCCGCAGCCTCTTTAGCCCCTGAGGGATGGTCTCCCAGACGTTGCGGCTTTTGCCACGGACTGCTGAGGCCATCAAGCCGGCCGCTTCCGCTCTGTACCATCCCGTGGCCCCAGCTACGTCCAGGTTTACTTTCGCTGCAGCGTATCGTGCGAATTCATGAAGGCCCGTCCCCGCCCCTGGGGCCGCAGGTTGGGGTCGGCGAAGGCCGGCCGCTCCTGTTCCCCGGTGAATCCCCGCGCCAGCCGCGGATTGGGCCTGAACTTCGGCGGCCCGCCATAGAACTGCCGCGCGTGACTCAGCACCATGCCCGCGCGCCCATGCATGGACTGCACGATCCCGCGTAGTTGGATGTCGGAGTTGCGATACTTCCGCAGCTCGCCCACCGTTTCGCGGTCCTGCCACAGGCTCACTATGGTGAAACGGCAATCGTCATCGGGAGTTTCGGGCGAGCACACGTCGAGAAAGCGGGTGCCGTCGGGCAATTCCACCACGTCGTACACGTGGGCGGTAACGCAGACGTCTTTGTGGACCATCTGCGAGGCTTGCCCGGCTGCAACGCAGGGCCGGCGCTTGCCGGCGAATGCCAAAGGCGATGCACACGCGAACAGCAGCGCCACAACGAGCAATCGGCGCACGGGTCAGGACCCTCTTTCCGGGGAAGGATCATCCTAACGCCAAATTCATCCGGAGAACACCCTTTCACGGTGAATCTACGCCCCTTAGTCTTCCAGGTGCTCCATATCGACCAGCATTTTCAGCTTCAGCGTGATCGGCTTGCAAGCGCGCGTGTCAATGATCCTGGCCTGGGGCACGAACCCCGGAGAGGCGATGAACAAATCGTAAAGTCCCGGCTTGAGCCGCAGATCGAACTCGCCGTTATCGCTCAGCTTGACCTGCTGATCCACTGTGGCCCAGCCATCGCTGTGCACAAGGAAGAAGGCCCTGCTGATGGCCGCGCCGAGCGGATCGGCGACGCGCCCGTGGACCACGCAGTTGTCCGGTGCGGCGGGAGCGGGCGTCTGCGCAAGGAGAGCCGGTGACGACAGCGCCGCCAGCACAATGCAAGCAATGATCTTCATCGTAGGTCGAAGTCTACGCGCTTTCGCCGGCAGTAGGAATGAGAAAGGCTGGAAACGCGTAAGGGCGCGACTTCAGTCGCGCCGCGAAGTGCCACAAAACGTGTCGGGCTTTACAGGCTGCGGAAAAACGCTTAGCGGGGGCCAGACCGCGTAGGGGCGCGACTTTAGTCGCGCCGTATGTGGCCCCAAAAGATCCGGGCTTTAGCCCCTGCGCGATCTGCGCCTGAAATCGACTTTTTCCGCGGCCTGTTAAGTCCCTAGTCCCTCAGTCCCTTAGTCCCTAAGTCCCTGGTTTTTACGCCCCCACCAGCTCCTCGCTCTTCTTCCCGTAGTGGCTCTCCACGTACCGGTCCAGAATCTCCTTGAACTCGGCCACGATGGTATCGCCGTGCAGCGTCTTGTAGAGTTTTCCATCGACATAGACCGGCGCCTTGGGCTCCTCAAACGTTCCGGGCAGGCTGATGCCAAGGTTGGCGTGCTTCGATTCGCCAGGCCCATTCACCACGCATCCCATGACCGCCAGCTTGAGCTCTTCCACGCCCGCATATTTCTTGCGCCATTCCGGCATCGAGGTGCGCAGGTAGCTCTGAATCTGCTCGGCCAATTCCTGGAAGTAGGTGCTGGTGGTGCGGCCGCAGCCCGGGCAACTCGTCACCTGCGGCATAAAGCTGCGAATCTGCAGCGACTGCAGAATCTGTTGCGCCGCCTGCACTTCCTCGGTGCGGTCGCCGCCCGGCTTCGGCGTCAGGCTCACTCGAATCGTGTCGCCAATGCCTGCCAGCAGCAGCGGCGCCAGCCCTGCCGTCGACGCAATCAGTCCCTTCGCACCCATGCCCGCCTCGGTCAGCCCAAGGTGCAGCGCATAATTGCAGCGCGAGGCCAGGTTGCTGTAGACGTCGATGAGGTCGCGCACCCCCGAAACCTTGGCCGACAGTATGATCTGGTCAGCCCGCAAACCGTAGCGTTCCGCCGCCCGGGCAGACTCCAGCGCGCTCACCACCATGGCTTCCATCATCACTTCGCGGGCGGGCAGCGGATCGGGGCGGCGGCTGTTCTCGTCCATCATGCGGGTGAGCAGAGCCTGGTCAAGCGAGCCCCAGTTCACACCGATGCGCATCGGCTTCTGATTTTCGACCGCGCACTCCACCATGACCTGGAAATTATCGTTGTCCTTCTTGCCGATCGAAGCGTTGCCGGGATTGATGCGGTACTTGGCCAGCGCCCGCGCGGTGGCGGGAAACTTCTTCAGCAGCAGGTGCCCGTTATAGTGAAAGTCGCCCACAATGGGGACGTGGATGCCGCGCTTCTCCAGGCCTTCCACGATGGCTGGAACGGCGGCGGCGGCCTCCTCGTTATTTACGGTCACGCGGACGATCTCCGACCCCGCCGTGGCCAGGGCGGCCACCTGCTCGATGGTCCCGGCCACATCGGCCGTATCGGTGTTGGTCATCGACTGGACGACCACCGGGACCTCCCAGCCAACCTTGACCTGGCCGATGCGGACCGTCGGCGTCTTCCTGCGCTGAATCTCTGGCATAGAAACCTCACTTCCAGTTTACTAGGACTCTGACCGCTTGATCCTGTACGAAACTGGGTGTCCCATGTTGCGATTTTGGGACCGGGGTTCCGCCGCTCATCTGCCGCATTCCATCTTGGCTTTGGGGAAAATGCGGACCAGGCTCGACCCTCTTCGCGCCCGTCAGGCCGCAACGGACCGATATACCCGGACCTCTGTCTCAATCCTTTTGCTCAGAACTAGTTTTGCTTTGGTCAGATCGTGCAGTTGCTGAAGATTCAGCCAAAACTCCGGGCTGTTGCCGAAAAACCGGGCCAGCCTTAACGCAGTATCGGGGGTGATGGCTCGCTTGCCGCGTACAATCTCGCCAATCCTCGTGGCCGGTACATGGATGTTCATCGCAAGCTGATTCTGACTGAGCCCCAAAGGCTTAAGGAACTCTTTCGCCAGCATTTCGCCCGGCGAAGTGGTCACATACCGATAATTCCAGCCGTTCGCCGGACGAACGAGCGGAATGTCATTTTCTGCCTTTTCGCTCATCGTGGTAGTCAACGATTTCGACTTCATGGGCTCCATCCTCCTTCCATGTAAAACAGATTCGATACTGCTTATTGAACCTGACGCTGTGCTGTCCTGCTTCCCAGCGGCTTGGCACAGGATCAGGCCACTGGCGTGACGCCCTTCTTCAGCAGCAGGTTCCCGTACTTTCGCACTTCGCCGGTCATGACAATGGCGAATGCGCCCCGCGCCCGCTGATAAAACGCGTGCCGTTCCAGCCGGACTGGGGCGGGTGTGGAAGGGGAGTGGCGGCGGATCGCTTCCATGTAATCGCGTTCCACCGCGGGATCGGGAGTATCCCCGGGAACAACCTGCATCATCGCCAGCGGGGTCTCGTAAGCATCGAGTTCAAAGAGCGGCAGCATGCCGTCGAGCAAGGCAACAATGGGAATGCCGTCGGCGCGCACGACTCGCGGTCCCAGCGAATGGCCGGGAAAATGAGCGTCGGCAAGCACGATTTCATCGCCGTGCCCCATCTGGTGGAGTACCGCGAGCAACTCCGGGCTGAGGTATTTCGAGATTCCCTTCAACATCTTTCCAGCGTAACTGAACCGTGTGATCCGATGCGAAAACCGCGACGAGCTAATACCCAGACCTCATGATTTGGTAATCGCCGGGAATGTACCGCCGGTCTCCAGACCGGCTGTAGTGCGGGTCTCTAGACCCGCGCTTGCTCCCGGTCTGATTACCAAATCACCAAGTCTGAGCACTAGAGCATTTTCGAATCAAGTGCTAACAAAACGCCGTGCCCCACCTTTTGTGCGTTTTTTGCACAAAGGGTGGGAAGCCACAACAGTCGCCCCCTGACCGTAAGCACTTCACTCAAAAGCGCGCTAACGGCAATACCGTTCCGTCTTGTCCTTGGCCTTGCCGTCGGCCACAGTCTGCCATTGCATGTTGGAGGGCGCGTCGGCGCCGCCGCACTCCAGGGGCTTTACGTGGTCAATCACGTACCCGGGGCAAGCGCCGGAGATCCTTCCGGTGGACGGGCAGGGCTGTTGGCGCTTGAATGCGTCCTTGGCCGCCGCGCTGCGCCGGATGCGCCCGTGGGAGTCCCTGGTCACTGACCCGTGGGGTGTCACGCCGGGGGCGATGTATCCGCTGCGATAGCGGGTGTAGGAGCGATGCGATCCGCCGCCGGTGGCCCGAGTCCTGCCGGTGGCGCGGCTCCCAGCAACTGCGCGAGATCGGCGGGTTCCGTACGACCTGCTTTCGCGCACATGCCCGCTCGCGCGGGACGATCGGGGCGCGCGATAGGAATGGGAACTGCTGCTTCGATACGAGGAATGGCTGCCAGTTCGCGCGAAGGCTGGGAACGCGAGGCCGGCTACGAGCAGCAAGGTGCAAATCCATCGACGCATCGCAATCACCTTCCCGGGGGAAGCCATCATGCTAACGGAGATAACCGCGCGGGAGCAATGCGGAATTTGCCCGCGCCGCTGAGCATCCATGTGTGTAGCTCATGGCGAAAACCGATACAGCGCCACCAGAATCGCGAGAGTGGCCGCCCCGGCCAGCTCCGCCACCAGGTTGAGATCGATGCGAACCGTCGCGTTCCCGCGCCGCAGGATCCACGGCGGAATACCGTTGGGGTCGGAAAGCGTGCCGCCGTAGAGCCCGCGCGTAACCAGTGCCGCAAAGAAGCCGAAAACAGGCATCGCGGCGAGAATCGCGGCCAGGTAAAAGCGCGGCGCCGGCATGGGGCCGCCCATCCGCAGGAGGGCGATTTCGAATACAGAGAGAGCGGCGACCGTGGCCGTCTGCCATACCACGTGGAACCGTGCGTGCCCCAGCCATTGAGGATGGGCGGCGTGGGTGCGATTGAGATCGAACGCGATGGTTGCCGCGCCCTGCAACCCGCAGTAGATCGCTAACAGATTTCCGGCGATGTCTTGGTGAGTCAAGCAAGGCTCCTTTAGGGTCGAACGCAATGTGCCGTTCGCGTCACTTGGAAGCGGCGACTGTACGGACGCCCGACTGCGTGTGAGGGTCGCGGAGCAGCGGCAGCGAAATGACGATCTTGGCTCCGCCGCCTTCCGCATTGCCGGCCGTGACCGTGCCTCCGTGAGCGCGCACCACCGCATCCACAAAGGCCAGGCCCAGCCCGTGGCCGCTGGAATGTTTGCCTTTGACGCGGCGCGCGAACACATGCGGCAGCACCTCCTCGTCGAAGCCGGTCCCGTTGTCCGTGATCGCGAGCGATGCCGAGCCATCGTCTGCGTGCAATTCGACCGTGACCTGGCGCGCGGGAGACAAGTGCTTGAGCTCGTTGTCGAAGAGGTTGGCAATCATGCGGTGGAGCAGGCCGGCATCGCCTTCCATCTTCACCGGGCCGCTGCTGCGCAGGTTCACTTGCACTCCGCGCTCCGACATCGACGGCTCGTAGAGACCCACCATGGCGCGCAGCAATTCGTCCAGATCGATCTGCCCAGGAGAAAGGCGGAGCGCATCGGCCTTGGCCTCGGCCACGTCGAGCGACTTGTTGAGAAAATCGGTGAGCCGGTCCAGCTCATCGATGGCCGAGACTACCGCCTCCGCCTGCTCTTCATCGCGCACCGCGGAGAGCGAAGCCTCGAGCTTGCCGCGAATGGCGGTCAGCGGGCTGCGTAAATCGTGAGCCAGCGAGTCGGTGATGGTGTGCAACTGGTGCATCGAGCTTTCAATGCGATCCAGCATGCGATTGAGTGTGAGCGCCAGTTGCGCGATCTCGTCGTTGCGCCGGGTGGTGGGCACGCGGGTATTCAAGTCGGAGTGGCCGATGCGCGAGGCCGCCTCGGTAATTCCCCGCACGTGGCTGAGCATGCGGCGCGTGGTCAAGAACACGATGGCGAATCCCAGCATCACCAGCGAAAGCCACAGCAGAAAGAAGCGCGCCCGCAGTTTTCGCAGCACGCGCATCTCATCGCGTTCCGAGAGCCCGAGAAAAATATGGCTGCCGTCGTTCATCTGCATCGACGCCACGCGGAAGGGAATCTTCACCCCGGCCACGCGGATGTCCGTGGGCTGGTCCTCAAGGATGCGCCGGGCCCGGATGGCCTGCAGGTGGTCCTCGCCGCTACCCGCGCCCACCCACAGCTTCAGCGATCCATCCACGCCGCTTTGCAAAAAGAAGACAGAGTCGTTGGATGCGGTTTTTCCTGGCTCCCGGTTGGGAACTTCGCGCGCAGCGAGCTCCGCCACCTCGCTGACCACGCGGCCATAGAGCGCGTCGTTGGGGGTGCGTTCGGCCACGTCGCCCAGCACCTCCACTTCGCCCGATAGCCATGCATCGCTGCGCCGCTGAATATCGTTGGCCACAAAGCGATCGAGGAACACGAACACGAACATGGTGCCGCAGGCAAAGGCCAGCGTGGCCCACAGCGAAATGCGCCAGGCCGCGCTGCGCATGGCGGGCTTACCGGTCCTTGATGACATATCCCACCCCCCGCAATGTTTTGATCAACGGCGGCTGGCCGTGACCGTCCACTTTGCCACGCAAGCGATAAATATGCACGTCAACCACGTTGGTGTCGGGCTGGATGCGCATGCCCCACACCTGGTCGAGAATCATGGAGCGGGTGACCACGCGTCCGGCATTGCGGCAGAGATATTCGAGAAGAACAAATTCCTGCGTGGTGAGTTGCAAGGGCTGTCCCGCCCGGGTGGCTTCGCGGCGCAGAAGATCGAGTTCCAGGTCCATCACGCGCAACCGCGTGGCCTCACCCGCCGCGGGAGCATTGCGCTTGAGCAGATTGCGCAGGCGAGCCAGCAGCTCCGCCAGCGCGAACGGCTTGGTGAGATAGTCGTCGCCGCCCTGTTCCAGGCCGCGCACCCGGTCGTCCACGGAGC
Organism: Occallatibacter sp.; assembly: GCA_035552555.1. Lineage (GTDB taxonomy): Bacteria > Acidobacteriota > Terriglobia > Terriglobales > Acidobacteriaceae > Telmatobacter. Next base: position 191,808 of record DASZLF010000090.1, read on the forward strand.
GGCGCGCGGAGAGAATCAGCACCGGCGCGCGCACCCCGATCTGGCGCAGGCGCAGGATGAGGCTGATGCCATCCAGGTCGGGAAGCCCAAGATCGACGATCAGAATGTCGTAGCGATTCAGCACCGCGAGATTCTCCGCGGACTTGCCGTCCGGCGCAACGTCCACACGATAGCCAGCCTCGGTTAAAGCCTGCTTCAGGAACGCCTGAATATCGTGCTCATCTTCGACTAACAGGAGCCGCATGCATGGAATCTTAGATCATCTGCACCAGAATGCGGGCCTGAGCGTCTATTAAGACAACGGCTCGGAGCGAGGCCATCGATCCGCTCAAGAATGAATAGGAATAAATTGTCATCCGTGCGACATGCGCAGCCCGCATGAATCGCCTAATCTGAAGGTCTAACCCCTTCATTGAAAATGCGCTAGCGTGGTTGGAAGATGAACGAATCTTCATCTCAAACGGGCATACCTGCTGCTTTCCAGCGTGCCCGCGCCAGCGTCTCACCCAAGCATCCTGCAAGCCAACGGCGGAGACGATACATGGCGAGTTGCCTTACATCCTTTGAACCCGGCGAGTCGATCCCATCTGCGGAGATGGATTCCATTCAGGCCATTGCGCACGAACGCACTTCGGCGGAGTTGGAGCGCGCTTTCCAGGCCGCGATGGCATTGCCTCCGCACCTTGATCAGAGGTTTGAAGCCGCGCTGCGCCACGTGTTGCATCATCCCGGCAGCATGGTTCGGCCGCGCACGGTTTACCAGCTGGCGAGGGCATTTGGCCTGCTCGCTCACAGCGCAATGGACCTCGCGGTTGCACTCGAATACTTCCATACCGCCTCGTTGGTTTTCGACGATCTGCCCAGCATGGATAACGCATCCTCGCGCCGCGGCGCGCCGTGTGTGCACGTAGCGTTCGGCGAGTCGGGCGCGATCCTCGCCGCTCTGGCGCTAATCAATCGCGCCTACGCGCTCACCTGGAAAGCCATTTCCTCCGCGCCTGCGGGACTTCAGGCACAGGCCATGCATTATCTTGAAGAGCGCCTCGGGTTGCATGGCGTGCTCAACGGCCAGAGCCTCGACCTCAACTACTCTCAACTGCCGCACAATGCCCAGACCACGGAGCGCATTGCATGCGGCAAGACCGTTTCGCTGATCCGGCTCACCCTGGTGTTTCCCGCAATTCTGGGCGGCGCCACGGCCAACGAGCTGCAGTTGCTGGAGCATGTTGCGCACTGCTGGGGCCTCAGCTATCAGATGGTGGACGACCTCAAGGACGTGCTGCAGAGTTCGGGCGAAACCGGCAAAACATCGGCGCGCGACGAGCATCTTGACCGCCCCAACAGCGCGCTGGTGCTCGGTGTTCCGGCGGCCGTCGAGCGCCTCACCCATCTCATCGACGAAGGCGATCGCACGCTGCGCAGGCTTCTTGTCGATCGCCCTTCGCTGGAGTTTCTGCGCCGGCTGCGCGCCAGTCTCCAGCATGAGCTGAGCCGTGTGACGGAACGTCTTTGCGAAACTGCCTACGGCGAGCACGGATGATGGTTCTTCGGCTGATCCTTACCAATCTGCGCCGCCATCGAATCCGCTCTTTCATCAGCGTTGCCGGCATCGCCTTCAGCGTTGCCGCCATGCTCACCGTGGTTACGGTGCTCGAAGGCGCCATCGGCATGTTTTCCGGAATCCTCTCCAACGGCGCGGAGATGATCGTGTTCGAACGCAACGTGTCCGACCTCTTTTTCAGCGATGTACCTCGCGCGGCGGCAGCGCAGATTGCCGCCTGGCCCACCGTGGCGCATGCCGATCCGGTGCTGTTCGGCGTAGTGTCGAGCGCCGATCACCCCATCATCACGTGCTTCGGGATCACTGCCGATGACGCGCGGATTCAAAAGGCGCACTGGCTCTCCGGCAATCCGGGCGATTTCGGCCGCAACCAGGACGATGTGGTGCTGGGCGAGCGCGCCGCGGAGTTTCTCGGCGCAACGCAGGGCAGCCAGGTGCCCATCGGCCACGGCACGTTTCACGTCCTCGGCATCGTTCGCACCACCAATGGCTTTGAAGACGGCGGCGTGTTCATGCCGCTGGCTGCGGCGCAAACCTTTTTTCACAAAGAAGGCTCCTCGGTGGTGACCATCCAGCTGCGCAACAAGGACGATGCCGCCGCGTTCAAGCAGCAGGTTCGCCACAGCTTTCCTAACCTGATCGCTCTCGAAGACGCGGAGTTTTCGCGCTCCTACTCGCAGTTCAAAATTCTCAAGGCCACGGCGTGGGCGGTGGGGGGATGCGGCCTCGCTCTTGGCGGACTCGGCGTGGCCAACACCATGATCATGTCGGTGTTCACGCGCATCCGCGAAATCGCAATCCTTCGCGTCAACGGCTTTTCGCGCAGCCAGATTGCGCGGCTCATCTTCGGCGAGTCGGCGCTGGTTGCCGTCTCCGGCGCCATCGCGGGGCTTGGCATCGGCGTGCTCGCGCTCTACGGGCTAAAGCTGATCCCCGCGCTGCACGGGTATGTGGACGTAACGCTCCGTCCGGAACTCATGCTGATGATCGTGCTGCTTGCCCTCATCACCGGCGTGGCCGGCGGACTGTATCCGGCCGCGTATGCCATGCGCATTCGAGCGGTGGAGGCGCTTCGCTTCGAATGAACACTTCTCCCCATGCGTCGCACCAGGACCGCGCGGTCATCCGCGTCGAAGGCGTGTGGAAGAGCTACGACGATGGCGCCATCGCCGTGCTCAAGGGCGTGGATCTGGAGGCTTCCGCGGGACAGGCAGTGGCGCTCTGCGGTCCTTCAGGATGCGGCAAGAGCACCCTGCTCCACCTGGTGGGCGGCCTCGATGAGCCGGAGCGCGGCCGCGTTGCGGTCAATGGCATCGAGCTCAACCGGCAACGCGACCAAGTTCAGTTTCTGCGCCACGAAGTAGGCTTCGTGTTTCAGCTTCACAACCTTATTCCCGATCTCACGTTGGAAGAAAACTGCCTGCTTCCGGCGCAGGCCGCGGGAGTGTCCCGCCGCGCCGCACAGGATCGCTTGCGCGAACTGGCGCATCGCACCGGCCTCGATCATCGCCTCGGCCATCGCATCCAGAAGCTCTCCGGCGGCGAGCGCCAGCGCACTGCCCTTTGCCGCGCGCTCATGAATCGCCCGCGCATTCTGCTTGCCGACGAGCCCACCGGCTCGCTGGACGAACGCAACAGCGCCATGGTTTTCGACCTGTTGCTCAGTGTGGCGCGCAGCGAGGGAGTCACGCTGCTGATGGCCACCCACGACCTGGCGCTTGCGCGTGCCTGCGATCGCGTGCTCACCATGCACGACGGGAGGATCGATGAATCCTGACCTTCCCAGCGCGCATGCTTCGCCGGCCGTAGCGGGTGCAGTGAATCACGCGCTCTTCTGGCTGGTGCTGGGAAACGCCATCGGCGTCATGGTTGCGGTTCTGCTGCTCGTTCCCGGTCTCAATCCGTGGCTCGGCGAGTGGACCTACGGCCGCTGGATGATGGTGCACATGAACACCGCACTGTATGGCTGGTGCAGCCTGCCCATGCTGGCGTTTCTGTTTCACGTCTATGGCGTTGAACGTGGTCCGCTCTCCGCGTGGTGCCGTCCCATTCTCTGGCTCTGGTCCGGCTCGCTGGTCGTTGGCTCGCTCACATGGCTCTCCGGCCAATCCAGCGGCAAGCTGTTTCTCGACTGGTCCGGCTACGCCCGTGTGCTTTTTCCGCTGGCAATGGGAGCCCTGTGGCTGCTGCTCGCGGCGTCCTTCGCGCGTGGCAATGTGGAACAGTCCAGCACCGCGGCGCGCATTGCCAAGATCGCCGGACTGCTGATTCTGCTGGCCGTTCCGTTCGCCATTTATGTTGCTTCGAGTCCCAGCATCTATCCCGCGGTAAATCCTGACTCAGGCGGCCCCACGGGAGCCAGCCAACTCGAATCTTCACTTGCCATCGTGGCTATCCTGCTGCTTTTGCCCTTCGGCATCACGCTGCGCCGGCCGGGTCGCAAACGCATCCTCACCCTGACATGGATTGTCTTTGCCGGCGAGTCCGTTCTCTGCTCGCTGCTGGGTCGCGCCGATGTGAGCCATCGCGTACCCTCGCAATACATCGCTCTCGCCAGCCTGTTGCTTTGGATTCCGCTGGTGCCTGCCTACTACGCCGCCTTCCGCTGGCATCCCGCCACGCGCCGCTGGCGAATCGCCGTTCTCTGCTGGTGGGCCCTGCTGGTAGTCAGCGGCTGGATCATGTTCCTGCCCGGCGTCCTCGACCGCGTCAAGTTCACTGACGCCCTGGTGGGCCATTCGCTTGCGGCCGTCGCCGGCTTCCTCACCGCACTGCTCATTTTCATGATGGTGCAGCTGCTCGGTGAAAACGATGCCTGGATTTTCAATCGCACCTGGTCCTTCCATCTGTGGAACTACGGCGTCTTTGCCTATGTGGCGATCATGATCGTTGCCGGATGGATCGAAGGCGTCCATCCCGCCTTCACCATCGTCCCCGGAATCTTGCGCAACAGCCTGTATACGCTGCGCCTCATTACCGGCCTCATGATGCTGGCGGCCTCCCTGGAATGGTGGGTCGCCGCTTACTCGCTTCCGGCCCTGTCGCGGCCGGCCAATGTCGAAGTGACAGGAGTGAAAGTTGCATGACACGCTCTGTGCTGCTTGGCTATCAGTGGGTCACCGGGTTGTCCGACACCGCCACCGGCGCGCTGCTGTGCGTGGCGCCCGCCTTCACGCTGCGCCTGATGGGACTGCATGCCCCGGCGGATGCCCGCCCCTACGTCTCCTACATCGGCGCGTTCGTTTTGTCGGTTGGCATCGCCTGCCTTTATGGGGCGCTGCTGGTGGCGCAGCGCGCCGGAGTCGAGCGGCTTGAAGCCGTGTGGCTGCTCACCGCGTTTTCGCGCAGCGCCGTCGCCATCTACGTACTCAAGGCCATCGTCAGCGGATCGCTGGAGCCTGCCTGGGTGACGGTGGCTACATTCGACGCGGTCTGCGTGGCCATCCAGGCCATCGGACTGCGCCAGGGATGGCTGCCGCATGCGCTTTGATTTGCGCTTTCAGGGAGCGCGCGGAATCGCCCTGGTGGCCATCACCTATGTCTATTTCCTGATCTTTGCGCAGTTCGCATTTCTCAGCCGCCTGGCGGAATTGGGCATCGCGGGGAATCCTCTGCGGATGATTCTCGCCGCCATGGCCGCGGGTGGAATTCTCGCCAGCCTCCTGGCTCCGGGTCTGGCCCCCTTTGGTGCGCCGGCATTGGGCATTCGCATTGGCCTCGCCTTCTGCGGAGTTGCCGCGCTCGTGTCGCTGATCCCGCTCCATTCGGCCGCCGCGGTGGGTACGGCATTTCTTATCGGCGCCGGCCTCGGCCTGCTCACCGTAACCCTGGTCACCCACCTGCGCGATTGGACCGGAGACCGGCACGCGCTGCTGAAGGTCGGCATGGGCACCGGAGCCGGTTACTTCCTCTGCAATGTGCCGCTCATCTTCAACGCACAACCCGAGCATCAGGCACTGTTCGCCGCCGTACTCTGCGCGGCAGGATTATGCCTGACCATCCAGCCCCCATCCGTTGCCTCCGGGCGTGCGCCGGCGCCGCGTGCGCGCATGTCCTTCTTGCGCGTGCTGGCTGCCTTCGCGGCGCTGGTCTGGCTTGACTCCGCCGCGTTCTACATCATCCAGCACGCCCCTGCGCTCAAAACCGGCACCTGGATGGGTTCCGTTCATCTCTGGACCAACGCATGCCTGCATCTCTGCGCGGCGCTCGCGGCCGGGCTGCTGCTCGCGCGCCGGCGCCTGGCGATTGTGCTTTCCGCTGCTTTTCTCGCGCTTGGATCGGCTTGCGTACTGCTGCTTCACCCCGCGAATATCCTGACCGCCTCCACGCTGTATCCGGTGGGCGTGTCGTTCTACTCGGTTGCACTGGTGGCCTATCCCTCGTTTCTCACCACCGCCACCTCGCCGGGGCAGCGCGCGCGGCAGGCCGGATGGATCTATGCAGTGGCCGGATGGATCGCTTCAGCCCTGGGCATCGGCATGGGACAGAATCTGGGCCGCGTGCCCATCGCCTTTGTCGCCGTTGCCGGAGCCGTGGTGCTGGCGCCCGCGCTCTTTGGGATTGGCCGCCAGCGTTTGCGGGAACTGGTGGTGCTGTGCGCGGCCCTGGCCATCGCTTTGGTGATCTATCGCCTGCTGCCCGAGCATTCCGCTTCCGGTCCGTTGTCGCCGGAGGAGCGGGGAAGGCGCGTCTATATCTCTGAGGGCTGCATCAACTGCCATTCGCAATACGTGCGTCCAGACTCGTCCGACGTTCTGCTCTGGGGACCCACCGAAAGTCTGGACGAGCTGCACCGGCAGCATCCGCCGCTGATCGGCAACCGGCGCCAGGGGCCCGATCTTTCGCAGGCGGGCGCTCGCCGCTCGCCGCTCTGGCTCAAGGCCCATCTGGTCGATCCCGCACAGGTCAGCGGCGCGTCCATTATGCCTCCCTACGCGTTCCTCTTTCGCGACCAGCGCGGCGACGACCTGGTCTCTTACCTGGCATCGCTGCACAGCGCCGATCTCGCCCAGCGACTTGCGCAGGAGCAAGCCTGGAGCCCATCTGCCGCCGCCGTTGCCCAGGCAAGCGCGGAAGAAGGCGAAGCCGTCTACCGCAAATTCTGCGCCACCTGCCACGACGCGCACGGCGCCACCCGCGAGCGCTGGCAAACCAGCTTTCGCGAAAAGCCCGCCGATCTCTTTGCCGGACCGTTCAAATATCTGCCATCCTCTGACCCCGCGCGCAAAACCCGCATTGCCCGGATCGCGAAATTCGGAATTCCCACGACCGACATGCCCGGCCACGAGTACCTGGGCGACCGGCAACTCGCCTCGCTCAGCCTCTGGCTCACCGAGGCAGCGCATCCCGTTCCCCCATCATCCCGCAACACGACAGGAGACACACCATGAAGACCACTGCAAAAACTTTGATTCTCGCTCTGCCGTTGTTCTTTGCCTCTGCCGTGCTCGCGCAGCACCAGACTTTCACCGTCAATCCTGACGCCAGCAGCGTGGGATTTGCGCTCACCGGCAGCCATGAAGTGCATGGCACATTCCATGTGCAGAAAGGCGTGATCGAATTCGATCGCGACTCGCCGGCGATGTCCGGCTCTATCGTGGTTTCAGCGGCCAGCGGCGACAGCGGCGAAAAAAGCCGCGATAAAAAGATGCACGGAGATGTGCTCGACGTGGCCCACTATGCCGACGTGACCTTCGCACCCCGGTCCTACCAGGGAACCATCGCACCGGCGGGCGATTCCACCATCCAGGTTTCCGGCGTGTTCACGCTTCACGGCACGCCGCACGACATTACGGTTCCCATGCAGGTCCATATCGACGGCGCCAACCTCACGGCGAAGGGAAGGTTCGTCATTCCTTACGTGCAGTGGGGGTTGAAGGACCCAAGCGTGTTCATCCTCAAGGTCGCCAAGCAGGTCAACATCGACCTCAACCTCACCGGAACGGTTTCGCCGGCAAGCTGATCGGCTTGGTTCAGGCGGGAGCTCGGTGAAAGTATTGCCGTGCTTTCCGCCGGAAACGTCGCGGATTCGAGGGCCTCGGTCAGGCTGGTATCCTGGTTGCAAAACATCCCGAAATCGAGAATAATTATTCTCGGAGGCGAGATTCCTTATGTCAACCGCACTGGCCGCTCCCAATGTCGCCGGATACTCCTTCGATCAGGCTCCCAACCTCTCAGACGCCGAAGAGCGTAGGAGATTGAGCGAGAACGCCATCAAGGTCTTCGTGAACATTGCGCGGAAATGGGATTTGAACGAAGTCGAGGCGCGGGGCCTGCTGGGCGGTGTGGCCTCGTCAACCTTTCATGCCTGGAAGACCCGGCCCAGGGGCAAGCAGCTAGACCAGGACACCCTGACGCGCATTTCTCTTGTCATCGGAATTTACAAGGCGCTGAACATCTACTTCGGCAAGCCGTGGGCGGACCGCTGGATTACGCTCGCAAACCGGGGTCCCCTCTTCGCCGGCCAGGCCCCCATCGATTACATGCTCCGCCACGGACAGCCGGGCATGGCGGAGGTTCGCCGTATGCTCGATGCGTGGCGGGGTGGACGTTGACGCCTCCGGTCCGGGAATTCCGCCAGAGAGGGATGCACCGGCTGATTCCCTCCCGGCACAGCGAAACCGGAACCGTTTTGGAAGAAGTAACAAGCAGCGAGGCGATGCTTGCGGATGCCGCCCGGCTCGATGCCGCAACCAATGAGCGCATCCAGGGCGAACTCTACGGCCTGAGCGGAATCAGCCAATTCGAACTGGTATACGGAATTCCCAATGCGGCTATTATTCGCGCGTCATTCCTTCATCCCGGCCCATTCGGATCCCGTTTCAACGACACCACTCGCGGCGCCTGGTATGCGGCAAAGAAGGCAGAGACTTCCATTGCCGAGGTTGCTTATCACAAATCGAAGCGGCTCTCCGAAATGGTCGTCCCAGGATTGCCTAAGCAGCGGCCCAACGAAGACATCTCCACCTATGACGATTGGCAGGCCGATTTTCACGGCCCCTTTCACGCCCTCGAGCCAGCGGAGGAGTACGCGGACCATCTCCAACCCGAACCTGTTCCGCAATGCTACGTGCCCTCGCAACTGCTCGCCAGACAACTGCTCGCCCAACAGTCGAATGGAATCCTCTATCCCAGCGTGCGGCACAAAGGCGGCACATGCCTGGCCTGCTTTCGCCCCGCCCTGGTGTACCAGCCGCGGCGGGCGGAGCGATATGAAATCCGCTTGTCCGCGTTGCGGGATGGATATAAGACAGCCGCGAAAATCGTTCCAGCGTGATGCTGCGCCGGCCGCGGCAGGGTGTTATGGCAAGATTTGCGGTCCAATGAAACGCTGCTGTGACAATAGCCAGTGTGGCTCCGGAGCTCAGATAGATGCTAAGCTACTTCTTATATCAGGCAGCCGACGATTATGATGTTGGGTAGAGGCGTTCCGAATGAGGGCCACAATCGAACTTCCCGAATCCGTGTATCGGCAGAGCGAACGGCTTGCCCGCAAAAGAGGTTTTACGGTCGAACAATTCATTGTTCGGGTACTTGAGCGGGAACTGGCTCATGAGCCCACCGCATCGACCAGCCCTAAGAGAGTGAGTTTGCCGCTGATTACCTCCAAACACCCCGGCTCGCTGGACCTTGCCAGTTTCGACTTCGATGATCTACTTGCCTGATGTCAATGTCTGGGTCGCGTTCACCTCGGACCAGCATGTTCACCATTCGGCAGCCAAGGGCTGGTTCCAGAGTCTTGGGGCCGAGCAGATTGCTTTCTGCCGTATCGCTGAGCTTGGGTTTCTGCGTCTCCTTACAAATAGCCGCGTGATGGGCGAGGATGTTTTGGACCCCATTCACGCGTGGCGCGTTTACGATGATTTGCGCTCAGACCCGCAGATCATCTTCCTCCCGGAGCAAGCCGGCTTCAGTGAGTATTGGAGGCAAGTTGGCGATCAAATCGCCGGCGGTCCGAATGCGTGGACCGATGCCTACTTGGCTGCGTTTGCCGCTCACGCGGGTGCGACCGTTGTGACCTTCGACCGTCGATTCAAAGCGATCGGCAATTGCGATGTGCTGCCACTACCCGACTGAGTAGATGCGGACGCCTGTCTCGGCAAGTGCGTTTCCTTTAGATTTGCGGCGCCACGCGCACTGCTGCGACAATAAACTTTTGTGGCCCCGTAGCTCAGATGGATAGAGCATCGGTTTCCTAAACCGCAGGTCGGCTGTTCGAATCAGCCCGGGGTCACCAGTTCCATCTCACTTTCCCGCTTCGCTCCGCTTTGACTTCGCGCCGGCGGGCGGTTATAAATGTTGATGTCACTGAAAGTAGTTTCATGACATAGCGGGCCGCTCCTCGCGAGCTGCCTCGAACCACATCAGCAATCGCCAGGATGCTCGGGAAGGCGGTGTAAATCCGCCACTGCCCCGCAACTGTAAGCGCCGCCGACCCTCCGCCCGTCAGTTGGGCTGGAGTGCCGGTGAAAAGCCCATTCGACCACTGAAGACGAGCCCGGCTCGGCTTTGGGAAGGTGGCTCGCGCAAGTCAGGAGACCGGTCCATGGCGCCTTAACCCGCACGCGTTCCGAGGGGGACGCCAGGAGACCTCATGCACTTTCCAGGTTTGCGGATCACCCGCGCCTCTGCTCGCCGTTTCGTCTCATTCCCATTCGCCCTTCTCGCCGCAATTCTGATATTCATCGCGCCCATCGCCCATGCGGCAGCGGTGCGCGGCGTGGTAACCGACGCCTCGGGAGCGCGCATCTCCGGGGCCACCGTGGCGCTTCTGCAAGACGGCAAAATCGTGACCACCACGGTTTCCGCCGCCGATGGCAGCTACGAAATTCTCACCGGCGCCACTGGCCGGTTTTTCCTCATTACCTCGGCCAAAAGTTTCCGCCAGCTTGAGACTCCGGGGTTTTATGCCGGCCGCCTCGACACGGTTGAGCGCAACTTGGTGCTGGAGCCCGAGTGGGCGCGCGAATCCATTGTGGTGACGGCCACCGGCACACCCACGCCGCAGCCGCAGACCAGCTCCGCCACCACCGTTCTGGGGCCGCTCGACGTCGACCTGCGCACCACCCTGGTGAGCGATCTGCGGCTGATGCCGAGCGCCGCGGTGGTGCAGATCGGGCAGCGCGGCGCGCAGGCTTCGCTGTTCATCCGCGGCGGCGACTCCGATTCCAACAAGGTGCTCATCGACGGAGTGGCGGCGGGCGATCTCGGCGGACGCTTCGACTTCGGCAACTTGCCCACCACCGCCGTTGAATCCGCGGAGGTCTACCGCGGCGCCGATTCGAGCCTGTATGGCGCCGGTGCGGAAAGCGGTGTGGTCAGCCTGACCACTCCCCGCGGCACCACCAGTTTTCCATCGTTCTTCCTGCGCGCGGATGGCGGCAATTTCAACACCCAGCATGAAGAAGCCTCGATCGCCGGCACGCACAACAAGCTGGATTACCTGGGCGCCTTCAGTTGGCTGCAGACCTCGAACGCGCTGCCCAACGACGAGCATCATCTCGCCGCATCGGCCGGGAACCTGGGCTGGCAGATAAACTCCACCACGCAGATTCGCGGAACCGCGCACTACAATGTGGCCGCAACCGGCGTGCCGAACGCGTGGGACTTTTATCACGTCGCCGACCAGGCCACACAGAAAGATCAGGACATCTACGTCAGCGGCTCCATTGACAACCAGACCACGGCATCCTTCCACAACGTCGTTCGCTACGGACTCACGCGCAAGCGCGAGGAGTATACGCAGTGGCAGCCCGAGGGCATTTGCATGCCTGCCGGTTCGTGCGGCGCTCCAGGGACTGCGCCAACCTACACGGGGGGAAACTACTTTGGCTTGCCGGTGACAATCACAGGCGCGAACGGAACCAGCGCCAGTGGTCAGGCTCTGCTCGACTACAGTTATGCGAATGGCTCCATTTACCCCAGCGGCGATCAACTGGTCTCGAATCGCGATCAGGTTGTGTATCAGGGAGACTATCGGTTTACGCCGCATGTGACCGGTCTCATCGGGTTTCACTATGAGGACGAGCGGGGCGCCGAGAACTTTCCGGCGTATAGCTTCAGCGAGGCCACGGAGCGCAGGAACTACGACTACATCGCCGCGGTGCATGGCGACTTCAAGGATCGCTTCTTCTATACGCTGGGCGGCAGCCTGGAGCACTACTCGCTCTTCGGCGTGCAAACCACGCCGCGCGCCGGCGTCTCGTTCTACGCGTTGCGTCCGCGCACGGGCGTTTTCAGCGGCACTCGCATCCTGTTCAACTACGGCGATGCGGTGCGCGAGCCGGCTCTGCCAGACCAATTTGGATCGCTGTATCAATTCCTCGTCACAAATGGCTATCAGTCCACTGCGCAGCAACTGCACATCGGGCCGCTGGCGGCGCCTTTCGCGCGCATGTACGACGGCGGCGCGGAGCAGGCGTTTCTCAGCGAGCGCATCCTCCTCCGCGTGCGCTATTTCCACAACGAGTTCGGCAAGCAAATCGAGTACGTGGGCGGGCATCTTCTTCCCAACCTGCTGCCGAACCTCACTCCTGACCAGCAACAGCAGCTCATCGCCGCGCTCGGTTTTTACTACACTGACGACTACCCGCTCACTGTCAATACGCAAGCCTTCCGCGCGCAGGGCATCGAGTCCACGCTCGAGGGCGGCATCGGCCGCGACATTTTCCTCCGCGGCGGCTACACCTGGCTCGACGCCGTGGTGCAGCGCTCCTTCGACAGCGATAACGAAGCCCTCGCCGGCGGATATGAGCCCACCTACAACGGCATTCCCATCGGCGCCATCTCGCCGCTGGTCGGGGCACGCCCGTTTCGCCGTCCGCCCCACACCGGGTTCATCACCGGGACCTACTCGCACCGGCAGATCACGGCCATCCTCAACATGGCGTTTGCCAGCCGCAGCGACGACTCAACATATCTGGAATATGCCGACGCCACCGGCGGCAACAGCCTGCTCCTGCCCAATCGCAACCTCGACTACGGCTATGCCAAAATCGACTGGGGCTTCAGCTATCAATGGAAGCCGTGGCTGGGCTTCTATGGCATCACTGAAAACCTCACCAGCAGCCAGCATATTGGCCCCATCGGCTACCCCAGCCTGCCGTTCAATGTGCGCAGCGGGATTCGCATCCAATGGGGCAAGGGCGCCGACAAATAAGTCCTAAGTTGCCCCTGCCACTATTCCCGCAATGCGGGATTTCCTGCAAAAATCTCGTCCACTATCCCCGCAGCCTTCCGCGGCGCGCTCCTCCGCCTCTATTCACTCCTGTTTTTCCACAACCAGGTTACTCATTTCCTTAGAAAATCACGCGCTTTTCATTTTGCAATACGCGGCACCTGTCACAAACTATTCACAATCCGTCTCGCCCGTTTTAACAAATTTTCCAGGGTCGACAGTTCACTCTAGGAAACGGATAGCAAACATCGATCGTTTTACCTACACCACACAAGAACCAACAGAAAGCTCTGCGAGGAGTCCATGAATCGTTCTTTTTGGAGGAGTGTCGCCTGCTGCGGTCTCGTTCTGCTGACCGCTTTAGTCTGTCAGAACATCTCAGCCCAACAAACCCTCGGTTCCATCAACGGCACCGTCGTCGATCCATCAGGTGCGGCTGTTCCCGGAGCCGCAATCACCGTGTCGAATCGGGCCATCGGCGTTACGCGCACCACCACGTCTCAGAGCAACGGCTTTTACCAGATATTCAACCTGCCCATCGGCGTCTACACCGTCAAGGTAGGGCACGATGGATTCGACACCACGGCAATTGCCGGAATTGTCGTCCAGGAAGCGCGCGCCAGCACCGTGAACGCCAGCCTGAAGCTGGGCAAAGCGTCGGAGTCGATCGAGGTCACGGCCAATCCGCTGCTTAACGCCACCGACGCTACCAACGGCTACACGCTCGACTCCGAGCAGATTTCGCTCACGCCGCTGGCTACCGGCAGCTTTACTCAGTTGGCCGTGCTCACTCCCGGCGTGAATGCGGAACTGCTCAGCGGCATCGGCACCAACGCCGGCCTCGGCAACCAGCCGATCTGGGCCAACGGCCAGCGCGACACATCCAACACCTTCCAGGTGGATGGTGTCGACGTGACCAATCTCTTCAACGGCAAGAGTTCCAGCGCCGACGCATCCCTGCGCATTAACTTCAACATCGGTTCCGGCGCATCCGGCGGCGTGGGACAAACCGGCGGCGCGGCCATTACCTCCACGTCCGTCTACGGCTCCAATGGCAACGGCTTGCCGTCTCCGCCGCCTGAATTCCTGCAGGAGATTCGCGTCAACGCCTCCATGTACGACGCCCAGCAAGGCGCCACCAGCGGCGCACAAGTCGACGCCAACATATCCAGCGGCACCAACATGTGGCATGGCCAGACCTACAGCGTCATCGCCACCAACGACCTTAACGCCGCCCCCTATTTCTTCAAACAGTCCTACCTGCTTTCGCAGGCCGGCGTCGGCACACCCTTCCCCAAGATCCTGGAAAACCCCGCCCTTCATCGCGTCACCGTGGGCGCCACGGCCGGCGGGCCTTTGGTCAAGAACAAGCTGTTCTTCTTTGCCGGCTATCAGCACGTGCACACCACCGACCAGACGCAGGGATACTCGCAGATCGGCGTCCCCGACGGACTCACCAACGACCGCAGTGCGGCAGGTCTGTTAACGGCTCTCAATAGCTGGTACGATCCCACCGGCGCCACGCTGCATTACTCGTCATACAACATCGATCCCACTGCCGCGGCCATCCTCAACACCAAACTGCCCAACGGGCAATTCATGATTCCTTCCGCGCAGGGTGCGCTGGTCGGGGGCACGGATGTCACCCTTCTCTCGCCCACGCTCTTTACGGCTGACCAGGCCACGGCTTCGCTCGATTACGACCTCACCAAGTCCGACCGGCTCTCGCTCAAGTACTTCTACCAGCACGATCCGGCCTTCAATCCCTACACCATTTCCTCTGTGGGAGGCTTTCCTGAAAACGAAGACTCCGGATCGCACGTGGCCGCGCTCGACAACACTATTTCGCTCGGCCCCAAAATCAATTGGGAACAGCGCCTCGGCTTCGTGCGCATGAAGGTCTACAGCAACTTCCGCCAGGACCTTGCCGGACTATCAAGTCCCACCCTTGGCATCCCGTTTCCAAACGCCACCGGCGTTCCTGGCATGTCCCTCGGCAAATTCAACTGCAAAGCCGGCCCCAATTGCCAGAACACCAAGAGCATTACCGCCGGGCCTTACAGCGAATTCGTCGATGCTGGCTACTTCCAGAATCGCCTCAATCCCTCCACCAACGTCATCTTCGCCATGGGCAAGCACACCATCGTGGTAGGCGGCGGGGACAGCTATACCCAGCTAAACATCCGCAACCTGCGCACCGGCCTCGGCCAACTTTCAACCAAGGACTTCTCCACCTTTCTCGCCGGAAATCTCAAGTCGGCCAGCATCCTCGACAGCATCGGCGCGGACGGCCACAACTACGCCAATCGCTACTATCGCTCCAACGAAATTTCCAGCTACGCGCAAGACAAGTACCAGATCATGTCCAATCTCAGCCTCACCGCCGGCGTACGCTATGACTACCATGGCGGATTCACTGAGAAATACGGCAACCTGTTCAACTTTGAGCCTTCGTCCTACGACGTTACCGGAGATACCAACGTTGGCTTTACGGTCAACAACGGCGGCTTCGTGGTGGCGAACAATAACAAGTACTATCCCACCCCCGGCGTCAGCGGCTCCACTCTCACCGGCCGTCAGTGGGGCATCTCGCCGCGCCTCGGCTTTGCCTGGGCTCCCGAAAAGTATCGCGGAAACTTCATCGTTTCCGGCGGCGCCGGCATGTACTACGACCGCGGCGAGCTATTCAGCTATATGTCCCAGCCGGCAGGCGGCGGCATCGGCGGCCCCTTCGGTGTGACCATGGCGCCTCCACTGGCCGCGGCTTATTCTGCTTCCAACACCTCCTTCGAAAAACCAATGGGCTCCACCGTCATCACCCCACCGAACCCCAATCCGCAGTTCTTCACCAACACCCTGCAGAACGTGCTCACCAGCGACGTCGCCAACTGCACAGCGCTGGGCAACGAGTATGATGCCGGCGGCGGCGATGGCTGCAACACGCCGTTCTACTTTGGCGCCTACGCTCGCGACAACAAGCTCCCCTACACCATCAACTACACGCTCAAGGTGCAATGGCAGCCGCGCCCGGATACCGCTGTATCCATCGGCTACACCGGCAACCGCGGCCGCCATTCCGTCATTCCGCTGCCGTTCAACGAACCGCAGATCGCCACTCCCAGCTCCCCTGCGATGGTCAAGGGAAAAGAGCCGCACCCCGACGGTGAAACCTATAGCTACGGCTATCAGGTGCTGAATCAGAATGCTCCTGTGCCCTGCTATTCCGGCTCGGGCGCACCCACCTGCTACCAACCCATCTCGACCGAAAAGTGGGACAGCTACGAGGGCGGCAATATCGACTTCCGTGTTCCGTATCCGGGCTACGATCCCAGCGCCGCGCTCTTTAAGGCCGTCGGTATCTCCGCCTACGACTCGCTCGAAGTCCACGTCGAGAAGAAGCTCTCCCATAGCTTCGAGCTCGGCGCTAGCTACACCTACGGCCACGCCCTCGACGAACAAAGCGATATCGGCCTGTTTTTTACCGGCGACAACCCCGACAAGCTCCGCGACTCCTGGGCTTCGTCGGACTTCGACCGTACCCACGTCTTCTCCGGCTCGTTCATGGTCGCGGTCCCCAACGCCACCAAGAGCCGTCACTCTCTGCTTGCCTATGCCGCCAACGACTGGAAGCTGACCGGCCTCGCCATCCTGCAGAGCGGCGAGCCGTATTCGCTCTATGAGTTCTACGGCGCCGTCGGCAGCGTCTACTTTGGCAACTATCCCAACCTCGCCAATCCGGTGCTGCCCATCAAGAATCCCGGCAATCCCAAGTCCGCACTCACGGGACAGAAGGGCGGCTATCGCGACTCTTCGGGCAATTACTACCCGGCCATCGACCCCAGCCAGATTACGATTCCTACCATCGATCCCCAGAACAACACCCTTGGCGTCCCGCCCTGCACCGGCAGCGAGCCTTGCGACTACTTTGAAACTAACTTCGTTCCCGGACAGCGCAACATCTTCCGCCAGGCCGCGCAGCGCCGCCTCGACATGTCGGTCCGCAAAGCCTTCCGGTTCACGGAACGAGTGGGCATGGAAGTGCAGTTCAACGCGTTCAACATCACCAACACCACCAGTTACGACATCCCGCAGGATCAGACCGACATCGGTCAGGCGTATGTCGGGGACGAAGCCAATTACGGCCAGGTGCAAGCCACCCAGGGCCAGGAGCAGGCCGCATTCTCGCAACTCTACGTCCTGCCCAGTTCCACAAAGAACGGCAATGGCCAAGTCACTTCCAGCAACCTGTTCGGCTCCGTCACCAACACCATCGGCAGCGCCCGCGTCATTGACGCCGGCGTCCACGTCACCTTCTGATCCCCTGCGTCTTGGCAATCACGACGGGGCCTTCGGGCCCCGTCGCATTTTGAGCAAAACCAGGGAAGCGCAATCACCCAGCCGCATCCATAGAAGTCCCACCAGTCAGGAAGTACGGCCGGTCTCCGGACTGGCTGTCGTGGGGATCTCCAGATCCCCATCTGGCGGCACCGCCATGCTGTCCGGGTCGGCAAGCAAGAGCAACCGTAGTCTCGCCCCGCGCGCAAATCGGCCACCTCTATCGATTCAGCAGCATCCGTCAGCCTCCGCTGAGCACCGCCCGCATACGCGCATGCGAATCCCGCACAAACTTGTGCTGCAACCCACGCACATACGGATAGCCCAGTCGTGCCAGCCAATGCCGCGGCCGCGACACCGCCTCGATTTCGTACTGCACTTCTCCGGAGTCCTGGTCGAACGTGATGGCAAACCGCTCCTGGCCCTCTTCCACGTGCATTCGCGTCGTTTCATACAGAAAGCCAAATGCAGTGTCGGTATCCACCGCTTCCCGGGTCCGGCTGAGATTCAGCGTCCAGATTCCGGCGGCGTGCGCCTCCACCGCAATCAACGCGCCGGGAGAAACCGGGGCGCCGGGGTTGGCCACGCGCGTCCATCCCAGGTCGAACTCGAGCCACCCCGCGAACGCTTTTCGCGCGCGCAAAAAATCAGCCTCTCCACGCCCGATCTCGGAATGCGACATGTCGTGGGCAAAACCACGCGGCAGCGTTTGCGCGCTCAGCCCATCGCGCAGCGTGAGCAGGGAAGGGCACGCCGGAGCGAGCGCCGCGCCGGCCGAGAGAGTGGAATCGATGACCGATTGCGTTGGACGGCGAAGGGAAAACACCGGTCCAGTATCGCAGGCGCGCATCGCATGGGTTTACCAGCCGCATCAGAAAGGGCGCGGACTGAATCCGCGCCCTTTCCTGAATCCCCCGTCGTCGCGTGCGATGAAACTCAAAAGTCGAAATGCAGCGACATCTGAATCTGGCGCGGGCTGCCGATGGTGTGCGTCACGATGCCCAGGCCGGATGGGCAGGCGTAGAAGCTGGTATTGGTCTGCGAGCCGTCGGCCTTGCATCCGGTGGGCAGCGGCGTGGTGCCTGCGGTCGGGAAGGGATCGTAGTACTGGTTCTGAGAGACGTCGTCACCCGGTACGTCGAAGCTGGTGGTGTTGGACAGGTTGTAAACGTCAAACGTGTACTTCAGGCTGTATTTCTCGTGGAAGCTGATGGTCTTTACCAGCGAAGCGTCCGCTCGCTTTTGGAAAGCCTGGCGGAAGATGTTGCGCTGTCCGTTGGTGAACCCGGTCTCGAATGGATCGGAAGTGGGAATGGCGCCGCCGAGGCCTCCCGCCGGCAACAGCGGAAGAGTGAAGCAGGTGACCTTCAGCGCAGTGTCTCCGTTGAGGAATGCTCCGCTGCCGCCGGTCAACGCGCTCTTGGCATTGCAGCCGGGCGCAAGGGGCACGATAGGATTGGTGATTCCGTCGGCGGTCGAGTAGTAGATGCTGCCGATCGCGCCGGAGTAGTCGATGACGCTGTAAGGCTGCCCGCTCTGCAGAACCGTGAGGCCCTGAAGCGACCACCCATCCAGCACCTTGCCGCTGAGACTGTTCTTGCTCGCCGCGTCAGGAATCTGGAAAACATAAGTGAAGTTGATGACGTGCGTACGGTCGAAGTCGGAAAGACCGTAGCCGCTGCGCAGATTGAGTGGGTTGTTGCCGTTGTAGAACAGGCCCAGGCCGCTCTGCTCGTCGGTGGAGTGCGAGTAGGTGTAGGAGAAGCCGACCTGCAGGCCGTGGCTCATGCGCTTCTCTACGTGCAGCTGCATCGCGTTGTAGGCATCGATGCCGGCGGCCTTGTAAGCAATGGATTCCGCGGCGTAGCCAATGTACGGAACGCGCACGTCGACGTTGCCGCCCTCGTAAGTGGCCAGATAGCCGGAGCCGTCGTCGAGATTGGCTCCCTGAACGTTATACCCGTAGCTGTAGTTCTGCTGGAATGCGCTTCCGGCCAGCGCCGGATGGGACGGCGAGGCGATAGTGGGCTGATTGAAAGGAACCGGAATCACCTGGTGACGGCCCACATTGCCCACGTAGCCGAGTTCAATGGCCAGATCGTTCCGCGGCTGCCATTGCACGTCGAGCGTGTAGTTGATGGTGTAGGGCAGCTTGTTGGCGCGATCGTAAATGCCGAGCGAAATCGGCTGGCCGCCGCTGTTTACGATTTCGCCGGCATTGGGAAGATACTTGGCGAGATCGGAAGCCTTGGGATTATTGGGCGGCGGCAGAAGCGAAGTCCCATAGGGGTTTTCGAGATCGCCAGTGGAATCCGACGGGGGCGCGGTGTAGTCTCCGCACGTGGGAATGTAGCCTTCGTAGTACGACAGGCTCGATGAGGGACAGCTCGATGCGTTGACAAACGGAAGCTGCTGGTTCACGCCGAACGGTCCGCCCGTAACCGTGCCAATGGCGTACCCAGGCGAGAAGTAACTGAACAATTCGCCGCGGTCGTAGTACATTCCCCCGCCGGCCCGCACCACGAGCTTGCTGTGGAACATCCCCGGCTGCCACGCGGCGCCTATGCGCGGAGCGATTCCCCACTGGCGGCCGGTCAGCGTGGTCTTGCTTATGCCTTGCGTGCCGTTGGCGTTATTACCGGCAATGATCAGGCCTGGATTCACGATCGTGTCGGAGCCAACGTCATACTTGTAAGCAGTGCTGTCGAAGTTGAAAATGCGGCCATACTTCTCGGTCAGGCCACCGTCCCAGTCGTAGCGCACTCCGGCGGTCAGCGAAAGTGTCGGCGTGATCTGAAATTTGTCCTGCACATAAGTTCCAAGCTGGTTGGAGCGGAAATAGCGATTCGCATTTCCCTGCAGAAAGCTGCTGACGTAGAATCCCGTCGCCGAGCTGCCGGGCGTCACGTATCCCTGCGCAAACTGGCTGAAATCGTCGGTGGCCACGGTGCCCGTGCCGGTGCGTTTGTCGATGGTGTTGAGCTGCGTGTAGCTGTAGTTTGCGCCGAAGCTCACCGTGTGCTTGCCCAGCGTCCAGATGGCGTTCCCGGAGGGCGAGAGCCGGTTCTGAAACACGCCGGTATTGGCCGCCTGGCCTTCGGCGTTTGGCCCAATGTTCAGGATCGCCGAGGCCAGGCCCGCGGGCTGATCGTTGCCCAGCACGTTGTAAATCGATACGCCGGGGAAGTAGCTGGACCCGAACACATTGATGGAACCGCTGCCCGCTGCACCGCCGGGAATGGAGCTCGGACCGAAGGCCTGTTCATTCGTTCCGTAGATCTTCTCGCGCAGAATACCGATGGTTTGCGTAGTGCTCAGGCTGGATTTCAGGATGAGACTGTTCGTGATCGAGAAGACCTGCGCGCCGGCATCCAGATGCTCTGAGAATCCGGGCACGCTGGAGTAGGAGTAAGGCGCAACAGTCGGATCGTGCTGATAAAAATACTTGGCGGAAAGCGTGTCCTTGCCGGTTGCGTTGTAATCCAGGTCTGCAACGGCAAGATCGGCCTTGAACACCGCGGTCCCAGGCAGGAACGCGTTGTCGATGTGGGCTGCGCTGGGTGCGGCGCCGTGCAATGCATCGTTGGGTATGAGCCACTTTCCGGGTTCACCGGGAAGGGCAGGCGAGTTGAGCAGAGCCAGCGCTGTGTGATCGATTTGCGGGGCGTTGATGCTGGTGCCGAACGAAGCATTGGTAAGATCCGCAATCGCCGATGCGGAACGGTCATCGGAGAGGCCCACGGGAACATCGAGCACCGAATCGCCGATCTCCTGATCGGACGCATGAATGTGCTGATATGCCAGAAATCCGAAAAGTTTGTCCTTGAAGATGGGGCCGCCTACACTGCCGCCCGCTGTGTAGCGGTGCAATTGCGGCACCTTGTTGTAATCCGGAATGTCGGCATCCTGCTTGAAGAAGAAAGGCGCGGCATTCAGCCAGCTTGTTCCGCGGTGAACATACGCCGTGCCGTGCGCTTTGTTGCTGCCGGCAGCGGTGTTCATATCGATGTGCGCGCCGGAGGTCGATCCCTGCTGCGCATCGTACATCGATGCATTCACGCGAACTTCCTGCAGCGTCTCCGGCGCGGGCGTCGGAATCGCATTGCCGATGGACAGGTAAATCGAAGCAACCGTCGGAATCACGCCGCCGGCTCCAGTGCTGGAGGAAACGCCGGTACTATTGATCACCCGAGCTGAAGGAACCTGGCTGGTGCTCTTGCCGTTGAAAAGATTAGTGGTGTCCACGCCATTGAGCGAAAAGCTGTTGCTGGTGTCGCGTTGACCGTTGGCCCAGATCGGCGCGTTGCCCAGGCCGCTGTTGGCGCCGGTTCCTCCTGACAACTCCGCGTTCACTCCGGGTGAAAGAATCGCCACTCCGGTAAAGCTCCCCGTCGCCAGCGGCACCGCGTCAATTTGCGCCGTGTCCATCACGTATCCAACGGTCGTGTCCACCGCATTCATCAGCGGAGCCGCTTCCACTTCAATCGTGGTGGTGGTTTCCCCAACTTTCAGCGAGGCATTCACGGTCGCCGTGCGGTCGGCCTGCACACTGATGTGCTGCGTCCTTTGCACGTCGAAGCCGTCTGCCGTGTAGGTGAGCGTGTAGGAGCCGATGGGGAGATTCACGAAGCTGTATGTCCCCGTGCCGCTCGTCTTAACCAGGCGCGTCAGCGCGGTCTGCTCACCGACAAGCGTGACCGTCGCATTCGGAATTACGCCGCCTGAGGCGTCCGTCACCTCGCCTGTAATCCCTCCGAAAGTTTGTTGCGCACGCGCTGCAGCACAACAGAATGCGGCAATCAGCAGGGCAATCACAAGCCCGGCAATAGGAGTGGGTAGGAAACGCTCAAATGATTTCAATCGATAGCCTCTGAAAAAGAATTCCCCGTCATTCCAGTGAGTGCCCACGGTCTGAGCCGTTGGTGCTTCCTCCTGGATGTGTACAACTGAGGAAGTGGCGCATAGCCCGACGGGGGTACACAGAGCATACGTGTCCCCCGGGCAGAATTCCATGGGATTTGCATAAAGATTGCTCTGATCCGGGTGCATTTCGCCTGTGCAAATCGAGGCGGGAATGTGGAAGAATTGCCTCACAGTAATGCTGCTTCCCCCATTGGCTACGGAGTATCGTGGCCACCAGGAGAAGACTTTCTCCGTCGAGCCAGATAAAATGTCAGGCCGGCTGCAACATAGATGAGGTAGAGGTAAGGAATGCGCGCGTGAACCGGGTCGGAGCCGGATCGAACATCGAACACGCCAATCAGCACGATCACCAGCACCGTGACTGCGCTGAGAAGCGAACTCCGCGCCAGGCTCGTTTGCTTTGGGCGAACTGCGAATGGCACTGCAATCGCTACCAGCGCATATGCAGTCAGAAATCCAAATACGGAAAGAGATCCCGCCAGGTCGTACATATCGGAACCTGAGATGCCGCGCGTCGCCATGATTGCGGTGGAGAGGAACATCAGCAGAGTGCTTACCGCAATTGCGACGCCCGGCGTTCCGTGGGTTTGACTTGTCTGCCGCAGTGTTGCCGGTAGCATTTCGGCGTGCGACATGCGCAAAAACACTCTCGCCGCCGCCGTGGCGCACGCCAGCACGCAGGCGAACATGCTCACCATCGCTCCAAGGTCGATCCCTAAGCCCAGGGCAGATACCCCAGCTCTGGTGGCCAACTGGTGCAACGGGCTGGTAGTTTCGCTCAGGCTGGCGGGCATTCCGTGAAAGCCGAGCACTTCAGAATACGAACATCCCATGAAGAACACACCTGCCAGCATGGCGCACAGCAGCACCGCGCGCGGTATGGTGCGGAGCGGGTTGCGCACTTCAGCGCCCAGCGTGGTGGCGCTTTCAAATCCGGCAAAGCTGAAGATGGAAAGCACCAGCGCCGGGCCCAGGGATGAGAAGCGGACGCCCTTGATCTTCAGTTGATCGGCATCGACGTGCAGGCCGACTTTATACATGAGAATCGCGAGCACGACCGTGACCAGGGAGAGCGATGCGACCTCGATCCACAACATCACCTCAGCCGACAGCTTCACATCCCGATAAGCGACATAAGCGGCACAGGCACACACCACGGCCAGCGTAGCAATCGATGGAGGCGCCCAATGCAGAAACTGACGCGACAGCAGGTTCACGTAGTAAAGTGCGCCTCCCGCCACGGAAGCGCCCGTGGCGAGATACGCCATCAACAGTCCCCATGCTGCAATCGCACCGAAGACGGGCGGGAGGCTTTCCGCGGTGTAGGTGTAAAGCGATCCAGGAGATGCCGAAGTCCGCGCGAAACGGCTGATACAGAAGCCCACCAGAAGAATCGCCCCCGTGGCTGCCAGGTAAACCAACCATGTTGCGTTTCCTGCGAGAGCAAACACCAGGGGCAAAGTGAGGGATGCCGAAGTGGAAGGCGCCATTGCGGAAACAGACTGCGCCAGCGTCTCTGCCGGCCCCAGTGCGCCTGCACGCAGTCCATAGCTCGTGATGAGCGCCGGTTCTGCGTCGACGACAGTGTTGAGTGGGTCGACCAAGGTTTGGTCCTTTTATTCCTGTGAGATGATTCCCGGTGTCAGGGAACTCCCGCTGTCAGCGCTCGACAGTGGCTTCGATATAACCATGCGGCTCATCGATGGGCACGAAGATGTGGTTCGGATTGTCCTGTCCGAACGGGCTTAGATCCGCGAGCAGATGATGAAGGTTGGGCATGATCAGAGTGATGCGCGCGATCTCCGGCGCCGCGGCAAGGGCCGCTTTACCCATGTCGAACAGCGTGTGCTGCACACTCATGCTGTGATGCGCGGCGAACTCCTTCATCAATGCTGTAATCACCTGGGTGCGCACCGCGGCATACGGCGGCGAGGAAGTTGAATACTCCCATCGGACCGTTGCGCAGGTGCCCAGGATGCGGTCGCTGGCCGGCTTCAGAGTAGTGAGCCGGTCCCGGACAAATCCTTCAAACGCGGATTTAGTCGTCTTGAGAATTGTCAGCCCGTCCACTCCCGAAACAATCGACCAGCTATGGTTGCGCGTCCGGGTTGCGCGCACGGTCTGAAGCTCCGGGCCCTCGAGCTTGAACGTAGTCGGCTCCGGCTGATCGTTCACGATCATTCGCTTCCAGGGCTTCTCCTCAATCTCCACGGAGACGGAATCGATCTGCCCATGATTCTCGAGCAGATAGTCGCCTAATTCCTTCGCGAATTCTTCGATGGTGGCAGCATGGGATTCGCGAGCAACGGAGTACACGGTGTTCTTCATCGTGTCCGTCGGCAGAATGTTGTGGTTATCCGCATTGGTGAAACTGTCCGCAAATTCGCCACGCAGCAGCACGCCAACGCTCCATTCCTGGAAATCGTGCCGATCGCCATGGCGCGTAATCCGCGACAGCCGGACCCGCGATTTGCCATACTGATTCTCCCCCAGTCGTGCCATGAATCAGCTCCCCCGATAGGTCGTGTAGCTGTTCTCGCTGAGCAGAAGCGGCAGATGATAATGCGCCTCGCCGTTGCACTCAAATGTAATGGCGATCTCCGGATAGAGCGTCGAACGCCCTTGCCGCGTGAGGTAATCGCCGGTTTGAAATATCAGGCGATATCTTCCCGGATTCAGCCTCGGGACCAGGTCCCGGCAGCGCCCGTCGGCATCGGTCTCGCCTGACGCTACTGCGGTCCAGGTTTTATCCGCCCACTCGTGCAGGGTTAACCGGACCCCTGCGGCCGGACTGCCAAGTACCGTATCCAGTACGTGCGTTGTGAGGACGCTCATTGTGCCAGCCACTTTCTCAGCCGGATGTGCATGATTGTGCGCTGCTGATCGGCAGCCTCTCGCAGTTCCGATGCGCGGTCGTTTGCCAGGCGGCGATGAAGAATTGCAAGCATCTCTTCAGCGCTCTTTCCGGTGGCGCTCACGATATAGGTGAAGCCAAACAGGTTTTCGTAACGCGCATTTTCCTCGGCAAGTTGTGCCAGAACCTTCT
Source organism: Occallatibacter sp. (assembly GCA_035552555.1). Taxonomy (GTDB): domain Bacteria; phylum Acidobacteriota; class Terriglobia; order Terriglobales; family Acidobacteriaceae; genus Telmatobacter. The sequence goes on from DASZLF010000090.1 coordinate 216,849, forward strand.
CAGCGGCAGCAGCGGTAGAGGCCTGTTCCTGGTTTGACCACGCAGCCGTCTGTGCGGTGGAATTCGACGTCCCACGCTCCCCGATGCGTGGATGACAGGCAAACGCCTCCATCCAGTCCGCCTCCTCCATGGCATCCCACGCGCGATCGGCTGCAACGTGCAACTCCTGTTCGCCTGCAATGGGGCGAGCCGCAATCATCGCATCGGCCCACCGGCGCGCGCCGCAGCAGGGCAATATTGCATCCTTCGCCGCTTCGCTCTCCGCTGTGTTCCACTGCGCCAGCACAGGATTGCTCGCGTTGCCCGCATCTGCCAGGCCTGAGAGAAACTCTTGCACCAGGTTTGCCATTACCACCCGTCGATATTCAGCGGTCGAGCGGATGTCATCGATGGGCACAATCTCAGCCATCGCCGCCGCGCGTGCGGCACGGATCGACTCGGGCGTGATACGGCGTCCGCAGATGGAATCTTCGGCCCGATACAGCCTCGTGGGATAAGCCGCCACGCTGGCCGCTCCAAGACGAATCTCCCGTACCAGTCCTTGCTCGATCAAAGCCCTGCCTGCGAGCGCAACTTTGGCAATGGCCATGGCCCGCCGCGTGCCTACCTTGCGCAGATACTGCTTGTGCTTCGCGAAGCGGCGCGGCAGATGCACAGCGTACAGCAGCTCGTCGGCGGCGAGCACGTTGCACTTGTAGCCGATGTGGAACTCCGCGTAAGGGACGCGCCTTGTCCCCCGAGTGGAGATGATCTCCACCTCCGCATCGTATGCCAGGAGCACGGGAGAAGAATCCGCTGCGGGGGAGCCATTGACCAGGTTGCCCCCCAGCGTCGCGCGGCTTTGGTTGGCGATGGAGCCGATCCAGCCTGCTGCTTGTGCCAGCAGCGGAAAATCGGCGGAGATGCTCGCATCCATTCGCAGATCGCGAAACGTGCACCCAGCGCCAATGGCGATACTGTCCCCCAAAACGCGAATGAAGCGCAGATCCGGTATGCCCCACAGGCTCACCAGATTTCGAGCGTCGAGGCGGCCCGCCGCGTGGGCAACCATCAATTCCGTGCCGCCTGCAATCGGGGTCCACCTTCCGGGCTCATTTGCCAGCAGCGTGAGTACGCCGCCAAGCGTACCCGGCCCGACCAACTCGTGCCCTTCCGGATTACCGCGCATGAGTGTCCTGCTGTTGCCTTGCGTTGAGATTCGCTGCAGCGGCCGCAAGCACTGAATCGAAAATCCGGATGAACCCGGTACAACGGCAGAGATTTCCCCCAAGGGCTTCACGGATCTCCGCCAGCGATGGATGCGGATTCTGCGCAAGCAAGTGCGACGCGGCCATCAGCATTCCTGGTGTGCAAATGCCGCATTGCGCGCCGCCGCACTCCAGGAAGGCTTTCTGCAGCGGGTGCAGTTCGCCTTTCACCGCAAGACCCTCAACGGTTTCAATAGATGCGCCCTGCGCCTGAAGAACCGGCACCATGCAACTGTTCACCAACTCTCCATCCACGCGCACGGAACACGATCCGCACTCGCCTTCGCCGCAGCCCTCCTTGGTCCCGGTCAGCCCGAGATCTTCGCGCAGAACATCGAGCAGCCGCTTCATCGGCGGAACGCAGATAGAGTGGTGCGTTCCATTCACCCGCAACTCAATCGCCGGCCAACCAGTGCTCATACGATCGCCGGCTCCTCGATCGGCGACGCCACTGCGAGCTTTGCCATCATGTCTTCGGGCATCAGCGGAATACAGTGAAAACTCACTCCGGTGGCATCCTTGATTGCATTCAAAATTGCGGGCGCAGGCCCATCGTGCGGCAGTTCGCCCAGCCCCTTCGCGCCGAATCCGCCATGTTGAAACGGGATCTCTTCAAAATAAACATGGATGGGCGGAACGTCTTCTGCAGTAGGCATAATGTAATTCGTCATCTGGTTGTTTGCCATGCGGCCGTTCTGCAAGAGAACCTTTTCGTACAGGGCATAGCCGATGCCTTGCGCCACTCCGCCCTCGATCTGTCCGCCGGCAAGAACCGGATTGAGGACGCGCCCAACCTCCTGCACCGCCCAGAAGTCCTCCACCTCCGCGGAATATGTCAACGTATCCACCGCAACCTGCGCCACTTGAACAGACCACGCATAAGCAGGATAGGCCTCCCCGCGATATTTCTGATCGTCCCAGAAGATATCTGGCGGAGGCTCGTAGCGGCACATTGAAATTACGTCCCCGTGTGCTGCCCGATAGCGCCCGCACGCCGCAAAAAACTCCTCGCGCGTAAATGTCTCCGTCAGTCCCGCGGTGTCGCGCAGCATGGCAATGAGTTGCGTGCCGGCCCGCTGAATCAGCCGTCCCACAACCATGCCGGTGCGCGATGCCACCGTCGGCCCGCTGTTCGGCACGGTCGCCGTATCGGCGGGCGCCATTACAACGTCGCTGATATCGATGCCAAGAGCTTCCGCGGCAATCTGGGTGAGTATCGTGTTCGTGCCCTGTCCAAATTCCGTGCTGGAAACGAGCACACGCACCACGCCATCGCTGGTCACGTCCACGCCGGCGAGAGAATTGAGATAGCGCTCGCCGGAACCCGTGAATCCCGAGCCGTGGTAAAACGCCGTGATTCCCAGGCCGCGCTTGATCGTGCTCGCAGGATTCGCCCGCGCGAACTGCGCCTTGCGATCGTAATAGTTACTCTCGGCAAGCGCGCGGTCCAGAAGCTTGTCCAGGATCATCGGCTCACGCATCACCTGTTCGGTCGCGGTGGTATCGCCATCATGAAGAAAATTTCGTCGCCTCAGTTCAACCGGATCCATTCCAATCGCCGCGGCGATCTCATCCATGTGGCGCTCGATTGCGAAGATTGCCTGCGGCGCCCCGAATCCGCGAAACGCACCATACGGCACAGTATTCGTCGCCCACGCGCTGGAACGCACCCGCACATTCGGGCACACATATGGACCGGGCGAATGCAGAGTTGCCCGAGACAGCACGGTGGACGACAGCGTGGAATACGCGCCACCGTCGGTCGCGAGCTCGATATCCATGGCCAGAAGTTTGCCGGTCGCGTCCACCGCAGTGCGGTGCCGTACGCGCGACGGATGGCGCTTGGTCGTGGCTGCAAGATCCTCCATGCGGTCGTAAATCATCTTCACCGGGCGGCCGCACTTCATGGCCAGGAGCGCCGCGTGCGAAGCAATCATCGACGGATAATCTTCCTTGCCGCCAAACGCGCCACCCGTCTCAGTCTGAATCACCCTGACTCTTTCTTCAGGTAAATCGAACACCGCCATCAGGCTTTTGTGCACATAGAATGGGCACTGCATTGAGCCCCAGACCGTGACGCCGCTCTGAGCGCTGTATTCAGCGATGACGCCGTTGTTCTCAATGTAGAGATGTTCCTGCGCGCCGGTGCGATATTCGCCTTCAATCACGTGCGCGGCCCCGGCCCAGGCTTGCTCCACATTCCCTTTCTCAAGCAGGAAGCTCTTGATCAGATTGTCTTCGCCCCACACAATCAAATCCTGGCGTTCGCTTTCCTCGATACTGAAAACGGCCGGCAGCGGTTCGTATTCGATGTGAATCGCGGCCATGGCTGCGCGCAGTTTCCGCTTGTCGGGGTGTGCAATCAGCAGGATAGGTTCCTCGCAATGGTTCACCTTCCCATCGGCAAGACACGGCTGATCCGCAAAAATAAGGTGAATGTGATTCTTGCCGGGAATATCTCCGGCAGTGACAACGGCAAACTCGTTCCAATCCATCTTCGCATCGAACTGAATGGATCGGATCAGCCCTCGCGCGATGCTGCTGCGCACCGTCAGCCCGTGCCACATGCCTTCCCGCTCCATATCGTCGACGTAGCAGGCGCGACCCAGCAATTTGTCCACGCCTTCTTTTCGCGGGACAGCAGAGCCGACGATGCGGGTTTTCGCGCTCGTGCTCATGGTTGGGGAAGCCAGCCGTGCCTACGGGTTGAGGGATAGCATACAACCAGACGGTGCCGTTGCAAAGGCGTTGCCGAAGAAATCCGCCCGGCCTCAGCTGGCGAGAGTTGCAAGCGTCCGCGCCAGCACGTGAACCCCGGCTCCGATCCATTCCGGCGCAGCATACTCATCCGGTCTGTGGCTCACTCCGCCTCGGCACGGGATGAACAGCATCGCCACCGGCGCAATGCGCGCCATGAAAAGCGAATCATGGTAGGCGCGGCTGACCATTCGTTTGTACGTTTTCCCCGCGGCCTTCGCGGACTCTTCGAGGGCGGAAAGTATCGCAGTGTCGCACGTCGCCGGCGGATCGGCATTCACCAGTTCCGTGGTGATACCCACTCCTCGGCGTTTTTCCACCTCGGCGCACGCGGCTCTCAGCGCTTTCATCACGTCATCGCGCCGCGCACCATCGATGTCGCGAATGTCCGTCTCCAGCCGCGCTCGCGACGGAATGCTATTTACTGCGCCAGGAAACACATCGCAGATGCCTACCGTGCCAACCGTATCCATCGCCCCGGTTGACTTTGCTGCACCTTCCAGCGCCAGAATCAGTTCCGCCGCCGCGACCAGCGCATCCTTGCGGCCAGGCATCAGCCTGGCGCCGGCATGGCCTCCCTCGCCTTCAACTGTGATGCGCATGCTCGCCGGTGCAGCAATGTGCGTCACCAGGCCGAGATCGACATGTTCCTGTTCCAGCATCGGCCCCTGCTCTATATGCAATTCAATGAATCGGTCGAAGCGCCCCGGCTGCAGTGCGACACTCTCCAGCGGCCCTGTAAATCCTGCGTGCGTGCGCAACTCATCGAGACCGCGGCCTTCCTTATCGTGCAACGCTCGCGATTGTTGCGCTGTGAGGATGCCGGCCATCATGCGGCTCCCCAGGCATCCGATGCCGAAGCGCGTCGGCTCTTCCGCGGTAAAGATCACGAGTTCAATGGATCGCCTGGGCCTGAACCGGAGTTGCCGCAAAACGCGAATGGCCTCGAGTCCGCCCAGCACTCCCACGCATCCGTCGTACAGGCCGGCGTTGGGAATCGCGTCAATGTGCGACCCAGTGCCAATGGGAGGCAATTCGGGTTGGCTCCCCTCCCAGCGCGCGAAGGTGTTGCCAATCGCGTCTTCGCTCACCCTCAGGCCGGCATCCGTGCATAGCGTTTTCACATACGACCGTGCGCGAAGATCCGCCTCGCTGAATACAACGCGTGTTACCACCGGCGGTTCGGCCTCCGAAATTTTCCCCAGCGTTTGCAACTCCGCGATGAGGCCGTCGATAAAGAAATTCGTGCGCGGGGTCGTCACGTTTCACGCTCCAAGAGGATGGCGCCGCCAATCCTTGTAGATGAGGTACTTCGCCGGCTGCTTGCCTATTGCCGCGAACCATTGCGGACAAAAAGGAGCCATCCAGATAAAGTCTCCCGCCTCCACTGGATACCACGAATCGCCCAACTTGTAGATGCCGCCTCCTTCCAGCATCAGCAGGCCGTGTTCCATCACGTGGACCTCCACCATGCTGAGGGCAGCGCCAGGATCGTAGGTCATGGTGTTGACCGCAAAGTCGTAGGCCGGGCCGTCGGGCATCAGCGAGCGCACTCGCAGCGCCGTATCGCCCATCAACGCCACATCGGGCTTACTGCTCTCGTTTCCAATCTCCATCTGCGGCTGCTCACCGCCAGGCGACGGAACGTACGGCTTCTCGATAACGGAAGCTTGTGCCGCGCGCTCCGACCGCACTGTGTGGGCAGTTCCCTGTGGCAGAAATGCGAAGCCGTTCTTGACCAGCCGATGGTTCTGCCCGTCCACCTCAACTGTCAATTCGCCGTCGAGCACAAAAAGGAATCGCTGTGCTGGTGCCGCACCGAGCGCTCCGCCGGGAGAGAATTCCGCTGTCATCTGCGTGAAACCGGCTCCGAGTCGTGGCCCCGCATGCACTACGAACTCCACGCCGCTTGCGCCCGGAAACGGAATGCGGACAAACGTATCCGGCGTCTGCAGCAAATGGTCCGGCTTCAGGCTGCTTCTCGTTGCTCCCAGGTGGTGCACGGATCGACCTCGTTGCGAAATCTGTTGCTCGATTCTATACGACGTCTGCAGCAAGCCGTTCCAGGAACTTTTCCGCCACTCGCAACGAAGCCTCCACATCTTCCGCGAGCACTGACTCAGACGGATCGTGGCTGATGCCGCCGGGACTGCGCAAGAACAGCATGGTCGCGGGCACGCGGGAGGCCATGATCATTGCGTCATGCCCCGCGCCGCTGGTTATCGAGGCGGCCGGCAGCCCCGCGGTCGTAATCGCCTCAATCATCAAACCGGTCAGCCTCTGATCCATCGGCACAACTGGTTGATTCATCTGCTCCTGCCACTGAACCAAAATCCGACGCCGATTGGCAATGCTCGTTGCCATCTCCACCAGTTCGCTCGTGGCACCATTTCGTACAGCATCGTTGGCATGCCGGCAATCGAGGCTTACTGAAACCAATCCCGGAATGACGTTGGCCGCGTTCGGCGCCACTACAATCTTTCCGGCAGTGGCCACCAATCCTTCCGTGCGAGTGGCGAGCGCTTCGATTGCCGAAACCCATTCCGCGCCTGCCGCCAGCCCGTCGTGGCGCAGATGCATAGGCGTGGTCCCCGCGTGATTTCCGTGCCCCTTGAATGTTGCAGTCCCGCGCGTCTGGCCCACGATCGCCGTCACCGCAGCCACGCTCAGCCCCGCCGCGTCCAGCACCGGGCCTTGCTCGATGTGAACTTCGATGAATCCGAGCACACCCCCATCGATTGCGGCCTTCCCGATTTCCGATGGATTCAAGCCGAAGTCGCGAATCGTCCGCTCCAGGGAAACACCCTGCGCATCCTCCAGTGCCAGCAGAGCGGAATCGAAGCTCCCGGCGACGGCGCGGCTGCCCAGAAACGGCACTCCATAACGCACGCCTTCTTCCTCAGAGAATCCGATGACTTCGATGGGCAACGAAAATCCAATCTCCTGCGCAATGCGAACCCACTCCAGCGCCATCACCACGCCCAGCACGCCGTCGAATGCGCCGGCATTTGGAACCGTATCGAGGTGCGAGCCGATCAGGAGGCGTTCGGCACGCGCATCCCGTGGCGTCCAGATGCCACGCAGGTTTCCTGCTGCATCCACGTGAACGCGCATGCCCAGCAACTCCATACGCTCCCGCAGAAATCGATGCGCGTCGCGCATGGGCGGCGTGAGATATCGCCGAGTCGTGCGGCCCGGCTCCTCCGTCATCGCGGCAATCCGGGTGCACTCCTGAATCACGCGCAAGGCTCGATCCGTCATCGCCCCACCCATTCTTTTCCGCGCGCTGCGCCTTCAAACGACCCATCGGCAAATACGCGCCTTCCGCGAAGCCAGGTTTCTCGAATCCGCCCTCGCAGTCGTGCGCCGATATAGGGAGAACACTTGTGGCGGAAGAAGAGATCGCCCTCGCTCACCGCCCATTCCGCTTCGGCATCGAACACTGCCAGGTCCGCATCCGCTCCCACCCGGAGCGCGCCTTTCTGTGCCGACATTCCCGCCAGCCGAGCAGGAGCCGCGGAAAGCCACTCGGCCACCCGCGCAAGTCCGGCTTCCCTGTGGAAGCCTCGCTGCGCCATTCCCGTCCAGAGCACGGGCAACGCTAATCCGAGACTGGCGATTCCGCCCCATGCTTCGTCCCACAGGCCTGCCTCGCGGCGTTTCATTGCCGGAGGACATGGAGAATGATCCGTCGTCACCATGTCGATGAGGCCGCTGCCCAGCGCATTCCACAACTGCTCACGATTGTCTGCACCGCGGATCGGTGGCGCGCACTTGTACTCGGTGGCCCCATCGGCAATCTCCTCCGCCGCGAACCACAGGTAATGCGTACAAGTCTCCACCGTGATCAGCACGCCTCGCTGCCGCGCAGCCTCCATCAGGGGTAATGCTTTTGCGCTGGACAGGTGCACAATGTGCACCGGCGTCTGATACTCATCCGCAAGCCGAATCAGCAGCGCGATCGCCTCGACCTCCGCCTCGTCCGGACGCGACGCGAGATAGGTGGCGTAGCTTCGCCAATCCGCTCCCGCACGATGAATCGCCTCAGTTGCGGCGTCCACCGGGACAGGCAACTCGGCATGCGCAAGCAATGGGAGCCCCGTTCCCCGTAGCCGCTGCAGAGCAGCTCGCAATTCGCCTTCGTCCACCCACGCAAAGCCATCGATGCCCGAGTGAATCAGGAAGCATTTAAAGCCACGCACGCCCGCTTCCATCAGAGGCTGGATATCGCTGCCGTTGCCGCGCACCACGCCGCCCCACGCCGCCCAATCCACACATGCCCGCCCATGCGCCGCTGCACGCTTGGCCTCGAGCGCACGCACCGACGTGACCTCCGGAATGCAGTTCAGCGGCATGTCAACAAGGGTGGTCACGCCTCCCGCTGCCGCCGCGAGCGTCGCCGTCGCAAAGCCCTCCCACTCGGTCCGGCCGGGCTCGTTGATATGTACATGGGAATCCACCAGGCCCGGCAACAGAACCAGGTCGCCGAAATCGTGCACGCTGGATGCGCGCCCAATATCGTCCCACTCGCCAATCGCGGCGATCCGGCCATCTTCCGCAATTACAGTTGCGGGCGCCACCCCGCTTGCGGTCACCACCCGGGTTGAACGAAATGCCTCGCTCATGCTGTCGTGTTCTACTGTATAGCCGCAACCGGCAGGCGCATCTGTCTCCGCCGGCTTGCTCAGTACGTCAACTGCAATTCCAGTCCCGCTCCGCTGTCGGGCACCAGCGCCGAGATGCGGTGGTGCTCGGCATCGTAGCCCGTGGAGATCGGACTTGCCTTCGATCCATCCAGTGCGGATGCGCTGGCTTCGCTGGCCGGCTTGCTCGCGCCATACACTTCCACTGACAGCAGGTTCCACCATGGCGCAAAGCTGCCCGATGGCCGCGCTACCGTCACAACGATTCCCTGTGTCATGAGCCGGCACGTAAACTCGACGCGCAGATACTGCCCTTTCTCGTACGCAAAACTTACTCCATCATCCAGGTACAGGCTGCCGCTGCAATTCTTGTTGAGGCCGGTCGGGGGATACACACGCAGGGTCAGCGGCCCCTGCGGCTTTTCGTCGGTGCTCTGCACCAGCGGCTGCTCCGGGATAATCGCTCCCGCGCGCACAAACACCGGCAGCGTATCCAGGCTGCGCGTTTCATGCACCCCCGGCGGCGCCTCAGTATTGTCAATGGCTTTGTGGTTGCTGAAACCTTCCACGCGCGCGCCGGTCCAGTAGTCATACCAGCCCACCGGCGGCAGGCTGGCGAAAAAGCCATCCATCTCATCGGGATAAGGACTGTGCGCCACCAGCAGGTCAGGTCCGAGAAGAAACTCATTATCAATCGTTGGATCCACTGCCTGTCCATCGCCCGCGGCCCCGGGAAACTCCAGGAACAGCGGCCGCATCATGGGCAGCCCCGTCCGGCTCATCTCCTCAGCGGTGGTGTAAATGTATGGCAGAAGCCGATAGCGCTCCTCAATGTAGCGGCGGCGCAGGTTCAGGTCCTCCGGCGTTCCGCTCTCCCACGGCTCCTGGGGATTGGTCCCCATCGCCGTGTGATCGCGGTCGATCGGCTGAAACGCCGACACTTCAAGCCAGCGCGTCAGCAGTTCCGGCTGCGGCGATCCGGCGAATCCGCCCACATCCGCGCCGCTCATGGCAAAGCCGCTCAGGCCCAGGTTGAGCAGTTGCGGCGTAGTCTGGCGCAGATGGTTCCACGTACTCGAATTATCGCCGGTCCACGTAGCCGCGTAGCGATGTCCGCCGGCATAACTGGCGCGCGTCATCACAAACGGCCTCGTGTCAGGCGCCAGCTTCAGCAGGCCCTCGTAAGTTCCGCGGCTGTTTTCCATTCCGTAGACGTTGTGAATCTCAAGATGCGAGGCCACCCGTGTCGTGAATCCCGGCTCTTCGATGCGATGCTGCACGTCGTCGGGCATGGTCTTCGACGGCACCAGAAAAACAGCCGGCTCGTTCATGTCGTTCCAGAACCCGGCCACGCCGTCCTTCACGAAATCCGAATACAGCGTGCCCCACCACTTGCGCGAAGACTTCTGGGTAAAGTCAGGGAACACCGACTTGCCTGGCCACACCACGCCCACATACGTCGATCCATCGGGATTTTTCACGAAATGATCGCCGGCCTTCCCTTCGTCAAAAGGCTTGTAGCCGGCGTTCGGCAGGTCGGCAATATGCAAATCTGTGATCACCACCGTCTTCAGATGTTCCGCCTTCAGGTCCTGGATCATCTGCCCGAAATGCGGAAAGCGTTCCGAGTCCACAGTGAAAGGGCGATTCTTGAGCTGATAGTCGATATCCAGCCAGATCACGTCGGCGGGAATCTGCTGGCTGCGCAGCCTGCCGGCAATGCGGCGCACTTCGGCTTCAGGATAGTAGCTGTAACGCGACTGCTGAAATCCCAGCGACCACAGCGGAGGCAGCGGAGTCTTGCCCGTCAACCATGCCCACGATTCCACCACCGTCTTCGGCTCCGGTCCATACAGGATGTAATAGTCGAGCGGCCCGTTTTCCGCGCCGAACGAATACGCGTCGCGATACTCTTTGTTGAAGTCAAAGCTGGTGCGCCACGTATTGTCGAGAAAAATCCCCGCCGCAACGCCCTTGTGAAAGGTGATGAAATAGGGGATCGATTTGTAGATGGGGTCAGTCGATTCCTGCCAGCCGAACGCATCCGTGTTCCAGTCGGTAAACGCCTCGTTGCGACGGTCGAGGGGACCGGGCTTGTCGCCCAATCCAAAATAATGCTCGTCGGCGGGCGATTTCATATACACCCGGAACGATGCGCCGTGGTACTCGATCGGCCGCCCCGGAAAATCCTCGGCAATGGCGTGGCCGGCGAGATCCGTGACATGCATCTCCAGCGGGTCGCGATGTATCGTCACCCGCAGCTTGCCGGTCTTGAATCCGACCGTCGTTCCGTTGTTTTCCTGCGTCACCGGCACCGCCGCATCGCGAGCCGCCGCAAGCACTGCCCACGAGGCATCCTCCGCCAACTGCCCGTTCGCCCCCACCTGCACCCGCAGCACATCGTCCCGCAGCGCGGTGATCTCAATCAGCGCGGCGCCGGAGTGAATCTCAATTCCATTGGGGATTGCCCGGGAAGCGGTGACCCGGTCCAGCCGGACAAACCCCGATTTCTGCTGGGTTTCGCCCGTAAGTCTCGCTTGTGTGGTTGCGGCTAAGAACAGCACTCCAAGTACAACAAAAACAAACCCTCTTGCCCTTGGCACTCAGCACCTCATGGGAGCTAAATTGACCATCGCAAGCAAGAATACCCGATTCCAGGCGAAGATTCGTTGCATTTCCGGGCAACCCTTTCGCCGGCCAACAAGAATTATTCTTGACACGCGGCCAAATCCCGTGTCTCCTGTGACTACTACATCGATTTGCGGAGGGGGATTGGCCCAGGGAAGAAGGGGACCAAGGAACCATCTCCAATCTCAGATGCCCGCTAGATTATTCAACACCTGAAAATCCAATTTCAGAAAAGATAACGATCCATTTACGGCTGCGTCTTCAGTGCCGTCGCGCGCTCCCGCGTCTGCCGCACGAACGCCTCCTCGTCCGCCGTCTCCGCCTTCATCGAACTGAGATTGATTTCCACGTTGGCCAGCGCGCCCTCCACGGCCGCTCTCGCCAGCGCCGACGCGGTAATCAGATCGGATCCCATGTTCGGATTGGTGATCGGTTTGAGCGCAATCACCGTCTGCGCCACTTCCCACGCACGCTCCGCAACCCCCAGTGGCACGCTCGTGGCCTGCTGCAGCGCGGCGTTGATCGTGCGCCCGCCGTCCGCCGACTCGCGCGCGGCCTTGTACGCCTTCATCACCAGGTTGTAGCTCTCGGCATCGGCATCGATCGCCTGCTTCAATTCCTCGCGCAGCGTAGTCAGCCGCGCAATCGCCTCGCTCAGTTGCGCCTCGTACTGCGCATACGCTTTCTTGCCCCGCGACATTAGAGCAACCATGCCCGCCAGCCCCGCGGCCATGGCGCCGCTCGCCGCTGCCGCGCTGCCTCCTCCGGGGGTCGCCGTGGGCGCGGCAAGCTGTTCGATGAACGGCTCAACCCCCGCGCGTAATCCCCCCAACTCCATCTTGCCGCCCATCACCGCAGCCAGGCGATTCTCCAGGATCAGCGACGAATCGAAGTTTTCCACCTGCAGAAACCACTCTGCCGCCTGCTCCAGCGCCGCCTTCGGAATCAGCCCAACAATCTCACTTGAAACCGGCATCACCCCATACCGCGTCGCCTCGCGCTTCACCAGCTCGAACACCCGATGCACCGGCGTCTGGTCGAAGTCGGTGAGGTTCATGGAGACCTGCGCCTGCCCCCGCACCAGAAAACCCGCGCCCTTCACGAACCTCAGCCCGCCCGACGAAAACCGCACCGCCTTCGCAATCTTTTTCGCGACATCAACATCCGCAGTGTTCAAAAAAACGTTGTACGCAATCAGAAACTTCCGCGCCCCCACCACCGTAGCCCCCGCCGTGGGGTGCACGCGTGGCTCGCCGAAATCCGGCTGGCGCCCGGGGTTCGTCTCAATTTCGTCGCGTAGCCCCTCGAACTGGCCCCGTCGGATGTTTTCCAGGTTCTGCCGATCGGGCGTTGTCGCCGCCGCCTCATACAGGTACACCGGAATCCCAAACCGCTTCGCGATTTCCTCGCCCGCGGCTCGCGCCATCGCGACGCAGTCCTCAAGCGTGACGCCTTCAATCGGAATGAAAGGAACCACGTCCGCGGCGCCCATGCGCGGATGCGCGCCCTGGTGCTTGGTCAGGTCGATCAGCTCGGCAGCCTTGCCCACCCCGCGGATCGCTGCCTCCTGAATGGCGTCGCGCTCGCCGACCAGCGTGATCACGCAGCGGTTATGGTCGGCATCCATCTCGCGGTCCAGCAGGTACACGCCGGGCAGCTTCATCGCCTCGACGATGGCGTCAACCTTCGCCGCATCGCGGCCTTCGGAAAAGTTGGGAACGCATTCAACAAGTGTGTTGGGCACGGAAAAAGAATAACGGTCCGATTCGGGTGCGGCAACCATATTGCTCAGGCAAGTGGAGGCGCATGCCGTGGATTCAGCTTTGATTTCCTGGTCCCATGGATTTTTCAACATTGTTGAGCGGCTTTCATGTGCGATTACGGGTTATCCCGCCCCGCATTCACGGGTATCATCCTTTGTAGCGACTTTGGGCATCGCAAACGCGCGTCTGCCCGTGAGGAGGACCCATGACCGTTGCCACGGTTCCCACGATTCGCGCGCCGCGAGGGACGCAGCTCCGCTGCAAGGGCTGGCAGCAGGAAGCCGCCCTCCGCTGCCTCATGAACAACCTCGACCCCGAAGTCGCCGAACGCCCCTCCGACCTCGTCGTCTACGGCGGCATCGGCAAGGCCGCGCGCAACTGGGACTGCTACCACGCCATCGTGCGCGAGCTCCAGCGCCTCGGCAACGAAGAAACGCTGCTGATCCAGTCCGGCAAACCCGTCGGCGTCTTCCCGACGCACGACATGGCGCCGCGCGTCATCCTCGCCAACTCCAACCTGGTCGGCAAATGGGCCACATGGGAGCACTTTCACGAGCTCGACCGCAAAGGCCTGATGATGTATGGCCAGATGACCGCCGGCTCCTGGATTTACATCGGCACGCAAGGCATCTTGCAGGGCACATTCCAGACCTTCGCCGCGCTGGCCGAGCGGCACTTCGGCGGCTCGATGAAAGGAAGACTCGTCGTCACCGGAGGCATGGGCGGCATGGGCGGCGCGCAGCCGCTCTCCGTTACCCTCAACGACGGCGTGGTCCTGGTCATTGAAGTCGACCGCGCCCGCATTGAGCGGCGCGTTGCCAACCGCTATTGCGATGTGTTGAGCGAGGATCTCGATGAAGCGTTGAGGCTCTGCGAAGAAGCCCGACGCGAGGGCCGCGGGCTCTCCGTGGGCCTGGTTGGGAACTGCGGCGAGGTTCTGCCGGAGATCGTGCGCCGGGGCGTGAAGGTCGACGTGGTCACAGACCAGACCAGTGCCCACGATCCGCTCAACGGCTATATTCCGGCGCTCGATACGAATCCTGACCTGGCCCGCCGCATCCGGCGCGACCCGATTGCCGCCGCGGCTGAATTGCGCCAGCGCGATCCCGAGGAGTACGTCCGCCGTTCGCTCGAAACCATGGTCACGCATGTCAACGCCATGCTCGCCCTGCGGCGCGCCGGCGCCATCGCCTTCGACTACGGCAACAACATCCGCCGCTTCGCCTTCGATGCCGGCGCCACCGACGCCTTCCTCATCCCCGGCTTTGTGCCCGAGTACATCCGCCCGCTCTTCTGCACCGGGCAGGGGCCGTTCCGCTGGGTCGCGCTCTCCGGCGATGCCAAAGACATCGACCGCACCGACCGCCTCGCGCTCGAGCTTTTCCCGGACAACGAAATCCTCACCCGCTGGCTTCGACTGGCCCGCGGCCGCTTCGCCTTCCAGGGCCTGCCCGCGCGCATCTGCTGGCTTGGCTACGGCGACCGCGCAAAGATGGGCGAGGCCATGAACGATCTCGTCCGCAAGGGCGAGCTCTCCGCTCCCGTAGCCATCGGCCGCGACCACCTCGACACCGGCTCCGTCGCCAGCCCCTATCGCGAAACCGAAAAAATGCTCGACGGCTCCGATGCCATCGCCGACTGGCCGTTGCTCAATTTCGCGCTCAACACCGCCAGCGGCGCAAGCTGGGTCAGCTTCCATCACGGCGGCGGGGTCGGCATGGGCTACTCTCTCCACGCCGGCCAGGTCACCGTAGCCGACGGCACCGACAATGCCGCGCAGCGCATCCGCCGCGTCCTCAACAACGATCCCGGGATAGGCGTAGCGCGCCACGCCGACGCCGGCTACGATCTGGCCCAGCAAACCGCCCGCGAAAAAGGCATTCGTATTCCGATGTCCGAAGGATGATGATCGAAGGACAATGATCGTTCTACATGTGCAGCTCCGTGCCCCATCCTTGCGATTTCTTTCTATCGCAAGGGTGGGATAGCGAGAGCATAAACTTGGCATCGCTAGATTGCGGTGCCCCATCCTTTTCGCCGGCTTTTCGGGCGAAAAGTGTGGGCTCACGTTCAGCGAATCCCGGGTTTTGAAGGGGCACGACTTCAGTCGTGCCGAAAGCAGCCGAAAAGATCGTGGGCTTTAGCCCCTGAGGGATGTCCTTCGTGATTCTCGCCATCGTCAACATCGGTCAACTCGTCACCCTCGCCGGTCCCGCACGTCCGCGCATCGGCAGGGAACTCAGCACTCTCGGCATCATCGAGAACGCCGCTCTGATCATCCAGGACAACCACATCGCTGCAGCCGGCCCCCAATCCGAAATCCAGATTCCACCCGGCGCCACCGTAATCGATGCGCAACACAGCTGCGTCACCCCCGGCTTCGTCGATGCCCACACCCACCTGGTCTTCGCCGGCAACCGCGCCGATGAGTTCGAGCAGCGCATCGCCGGCGCCACTTACCAGCAGATCGCCGCCGCCGGAGGCGGCATCCTGCGCACCGTGCGCCTGACTCGCGCCGCCAGTGAAGACGAACTCCTGGCCGCCGCGCGCCGTCATCGCGACTGGATGCTGCGCGGCGGCACCACCACCCTCGAAGCCAAATCCGGCTACGGCCTCGACCGCGAAACCGAGCTCAAGATGCTACGCGTCCTCGCGCGCCTCAACGAAGAAGGCCCAGTCCGCGTCGTTCCCACGCTTCTTGCCGCGCACACCGTTCCGCCCGAGTTCGCCGAATGCCGCGCCGACTACGTCCGCTTCGTGTGCGAAGAGCTGATCCCCGAAGTCGCGCGCCTTAAACTCGCCCGATTCAGCGACGCTTTCTGCGACGACCACGCCTTCACCATCGACGAAACGCGCACCGTGCTCTCCAGCGCCAGGAAACACGGCCTCGGTATCCGCATTCATGCCGAACAGTTCCGTCCCGGTACCGGCGCGTCTCTCGCTGCCGAACTCGGCGCCGCTACCGCCGATCACCTTGAAACCGTCACCGACGAGACGCTACTTCAGCTCAAAGCCGCCGGTACGCAACCGGTTCTCCTTCCCGGCTCCGTCTTCGCCCTCGGCCGCAATCAATATCCGCCCGCCCGCAAGATGATTGAGCTGGGACTCGCCATCGTCGTCGCCACCGACTTCAATCCCGGTTCCTCGCCGGTCCCGTCCATGCCCTTCCTGCTCTCGCTCTCTTGCCTGCAGATGGGCCTTTCGCCCGCTGAAGCGCTCATCGCGGCCACCATCAACGCGGCGTACTCGCTCGGCTTGGGCACGCAGATCGGATCGCTCCAACCTGGCAAGCAGGCCGACTTCCTCATCCACGAATTCAGTGATTATCGCGAGCTCGCCTACTTCATCGCCGCGCCCGCGCGCCCGCGTGTCTTTATCGGGGGAAGGGAAGTGACGCCTTGATCCCGATCCCCCTCGGCTCGTCCCTCTGTGTCACTTCACCACGACCTGGGCTTGCCTCGCTCGATAGCGCTCCAAAAGAAACACCGCCACGCCCGCGCCTATCAGCACCGCCGTTCCACCCACTACCTTGATCACCGCGAGCAGCTTATTGGTTTCCTCTCCGGCCGGAATCACCGACAGCACAATCGTCATCGCCGTGCTCGCCAGTCCAATCGACGCCAGCGCAATCGCAACCGGTTTTCCACCCGGCACGCGCCGCACTTCCGGCCCCACCGGCCGATTCTGCAGCCGGATCATCGCCCCAAACAAAAACAGATAAGGGATGAAGTACGCGATGATCGCCATGCTCACCAGCACGTCGTACGCGCCGCGCACCGTGGTGCCTGCCTGTCCCAGCACCGCCACCACGCAACCCGCCAGTCCATACACCGCAATCGCCACCCACGGCGTGCGATAGCGTGCATGAATGCGTCCGAAGACCGCCGGCAGATAATGATCGATACCAGCCACAAACGGCAGCCGCGAAGTGGATGAAAGATAGGCCGCCGCACTGCCCACCGCGTTCAGCCCGACAAGCATGGCGATGGGCGCCAGCAGCCAGCCCAGATGCAGGCGCGCACTCAGCACCGCAATGCAATTCACAAATCCGTCGGGCCCGCCAACCGCTGAGCTCGGCAACGCCACCAGCAGCGCGGCCGTCCCTCCGATATAGCCGGTAGCCAGAATGATGCCGCCCACCAGGATTGCCCAGGGAATAATTCGCCGCGGATTTTCGATCTCATCGCCCATCGCCGATCCCGCTTCCACACCGCCGAAGGCGAAGAACACTCCCGACCAGAACATCGCGTTCCCCAGCGTGAAATGCGGCATCAGCGTTGCGCTGGTGAAGTGAGTCGCTGCTCCAAAACGCGCAAACGATGCTGCCGCCAGAAAAAGCAGGACCAGCAATGGAACAATGCTGCCGAATGCGCTCACATTGTTCAGCCATTTGCCCACATTTACGCCGCGAATATTTACCAGCGTAATCATCGCCAGCCATGCGACCGCAAACGCAACGTAGTAAATCGGGCTTGCGGTCAGCGCCTGCCCACGCGCTCCAAACGCGAACAGCATCGAAGCCGCGCCAAAGTAGAGCACTCCCGGAAAGTAAGGGAGATTGCTCATGCAATAGGTCCACGCGGCCAGAAATCCTGACGCATCGCCGAACGCCTCGCGCGTCCACACGTAGATTCCGCCCTCTTCCGGATGGCGCGATGACAGCTCCATCACGCTTGCGGCCAGAGGGACAAAAAAACACGCAAGTGCCGCAATCCACACCACCAGGATGCTCGGTCCTGCCGCCGCTGCCATCGCGGTCCAGCGCACGCTCAGTCCGCTCACCACGTAGAACAGCACAAGATCGCGAAACCGAATTCCTCGTCTGAGCGCGGGGATCTGGGCCATGTACGGCGGAGCATAGCAGAGCGCGAAGGGGGAGAAAAGCTAAATCGCTCCGATATCCTTCAGTACCGCCATCGCTGCATTGCGGCCGTTCACGCCGATCACGCTGCCCCCAGGATGCGTGCATGCGCCGCACAGATAAAACCCCGCCATGGGCGTGCGCGCAGTCAGGCGATTGGCCCACATATACGGCGGCAGGCATTCCCCCTGAAAAATATGACCGCCGGTCAGCCCCACCTTCTTTTCGATATCCGGCGGGCCGAGCACCTGCGCGTCGATCACCGCGGAATCGATGTTCGAGCAGAATCGCGACAGCGATTTCAGCGCCAGCGCTCGCACTTCTCCGCGCCGGCTGTCCCAGTCGCCGCGCGCAAACGCATACGGAACATACTGCGCGAAAACGCTCATGGTCTGGGTTCCCGCTGGCGCAACGGAGCCATCGTGCACGCTTTGAAAGTACAACTCGCACCACAAATGTTCCGGCAACTCGCCTCGTCGCGCCGCCGCATACCCCTGCTTCCACTCGTCCTTTGTAAGTGGCGCATTGATCTGCCCATAATGGTGCGGCTCGTTGATGCCCGGGCGTGCAGTGAAGTCAGGCAGCTCGCGCAGATGCACGTTGAGCTTCACCGTGCAGCCCTCGATCGGCACCTTCTCAATCTGCGCGCGCCACGCGGGATCGGCCGCGGCCCCCAGCATCTGCAGCGTTTTTCGCGGATCGGCATTTGAAATAATCGTTCTCGCCGCAATCTTTTCGCCGCTCTCCAGCCGCACGCCTTCGCCGGGAAGAATTTCAGCCACCGGCACGCCCGAAATCACCGTGGCTCCCGCTTCGCGCGCCGCATCGCAAAAATAAAACGACACCATGCCCATGCCGCCACGCACATAGCCCCACATCCCCGGCATGCCGCCCAGCCGTCCCGATGCATGATGGAAGCGAATGGACGCAGTGCCCTTGTCGAACGGGCTGGCATTTGTGCCGATCACGCCTTGGCCGAGATAAGCAACCTGTAGCCGCTCATCCTCCAGGTATTTCTCCACAAACTCCGCCATGGACCAGTCGAACAAAAGCGCGCGCGCCTCATTGTCCTTGCCCAGGCGATCTTCAATCTCCTCGCGTGTGGGCGCTTCATTCAGCCACAGGTCGCCCACTCCGGCCGGACGCAGCGCATCGCGCAGCCGGCGAATCACGTCGTTCATCTCCTGCCAGCCAGGCACATCTCCGGGCGCGAGCGCGCGCACCTCGGCCGCGCAGTGCTCATCGTCATCCCAGAGCTGCACGCTGGAGCCATCGAGAAATGGCACGAATAGCCCGTTCACCGCCGGGGTCCAGTTGAACCCGCGCCGCGGCAATTCCAATTCTTCCACCACCAGTGGATGCAGAAGTCCGGCAAGATACGCGCAGGGCGACATGCGTACACCGGGGAACGGTTCCTCGATGGTGCATGCTCCGCCCACGCGCGCCCGGCCCTCGATCGCCAGTACCCGCTGTCCCGCGCGCGCCAGGTAGGCTGCGCATGCCAGGCCGTTGTGGCCGGCGCCCACGATGATCACGTCCCACGTCTTCGCGGCCAATTCGCTCAACGGCGCCACCAGGCCGATTTCACCCAGCACGTTTGCGGTTGGGGAACTCATATCGGTTCAAGATATCATTCCGTTAACTATCCCCGGCGACCGCCAATTCGCGGCGCGCTTAGAATGAAACGCGTAAGGGCATGACTTCAGTCGTGCCGAAGACAGCCCAATAAGGATGCGGGCTTTAGTGTCTGCGTGAGAACTACACAAGGTACTTGTAATTCACAACCGCGTTGGGCGACAAGATAGGTATGTCGCGATTCAAGGTTTACAGTCCGGATCAGGCTTATCTTCTGCCTCCGAGTGTGCGGGACGAGTT